>JAIKWV010000008.1 GCA_024684435.1 Clostridiales bacterium
TGCCGCGGCAAGCTCCGGCTCATCGTCCACGTTGACCTTGCCGACTTTGACCTTGCCATCATATTCCTCGGCGATCTCCTCAATGACGGGAGCCAGCATCCTGCAGGGTCCGCACCATGTCGCCCAGAAATCCACAAGCACAGGCTTGTCTGAGTTGAGTACCTCTGCCTCGAAATTGTCCTTAGTCAGTTTTATTTCAGCCATGATCGTCTCTCCTTTGGTTTTTATATTTTTATCTTTGACATTATTATACACGAAAATGCGGCTTAGGAAAATACCTGAACCGTATTTTAATTAAAAAATAAATACATTTGGGATAATAACATTAAGATATTAGATTATTGCTAAGAAAACATATATTATATGTTCTTCTTTGCGGTATTAATTGAGGAAACAAGTATAGCTCTTAAAGATTTGCACTTTGATTCAAGAAAATCATACTGTTCTTTTTCGATATAATCGGTTTTAAAAAGCAGTTCTAACCAATATCCTGTCTCGTTTGCCTCTTTAAGTGCAATTTGAAGTTTTGAAATAAAATCAGCTTTACTGTGTGCATACTGCGCCTCTCTTATGTTAGCGCCAATAGAAGTACCGCTCCTACCGATTTGATTAGAAATTATGCTTTCCCTTCGCTCTTTTAACCGCTTAACAAGATTAATGATCAAAACAGAGAAATCCAAAGACTGTTCTGAAAGTTTATTTTCAATTATAATCACATCGCCTCTCAAAAATTATATAACACATATTTTATTTTTTGTCAATGAAGCCGTTCGCTTACGCTCACTAATGAAGTAACAGCTGGCGCTGTTATGAAGCACTCGCTAACGCTCGTATGAAGCGAAGTACACAATAATCATTTTATGTGCCGAAGGCACGCTTCATAAGGCGAAGCCTTGCTTAATTTTTCATGCACCGCAGGTGTGCTTCATTTCCAAAAATAAAAAGCCGCCTGAAGCGACTTTTTATTTTTGGAGGCGCCACCCAGACTTGAACTGGGGAATAAAGGTTTTGCAGACCTCTGCCTTACCACTTGGCTATGGCGCCATATTGAATTATAATGCAGAAGAAACGGAAATTATTCTTCTGTTAAAAACAGACGCCAAAACTGTTATGTTTAAGCGTCCTGAAAAATGGAGCGGATGACGAGGCTCGAACTCGCTACCTCCACCTTGGCAAGGTGGCGCTCTACCAGATGAGCTACATCCGCAAATAAGTGGTGCCTCCGGCCGGAATCGAACCAGCGACACGTGGATTTTCAGTCCACTGCTCTACCAACTGAGCTACAGAGGCAAAAGCTTGAATAAATCCAAAGCTAAAAAGAAAAATGGCGACCCGGAACGGGCTCGAACCGTCGACCTCTAGCGTGACAGGCTAGCGTTCTAACCAGCTGAACTACCGGGCCACGTGGTGGGAACAACAGGGCTCGAACCTGTGACCCCTTGCTTGTAAGGCAAGTGCTCTCCCAGCTGAGCTATGCTCCCACATAGTGTCGTTCGCCGACGACTTGATTACTATACTATATTTTCAAATAAAAGTCAACACTATTTCTGAAATTTTTTCAAAAAAATTTTCAGCGGACCGCGGAACTCAATATTCCGCGATCCGCTGTTTATTAGTTTTTACTTGTTTTATTTATCCGATCTCAGTCATTTTTCTGACCGCCTGAACAGTGTATGAGGGCAGACGACCGAACATAGCTTTTAAGAACGCTATGATCTTTGCAAATAACCCTGATTTTACATTTATGGTACCCACCGGTGACTGAGATATCACCACGCCATCCAGTACCAGTTGACACTGAACGGTGTAATTCCTCTTGATCTCGTTGATCTTAAGACTCGGAGCTTCATAATAGTGTTCCGTATCACCATTGACGATCCAGCGGACCTTGGCGTTCTTGAGCTCAGGAATATCCTCATACTCGGGAACCAATGTCACTGTAGTTCTGTAATCCACTGTGATGGGGGTATCCAGACCCTTTATCTTGAGCGCGGGTGAAAGCTGCCATTTTACCGCGGCGGCTTTATCTGTCGTATAGTTGTAGACCGTATTTTCATCTACCTTAACGCCGTCTATATACCAGCCTCCAAAGATATAACCCTTTTCTTTGCTTACGGGCTTGGGCATGGTTCCTATAGGATTGCCGCAGGTGACCGTCATGGGAGCGCATTCGTCAACGTCAAAGTAGATCGTATACTGTTTGCCGCTCCAATGGGCGTAGAGTGTGATGTCTTCAACAGCAGAACATGTACTCGTCGCAGTTATCTGGGTGCCGCCTACTTTTGCGGTAAACCAGCCTGCAAAGTTATAGCCGTTTCTTACGGGAGTGGGCAATTCACCGTATGCATAACCCAACGTTACGGTCTTTTCGGTAACCGACACCGTACCGCCGTTAGCGTCAAATGACACCTTGAATTTTGCCGTATCCCAATGCGCGGTAAGGGTTATGTCCTTCTTGAAATTGTACATTGATTCGTTCTCAAAGACGTGGCCCTCCTCATCGTACCAGCCGATAAAGTCATAGCCTACTCTCTGAGGTGTGGGCAGGGTAACGTTGCTGCCGTAGTTGACTGTCTTTACAGCGGGAACTACCGTGCCGCCGTCCGCGTTGAAGGTTATCTGATATTCAGCGCCCTTCCAGACAGCGTAGAGGGTATGATCATGATCGATACTCACAACGGTGTCCTTGGTAACAAGCTTTCCGTCTGCTCCAAGGCTCGTGTACCAGCCTACAAACTCACATTCCTCCTTTAGGGGAACGGGAAGCTTTCCGTAGGACAGTCCGAAAAGTACTGCCATTACAGCAGTCTCACAACTGCCTGTGTTCGCGTCAAACATGACCTGATAGCTGTTCGCCTGCCATACAGCATAGAGCTTAAGCGAACGATCCTGATTATAATTGCCGTTGGGGAAGAATGTGGGTGTGGTAGCGGAAGCGCTCTCCGCCCAGCCCTTAAAGACGTAACCCTTTCTGGTGGGCACGGTGGCGCTGATCTTGATAGCTTTACCCGCTTCTTTTGTTACGGGATCAGGCGCGTTTGAACCGCCGTTGGCATCATAGAATATGGTGTAAGTAACATTGTATGGATAAATAACGCCGTAATCCTTCCTTGTGGAAGCTCCCATCGACGGGGTGGTGTTGAGGTCAAGATAGAACTTGTTGTTGTATGCCTTGAAGCCGTATATTTTGTAGTTCTCACCGGGAAGAGTGGGGGTATACACGATCTCAGTGGTCTGGGTAACGGTGTCGTACTTGACAACCGACGTGGGAGATGTGTAATACAGATACTTGCTGTCGCCGCTCAGTTCGGAGAAGCACAAGACCATGTTGCCGTTTGCAAGGGTCGTATAATAATTCGACCATTTTTTCTCCAGGGTAACAATTACCTTTGATGTGGTTCCCGAGGTGATCTCTCTCAGGGTGTTGTCAACGTTATTGATATAATATAACTTGCCCTTGAACAGCTGGATCTCAGCTATTGAATTTGACCAAAAATATTTATCGTACTTGGTATCGGAAGCGGAGGATTTGAAATCCGTTGCCGTGTGACCCGTTGATTTTATGCCATCCGTTGAACGAAGCAGGCTGTCATGATAAACTCTGCCGTAGGTATCTATTACCTTATCGTCCCATGTGACGTCAACGTGATATTCTTTGCCGCCTATGGTAACTATGTTCCATGTGTGATTCAGGCTGTCGGAGTGTATGGTGCGAGCCTGTATACCGAGCTTATTCATAAGATAAACGAAAGTCTCCGCATAGCCCTGACATACAGCGACGCCGTTTACAAGGGTGCCGTACAGTGTGTAGGTATCGCCGGCGTGTTCCTTTGATGCGGGATAATCGTATTCAGTGTAAACCGCAAGTCTGTCATGCACCAGCATGACCTTCTCCGCATCTGAAAGACTGCTGCTTTCAATATCTCTCAGCAGATAATTGGCCTTTTCGTTGACCGCCGTCATAGCGTTTTCATATTCCGTCCTGGACATTTTGTATGTAAGTTTGACGAACTGAAGATACCCGCCGGAGAATGTCAGGCTAAGGGTGTCAACATGGAAGAACTCCGGAAAATCATTCTGGATTATTGAAAACACGGTATTTATGTTTTCGTCATTTTTAACTATCTTGTACGTGGATATGGAGATAACGGTATTGCAGATGGCTATGTTGTCGTGAAGGTATGTCTTAAGACCCGCCAGGTCCCCTATGCTCTCGGGACTTGTGACAGCATCTGCCTTGTCCAAGGCGTTGACCGAAACAGCGCCGCCTCCTATATCAAGGGCAAATATCTGCTGACCCATACCGACTATCATAATCACGGCAAGGAGCAGTGAAAGAATGCGTGAAACAGGTTTTCTCATTATGATTCCTCCTAAAAAATCTTTGACACTATGTTATCACAATATCGCAAAAATGTCAATATATAGATGCGGTGAATAATTTTCCATTCTATATTGTGGTTAAATTTCTTTTTTGCAAAATAGAGGATGACCGTTTGCATTGAGGTCTTAAGCCGATATTTATTGCCGCAGCGCATCACAAAAGCGGAAGGATACCAAACGATCCTCCCGCTTTTTTATGAATTTTATACAGAAACGCAGGGCTTTATGTCCATACCGGGACAAAGCACAAATAAGCCCATCGGCTGTTATTCCGGATCCTTCTCGCCGTTATTTTCAACGGGCAATATCTCGACGCGCACCTTGACTATTCTTCTGTCCTCCACCTCAAGCACGTTGAACTTAAGGTTTTCGTACATGATCTCGGGGGTCTCGCCGGGTTTGGGAAGATAGCCCAGCAGGCTTATTACAAAACCTGCCACCGTGTCATAGTCTCCCTCAGGCAGAGTAGTTCCCACAAGCTCGTCAAGCTCGTCGATATTTGTGGCTCCGTCTATAGTGAAGGTCGTCTCGTTTATCTTGGAGATCTCCTCTTCCTCGTTGTCATACTCATCCTGGATATTTCCCACAATGGACTCAAGCAGATCCTCCATTGTGACGATACCTGCAGTACCGCCGTACTCGTCAACGACCACGGCTATCTGTATCTTTTTGCCTGTCATTTCCTTAAACAGCTCGCCGCATCGCTTTGTTTCGGGGACATAGTAAGCCTCGCGCATAAAGTCCCTGAGTGTCTGACCCTCAGGCAGGGAAGTGCCTATATATTTGAGCAGATCCTTTATATATATTATTCCTATAATATTATCGGGATCCTCATCATAAACCGGTATTCTGGAATACCCGTCCTCCACCGCCATGGAAATAAGTTCGTTCATGGGGGTGTCCGCCTCCACCGCGGTCATCTCGGTACGGTGGGTCATAATGTCTCCCACATCAATATCGTCAAATTCAAAGATGTTGTTTATCATTTCCTTCTGTACATCTTCGATAACTCCCCGTTCGCCGCCCACGTCGACCATCATGCGTATCTCTTCCTCGGTGACGGGTTCATCGTTGGCATTGGGATCGATACCGAAAAGGCGTACTATACCGTTGGTGGACAGGGATAATATCTTAACAAAAGGCTTGGCTATAACCGCCACCGCCTGCAATACGCCAACCACCTTGAAGGACACCTTTTCCGGGCAGTTCATGGCGATGCGTTTGGGAACAAGCTCGCCCAGAACAAGGGAGAAATAGGACATTACTATTGTGATAAGCACAACTGACACACTGCGTATAAAGCTCACAGAAAACACGTTTTTGACCCATGTACCGCACAACCCTGACGCAAGCATCCCTGCAAAGGACTGGGAAGCCGAAGCGGAAGTCAGGAATCCCGCGAGGGTAACGCCTATCTGGATAGTGGAAAGAAAACTGCTGGAATTTTCCGTAAGCTTAACGATTTTTTTCGCCTTTTTGTTGCCCTCATTCGCCATTTTTTCCACCTTGTTGTCGTTAAGTGAAATAATGGCGATCTCGCTCATTGCGAAAAACGCATTGACAAGAATAAGCACAAACAGCAGAATGATCTTAACAATAACACTGGTACCCGCAGGTCCGGGGTCGTCCATAAATGAAACATCCTTTCAAAAACTCATAGTGGAGGTATTATACAATATACCCGGATATTTGTCAAATTTACATAAAGGATACACGAGACTTTTCAGAGGTGACCATAAAATCAGCCTGCCGGTGTTATGTTTGGCAGGCTGTAAATTAAATTCTTATTTGGAGAATATGGAGAAAACCATCTTAATAACGGTCATGACCGTTTTTCCTATGACCTCAATAGGAAGGAGTATATCCGCACCGATATCATCTAAACGGAAAGTGTTTCCGAGTTTTGAACCCTCCTGCTTGGAAAGCTTGGCGTAGGTTATGACCTCCGTGTCATAAGTACTCGTATCTTTTTCGTCCAGAGTTATAAGTCTGGCGCCTCTGTAAAAGTTAGTTCCGTAACCGCTTTCAAAGCAGGCTCCCGGGGTCTGGATAAGGTCTATGCCGTTAAGGTTGACTATGAAGTTGTTCACATGGTCATGACCGAATACGGCGCCTATGACGTCACCCCGCTCTACCCATGCGTCAAACTCGCCTGCAGAATAATTTGGCGGACAGGGAGGCTCAAGTATATATCCCTCTTTGAGCTTGGTAAGATCAGGTATTGGCATACGTGAAACACCCTTGAAATTGAAATCCTTGATCTTTATGGGTGAACGCAGAAAGATATCATAAATCTCCGGCACGATTATGTGCTGGAATACCAAAGACGGTACTTTTTTGCCGCAGGCTCTTTCCAAAGCCTCACTGGTGGTCTTGTACCAGTTTATCTGATCTTCACGGACATAGTCATAGCCGCCTTCTTCCGCATCGGGATTTCTGTCGCCGGAATCAAAGAACCACAGATTGAAGGCTGTGCTTTCACCGTCGGAGCTTAAAATGGGAAGATTGTAGTTTCCGCAGCCGTAGAGACCCTCAACGTCGTAGGCTAAGCAGCCGGGGAAGGACTGGAATATCTCAAGCTGTTCTTCATTTGATATACCGCTCTGATGATCGTGGTTGCCGAAAACAAGGGCGAAGGGGATGCCCCGCTCAACGATGGGATCCACAAGGCTCTTGATAGCATCATAGTTTGCCTGATAGTCATTGCCGTTGCCCACCTGATTATCTCCGCCGAAAACGACAAGATCCGGCTTTGCATAATCCAAAACCTCAGCCATAAATATCTTCACTTTTTCGCCGTCGGAAATATTCTGATGGGTATCGGTGATGTGAAGTATCTTGAACTTTCCGTCTGAATTGAACTTGAGCCGGCTATCGGTATCGGCTGAAGCTATAGCCATACAGCCTACAAGCAAAACCAGAGCCATAACAATCGAAACGATTCTTCTTGTCATTCTTTTCATGATCCTCTTCTCCTTATTATTTTAATTATTATTATAATATGTATGAAGATGAGTGGTAAGTCTGATCTCACCTTCGTCTGTAAAGCAGGCGGCTATACCGTCGCATTTTACCGTGGAATAGATCGCAGAATGGGAATACATGGTCAAATTCCATTTGACGTTGGGATATATCTTTCCCAGCCAATTTGTGACAATGGCTATTTTAGGTCTCAGCGTTCTGACGAAGCCTGCCGAAGAAGCCCCTGCATAACCGTGATGACCGAGTTTCAGAATATCCACTTCACCTATACTGTCCGCCAGCTTCTTTTCAAGACCGTGGGCGTTTGAAATGTCCGCCGAAAGGAAGGCCGAACGGTCGCCTTTAGTCACTTTTACGCCCACCGAGTCGTCGTTGTCCCCTTTGAACTGCGGGTCTGTCACCACATCGGTATTGAAGAACTGAAGAGTGAAGCTCCCGAATTTGAAAGGTTCCTTTGGCAGATCCTGTACCAGCTCTATCCCGCGTTCTTTTACCGTATCGATAAGCTCAGCGTAAAGCTGAGGTATCTGCCACGAACCCTTTTCGTAATCCCGGAGCAGACCTTCGCTGAGCCTTCTGAAATAAGCGCGTTCCACATAAACGTATTCATCTCTTAGAATACTTTGGAATCCACCTATATGGTCATAATGATAATGGGTGGCAAGCACGAAATCAAGATGTACTCTGCCCTCACTGTCACCCGCTGTTTTTTTCAGATATGATATTATTTTATCTTCAAAGCCATCTGTTCTGGCTTTGAGGTTCGGATTGTTACTGCCCTCTCCGGAATCTATAAGCCCGAAGTGTCCGTCGCTCTCCAGCAAGATGGCGTCTGAATTATTTGTGTTTAAAAAATGAATTTTATCCGCACCAAACCCACCGTCGAAGGTTTCGGCAGTGAGTTGATAGGTCTTTTCATATTTATTGCACAACAAAACCGTAACGATATCCAGGATAAAAACGGATATCATTATAAACATTACAACAAAAGTTGCAATTTTACTTATTTTCAACGCTGATCAAAGTCTCCGATATGTTGGATTAAATCAGATGTTTGAAAGAAGCTTCTTGAGCTCCTGTATCTCATCCTCGCTGAGAGTAACACCCTTACCCATCTTCTTGTGATCGGGCGCCCATTCTCTGATATCATACTTGGGCTCTCTGCCGTTCCAGCTTATCTGGTTGAGCTCCTTGGTCCAGCCTCTTGATGTTTCCGACAATACGCCGACCTCTTTCACGATCTCATAGGAAAAATCTGTCATTTTGAAATCCTCCGTTTACAATTTTTTGTCTTTGCCGCTTTGCCGCTTAGTTTGCCTGGGTGGATAATATGTTATAGGTAGCCATAAACGATGTGAATCTTCCGTGCTCTCCCACAGGGGTCTGACCCTGGAAATCGCCGTCCGAGGACATCGTTGCGCCCACCATCATAACCGTAGTACCGTTTGAAGCCAGAGAATAGGCTTCATCTCTGTCTGAACCGCCGACGGAAGCAAGTCTTATCTCTCCCCTGTTGCTGTCAAGCAGCCAGGCTACAGCGTCCGTCAGTCCCTTGTTTTCGCCGATCTTGATATCGCTCGCGATGTTTATATCCGGAGAGTTGGAATAGCCGGATACGATATATCCGCCATTGATCGCCGCTATATCGGTAATAGTCTCCATTTCGCTTCCGCTGAGGATCGTAATGGGTGTGACTATCCTGCCTTCGCTGTTATATTTTACGACGGCTCCCTCTGTCTTACCGTAATACTGACAATCGGCAAATGTGCCGCTGGGTGTGTATGAACGTGCCGAGAAGTTGCCGGCAACAACACAGCCGCCGTCCTCTGTACAGACAATGCCGCCTATGTTGTCTTCACCGTTGCCGGCGTAAACCTGAGACCATATAAACTGCCTGTTCTTGTCGAGCTTTATAACAAGCGCATCCATACCTCCGTTGCCTACGCCCTGTATCTTGTTGCCTGAGGCATCTACAAGTTCCTTTGATTTTGTATTGCATGAAGCAAATATCTGACCGTATTGGTTGACCGCTATATCTGTAATAATAGTATGCATTTTACCGCTGAGCGCCCAGGGCCAGTAAAGATTGCCGTCAGCGTCAAATCTTATAAGCACCGCGTGTATAAGGTCATAGGGAAGGCCCTCAAAGGGACCGTCGCAGGAAGTGACCTTGCCGCCGACTATGAAAGCGCCGTCCGGAGTTGCCGCCACAGTGCTGAAATACTCGCCCTCCGAGCCGCCCACGCTCTTTATCCAGAGCTTTTCTCCGGATGCCGAAAGCTTGGCAATAATGCCGTTGAGGCTGTCGCCCGAGCCCTCCAGCTTTTTCCCGTCTATCACAGTGTCGCTGGAATCGCCCACTGCCACCAGTGAGCCATCCGTAAGCTCCGCTATGTCATAGAATTTAACGCCATAAATCTGACCGAGATATGACTGCTGCCAGAGTTCTTTTCCATCTTTATCAAATTTGATAACAACGGCCTTTTTGCCGCCGAAGCTGCCGTTTGACTTTGCAAAATCACCGTCCGTGGATGAAACCTCCGCGACCACCGCGTAACCGCCGTCCTTTGTGGACGTAACGCTTATGAATCTATCGTTTGCTGAACCGCCGTAGGTATCCGCCAGCGTACGCTTTATTCCCGTAAGCTTCGGTGACCCTGCCGCCTGCTGTGTGGTGGTCTCCTGGGTAGTAGGAACAACTGCATCAGTTGTAGCAGCCTCAGTTGTCGCTTTAGTCGTTTTTGTATTTGTCTTTGAAGTGGTTACCGGAGGCTTGACATATACTACTTTATTATCTACAATAGTGACATCAGTATCGGAATCTTTGTTGAGCTCATTCTGAAGATCTTCCTTCTGCTTGTCGTCAAGGTCGGCTACATTGCCGCTCCAATTATCTCCTATGACATTTTTGGCAGCCTCGTCCACCTTGCTCTGCGGCACGGTCACCGCATCATCGGAAGTTCCCGCTGAGCCTGTATCATCATATGAAAGCTTACCGTCCTTAATGGTCACTTGGAAACCCTGACCGCGCAGAGCCGCTTCGACCTTCTTCTGATTTTCGGCGCTGAGACTTGAAAGCTTTCCGTTCCACTGGTAATCCTTTCCCATAACCGAGCTGACAACAGAGCGCATTATCTCATTCGTAAGTACTGCGGGAGCGGTAGTCTCCCCCTCTTTGGTCTGATCGTCATAATCAGAAAGTCCGCCCCACTGTTTTACAGGCGGAGCAAGGGTGGGCTCTGTAGTGCTGCTGCCCTCAGGCTTCTTCTTTCCGCATGCCGCCACGGCAAATATAATGGTTAATATAAGTAAAACCGATATCAGTTTTTTGATTTTCATAGATAATATCCTTTCTGAATAGTAAAAATATATGATGAAAAATCGCGGTCACATAGTTATACTGTTTTTTATTTTATCATATATTAAATAATATTTCAATAGGTAAAATATTTAAATATTTATTAAATTATTTTTACATTTTTAAATACAAGTCGGGATGTCATTACATTTTTTTCATTTTTTTTGAAAAAGCTCTTGACTTATACATATCGTTTGTGATAAACTACCCTTACCTCTGGTGAAGGAGGGTTTATTTTTTGTACCCTTCAAGGCAATCGCCGACAAAATCGAAGTATGCAGAACCGGTTTAATAAACGGTTGCCGACGAATCAGAGGGAGGCTTAACGGTCGTCCCTGCCATGCAGATATGATCGGGCTGCGAATAGCAGGCTGTATCGTAAATATGTGTCACTGTGCGACCGAAATAAATCCAAATGGAGGTGCCGCAAATGGCTGCTAACGGTAAAAGAGTAAAAATCACACTTTCTTGCACCGAATGCAAACAGCGCAACTACAACACAATGAAGAACAAACAGAATTCACCCGACAGGTTGGAGATGAACAAGTACTGCCGTTTCTGCAAAAAGCATACTCTTCATCGCGAGACCAAATAAGGCAGGAGGATTAATCATGGCTAAAAAAGATGTATCCGATGCTGCTCAGAAGGTAGCTAAGGCAGAAAAAGCTACTGCCAAGGCATCAAACAAATCCGGTAAGCCCGGATTCTTAAAGCGTGCCGGTAAAGCTATCCCGAAGTTTTTCAAGGATTTCAAGGGTGAAATCAAGAAGATCGTTTGGCCGGATCTCAAAACAGTGGTAAAGAGCACTGGCGTCGTACTTTTATCAGTACTGATAATCGGTGTCTTTATCTGGATCGCAGACTTCGGTCTTACAAAGGGAATCGATTCCCTGCGTCACTTGGCGTCTTCACACTCAAGCAGCGCAACGGAGCAGACCGATCCCGAAAGCGACGTACCTGTTGAGGATATCACCGCGGCAGGTGAAGTCACCGAGCCGGAGAAAACGGCGGAAACAACAACCATAGCTGAGTCGACAACAGCGGCAGAGACAACCGAAGCCGCAGCAACGACCGCAGCCGCAGAGACAACTGAGGCAGCTTCTGCCGCCACCACAAAAGCAGAGTAATTTGTGTTACGCTTGAAAGAAAGGAAATTTACGGCTATGAATTTCGTTTTTCTGCCGTAAGGTGACGCGATATGTCAGATGTTTTCTCTAAATGGTATGTTGTTCACACATACTCGGGCTACGAAAACAAAGTGGCCAGCAACCTTGAGAAGGTCGTTGAAAATCGCAGGATGACCGATGTCATTCTGGATGTTCAGATCCCCACTGAGACCGTTGTTGAGATCAAAGAGGACAAAAGGCGTGAGGTGGAACGCAAGCTCTTCCCCGGATATGTTCTCGTTAAGATCGTTTCTGAATATGACAAGAATGACCGTCCCACCATCAGCGATGACGCGTGGCTCACGATCCGCAATATCAGAGGCGTGACCGGTTTTGTAGGTCCGGAGGGCAAACCCGTCCCCCTTTCAGATGAAGAGGTCATTTCCCTTGGCGTAGAAAAACGAAACATCGAGGTCAAATACGCTGTGGGCGATACCGTCAACATCATTGATCCTATCTTCAACGGCTTCAAAGGTACGGTTGAGGAAATCAACCTTGATGATGAAATCGTAAAGGTTTCTGTATCGGCTCTCTTCGGAAAAGAAACCATAGTCGAGCTTGAACTTGACCAGGTTGAACCCCTTGAGGACTGATAAAATCCACTTTTGATAATTTTTCGGCTTTGCCGTTTAATTATTGAAGCCTTGTAGGCTTCGGTGGGAGGAACGTAAAGCGTTCCGCCATAAACCACATTATTATGGAGGTGCAGTATAATGGCACAAAAGGTAGTAGGCTTGATAAAGCTTCAGATCCCCGCCGGCAAGGCAACACCGGCACCGCCTGTAGGACCGGCTCTCGGTCAGCATGGCGTCAACATCGTAGAGTTCACCAAGCAGTTCAATGCTAAGACAGCCGACAAAGGAGATGTCCTCATCCCCGTTGTCATCACGGTCTATGCAGACAGGAGCTTTACATTCATCACGAAGACTCCGCCCGCAGCTGTCCTTATCAAGAAGGCCTGCAATCTCCAGAAGGCATCAGGCGTCCCGAACAAGCAGAAGGTCGCTACCCTTTCCAAGGAGAAGTGCAAGGAGATCGCTGAGACCAAGATGCCCGATCTCAATGCGGCATCTCTTGAGGCAGCAATGAGCATGATAGCCGGCACCGCAAGATCCATGGGTGTCGAGGTCGAGAAGTAAGGAGGCCCGGGATGAAGCACGGAAAGAAGTACAATGAGGCTGCAAAGCTTATCGACAGAACAAAGCTTTACGAGCCCGATGAAGCTATAGAGCTTGTAAAAAAAGCAGCTACGGCAAAGTTTGACGAGACTATCGAGGTTCACTTAAGGACCGGATGCGACGGAAGACATGCCGAGCAGCAGGTCAGAGGAGCAGTAGTACTCCCCAACGGAACCGGAAGAAGCGTCAGGGTCCTCGTATTTGCTAAAGGCGCTAAGCTTGACGAAGCTCAGGCAGCAGGCGCTGATCATGTAGGCGGTGAGGAACTGATACCGAAGATCCAGAATGACGGATGGCTTGATTTTGATGTTGTAGTCGCAACTCCCGACATGATGGGAGTCGTCGGACGTCTCGGTAAGGTACTCGGCCCCAAGGGCCTTATGCCTAACCCCAAGGCCGGAACCGTTACCATGGATGTCGCTGCGGCAGTTAAGGATATCAAGGCAGGTAAGGTAGAGTACAGGCTTGACAAGGCCAACATCATCCATGTTCCTGTAGGGAAGGCATCATTTACGCCCGAGCAGCTCAAAGAGAACTTTGATGCGCTGATGTCTGCAATAATCAAGGCAAGACCTTCTGCGCTGAAGGGTCAGTACCTGAAGAGCGTTTCGATCGCTCCGACCATGGGTCCCGGCGTAAGGGTCAACAATCAGAGATTTGCATGAGTCATAAAAACATTAAGCCCTGCCGAAGAGGCGGGGCTTTTGTCATAATTGCATATATTATACTGATGACATCGGGATGCGGCATGAACAGCGTGATCTCCGAGTATCTTCCTGAAAAGAAAGGTACATACGAAGTCCCCGAGGTAACGGAAGAAGCGACGGAAGAAGAGGAAGAGACTGCGGCGCCTGCCATGGAGAGCGTGAGTGAAAAAGCCATGGTCGAGGTAGAGATGCCGACGGAGACCGTATCCGAAGATGTGGTGGAATACGAACCGGTAAGGATCATATTCACGGGTGATATGAATTTTGACCGTCGCTATGCGAATATGAACGCTCTTATGTCACGAGGCGGAGAGATGACGGAAGCTCTGGACGAAGATATCATAGAGACGATGCAGGAAGCAGACATCACTATGATAAATAATGAATTTCCGTATTCCGACAGAGGGACTCCCACTGCGGGCAAGAAATTCACCTTCAGGGCGGATCCGTCAACCGTGCATTATCTTACGGATCTGGGCGTGGATATAGTGGGACTTGCGAATAATCACGCATATGACCATGGAAAAGATGCTCTTCTTGACACCTTTGATGTGCTTTCGGAGGCTGAGATCGAATATGTGGGCGCCGGACATGATCTGGAAGAGGCCATGACACCGAGGTACTTTGATATAGGTGGAATGACGATAGCCTTTACCGCAGCGACCCAGATAGAGAGATCGCTCCCGCCTGACACAAAGGAGGCGACCGAGACGGAGCCCGGTGTATTAAGGACGCTCGATCCCGAGAAATACCTCAGCGTCATAGAAGAAGCGGATGAAAATGCTGATTTCACCATAGCCTTCGTCCATTGGGGGACGGAGAACGAGCATATGTATGAGGCATCCCAGAAGGAACTTGCCGAGAAATATGTGGAAGCCGGAGCCGACCTGATAATCGGAGCGCACCCGCATGTGCTGCAGGGGTTTGAGTATATCGAAGACGTTCCCGTGGTATATTCCACTGGCAATTTCTGGTTTAACTCCAAGACCCTGGATTCCTGCATGATAGAGGCGACCCTGTACGAAGGAGAGCTGTCCGGGCTAAGGTTCATACCCTGCATACAGAAGGGCTGCTTCACATCAATGCTTCACGAAGGAGACAGCGACTACGACAGGATCCTGGAAGATGAAATAAAGAGAAGCGCAGATAATGTTGAGCTCTCGAACGAGGGGATCATTACAAAGAAAGAGTAAATACGGGCTTTTGCCCGCAAAATGCCTTGACAAAGGCTATGAAACCGACTTATAATCTTATTTCGCACGGGCTTTGCCCCAAGTCCGTCGCACAGAAACCGGATTTTTAGCATGATTGGAGGAATCGTATAATGGATACATATATGCCAAGTGCTTCTTCCATAGAGAGAAAATGGTACGTAGTGGATGCCGAGGGGCAGACACTCGGCAGGCTTGCAGCGAACATCGCAAGCGTACTCCGTGGAAAGAATAAGCCTACATATACTCCGTTCCTTGATATGGGAGATTACGTTATCGTAGTCAACGCCGAGAAGATCAAGGTAACGGGTAAGAAGATGGATCAGAAGATGTATATCACTCACAGTGGATATGTCGGCGGACAGAAGCAGGTGCCTCTTAAGGAGAAGCTTGCAAAGAAGCCTGAATCTGTGATGGAGCATGCTGTAAAGGGAATGCTTCCCAAAGGAACACTCGGAAGGCAGATGGCCAAGAAGCTCTTTGTCTATGCCGGACCGGAGCATAAGCATGCTGCTCAGAAGCCCGAAGAGTTGAAGTTCGACTGACATTTGTGTAGGAGGATCTGACATTGGCTACTAAGAAGAAAGCAACAGAAAGATATTACGGCACGGGAAGAAGGAAGAAATCCATCGCCCGCGTATATTTGATGCCGGGATCAGGCGAGATCACGATCAATAAGAGAGATATAGACGAGTATTTCGGACCCGAGACATTAAAGACCATAGTTCGTCAGCCGCTCGTTGCTACCGGTACAGCTGATAAGTATGATGTGCTGGTCAACGTACAGGGCGGAGGATATACAGGACAGGCCGGAGCCATCAGACACGGCATCTCAAGAGCCCTGCTCGAGGTGGACGGAGAGTATCGTCCCACTCTCAAGAAGGAAGGCTATCTTACCAGAGATCCGAGAATGAAGGAAAGAAAGAAGTACGGCTTGAAAGGCGCAAGGCGTGCTCCCCAGTTCTCAAAGAGATGATCGGAACAATTTTTTATCCCTCTGCGCATGCAGAGGGATTTTTTTATTTAACATACTTAATACTTCAGGATCGTGCAAGGAGAAAATATGAAAAAGTGGTATGACGAAGAATATGAATTTACGGTAGAGGTAACAGGTTTTTTGCATGGAGATCATACGGAAAGGTATTGTCGAAATGGCGAAGAGATCGGTGATATTTATAAATGCACCTATGGATGCCCGGTTAATTCTGAAGGATACGGGATCTGTTCAAAGACAATGATGATGCTGTATCCATTGATGGAAGCCGTAAGAAGCGGCGGTGATCTTACCAGAGTCGGCGGCGATGGGGAATACTCCAAAACAGTTGTGTGCCCGGATGGATGTGTGATATTCAAGCTGACGGCGCGCCCATTGGGTAATGATAATTTCCATACAGGCGGTTTCTGGGATTATCCGGATGAAACACAGAAATAAAGAGAGGGTCAGGAGAAAAAATGATTACAGAGATTACGGAATCAAATGAAAAACAGGCTATCGCAAGAAAAATACTGGAGGCTCTTACTGACTGGTTTGAGATAGAAGAGAGCAGAGAAGAATACATTTCCGGGTGTGCCGACTGGATTTTTTTTGCGGCAAAAGAAGAAGGGGAGGATGTAGGATTCCTCTGCTTAAAAGAAACAGGAAAGGCTACTGTTGAACTGGCAGTTATGGGAGTATTAAAGGATCACCACAGGAGCGGCATCGGCCGGCAGTTAGTGGAAAGGGCGAAAAAAGCTGCCGGATCGCAGGGATATGAGTTTATGCAGGTCAAGACTGTGAAGATGGGAGTGTATGAGGATTATGACAGGACAAATCTTTTTTACATAAGTTGTGGCTT
>JAIKWV010000006.1 GCA_024684435.1 Clostridiales bacterium
AATCCCATTTTGAATGCCTCCCTTTATTTTGTAGTTTGTGCAGTTGGCAGACCGCACGTCTATTCTATAAAGGGATTATTTTTTATTCAACTATTTAATTCTTACCGAACCACGCGTCTAACGCGTGGTTTTCAGATACAACAAAACCGCCCCGATGGATATGATCCAAGAGGCGGTCAATGTTTGCGTAGATAAAAATTTTCGGAAACCGGCAGGTGTTTTTTGATTTAAAGCTTTATATCCAAAGTGTCCTTTCCGCTCTTAAGCGGATATGTAACGCCGAACAGTTCAGCTTCGGCTGTACAGCCCTTCGGCACACGGAAGGTAAAGCGCCATCCGCTGTCGGTTTTTTCATAATCAGAGCCCACATCGCCGTGATCCGTTTTAAGCGAGGCCTTTACCCGGGGTATACGTTCATCCGTATAGGGAACAAAGCGTATCTTTTTATATCCCGGTTCTTCTTCCACCGGAGAAATACCCGCAAGTCTGCGGAACATCCATGAGAACACACTGCCGTAGGCATAGTGGTTGAAGGAATTCATTTCAGGCGTAGCGAATTCTCCGTCCGGATGGATGCCGTTCCAGCGCTCCCATATGGTAGTAGCGCCCATTGTCACGGCATAGAGCCATGAAGGATACTCGGTGCGCAGCAACAGATCAACTGCAAGCTTGTCCTCACCCACCATGGTAAGGGCATCCATAATGTGTGTCGAGCCGATAAAGCCGGTGGTAAGTCTGCCCATCCTTCTTACGTTCTCCGCAAGCTGTCTGCCGGTTTCAGCAAGATCGTCGGTAAGTCCGAATACTATGGCAAGTGTAATGGCTGTCTGAATATCCTGCTTCATCCTGCCGTTTTCCATATATTCATCGCGGAAAAACGCCTTTACTTTTTCAAGAACATACTCATACCATGAGCAGTCATATCCCAGGATCTTGCAGGATCTTATCACGACCTGCAAACCGTAAGCAAGATAAGCCGTGGCAATAAGTCCCTTATTCGTTCCCTCTATAAAATGATCGCTGTCTATGATCTCAAGGTTCAGCCAGTCGCCGTAACCGTCGTTGATCCACGGACGTGCGAACTCCTTTTCGGGGGGCGCGTTTCTGTCCCTACACTTTTCGATCATGCCGTCAACATATTTTTTCATGGTCGGATACTGTCTTTTCAGACGTTCCTTATCCCCGTAAGCCATATACAATTCCCAGGGAAGCACGGTTATAACATCATCCCACGCCGGGGAACCGCTGCCGACCCTGAAAACAGTGGAATAGGGCACCACATGGGTTATCGTGCCGTCCTCATGCTGTTCTGCGTCAACATCGTTATACCATTTATCAAAGAATCGGCGCACATCGTAGTTTATCGCCGCCGTCCGGCAGAACACTTCGGCGTCTCCCGTCCAGCCCAGGCGTTCGTCGCGCTGAGGGCAATCGGTGGGTATGTCAAGGAAATTACCTTTTTGTCCCCAACGCACATTGCGCACAAACTGATTGAGCAATTCATTTGAACAGCTGAAACGTCCCGTAGGCTTCATTTCCGAATGCACAACGATAGCCGTGAAATCCTTCGGATCTATTTTCTCAAGACCCATGACCTGAATGTATCTGAATCCGTAGAAGGTGTACTGCGGTTTGACCGTAAACGGTTTCGCGCCGGCAATAACGGCAAACTGCGCCTTTGCCGTGCGCAGATTTTCTGTATAGACATTGCCGTTTTTGTCCAGCATTTCAAAGTGCTGAAGCGTTATTTCCGTTCCCCGTTCAGCTGAAGCTGAAAATTCCACATAGCCTGTGACCTCCTGTCCGAAGTCAACGACCTTTTCCCCTTTGGGTGTTATTATCAGCCTCTTTCCGGTTATACGCTCCTGCTCCCTGACAGGTTCTCCTTCCGCCGGGATAAGAATCTCCTTGTCATAATTAACAGCCACTGCCGGACGCAGGGGACTTTTTCTTGCCGTAAGGTCAACGGTCTCTCCGTTATACATATCGTTATAGACCACTTGACTGCGGCAGGTCATCCACGTGTCATCCGTTAATATAACGTCCTCTGAACCGTCCTCGTATTCAACGGTCAATGCGGCGATAAGCGCCGCCTCGTCACCCTTAAGCTCTTTTGCGTGGCGACAGTTTTTCTGGTGGTAAAACCAGCCGCGGCCGACCCCGACACAAAGCTCATTTTCTCCGTCTTTAATAAGCTCCGTAACGTCATAGGTCATATACTGAAGGCGTTTCCTGTACACTGTCCAGCCGGGAGCAAAAATGTCCTCCCCAATACGGTTGCCGTTGAGCGACGCCGCAAAGCAGCCGTGGGCGGTAATTGACAGCTTTGCGCTTTTTACATTGCCGGCGGGCGTAAATCCCCGATGAAATTCCGTTGCGCAAAGACCGTTGCTGCGCCTTGCCTTGATCCACTCAGCAAAAAAAAGATTATTCATAAAAACACGTCTCCATCCCACAATAATTTAGAGTTGTCAATGATAGGTAACACTTTTCTTTAAATAATTCTGAAACAAGGGTATTTACCCTTCGGATTTCAGAACTTCTCATCCACCAACGCCTGCAGTGTGCCATTCTTGGCTGCTTCTGCTGCGTCAGCCTGTACAAAATTCTTTGTTTCAGCCTTCATCTGCGGATCGAATCCAAGGATATAGTTTGTGGCAATACGGTATATGATCTCAGTCGGCGCCATACCGTAAACCTGATCGCGCAGAATGTGTTTGATACGCTCGCCATCGTCCGGGATCGCGGCCTTCATTTTCTCGCTTCTATACAGGCGTTTAACGATCTCTGTTATATACAGACCGGATTTCATATAGAGATCAGCGAATGTCTTAGTCGGATCGTCAAAGCAGCCGGGGTTCTGTTCTTCCAGAAGGTCGACCATCTTTGCGACGACCCATCGGGGCGTAAAGATCTGATTGTTTTTCTGCGGTGGAACATAATCGAAGATATCTTCTTCCTGCTCCTCAAAGTAATTGGCAAGCTTCTTACGCAGGTGGAGGAATTCGCGCACAGAGTCATTGAACACCACGGGGTCAAACAGTTTGCCCTCAAAGTGTTTGATCTCTCCGGTTTCTTCGTCGGTATAGTCGCCGCCGTCCCGCAGGAAGCGGAACTGTGCCAAAGATACGCTTGTAACCTCGCAGAACACGCTGTCCGGAATTATCTCGTCAAAGTTTTCAAGGGTCGTTTCCGCAGTGCCGTAAGCCATAAGGAAAGACGGGATCGTGCGGGCAAAGCCGCGCAGATGATCACGAATGTCATCCTCGATGCTTTCCTTGACCTTTTCTTTTTCTGATGTTTCTGCGGCACGCACGGCGTTCTTGCTTGCTTCTCTTACAAAGGTATCAACAGACTCGTGCAGCTTCTCCCGCAGAGATTCGCTTGCTTGTTCTATCTGCCTCTGGTACTTCTCACGGATAGCAGGTTTCTCTTCAGGCCTTGCTTCTTTTAACTCGGCGCCTCTCGCATATTCCAGCTTGTTGCGCTCGATAGAATAATCGCCGTATGCCTGTTCGACAAGTTTGTCAGCGTCTTGCTGAATATTCCGCTCCAGACGGTTGCGTTCCTGTGGACGCATATCCGTATACGCCTTCTTCGTTTCTTCAACGATGGGCTTAACAGCAGCATGCGCAAACAGCTCTTTGAGCTTTTGCAGCTCCGTGTCAGTCTTCTTTTTGCCTATGGATGCCTGCTCCAGCTCTTCTGTAAACGTTTCGGTGATGTCGTATATCTTCTCACCGAAAATATCTGTGGCAAGACCTATAACGTGTCCTTCTTCGATCTGTACATTACCGTTTTCGTCCAGCGGCAGCCCGGCGGCTTTGTCTGGGTCAAGACCATTTTTCGACTTTGGCTCGTCCACCGGAGTAAATTGGCTGAGAATGTCCATGACAGCTTTCGGTGCGGAGAATATATTTGAAATATTCTGGAACAGATAGTTGCACATAAAGCCGCGCTTGACGACCTCCTGTGAACGGAGTTTGCGGGGAATGGACAGTACTTTTTCCGCGTCCAGTTCCACCATTTCGCCGTTTTCATCTTCGCCGATTACCGGGAAGAAGTTGAGCAGTTCGCGTACATGCTGTTTGCGCGTATCGCTGTCGCCTCTGCCGTCTGCGGTTTCGGAAATCAGATCGTTAGCAAATTCTTCAAATAAAATCAGTGTTCTGGCGGGATCAAAATCGAACACATATGCGTTTTTCTTTCTGTAGAATGAACCGTCCGCGCGCTTGAACAGGCACGGATTCTGAGCGCGGAACGCAGCCTGCATATACAGCGAGGGGCTGCGAATACCGCTGAGCATCATTATAGCTGTCCATTCCGGGATAGTCACGCCGGTGGTAAGCTGCCCGACGGACAGCGTAATGGTTTTGTCATATTGTGCTATGGCGGCGTTCACACGGTCAAATGCCGCGTTCCGTTCTATTTCTTCTTTCTCTTCGTCCTTAGGCTTGCCATCTCCGGCGGCGAGGACGATTTTATATTGTCCGAAAACAGGATGCTGCTCCAGTTTTTCCTGCAGCGCCTTTGCGCTGTCAACACGGTTGAGCAGCCAAATAGTATGCTTCAATTCGTCCCGCAATTCATCAGTCGAGAACGGGAATTTTACCTGTGTCGTCATGGCGTCGAGGAAACGATCCACCGCGCTGTCGTGCAGGAAATTTCCTCTCCCATCCGTAGCAAAGAATTCATTCAGGTCAAAGGCAAACGCCTTCTGTTCTCCGTCAATATCAACTCCGCCGCGCAGCTCTTCCTGCACGATCTCACTCAGCTGATATGTCAGTAGATTGAGCTGCGGAAGTGTGGCATAGGGGTTTTCACCGTCGGCGTCGTTCCATTCCCGCTTTGCTTTCTGTTCGTCGGCATAAGTCCAGTTGTATATAGCGTCCTCGCCGAATTTGTCGTTGGCAAGCGCCTTGAAGGGCGTGCCGGACAGATGAAGCGTGAACCTGCGCTTGATTTTATTGAATGCCGTATCGGTTTTGTAAGTGTCAACGCCTTCGTGGGCTTCGTCAACGATCAGTACATCCCAATCTATCGAGGCGATTTCTTTGTTCTTATCGAATTTACCGCCTAAATCAATAGAACCCTTAAGATCCTGCAGGCTGATGAATTCAATGCAGCGCATGGGATTCCTGTTGGCTAATATATCGTTTGTATACTGTTCGCGCGACAGCACATATTTTTTACCCTGTAACGCCGATGCATTGCTGACGAATTGATAGCCCGACTCCGGGGCAAAGAAACGTTCATAGTCCGAATACCATGAGTTGGCGATGGAAGGTCGGTTTGTAACGATCAGGACGTTTTTCGCGTCGACCTCCTTGCAGAAATCATAGGCGGAGAGCGTCTTTCCGAAACGCGGTTTTGCGTTCCAGAGGAACGCACCTTTTTCGTGACTCTTAAAATATTCGACAGTCTTCCGTACCGCTTCCGCCTGTTCGCGGCGCAGCGTATATGGCGTAACAGAGTCGACCGTTTGAAGAATGCCGCGGCTCTCCCGAAAATCATGGAAGTGATCATGTGCGTCCGGCGGCAGTATCTCGAACCATTCGTTATTCTTGCCCGGCTCCTGAGTGTAACCGAGCTTGCGCAGATATGCGTGGAAATCCGTGTCACGGAACCGTTCGCCGGAACCGTCGTCAAATACGGCTTGGCCGCGCCATTCTATTTTATATTCCACATCCGCTGTGTGGGTCTGCTGCTTTATTCGCGTCTCAACGTCCTGCTCGGTGTAGCCTATCTTTGTCCAGCCGTCATGCCGGCGGATCTCCGGGGTGGTGTAGGCATAGATCATGGGCACGACAGGCGCAGCGGTTTTGATTTCAATAGCACGCATCATGCCATCTCCTTCACATGGGATTCAATAAAGGCGATCTCCGTTTCATCCAGACCGTATTTGCGGTACAGCTGCCGGTCGATGTCCGCCACCGACTGTGACCAGTCGATGTCAGACATCGACGTGAAGTCCTGTAATGGAACATACTTCCATTTTTCAGGTGGGTTATCTTGAGTTACTTTTAGAACACCCAACATACACCGCACAAATTTAGTACAAATGTATTTATAGCAGGCTTTTGCTTCCTGTTCCGTATCAAATGATCCTATACTGATAAATGATTCTGTATGGCCGATGACCGGATGGCCGATGACCGGAGTTGTTAATACCTCGCCAAGAGCTCCAGAGCCATTTGCTTTAGGCACAAATATTTTCCACTTGTAAAGGTTCTTGACTTCGGTTACATAGTCTGCACGGATATATTTATACGTTCGTTCAGAACCGTAACGACCAAATATTTTTATATAATTATGCTCATCATTTGGCTTTTCATCAAAGAAAATATCAGGAAGCCTTTCAAAGGTATTCGACTTTAAATCAAATGCATGACCTTTGCTCAATCGTCCTATAACATCAGGGTTTTCCTGATGAAGTTTTTCAGTGAAATGATAAGCATAACTGGAAACAACAATTGAACTCATGCTTGTAAAGTAGTCGTTGTGATAAACTTTGTTTAAAAGTGTATTTAATTCATCAAAAGAGGTAAATGTTTCAATGGCACCAAAAACAAGGTTTCTATCATGATATGTAATTGCAACTCCACCCTTGATGTCGGTATTTGGAAACACTTTACTGCTATCCTGCTCATGCCACAATACTTTCAAATGAGGATCATTGAGCATTTTGCGATTCCATTCCTTTGGGGTGCTTCCGGCGTTAAAGAGAAAACGAGCAGGATGAATCAATTCTACTTTTTCTGCAATATCATAGGACGCATCCAAAAACTTATGATATATCGGCGGTGCAAATGTCTTGTTGTCGCCTTCTTGCTCCTCCTGATACGGCGGGTTCCCGATTATAAAATCAAATTTCATGCTGTTCCTCCTAATATTTTATCTCGCCCATCTCGGCTTCTCCTTGAGGAGAAGCTGTCGCGCGCCAGCGTGACTGATGAGGTGTAATGCCATAAATTACATCTGTCTTTTGATTATCCACCTCATCCGCCCTTCGGGCACCTTCTCCTCAAGGAGAAGGCATTTTTTGCAACCTGTTCAAAATGTCCTGACAGACAGAATCAAAATGTTGGTTCACATCAGAATTGGCATATCTGACAACGGTAATGCCGTTTTCTCTAAAAAACGCATCACGCTCTTGATCTGCTGACAGACCGTCTTTTTCAAAATGCTGCGAACCGTCCAGTTCAATTACAAGCTGTGCTGCGGCAATATAAAAATCCGCAATATAGTTTCCAAATACTTTTTGACGATGTACAGTATACGGAAGTTGTTTCAGAAAATCGTACCACAAATGGCGTTCTTCTTTGGTCATATTTTTACGAAGCTTTTGCGCATTAACCTTTAATTTGAAATTACTGAGTGTATTCATCATCAGCACCTATCTCCGCTTAAGCGACTCAAACGTAACGCTTTCCTTTGTACGCCAGTCATAGATCCGGCAGGGCGGCTGTTCCGGTTCATGCGGCTCAATCTCACCAAAGAAACTGATCTGTTCAAATTCCGCCTGCGCCTTGCAGTTGGGGACCGTGTCGGTAAGACCGTCCATCTGCCATAGGTTCCACGCGATCACGTTGGCGATGTGGCTGTACTCCGCCTCCGAAGGTTCCCGGTTCAGCGCGGAACGTGTATACTCTGCAAATGTGGAAAACACATTGACCCGTGCTATCAACAGATTGTCGCCCTGGAATTCGTAGCCGTAGGTGCTCTCAACGGCACGTATCGCCCACTGCATCCATTCTGCGTCGTCCGCCGCGTTTTCCGTGACCACACGGAGCTTTCGGTCGAGAATGCCTACCCGCTGCGGAATCGGGAGCAATTCGCCGGATTCCACGTCATACCGTGTAACAAGATAGGGTGCTTCCCCGCAGGTTATCTCCAATCGCCGGGAATCCACGTACTCCTGCCATGTTTTGTCCGGCGGGAACTGTATGCGCTCTGTGGGTTGCCCGTCCCGGAAAAACACATCGGGTGATCCAAACCAGACCTCGTCAGCGTAGTCGTTCATCTTCCGCACTACCCACAGCGGCGTAAACACCTCGGCGTGCCGCCGTGTGCGTTGGCTTTGTGCTTCCCGTTCCTTCTCTGCACGGGTACGGATGCAAAATGTATCGTCAGCCGTGATCTGCTGCATTTTGTCAAACATATCATACTCGGCTGTCGCCCATAGGATATTCTGTTTTGTCGTCTTGTCGGACAAAAGCCTCTCCAAAAAGCCTAAGCACCGCACAGCGGCAATATCCGAATAAATCTGCACACGCAAGCGCGTTTCCTCCAAGCCAATATAATAATCTAAATTAAAGTATAACAAAAAAGCGATAACATTGCAAGATATCCACAATATTGTATTTACAGTCCACCGGACTGTTTCTCTCGCTTCGCTCGCGCCCTTTTCAAGTCTCGCCCTAAAAAAGAAATTATCCCGCCACAAAAGTGACGGGATAATTTCTGGTCCGAGTGGCGAGACTTGAACTCACGGCCTCTTGACCCCCAGTCAAGCGCGCTCCCAACTGCGCCACACCCGGATAACAACGAATATATTATCACAAACCTCTTTCGTTGTCAATATATAAAAACAATTAAATTTAAAAATTCAGGCTCTTTTTCAGCCAGGTCATGCACATTCTGACCCATTCCGCGGTATGCGCGTTTGCCTCAAGGCTCCTTTTGTCGGGGAGAACCACTTCACTGGCGATCGAAAAACCGTGCCATCCCCCGGCAAAGATATGTACCTCAAAGGATACCCCCGCCTTATTGAGAGCGTCGGCAAAGCGCAGGGAATTTTCTATGGGGACCAAACTGTCCGAGGATGATGAAAAAATAAACGTGGGGGGCGTATCTTTGGTGACCTTGTCGTCAAGGGACATTATGGGTTCGGCAAGGACGTCGGTGTTGTCCCACTTCAGAATGCAGGGATAACCGAGGATAAGGGCGTTGGGACGTACCCTGCCCATCGTGCTGAGAGCCGCGGCAAGGTGACCGCCGGCGGAAAAGCCTATCGCCGCGATCTTATCCGGGATTATATTCCATTTTTCGGCGTTGTTTCTGATGAGCTCAAGGGCAAGCTCCGCCTCCTCTAACGGGTTGGGAAAAGCCGCCTTGCCCTTGCCCACGCTGTAGGTGAGCACAAAGGCGTTGTAACCCTCCGCAAGGAAGGGCATCGCCACAGGCTCTCCCTCTCTGTCGGAGACCATCTTATATCCGCCGCCCGGGATCACCAGGATCGCCGGTCTTTTGGTCATATTAGGCATTTCCTTTGACGTTTTGAGGATATATGCGTCTAACATCGCGCCCCTGTCATTGAGCACTATTCTTTCCGTAATCATACGATCACCTGCTTCATTTATTGTATGGGCAGACCTTTATGCAAATACCGCAAACGGCTCCCCTGCCTATATTTTTGAATTCCTTTTTCATGTATTCGCTGCATTTTTCCGGGTCGAACATATCCTCTCGTTTGACTCCCGGTTCCCATTTTACGCCCTTTATGGCTCCGCTGGGACAGGCTCTGACACAGATATCGCAGTTTTCACAGACTGAAGGAGCGAGATTTACCGATTCGCTCAGAGGAACGTCCGTAAAAAGAGTGCCGAGCCTTATATTCGCGCCGTAATCCTTATGCAGGAACAGCGAGCTTTTGCCTATCGTACCCAGACCCGCCATGCAGGCTATCTTTTTGTGGGAATATCTGGCGCGGTAATTCCAGCCCTCGTCGTTTATGCTCTGGGATGCCGCGACGGTGATATACCGACCTCCCCTGCTCTGTATGAACAGCCCAAGCTCCAAAAGGCAGCGGTCAATGAAGGCGTTTACCGTTCTGTAATGGTTAAAATAGGTGTGGGTGGGCTTGTCGTAGATCTCTTCAATTATGCTTTCCGACAGGCGCACGACTATACTAATCGCGTACCGGCAGTCGCCGAAATCCTCGTCGGACACCTTGGTAAAGCCCACGTCGCTGACGCCCTTTTCAAATAAAAATTTTCTTATTTCGTCCTGTGTAATATTCATATGTCAAATACCACCGATACGGCGTTCAACCTTTCTATCAAGTCGAAAATTCAATTTTCAGGGAATTATATTGCCATTGAAACTATTTAATTTAACGCAATCTTAAGCAAATAATAATAACGATAACAATAACAAAAAAGAGCTGTACCAAGAACCTGCCGCGGCAGTTTACTTGTTATAACTCTTATTAATTAAGGACTTGATATAGATGACAAAAAGAGAATATCTTGAGGCAAGGATCGAGGAAATAAATCAAAATCTGAGCAGACGCCACATTGATTTCAATTACAGGAAAAGCCAGACCTACGCCCTTGCCATGTGCAAAATGGATCTGGAACGGGAGATCATGCTCAACGAGGCGGAAAAACGCAACTATTTTTGAACGGTTATAGTCATGGGCTGAGCGTCTGTTTTACCCACAAACACTCCGTCTTTATACGCCTCGGCGTTGTAATAGCAGGTATAAGTACCCTGGGTCAGCTTGTAGTCAAGCTTGTCGCCCAGGATATACTGACCGGGTTTTATTTTATCTGACTCATATATTACCCTGCTGACGGAATCGTTATAATAATATATCTTGACAACTATCGTGTACTCTGAGGACTCCGGATTTTCTATCATTATATTTCCCACCGAGCGGGATCTTTCAAAGGTCACCTCGGTGTTCATATTGAACAGCGCTTCCCCCTCCGGAACATCCTCAATACGGTTGCTCTCGTCGGAAAACTTTATGGTGCCGTCCTCCACCTTGCCGGCAGAGCTGAAAATATCTGTTTTTGATATCACGATTACGGCAACGACAACGCACAAAACAAGTATTGCCGCTATATAGGAAGGCTTGATATTATTGCGCTGTGCCTTCTGCCCGGCTTTCCCTTTTGCGGACGCATTTTTTACTGCAAAGCGCTTCGCGGCTTTATTATCAGCCTGCGGCGGGCACTGTTGCTGCAGGGACTGTTGCTGCTGCGGGAACTGATTCGGGAACTGTTGCTGCTGTTGCTTCTGTCTGATCCGCTGTTGTTCCAACAGTCGTTGCCGGTTTAGTTGCCGGCAATGTTGTGCGTTCTTCTGTTGAGTCTTGCTCTGTTTCATTTTCTCCCTCAATTCCCACTGTCAGGGTGAAATCCTTATACTGTACGCCTATATTTTCAAAAGTTTTTGTATCATAGGCGGCAACGCAAAGCTTGCACTTGTAGGTGCCGTAATCAAGCATTTCAAAGAGCTTGACATTAGGTATATATTTTCCCGGTTCGAGGCCAAGGGAACGGTAAAGAAGTTCGTTTTCCTCGTTGAAAATTGAAATTATAAGAATGCAGTCGTTGTCTTTGGAATTTGCAAAACAGGGTTCAAAGGGCGTATACCATTCGTTGATCTCCAGAGTATCAAGAATGAAACAGTAGAATTTGAATTTGTCGGTATCTCCCTTCATTTTGATGGCGTGTATTCGTTTATTCTCCTCCTTGGCATCAATACTGATGTCGCGCACCGTGGACACATGTGCTTTGGCGCCCCTGTAAACAGGCACAGCCTCTTTGGGGAGAGCATTGATACCTGTGCTTGAGTGAATTATCAAAGCGATAACAACGCCTACCACTACCACCAGGACCGCAGCGATAATTATAATAAGCTTTTTCCTGTCTTTAAATATATCTTTAAAAGAATTTTTCTTTGGAGCTTTCAGTTTTTTCTCGGGAACGACCGCGGTCTTTTGAGCTTTTTCCTTACGAAGTCTGGAATAAGGTATATAATCTTCATCGTTCACAGCTTCGTCTATTTTGGCGTTATCGTCGGGGTTCTGAGGGTAAAGAGGCTCAGTGACAGTCTCATAAACAGGTTCGGCGACCTGCTCCGTTACACACTCAGTATCAGGCTCCTCGACAGGCTCTATAACCATTTCAGCTGCAGGTTCTGCAACATAATCAAAGACAGATTCATTGACCGATTCAGCTATAGGCTCGGTCACCGTTTCAGCTATAGGCTCTGCAACCGGCTCAACTACAGGCTCAGTCACCGCTTGCGCTATAGGCTCTGCAGCCGGCTCAGTAACAGTCTTTGCCTGCTGACGCTCCATGCGGAGTTTTTCTCTGCGTTCTTTTTCCTCGTTGAGCCTTGCCTGCTTTGCCGACCTTTCAGCTTCCATCGCAGCCACTTTTTCTCTGCGCTCTTTTTCTTTGTTCAAACGCTCCCTACGAGCAAAAAAGCCTTCTTTCTGAGGCTTTTTTGTTGTATTGTTTTTATTAAATTGTTGCGGCTTTTTCTTGTACTTTTTCTTCTTGTTGCTTGCCATATATTATTCCCCTAATTGTATATCGCTGTCACCGTTGACATTGGCACCGTTCCACGGCAGGGTATCTATACCCCAGAACTGTTTGTATCTGTTGACCTGAACAGCCTGAAGCTCAAACGCCGCGTTCAAAGTCGTTCCGCTGGGAACGGAAAATCCGGATTTTATACCGGTGATGACATTCAGGGTATAGATCGTATCATTTCTGGCGCCGTAAACCGGAGCCGCCAGGTACAGGCAGTAGTCATTTGCTCTGTTATCCTGCCACTTAAGCGCGTTGCCTGAATCCTGACTGGTATATAGAGAACTGATAGTATAAGGAACCTGTGAGTTCATGGGAACTACCTTGCCGTCCCTCATAAACTGATGTACCGACTTGACTCGGATAAGCGCCGTACCTCTGCCCCTATACTTAACGTCAAAGCGCAAATTGCCGATATAGTTTACCTGAGTATTATCAGCCAATTCAAGCCTTATAGTGCCGTCCACATCATCGGTATAGCTGCTGACTTCTCTTCTTGAACCGCCGTAGTCAAAATATACATCAGCACTGGCGCTGAAGTTGGAAATATTGAAGAACCTTGAAAATTCATGCCGTTCCTCCAATATTATATAAGCAGTCGTGGCGCCTATAAGCACAACTACGGTGACAACTGCAATGATAAGAACTACAGGTGCCTTGCCGATAGTTTTTTTCTTCATAATGCGTTACCTCCGTAAAAATTGAAACTTATCAAGGCTGAGGAGCGGTGGTAGGCTTGGTTATACCCTCACCATCCTGGGTTGCTGTAAGTAAGATCTTTATGCCGAGATTGTTGAATTCCTTTATATTAAGTGAAGTGTCTGTGCCGTTAATTTCAAATTGGTTGCCTACGTTTTGGTTGTTGATGGTGGCATTGTATTCGACCCAGAAAGCTATTCTTAAAATACTGGTGGACTGAGGCGGAACAATGACATAAGCATTATTCATATACTCTTCCATAATTCCATAGTTTTCCGCGATCCCAGTGATTTTGATAACATTCTCTTCATAAGTCAGATAATCTTCGTCGTTAAAGTCTACGGGGGTTACATTCTTTTCGGTCAGCTTCTTGGTCAGCATGTCCTCAAGCTCTTCCTTTATGCTGGGAAGGTTTGTTTCACCTTCCTTATGACAGGTGGCAAAGAAGTACAGACCGTCCTTTGTCTTTCCGTCAGGCAAAGAAGGATCGAACCACACACGGGCTGCTGCCGTACCGGTGTTTATAGCCTCGATCTCAGCGACATAAACCGCGGCGTCAAAGTTCTCCTCCCCGAAATCGGCGCACCTGGTAGCCGCCTTGAGACGCACGGTAACAGGAACAGTTTCCGAAACGGGCAAATCAACATCAACATCACCGAAAATAAAAGTGTAGCCTTTGTTGCTCTGCGTATAAAACCACGCCGTGGTGGGAGAAAGAACGGCAAAATAGCTGATAGTAAGGGTAAACATTACAGAAACTATCAGTATCAGCCATTTCTTGTTTCTTAATCGCATAACAGTCACCTCAACCTTTGGTCTTGTCTTTTATCCTTGCAACAGATTCGAGTACAGTGCGAACAATAAGAAGGATTATCGCGGAGGACGCCAGCACGGTAAGCAATATTTTCCTGCCTATCGCCAGAGAGAAGAATCCCAACGCGGGGATTATAAACACTACTCTCCCCTTGACATATGCTAAATCCGTGGGAAAAGGATCCTCCGACACATTCGCATCGCCCTTGGTGTAAACCCAACCGTTTTTTGTATCTACCTTTGTAACGCGGTGGGTAAAGGAACCGGTTCTGTCTGAAAAATCCACTGTAATAATGTCGCCTGCTTCAATATCCTCCGTTTTCACCGAACGTATCATTATAACGTCCCCGGTCTTCATTGTGGGAGACATACTGTCTGTGGCGACCGAATACATATCAGTACCCGTAAAGATACAAACTGTAATGAATAAAAAGCTCAAAACAGTCAGGATCGAAAAAATATTGCCGCAAATATTGATAATTTTTACTTTTCTTTTTCTCATGCACCCAAAATTGCCGTCTGCTCGGCAATCGTACCCCAACCGATATCGTCCCAATCAGCATATCTTGCCTGCTTTGCCTGAACCGTAAGCCTTACCTGGACCTCGGTACGGACATTCTGCTGATCTTTCCATACATTGTAATTGTTTGTCTCGGTGTAGTATACGGGATCATAGCAGATATAATCTATCAGATCTTGATCGCTGTAATCCGCAGGAACGATAAGATAATCATCATCCTCTGAGGTTGCTTCTTCCGGATTGTAATACCAGAATCCGTCGGTCTGATCATAGACCCATTTATCACTGTCGGTAAACGCCACCACAAGTCTGTGGTTCGGATCTGTAGGTCTGTTAGTATCTGTATTTCCGTATACGCACAGAGGATTCAAACCTACTATCTCGACCTGACTATTAACATACTGAGGATATGAATATTCTATTTTAACTCTCAGCTGGGTCTCTATTGTAGAATTATTTTTGATCGAAAGCTTGCAGGGTTCATAACCGTCCTCTGTAACGTTGGTACCCAAACCTGCCGTTGCAGGCGTACCTGCTTCGCCCTCTTCCAAAGGTCTAACTATAAGGTTCTCACCGGGAACCATTATCTTCTTATTGCCCATTGAATATTTGGAACCAAGCTCGCCCTCGATAGAGAACATTCTGCCAACAGTGAGATCAGCGGACGATGCGTTATCATCAATGTTGGCGCGCAACCACGCAAAGGTGCCGCTGTATGAAGCGAATCCGATAAGAATTACTACTATCATTACAGCACCGATAATTCTCTCTTTCACTTTATATCATTCCTTTCAATGGGGTAGTTGATCAAACTGACATAGGATCATTTTTTGTCTTTAGGTCTTGTTTGCCGCAGACGGAAAAATTCCATCTCGGTAGAAACCCAGATCACAAACAAAACAATTACCAGCGCAAGTCCGATCTTTGAGCTCATGATCATCGATATATATCCTAATACCGGAACATCATATTTTACCTTTCCTTTAACGTGGGTGTAATATGATAATGCCGGATCGTTTATGTCGTTGTAATCGCCCTTTGTAACAAAGGCTCTTTTTTCCTCAACTATTGCCACCACCCTGTGGGTAAAGCAGCCGTCTTTTTTACCGTTATCGAAACAAATTATATCATTGACTTTTATATCCTCAAATTTTATAGGTTCAATCATTATCAGACTGCCCTTTTTGATGGTAGGTTCCATGCTTTTTGAAGCGACAAAATACGCGTCGTAATTCAACAGTTTAGGCATCATTCCTATTGCAAAAATAAAAAACAATACCACATAAATATTGAATATACCGAATTTAATTATCGCCTTTCGAAATATCTGACTTCTTTCCATGCTTTCTACCTGACTTTACGGAATCCGATATATTCTTCATCTCAAAGAATATTGCGATAAGGATCGGGAAAATCAATCCGAAAAGAAAAACTGCTTTATTGTTAAGAACCTTCAGGATCTTTGAAAGCGCCGCAGGCTTATAAGCCAGTTTTCCGATTATATCCTTTTCATGAACAGGATATGAATCGGTTCTTTCATTGCCGTCGCCCTTTGTCTTGAACGAATAACTTCCGTCATCCTCCCTGCTCACAGATATGATCCTGTGGGTGTTCGGCCTACCGAAAATAGAGGGATCGCTGGAATAAAAGGTTATTATGTCTCCTTCTTTCAGGGTTCCCGCCGGCACACTCTTTGAAATAATCACGTCTCCTGTTTTAAGCGTAGGCGCCATACTGTCAGAAACAACGGTAAAAATGCCGTACCCGAAAACTACCGGCACCTTGTTTTTCTTTGCGATAATGGACATCGCCATGGAGATCAAAGAAAAAACAAATATCAAAAATATTATTACACTTAGTATCTTCGAAAAAACCTTTTTTATCATAATCCGGTGAAACTGCCGGGCACCTTCACCCTACCCTGCCTTAATTTATAATTAACTTAAACTGTTTATGAGTCCATAGCGATCGCAAATGACAACGATGTAACGCTCTGGAAAGCCTCTGTGTTGTGGATCCCATTCTCATCTTCGCCATTTATACCAATATCAAGATATATGGTGGCAGATGTTACCGGCTCCTCATTCAGGGTCGCTGTATACGGCCCTTCGGTACCGGGATTTTGAAGAATATCCCACAATGTGGTACTTGTTGGATTTCCCGGTTCATTATTCACATCGACTCGAAAATTAACTACAATATTTTCCATAATTTCCTGATCGGTAATTCCGCTGATCGACGGAACGGTAATATCATTAAATTTAACATAGATAGACTTACCGCTCTTGGCCAATATTTCCATTTTATAGAAATTAAATTTTCCCGGCTGCATCTGAGAAATATTAATTTCATTTACTGTATTACTATACGGCTCGGTCCCATCATCATCCCGTTCTCCGTCAAAGTCCACGTCAATCGCTTCTTTTATTGTAAAGGACTGCAACGCACTGGGTCCATCCATGTGTGCAATGATCTTATCCACCGAAACAGCAGATCCTGCAGAAAACCACGCATAGGTCGAAGTACTCAGCATGAGAGCCGAAACTATGAGTAATATTAAAGTTTTGGTAAGGGTTGATTTTGCGCTGATTTTAATTTTAATCATAACGTTTCAGCTCCCATGAAAAGTAAATAGTTCTTATTTCTTAAATGTCAGCTTGCAAGGCTGTCCCATGAGTCAAACACGCCCCATCTGGTTGCGGATCTGACTATTGTGATCTCAAGATAGACATCATTCGTATTGGTCCAGCCTGACGCATCCACGAAGCAGCCGTACTCATTTTCAATGACAGTTGCTTCATTTACCACATCCTCAGATGCGGGTGCGCCCTGAGTATGGTCATAGCCTACCCACTTGACCTGATACTCGTATCCCTTGGGAAGCTTTGCTCCTACATAGAAACCGCTCTGGGCTATCGGGACCGCTATATCATCAAATGTGGGATTGGTTGTGCTTTCCGCGGTAGTGAATGCCTCGGAAGACATATTCAGTGCGCCGTACTTGTTCTTGATCTGTACACCGACGGTGCTGCTGTTTATAGAAGATGCGCTGCTGTCCGTCTTTACATCATAACCCAATGACATGATCCTGACAAGCCTTGGCTCAATGTACCTGGAAACGGTATTTGTAACTCCGTCTATGGTCACCGCAGGAGCCACCGCTGTCGTATAGCCTTCAGGATCACTGCTGATAACGAATACGCTGTATCCGGTTACTGCCGTTCCCGTAGTCATGCTGGCGGGAGTGGCAACAGTGACCGCATTGTTGGTGGATGTTGTTGTGGGTACCTTAATGGTATCGTAGCTGAACAATGAACCGTCTGCCTGCTTATACTCAAAGAATATCGGAAGAGCTACCGCCGACAGACCCTGAGAGAATTTTGCCGAAGCATTATTTGAGGCTATGATGGGAACAGGATAGCTCGTACCGTTGGCGGTAGACCATACGGTCATGTTTATAAGATCTGTAGTGGTCTTAGCGTCCGCATTGGCATCGCCGAGAAGGACTGTCTGGCTGTCTATGATCGAGCCGGAAACAGTAGTATCCTCTGAAGCATAACCTACGATGTCGCCTACGCTTGCGCCATCCGCCACAGCGACGCCGGTCCTCAGACCGCTGTCTGCCGCAGAGCCTGCGAACAGTGCCGTATCAAGGGATGAACCGTTGATAAGGGCTCCGACTATGCCGCCGACCTCATCATTTCCAGAAACAAACGCTGTTGACATACAGTCATATGCAGCGCCGTTGTCCACCGTACCTGCTATGCCGCCTGTTGTTGTACCTTTGGTTATTGTACCGGAGATGTAACAGGCTTCATTGCTGCAGTTGTTTATGACCTTGCCTGAGGAAGCGCAGTTTTCGATCATCGAGTTGACAGAAACGCTTCCTACCAGCCCGCCGACGTTTATGTATATAGCCACAGGATCTTCTTCGGGCTCTTCAGGATCTTCAGGTTCTTCTTCAGTTACTTCTTCAAGGTCAACTGTCAAATTACCTATGGCGTAACAGTTGCTGAGAACACCGCCATCTGTAAGCGTTGCCGCGATCATACCGAAATTGTTCTGACCGCCCGCGGAGGTTACATTTACGCTTGCGCCTACAAGACCGAGATTTTCGACTGTGCCGCCGATTATATCGCCGAACAAGCCGTTTGCAGACGATGAATAATCATATACAACATGCTCATAGCCGTTGAGGCTGCCCTTGAATACAGGAACGGGAGTCAAACTGCTGCCGTTGATGTCCGCTGTGAGTTTATAGCTGGCATCGGACACCGAACCGTAGTACTTGAGATTTCCGAACTGAGTTGCTGTTGATATCTCATACGGAGAAGCTGTTGAGCCGTCACCGCCGTTAAACATCGGGTTCTGAGTGCCCGCAGAAACATTGAATACTTTTCTGACGGTGATCGTTGAATCCCTCAGTACATTGACAACAACATTAGTTGCGGCAGTCACGGTACCGTTTACCGCAGCTCTTGCTCTTACGTCATTGTTTGCTTCTCTCAAATAAAGGTCGTTGTTGGAACTGCTCCATGTAATACCGGGTGTAAGCTTGTTGACAGAAACGCCCTGAACAGTTGAGACTGGAAGAGTATTGATAAACTGACCGTAGGCAGTTCTGATACCCGCCGTACTCACCTGAGAATAACCCTGAAGGACTCTGAACTTAAGCTGTGTTAAGTTGTCATCGCTGTCCCTATCCGCTGCGTCTAAGGTCGCAAGCAGTCCTGTGAGTTGAGGATATCCGTTAGCATCTGTGCCCTCAGATCCCACTGCGGTCATGGTCAAACCGTGCTCATGATCCGCATCTGACAACGTGGCTTCTTCACTGAAGCAATCCAATGTGAAAATATCATAGGTCGCGGCAGAATCGTCAAGATTGCTGCCCGCCGTCCTTGAACCTGCCATGGACAGATCATAACAGATATCTGTCATTGTTCCCGCATTGGAACCGCAGAACAGGTTGCTGGCACCGTTTGCATATCCGGCAAATCCGGATGAATATGCTGTTGTAATTGTGGCTCCTGCCGCATTCTGACCGGCAAACAGACCGCTGGTATTTGCTGCGCAGCCGGAAATGCTTACTGTTGAATAAGCCGAATCGATCGTACCTGTATTATCTCCGACAAATCCGCCGATCTGATTCTTCGCTTCTCCGTTGCTGGTGATGGAACCCATGGAGAATGAGTCAACGATCCTACCGTTGTTTTGAGCAACCAGACCGCCGAAGAAATTGCCTCCCGCTGTGATCGAAACGTTTGCGGCACAACGTTCTATGGTGCCATAATTTGTGCTGACAAGTCCGCCGCCGTATGTGGTGCAAGCTATTGTTACATCGGCAACGCTGTTGATGATCCTACCCGTAGCTGTGTTGTTTGATACAAGACCCGCTACTTTTTCGTCGCCGAAGATATTACCGTTATCCACGGTGCGTACGATCAATCCGTCAATAGTTCCGCTGTTTTCTTTGATCAATGCGATGTCATCATTGGACAAACCGCTGATCTGAACATTGTCAAACATCAGATTTCTGATCTCGGAATTCTGATTGACCTTATCTATGAATGACGTACCCGTGGAAAGGTTGTTGACTGAGAAGTCATCGCCTTCAATAACAAAGCCTGCGAAGGTTACGGTAGTACCGCCGAAGGTGTATGTCACACCGCTGAGGTTATTGATATGATATGTGTCGTTGGTCATATCAATGTCACCGATGAACTTATAATACACCTTACCTGACTGTACAGTGGTAACTCCGTTAGTGATGCTGATGGGAGTTACCCAGTACTTGTAGTGAGAAGCGCTGTCCGTAGCTGTAAATGTCGCATTATCCATTGCAACATGCTTAAGGTCAGTTTTGGTAGCGACAAGATAGGGCTTTTCCTGTGTACCAAGCATTTCGGGACAAGCAAGACCGACATTACGCGTACCGTACTGTTTCTGACCCGTCACATAGATACTGAATTTAATATCCTGGGCAGCGTTGCTTGTTCTTTCGGGAACATAGAGATTATCGCCTATGGAGATAACCCTCGCCAGACCAGCCTCCTCTATCGGTTCGGCTGTGAAGCTGAAATACTCACTGTATTCGTCTTCTGTTCCCTCATCTATTGTGATCTCCAATGCCGTAGGCATCTTGAACGCCATGGTCACTATACCGTTTTCAACAGCTGATACGTCACGCTCATCGAATGTGACCGTAACAACGCTCAATGCAACGGCGTTCTTGATCATGGGTGAAACTTCAGGACCGAAGAAATCAATAAGCACGGGGTAAGCACCGTCGTTGATGCTCCATATACCAAGGTTAGTGGGGTTAAAGCCTGATCCCCAGAATTCATAAGTCTTAATTCCGACAACACCGCTGTCAGTGTCTGATACGCCGCCAATGCCGGTAATATCAACACTGTTGCTGTCTTTCTTGAGCGTATCGTAATAAAGGTTACCGTTTGAGGAACCGTCCATCGATTTGCCTATGACCCTGCCGCAGGCTACATTCTTACCGATCAAAGTGCTGTCCGCCCTTACGGAACCTGATGAATAAGCATCCTGAAGACCGGAGGAAACACCTATAAGTCCGCCAACGCCCTTATTGATAGCGTTGATAGAAGTACCCGCGTTGACCTCAACCTTTACCAAAGAGCCTGAATAGCAGGAAGTAACCGAAGAATTGCTGATTCCTATAAGTCCGCCGACTCCGAACTTCGTTCCGGAGTTGTTTGATGAAATAACTTCTCCGTTCCCTGCGGCAACATCTACCTCACCGCTTGAGAACACAAGGGAAACAGCCGCACCGGAATGAACGACTCCCGCAAGTCCGCCTATGCCGACATTGTTGGATGTGTTATTCAAAGAATTGACCGTAACGCTGCCGGAAGCGTAGGATTTTGTTATACCTGCCGTGGTCGTACCCACCAGACCGCCAACGCCCATACCGATATTTCCTTTTGGCGTATTACTATCGTCTGGCGCATACAATGCGCAGGTCTGATTTGTTACCGTAGCGGAAATATTACCGGTAGCGCCGCATTCTTCAATGGGAAGTACCGACAGACCTATAAGTCCGCCCAGACGGTTGTTGCCTGTAACTCCGATGTAGGAACCGCTCCTGGATATCTTACAACCGGACTCGTTGGTCTCGTTCGCGGCTGCACCTACAAGTCCGCCTACACAGACACGACCTGTTACTGTGCCGGGAACATTATTGACATCCTGTGCATAGACGAAACAATCGCTGATATAAACCGTGTCTGTGACATAACCTGCAAGAACACCCACATAGTCACGACCGGTAACACCTACCGTCTTTAACGTAAGGTTCCTTACCGTACCGTTATCATCAATTGCTTGCTTTCCTGTGTTGCCCTTGATCTGTGCAAAGAAGCCCACATTATCGGTACCCGTACCGTCGATGCTAAGACCGGATATGGTGTTTCCGCCGCCATCAAATACGCCGCGGAACATGGGGATCGGAGTAAAGTTCTCGGAACTGTTCAGATCTATATCGTATCCGATATACACTTTATAGTTAAGTGCGCCATTGTCAGAACTATTTATGGCCTGGAACCTGTTCATTTTCGTTCCCATGCCGGTCTCTGTAATTGCCCTTAGCTGACGCTCGGTGGCAATATAGTAGCTGTTTGCGGCATTTTCAAGAGGAACAACTATCTTTCTTGATGCCGTCACGTTGACCGTGGTTGACGCAGGAGTATCACCTTCATCATAGCTCAGCTCCGTAAAGGTGCAGCTCTTCGTATAACTTGCGGTCACATACGGAAGCATTGCATTTTCTTCGTACGACGGGGTGTATTCACCGTTTAAAGCAGAGCCGCCGAAAACGTTTCTGAGCAACGGGATCCTGCCTGAAGCGGTGGTCTTCCACAGGAAGTCACTGGTCTTTGCCGCTGTATTGCCTGTAAGACCCGTATCATAATTGCTGTTATAAGAAGCTCCTCCTTCCTCCGAAAGTCCCTTAGTCGATGAAGATAAGGAAACGTTTGCTCCGTCAATAGTCGACGGGATCGTTACAGAGTACCTAAAGCCCGAATTCGGGGTGATTTCATTATCATTCGGCATAAGAGCCATTGCGCCGATATGGCTGTAAATGTTGGAATATGCATCAGCCATAATAAGCGCGGGATAATTGCCTGCAGAAATAGTCCATACTGTTGAACCGAAGCCTGTAGGCAGATCGTCGTTCCTCGGAAGCTCAGACGCCTTATTTCTCTCACCGGGTATCGGGGTTGACTCCCCTGTCGGTGTATATGTGTCTACAATAAGACCTGTAACAGACCTGTCGTAATATACGTTTGTGTACGTATTGGAATCTCTGTCTACATCTTCATCTAAATCTTCATCATATTCCGTGATGGAGAAATTGGCCGGAAGTAATCTGAGAGTACGGTTTCTTGTGTTGGTACCGGCGAAATAAGTGTTGGTCAATTCGATGGATACTCTATTGTAATCCTGGAAACCCAAATAACCTACAAGCGAGGTCACATAGTAATCCGCCGGAGCAATTCCGCTGCCGTATATGTAGAATACGTCAGCTGTTGAGAAACAGTTTGTTATCTCCAATGTGGGAGGATACGGTCTTGTTGCGGCAGAACCGATCAAAGCTCCGCAGCTCTGTTTTGCAGTCACTGAACCTGAAGTGAAGCACCTGTCGAGAACAAAACTGTTGGCATCACCCTGGAAAACGATAGTGCCCGCTATACCTCCGGTACCGCCTGAGTCAGATGCATTTTCTGCTTTGACCTGAGTTGAGGTGAAGCATTCCTGGGCGCCTGTGGTCATCTCACCTGCAAGACCGCCTACCTTGGTCACACCGCTCACAACGCTGTTCACAACAGAGCAGTTGATTATCTTGTTAGTACTGCTGTATCTGCCCACAAGGCCGCCGACATATGAGGAACCGGTAATACCGTTGCTGCCGAGCTCAATGTGTATATTCTTGAGCTGAGCGTTACCTGTCACATAGCCGAACAAACCTACATAATTACTGCCGGAAAGATTGAAGGAAAGGTTCGTTATCCTGTATCCGTTTCCGTCATACCCGCCGCTGAACGGTGATATTGCCGAACCAATAGGCGCGAAATTCGCGGGAGGAGTGGTAAGGTCAATATCCGTCATCTGTTTCCAATAGAATCCGCCTGACGCTCTTGAAGCTGTACCCAAATTATCTTTGCTCAAAATAAGGAACGGATCGCTCTGGGTGCCGCTGCCTTCAAGATCTGCCGATATCAACTGTATGGGGAGCTTCAATCCGCCTGTGATCTCAACAATAAGCTTTGAAACCTGCTCCTCAATAGGAGTTATCTGCGCAGAATGACGGGTGTCCGCAGTAATATTGTTGAGCGCTACTTCAAAATAGGCTGAACCGCTGGCATCAACATCAACACCGATAACCCTCATCGGCAGACTCAAATTAAGAGTCTGATTATTATTGTTCGAAAGATTGAGACTATTTGCTTTTACGGCGATATCAGTTGGCTGCGCGCTGCGGGTAACGGTTACCTCCGGGAAGCCTTCTGTGTCATTACGACCTGTGCTGACGATGCTTTCCACCTTGCGAATATTAACCTTAAGGGGTCTCTTAAACGAAGCGCCTTCGGTCAGCTTTGTAAATACGATCTGTGAAAAATCGTCACCGGTCTCAGGGGTATTGTTTGCCATGACTACAGTAACGTCTTCATCCCTGGCAATATCGATCAAAGTAAGATATCCGCCATAAGAGGAATCGTTGGCAAAAGCACGTACAGGAGCCTTGGAAGAATCATATCCCGCAAAGTTCTGATGTCCGTCATAGAAATTTGTCTGATATGATGAATAATAGATGTTCTTGAACATCTCATCATATGTGTCCACAAACGGATCGTCAAAATCATCCTCATTAAGGTCACGTTCGCTGATTCCAAGTAACGGGGAAATTACACCTACACGTGTATTATTCGCATTAGTGACACGACTTGTAAGTTCTGCGCTGAAGATACAGTCTTTTATCACGCCGTCGCCATCATATGTATCATAAAAATCATCTACGGGGCACTCTCCGATAAAACCGCACGCCGCTCCATTGGTTCCGTATGCATATACTCTGCCGCCTGCAGCTGAAGCCTCTATGTGAATGAAAGTGGGAGGCAAGCCCTCCATCTGCCCTATGACAGCGGCAGCAGAAAACCGTCCGCCAACATTTGCATAACTCTCGCATTCATATATATAGACAGAATAATTATTGCGTGTAGAACGGGAACCGAAAGTACCTAATCCGCCCACGATACCGCCGGCAAATCCGCCATTTCTGTTACCTATACCCAGGGTGGAATAATAAGTTGCGTATATGTCGGTGCAGCTCCAAGTATTTGTGGAAGTATTATATCCTCCGTCCAATCCGGCAAGAACATCAACATCGTTTCCGACTTTACAACCTCTTATTGTGACAGTAGCGCCTCGCAGTCTCTTCGTATAACCTAACGGCTGGGAGAAAATACCTGCCGCTGTATCATTAAAGGCAACGATCCTTGTATGATTAGTAGCAGATTCATGCGGATCGCCTGAACCTACAGTACAATTGCTGATTTTAATGGAATAATTGTTGCTATGAGTTTGAGCAGTATTTGTTCCGCCGAGGATACCTGTCGCTCTCTCTTTGCCCATGACGGTAACGCCGGTTTCTACATTACAGCCTTCAATGTCTGTATCATTATCCCCTGAACGGGAAGGCATTTCGGCAATACCTACTATGCCTGAAGCAATATTACTGCAACTAGCTGAAAGAGTGTCGTTGCCTATAACCGTTCCTGTTTTTACAAGACAATTGCTGATGTAAGCGCCTGCAGAATATGCAACAATACCGGCTGCAACGCTGTTGCTGTATGTCGTATTTTGTATGTAACAGTCCGATACTGAACAATTAGTAATGGAGGGTGCTTTTGATCCGCCTCCTGAAACCGCAGGATCACTCTCAGCCTTGCCTGCAATACCGCCGACATAAGTTGCACCCCTTAATGGTGATGCGGTAATGTTACTCACGCTTACATTATTGATCTGAGCGCCGGTTTCAACAACAGCAGCCGCCACACCAACGTATGTGCCGCTTGATGATATATCGGCTCCGGACAAGGTAAGGTCTTTGACTGTACCGGAAAGCGTTCCAAAGAAGCCCGCATTATCGGTGCTTGCGATCTTTAGACTTGAAAGAGTCTTATGGTTTCCGTCATACGTTCCGCTGAAATCAACCGGTATCCAGAATTCTCCGTCATTGTAGAATTCTTTACCTTCCGCAAAAGCATTGTAGGTTTCCACTACGCCGCCTTCTTCAACGACCTTGGCCTTAGCGGAATCGGAAAGCTCCGCAGCTTCAAAGTTCAGATCACAATACTGCTTAAAGTTGGCGTCGGGGAAAGTTTTAAGCACTGCAAGATGTGCAATTCTCTTGATAATATAGCAATTCTCATCAGTATCAAATTCAAGATCACCCATTGCAAGAGCAGTTACGCTGATAACGATGCCGTTATCATAGACAAACTCCATAGGTTCAGAACCCTCACCTATAGCCACTACTTTTCCGAGTGATGCATCGTAGGTTACAATATTGTTTCTTGACCTTATATTTACCAGGTTGAAATTATGATAATCCGAAACATCGTTAAGGGTACTCTTGGTCCTGAAGGCAACAGGTGTATAACCGGTATCCAGATAGCTGTACAGATCACCGGTCGAATCAAAGGTGAAGCCTGTAGCAACATCAAAGCCTACCGAAGTAATAGGTATAACGGTATCGCTTTCACTGTATTTCAGTGAATTCATATCAATAAACCTAACTATACTGCTAAGATAGGAATGTGAATTAAACGCACCTGATCTGCTGAGGTTAGGCGCTGATCCGGAATTGTACGGATGCTGATAACCTGAGAAGAAAATGTTCAGGAACGGTGTTACTGCGTAGCTTGATTCCGGGAAGGACGAACCGGCTCCGTCTCCAACTGTGCCATCATAATGTTCACCTAAAACAAGACCCGCTATAGCTCCGGATACTCCGTCCACAATGTTCGCTGAAACTACACAGTTGTAGGCAACAGGTTCACTTAAACCGGTAAGTGGATTTGAGCCCAGATAAGCACCGAATATTCCGCCGCCTACTCCTTTGAAGGTGACCTTACCGCCGGCAACAGAATTCTTTACGCGGAAAACCGTAAACTCATTCAGTAAACCGACTATTGCAGCCGCACCTTTATCACCATCGCTGGTAATCAATGCTGTAGATTCAACGTTAGCAAAGCTCTTGCACTTGTTTATGGTGACTGTTCCCTGCTTGAGGTAAGAGTAACCGATTATACCTCCGGCAACAGTTGAGTTTCTGATATCCACACCGTCGCCTACTACAGAGTTGTTAATAGTGCAGGTATCAGTGCTTGAACCTGTTGAATCAGTATCATACAAAGCGCCGATTATTCCGCCGACTGCGTTTCTGTATTTTGTATTCGATGACTGTCCGTGGATCTCATATACATTGCCGGTATCGGACACAGCCTTGCGAACCGCAGCATTGTTTATGGTGATATTGATACCGGTCGTATTACCGTTAACGTAGATATTTCTGCCTACGATGCCGCCTACAAAGCTTTTGTTTGAGTTTATATGACAGCCCTCAACAAGAATATCCTCTGTTTTTCCGTTCGGAAGCACCGAATTACCGATAACTCCTTTAAACTCAGCGACTATACCTCCCGCAACACCGGTAATATTAGTTGAATCTGACGTTGCGGATACCGTAGAATTAATAACAGACGTACTCTTGATGCTTGAATCACCGGGTGTTGCCGTCGTAAACTCGGCATGACCCACTATACCGCCGCAATAAAAAGCTTTGCTCACTTTTGTATTGCTGACAGTTATATTTTCAAAAACAGTGTCTGTTGCATAAGCCGTAACTGCGCCTGCATATGTAACGGGATCAGAAATATAATCGTAGGACTCTACACGGAAATTTTTAAGGTTTAAGTTTTCGATAATGGCTCTATTCGTTTGACCGAACAAGCCTAATCCGTATGTAGATGAAGAAGGGTCGCCCGCCTCAGTTATCTTGCCTATGGTGATAGCATCACCGCCTGCGCCGGTTATGGTGTAACCGTCACCGTCAAAGGTACCTGTAAAGGGATGAACATTGTCACCTATCGGCAAAAGCTCATCGCCATCTGATAATGTTATATCATTGGTTAAAATATAGCACTTATCCAGACTATAGGTACTGTGATTACAGACCAGAATCCCCAAGTCAGACTTATTTGATATTTGATAAGGATTATCTGAAGTGCCGCCTCCGCTAAGGAAAGCATTGTCTACATATGCGCTGGTAACTGCTATACCGACCTTAAACTTAAAGTGTTCCGGAGTTGTATACTCTGCGGGCTCTGTATCGGGTATCAATACCCCCCCGGTACCCGGGATCTCTATCCCGGAAACAAATTCACCGTAGATCTCGGAAGAACCCACGCCGTTAGCGCTGATATTTACAGTATAGGTATAATTGTTTCCGCTGTGACTCTCTGTTGCGTTTGTCAAACTTACATGATCGTTGCTTGAAACCCAACCATTTATCTTGTTTGAACCGACGGTGTCAAATACGATAAGATCGGAACCCATTCCGTTATAGCTGCGGTCCGCGTTATTAAAATTGAATGTGTATGCTATTTCCTCCGCCGGCGTTCCGTTATCAAGCGTATAAGATGATGGGTTATCCGGATCAAAAGATCTGGTGTTAGCAGTAGTAGAGAATTTTTTGTTCAGATCCATGCAAAGAGAATTACTATTAAGATTGGCAACTGTAGGAAGATTGTTGGTAGGGGTATAACTATACCCGCCGCCAAAGCCGATAATATACTGAGTAGACTGACCAAATGAAGAGATTTTTATGCCATCAAGTATCAGGCCATCACTCATAAACTTTTTAAAACTTCTTCTACTATTGGTGTTTTTAGAGTAACCCACAACATAGCCGTCTGCAACAGTAGCACTTCTGTTGCTGCTGTTGTTCTTCAGCTGAACCGCAATATAACAGTTGTCAAACAAGGGATCATCATAGTCATCGTAGAAACCACTTCCAGCATCATATCCCACAAGACCACCCATGAGTTTGGTGGCAGTGGAAGACGCTGAAGAGTATATTGAGCCGCCGACAGCGCAATTGCTTATAGAAAATCTGCCCCAACCAACATCGCCGTCTACATCTATTGATACAATTCCGGCTATACCGCCAAAATAGTTACCTTTATTATCCGGACCGGTTCCGTAACTGTTCGTAATGTTTGCAAATGACGTACAGTTATTGATTATCAGAGTCCAAAGTCCTGCAGTTGTACCTGAACTACCGTTCAGTTCACCGCAAATACCGCCGGCAACATAATTGCTGTATATGGTTACATCCTTGCCGACACCGCAATTTGTTATTGCAACGTATGGCTTAAACTCTTCAAAAGTATCATCATTTAAAGATTCTGCCCAATCACAGGCTGAACCCAATATTCCTCCTGCTATTCCGCCCGGGTCTACCGTTTGACCTGAAACACCAAGTGTCCTGGGCACTGTTAAAGTGGTTTCACCGATAACGTTACAGTTGTTTATAGCTAAACCGCTTCGTGAATATAAACGTGCAGCCGAATAAACAAAGTTCTTGCTACCTACGAGTCCGCCTAAATATGCGCCTGTGGCATTGCAGTCGGAAACAGTAACATTCTCGACCAATCCGCTGTAGATTCCGGCAACAAGTCCCGCGGAACAATTACGGTACTCAGAATCCTCAAGTGTGTCGGGAGGAGTAACCGTTACGCTTGTATCTGAGACATTACAGTTTTTGATCCATGTATCCATGCCAAAGGAACAACCTTGAAGTCCATAATTATCCGGATACCCGGCGGCATTCGACGCGCCGATAAGTCCGCCTGCAGACCAGTTAACTGTATTTATGGAAGAATCCGACAGATCGACATTGGAAACCTTCATTGATATATTATTGTAGTCACAACGATTGTTATTGTTATTATTGACAACAATATTGGTCAAAACAGAGTCTGAACCGTTATTGGATGTATCTGAAACCGCGCCGAAAACCGCACCGGCATAACCGTCAGCTGTGATCTCAATGTTATCCAGTGTATTTATAATGTCACTCTGCGGATCCGGTAAGTCGATCTTATCAACAATGACCGAAGCGCTCAAACTTTGTAAAGAAGAGGTATTCTGACCGTTAAGGAAACCTGCAAAGCCTCCGACGAAATCGTTGGCGGATATTGTCAGATCGGAAATTGAGATTCCGTAAAACTCTGTTGTCGTGGCCCTTTCTATCGCGCCGCCCAGAAGACCGCCGGCAAAGTCTTTTCCTGCTCCTGCTGTAACAGTCGCGGAATTCAGTGAAATATTGCTGAACTTTGTGCTGCCAAGCGACCTTCCTGCAAGAACGCCTACATAATCATCATTGCCTGAAACGGAGACATTATCAAATATAAGGTTCTCGAATGTCGCGGGAGCGGCCTCTGTACCTGTTACAAGAGAGAACAGACCAACAGGCGCATTGAGCGCATTGTTATTGGGAACGATCGTAAGATTGCTGATGGTATACCTTTCCCCGTTGTTTCCCAGTGTGCCTACAAACTCACCGGTAAAGGGAACCAGCTGATCATTGTTTTTGACAACGAAGGACTGAAGGATATAGCCCGACATATCAATGTTAGCTGTAACCTTGAACTTTGAATTGTAATATCCTTTTGAATAATCCGAATACTCTGAACTCAAGAACAGCAAATCACCGGCAGTGTTTATCAATATATAACCGTCTTCTTCATTAAGACCCTTTATTATACTGAGTCTTGCAACTAATCCGGTATTGTTGTGAGTAATCACTAACTGAGATGTGGGATTATTAACAAGTGCTATTAAGGGAATACTGACAGAACCTTCTGAAATTGAAACAGGGTTTCCTGATAACTTTGCCGTATCATATGTGATCGTGAAATCAGAAACAACAGCGCCGGTAAAGATATTTGCCGTAGGTATGGAAATTGTGAAAGTACTGAAAGCCGACGTGTTGACCATACCGAAATTAGATGAAAACATCCACAAAGTGAAATTCTCGGTCTGATGACTCTGGGCACTGATAGGCTCTTTTGCGCCCTGAAGCGTGTCGCTTATGCTCCAAATGTTGTTGCTGAATGTACCTACGTTTGCACTGCACTGACCTATAGCTATATAGCAGCGACGCTCTGAAGGCTCAACTTTACCTGTAGCATAGCAATTGCTTATTTTTCCGTATGAAGAGTTGCTGTCATATGAACCGATAAAGCTTGCCAGGATATCGGGAGCATAATTGGTCTCGGCAAGAATTGCGGAATTTGAACCGCAGTTATCAATAATAAGATCGTTTGCGGCTACTCTCGCTGCAAAACCGCCGAAATAGTTCAGTGAAGAACCGCTGACTCTTATAGGAACGTTGGTAAAGCAGTTGTAAATATATGCGCCGCCTCTTATTTCGTTCATAAAGGCGCCAACTTCGCTCTTGGTTGCAATGATTTCAGTAGACGCCGCCCTGTTGAAGGTAACGCCTGTAAATGTAATGTTTGTGCATGAGCCGAACACAGCTGTGTTTGACAGATTGCTGTTCAAAATGACGCTAAGGTCGTGTATGTAGCCGTGTGTTCTGGCATCTGTGCTTGCGATCCATTCCGCCTCATTGCTGTCGGTAAGGCTCTCTGTCCTTGAGCCCAAAACTCTTGAGAAGAGAGGTTTATTCACTGTAAGGGTCTTGCCGTTACCGTTAAGTACGCCAAAGAAGTTGAAAGGAGTCCATGCTGCGGATGTGGTAACATTGGCATTAAGTTTAAATTTTGAGAAAGGAGAATATCTTATGAAATTCAATTCCGTACTGTCGTTAATAAAGATGCTGCCGTCAGAATCGGTATGAGCCGACGGATAAAGTACGGGAACCTTAAATTTGTAATTAAAAACAATACCCGCAGTTGAACCTACGGTAGCTGCCATGGTAACAGAGGCAGTTACAAACAAATTGTCAGCTGAGCCTGCTGTATTTGATGACAGCGAAACACTGCCTGTATTATTTGTAACAGTTATACCGGAAGCTCCGGATTCAAGATATGCCGCAGGCGTCGACGATGTAAAGTGGAACGCCGGACGGATATACATATTTATTTCGTTAAGTGCCGGTCTCAGATCATCCTTGCTTACTGTTTTTATCGTTCCGCTGAGAATAATAGCCTTTGTTTCACTGGAAATATCTCCGCTGAAAGCATCGCGATAGCTTTCGCAAGGGAAGCTTCTGCCTGCAACAGTAGCATCATAATAGCAATTTGAAATGAGCTCCATGGAGCCGCCTCTGCCGATAAGGGCGCCTATATCAGCATGAGACTGGGGAAGCGAGACAAAAGCGAATGAATTCGTCAGTGCTCCAACGGTTGTGGATGTTGCATGACCCACCAAGCCTCCGGCGGTCATGTATGTGCTGGCTGAACCGGAATCAACGACTTTGCCTGTGGCGACGCACTTAGTCACACTGCCGGTATTTCTGCCAACAATGCCGCCAAAGCCGAATACAGTTCTGGTAACATCGTCATTCCCAATATAAGCACCTATATTCAAGGCGCTGCATGAGGTTACCGAACCTGAAGCCAGATTTTCACCCACGACTCCGCCGAATATATGGGAGCCGTACATGCTGAAGTTTGACGTTGTTATTGAACTGTCTATGCTCAGTGAACTTGAAACCACGGTATCAACAACGGAACCGTTATTTTTACCAACGGCGCCGCCGACAACATCTCCGTAGGCTATGTTATTCATTGTGGGACTATTTGCATCAGTACCTGAGAGGTTAACAGTACAACCTGTGACAACAGATGTCGCGTTTGTATTGCTGCCGGTAACACCGCCGATAAATTTGGCGGTATCGGAAGTTGTGTCACTGTTTTTAAGTTTTATGGAATTAAGGGAAATGTTTCTGATGGTTCCTCTGTTCTGTCCTGCCACGATACCAACATATCTGGCGTTGCCTGCAAATTCAACTTTAGAATCAACGATGCTGCAGTTTTCGATAGTACCCGCATTGTCGCCAACCATGACGGCAGTACCTCTGTAAATAGGAGAACCGCTGACATTCTTATAATCGGTAACGGCGGAAGGCGCGCTTAATGAGACCCTGCAGTAATCCACGATACAACCGGAGATCGTACCCTCATTCTGGACCGCAAGGACAGCGCTGTTAAGAGAATTTGAATATGAAGTTGTAACAAGCGAACTCTTAAGATCAATATTGGTTATGGACGATCCGCTGTTTATGTAACCGAAAATAGCTACTGTCTGTGATGTACCGTTGGTCGGGTTAAAATTCTTTAATCCGAAATACGGATTGTCCGCATTAGTATTGGTATCATAATTAGTACCGTCAATGTTGAAGAAGATGTTTGATGCATTTGCACCGGCGGAAGCTATGGCACTCTTACTTATGGAAATCAGCACTCCTGAGATACCGCTGTAAGCAGGGATCGCCGTTGAAAGATCTGAACTCGTTATGGTCGACAGGTCGATATCCTGAGTAAGTCTGAAATATTTATCTGATCTGGTGGGATCGTTGATGATCGTCTGTATGCCGAGGAAATCCTCCAATGAAGACACAGCATACGGATTTGCCTGTGAACCGTCTCCTGAGGGCCAGTTGTCGTAGCCTGCCTGGGTAATTAAAGTGCCGCCTGAAACTGACATCTTCGGAGTACCGCTGTTTAAAGAACCGCCGCTTTTGGTGATGTTTGCAGTATCATCTGAGACTGATACCGACGACTGAACAGACGATGCTGTTGTAGCAACGTCTGATTGGTTGACCGCCAATGATGTAATCCCTGTAGAAGACAGAAGCATAGACGCGGAAAGTAACGCGACTGCCATCCTTTTTATCAATTTGTTGCTCATAATCGGTCAACCTCCAAAAATGTTGAATTGAGGAATTGCGTCCGGTAATATCTCAGTTCTTACCGGTTCCTCGGGGATCTGAGTCAAACCGCCGCGGAATCAGTTGTTTTCGTCGTTTCCGCCGGTTTTTTTATTGTTTGCCTGCGCCGCCTTTTGCTTTGCAAGCTTTTCTTTTTCTTTCTGTTTAGCAAGAGCCGCCTTTTCCTTGGCTATCTGAGCCGCTTTCTCTTTCGCCAAACGCTCTTTTTCCTTTTGTTTAGCGAGAGCCGCCTTTTCCTTGGCTATCTGAGCTGCTTTCTCTTTTGCCAAGCGCTCTTTCTCTTTCTGCTTCTCTCTGGCTAACTTTTCCTTCTCGGCCTGTAAAGCTTTTTGCTTTGCAAGCTTTTCCTTTTCTTTTTGCTTTGCAATAGCCGCTTTTTCCTTGGCTATCTGGGCAGCCTTCTCTTTAGCTAAGCGCTCTTTCTCTTTTTGCTTTTCTCTGGCGAGCTTATCTTTTTCTGCCTGTAAAGCTTTCTGCTTTGCCAGCTTTTCTTTCTCTTTCTGCTTTGCGATAGCCGCTTTTTCCTTAGCTATCTGAGCTGCCTTTTCCTTTGCTATGCGCTCTTTTTCTCTCTGTTTTTCTCTGGCAAGCTTATCTTTTTCAGCCTGCTTTGCCTTTTCGGCAGCAATACGGGCTCTTTCCTTTTCTCTTGCGGCTGCGGCCTTTGCTTTTTCAGCCTGTAAAGCCTTTTCCCTTGCCTCTCTTTCTCTTTCACGCTGTGCAGCCTTTGCTGCCTTTTCCTTTTCTTTCTTTGCAAGAAGAAGTTCCTGTTCCTTGAGCTTACGCTGTTTTGCCAGCTCAGCCGCCTTGCGCTTCTTTTCTTCCTCAAGAGCCTTGAGTTTTGCCGCTCTTTCTTTCTCTTTCTGGATCCTTGCTCTTTCTTTCTCTTTTGCAATTCTTTCAGCCTCAAGCGCTTTTTGCTTTGCAATGCGCTGACGCTCTCTCTCCTTGGCTGCCTTTTCTTTGGCAAGAGCCAATTCTTTCTCTTTCTTTGCCTTGATGCGAGCTTTTTCTTTTGCTATGCGCTCTTTCTCCAGAGCCTTCTCTTTTGCGATCCTTGCAAGCTCGCGCTGACGTTTACGTTTCTCAATATCCTTCTTGCGCTGGATCTCAGCCTTGATCTTGGCCTCGATAGCAGCTTTGCGGGCCTTCTCGGATGCCAAAGCTCTTCCGATAGCCGCCTTGATCTTCTCTTCGCCGGCGATCTTCTTTTTGGTCTGACGTTTGAGCTCGTCAAGGAATATCTTCCTGATCTCGACCTCATCCATGTCGTAGTTGGTGACTATCTCTTCAACAACTCTCTTGATCATCTTGGGTTTGAGCCTGCGTGTTCTCCTGCTTCCGCCGCCTTTACCCTTCTTGACCTCTTCGATAAGCTCATTCAACTTATCCTGCGCCATGGAGTTGCCCTTGAGCATCATGTAGTTGACGCCGACCATCTTGAAGAGGTTGTCTCTGTAGTCATCGCTGACCATATCGTTGGACTCGTTGGATATGATCTCATAGCCCACCTCGTCATAAGCTGAGATGAACTGCCACAGAGCAAGACACGCCTTGAAGTTGGGGTCCTTGCTGATAACGTTTGTACGCATGATGGGGGGACGAACAGGGGTACAGTTCCTCAATTCATTGATGAATGAGGAATGGGCAAATTCGTTGACGATCCTCTTTATTCTCTCTATTCTCTGGAAAGCTGATGCCGACTTGGGATCATCTATATGTTCGTCTACTCTCTCGTTTATTGTCTGCGCGGAAATTTCAAGCTTATAGTTGATCTTCTCATGACCGCTGACAAATTCACTGTTCATCTTAAGGGAGGACATCTCTTCATCGTTTGCCATGTTGAACAGGACGTTGTACCTGTCGTCGATGAAGCGCTGAAGGTTACGCAGAAGGGTGAAAATGAATCTGTTTTCATAGATCTCAAAGCTTTCCTCACGGAAAACGTTAAGGATAGAAGTGGGCGTAACGGTATCGCCCTCAACGCGGGCAATAAGATTTGTATGCTGAGCAAGGTGGCGAACCGACTCGGCGGTGATCTTTCTCGCGCGCTCGATGGGAACTATCTCTTCTTCCTGAACAATGAACTTACGGGGGTTTCTTATGATGGTATCAAGGGGTATGATACACGCCTCGATAGCGTCGACCCAGCGCAGATCGATCTTCTTCTCAAAATATCTGTTGAACAGCGAGAATTCATTTTTACCGCGCTCGGTATCACTAAGAATTTTCTGATAGAAAGGCTCTCCGTTATAGATTTCACTAATGTCGGCCCTAAATTCATTGTATAATTGAGCAACAGATTTTGCCATGGTAACTGTCCTTCCTTCAAGTAGTTGGATAAAACGAAGGGGTCATCAGATGAGCTTCTGAAGTCTCTCAAGGTATTCCTTGGATTCTTTCATGTTTGACTTACCGAAGTTCTTGTTGAGGTAAGTGATAAGTCCGCCGATCTCGTCACGGATGAACGAAAGGTTCAGGGATTCAAACTTACGAAGGATCTTATGGCAGAGAACGAAGTCCAGACCGTCGATCTCGGTGCCGCCGCAGCCAACGTATGCGGGAACGAAGTCCTCCAACTGCTTAACGATACGGTTACCGAAAGCCAGACGGAAGTGCTCGATGACATAGTCGTCAAGCTCTGCCAGCTTGCGAAGGCTTTCTTCTGAAACCTTATATTTAACTTTACACTCGTCGAACATTGCCTCAAGGTGCTTGTAGCTGAGGGCAAGGTTATCTGTCCAGGGAGCCTCGAAGAACTTACCCTTTGTATTGATGTCAATGGGGATAGCACGGTCGTAAACCTTATCTGTAACGGCGAATGTGGAGTCGTCGTTGTTGATGGTGCCGATGTACCACATATTATCGGGGAGCTTGAGCTTGCCGTCGAAGAGGTGCTTGGGGTCTGTGGGCCAAACTGAGGGAACAAGGCTGACGACCCACTCATCACGGCTGGGCATTTCCAAAATTGAAAGGAGCTCAGCGAAGTAGTACTCAACACGGGAGATGTTCATTTCGTCCAGGATTGTGAGGTAGATCTCCTCGGTGTATGTAGCTTTGTACATCATCTTGAGAAGCTCTGTCTCGTTGAAACGCTTGGTGAATTCGTTGAAGTAGCCGAAAAGCTCGGTACGGTCACGCCATGAAGGCTGAACCGAAGCGATGGTGGCGTCGTTTCTCAGGAACTTACCGAAAGCGTAAGGAAGTGAAGTTTTACCGGTACCGGAAATACCCTGAAGGATGATAAGACGGGTGGAAGCGAATGCCGCAAGGAAGAGCCTGATGATGTTGTGCTCATAGTAAAGACCCATTCTTGAGCAGGCAAAGTTGCGGAACATATCCACGATCTCCGGCAGTGTTATGTCGTTGTTGAACTCGGGGGCAACGTAGTTTTCCATTTCGATGTCCACCTGAGTCAGCTTGTAGAAACGGCTGTAATCCTCGTCGGCAACATTTTCGTCGCCTTCCTTCTTCTCGCCGCCTTCTCCCTCTTCGGGAACGTCGACAAAGGGGCTTTCGCCGGGACGAAGACCTAACTGTGAGACCTTCATTGCGAGGATCTTCTCTTTTTCAAGTGTGAGCTTGATAACGTCACGGTTGAGGGAGGCTACCTCGTTGAGCAGCTCCTCCTGATCGACAACTGTCTTATGGAATCTGATATACTTCCTAATAAGAAGTATCACAAGCCATACGATCAGCGCCATAACGCCAAGCACCAGAAGCACGCACAGCGCGGCAAGTACCCAGCCGCCTACGCCGAAGCTGTCTTTCCATGCCTTGAAAATTGATACGTACTTGGGAATATTGAAGATGTTGGCTATACCTAAGCCAATGCCCTTAAATATGCCCCAAACGCCTTTTACAAAAAACTGCTCAAGGAAATCCTCTAAGAACTTAATAAGTGTTCCGCCCATTTTCAGTCCACCTTTTCAATGAATTATGTAATATAATAAATTTGTTTATATTAACGGATAAACCGTTTAAAGAAATTGATTAAAGATTATTTCTTTTTCTTGTCTTTCTTATCTTTTTTACCCTCGTCCTCAGGCTCGAAGTCATCCTTTGATTTTTCCCCGGCGTCTTCTTCCGGTTTCTCCTCAGGTTCTTCTTTCGGAGCCGCCTGGGCGTCTTCGCCTTCTTTGTCTTTTTCCGCCGCCTTCTGACTGGCAAGATATTCTTCGATTATCTTTTGCTTTTTCTCTTCTTCTTCCTTTTCGGCCTTCTGCTTGGCGAGGTACTCTTCGATTATCTTCTGCTTCTGAGCTTCCTCGTCAAGGGGTTCAGTCGGGGGTGAGGCATCGGTGCCGTCGGCGTTCTTGCCTGCCGCTTTGAGCATCTCCTCTATCTTTGCCTTCTCCGCCTCGACAGCCGCCATAGCCGCTTTGTTCTTGTTTTCGGAGATCATGGTGAAGAGTTTATATAACTGATAAATAAAGAAGAGAGCAAGAGGAACGATGATGCAGACCATGAAGCCTGTCTGAGAGCTGAGGAACTTGAGCACGCCGCCCAGACCCTTTATCATAGGACCGGAAAGCGGTCTGTTAGGATCCTCCGGCTGCGCTGAGAGCTCATCAATGTCGGTGACCACAGGTTCAGCGTTGAGGACCTCCTTGTTGTCCGCAGCGGTGGTGTGCCAGTTGTTCCAGACGCCGACTATTTCTTTAGCCGTAACGTATTCGGTATCCCGTGCGGGAGTGTTGTCTCCTCGCGTCACGTAGTACCTTACATCTCCGTGGTAGTAAACACCCACGATTCTGTGGGTTAAGAGAACTTCGTACTCAAGGATACTGGTGTGGAAGGTGATGACCTGACCGACCTGCAGGTTTTGAGCTTCCTCCTCTGTAAGGCGGTCGATTATCACAACATCCTTGGTGCTGAAGCCTTTAGGACCTAACATTGAATCTGTCTCAATGGTCAGTACCGCCTTGTTTCCTAAACTGGGGATACGCTCCTCATTGAACGTGGAGGTCAACACCATGACGGTGATAGTGGCTGAAAAGATCAGAACTATTACCAGCAAGATGTTGACGATAGTGTTTACAACCTTATTCATTCTTTAATCCTCCAAAACGGTTTTTTATAATCTGCGCTATAAAAGACCCATGTATGGGCTGCAAGGCTCTTGCAGCCTACAGATCGATCTTTTATAAATGAATTGCGCCTACAGCGCGTGAATTGCCTTACGGCATGAATTGACCTACGGTCATGAATTGCACTAAAGCGCATTAATGGACCTGCGGTCAGCAATTATAATGGGTGTGGGCGAAGCCCACCATTAATGCATTGCAGCGCAATCGCAAATCACGGAGCGCAGCGAGAAATCATGGCGAAAGCCAATTCATGACGGCACAGCCGTCAATTCATTCGGGCAACAGCCCGTTAGCTCACGACTTCGCCTGTCCTGTCCGGAAACAGGACAGGCAAGCCGTTTTAATGAGGTGTTCAAACGGTAGAACTTACCTCATCTGTTAGCTAACATCTCTGCGGATTAGGTTGCCGCAGCAACGGGGGAGATTTTTGATTGCTGCCGCGCCGGAGCGGAGCTAACCCGCTCCGGCATGGCTTAAATTAAACTAAGTAATCGCGTTAAAATCAGTTAAGTATCAAACTGAAATTAAGCCTTTATAGCTGCGAAGGAGAAGCTTGCGGTTGAAGGATCACAAGCGCCGGAGCAGTCTGCCTGCTGACCTTCTGCCCAGATATAAACTGTAACTGTCTTTGTGCCGCCGTTACCTGATACTGCGCCTGCGGAGTCAAAGTCAAGAGTAATTGCGCCTGATGATCTAGAGCTAACAGTTTTGTTTTCAAGAGCAGTTGAAGTAACGTTATAAGTAGCGATATTGTCGCCTTCTCCAGTTGAACTGCTATAATCAGCAGACTCGATTATGCCATCTCTGTCGATATCGCGGATGGTCTGAGAAGCCTTTACAGGAACGTAGGTACTTGCGTTTGCGTTGTAAATATAAGTATTACCATCAACATTAACAGCGCCGAAAAGGAAATTCTTACCACTGTTAAATGTGGGGGTAAGTGTTACTTCGCAGTCAGCCTTAGCCCAAATCGTGAACTGATATGTAAGATAATTGCCACTACCGGAGCCGTTAGCACCTGTAACAAGCTTGTAAACAGGAAGTCTGGGGGATTTTACTGCTACTTCAGTATCAGCCTCATCGTTATCATGATCAAACAGTTCTGATGAGAATGTACCAGATCTGTTATACATGGTGCCTGAATAAATACCACTTGTCTCGGTAGCTGTACCGGGATCTACTGTGATAGGAACAAGATTGCCGGGCTTAACGAAATTTGTCTGTGATTCCTGACCAAAAAGATAGTCAATAACATCCTGCTTAAGATCGCTAGTCCAGTCAACATCTGCAGCTGTTAAACCGGCAGCCGTAAGCTGAGCCTCTGTCATGCCGCTTAAATCTGCAGCACGGATTACAACAGAACCATCTGTGTGAGTAACATTAGCTGTGATCTGCTCAACAGATACAGCCGCGCCTGCTGAGAACCAGGCGTAGGTGGATGTTGAGAGCACGATCGCTGAAACGAGAAGCATTGCGATCGATGCTATGAGTGAACGCTTTTTCATGATTTTACCTCCATTTTTTAAAATGAAATAATATATATCCAAAATGCTGTGATATCGGGCGACCGCCCGGTGATAAAGAAACCTGTAATGCCTCCCCCGACATTACGCGGCCTCATTATCGACGCCGGTGACCTTGATGTTCATTTGGAACTTCATCTGGCCTCCCATGATATCATCAACACATTCAGGATCCCAACCTTCAAGCCAAATAACTATTGTATATTTGTGGATATCTCCGGGTTTAAAGTTGCTGATTACCGATTGCATCGCGACTTTTTCAGAGATGAACTCCTTTTCAATAAGATAATTGGCAGGATGTTCTTCGTCCCCCGCATCGGGGTCTTTGGTTTTTTTGCCGTAAGTGGTGGGCTTGCCGTCCTCAAATACCATTATTCTGACGGCTTCGTCCGCGCCCTTGGTAGTGGAGAGGATATCAAGACTGGCGTTGTATGTAACGGTGTCCTCTCCGTTATTTCTAATATAAAATGTATAAGCTATGTAATCGTCGCCGTTGTGGGAACCGTCAAACCTGGTGTCCAGTTCGGAAATATTGTTGTAAGTCGGCTTGGAAGGATTGTATTTGATCATATCGGGAGTGAGCTTTTGGTTATTAAGGAGCCACTCCTTGGTGATGTTGTACATATCCTCCACCGGGTCCGCCTGGAGCCTGATGGTGCCGCCCTTGCCGCTGCCGCCTTTTTTGCCCTTGGGATCTTTAAAGTCCCTTGTTTCGGAAATACTCAAATTATATTTTGAAAAGGCGTCAGGGTCAAGGTCGATGGTGAAACGACCCACGTTATTGACGAAAGCAATAAGCAAATACGCTATACCCAAAAGCAGAATAAGCAGGGCTATGACAGCCAGAAGGAACCTGATCATCCTGTTTCGCTTATGCACCTTTTCGGCGGTGGTCTTGACCTCCCTGCGCTCAGCGCCGGCGGGCATATTGCTGTAGTTGTCTACTGCTTCGCCTTTATTCTTCTTGCCCAAGATGAATCACACTCCTTATTAAATCTTGATCTGTCTTTCGGCAATGGGTTTGCCGTAGACCGGACCTGAAAGCCTGTCTGCCCCAAGCTTGTGCAGCAGATTCGCCACATCAACGGAATCAACACCGTCCACCTTTGTGCGGCTGCCGATCTTTTTGGCAAATTCGATAATGCCCTGAACGGCGTTCTGCGTGCGTTCGTTCTCCTCAATACCATAAATGAGGGAAGCGTTAAGTCCGATATAATCGACCTCATAATGACTGAGGTTCGAAAGCGAGGTGAACTCAACTCCGAAATCGTCGATACTCACCATAAAACCGTACTCGCGAAGCGCCCTGATGTTCTTTATAACTGATTCTTTGGTGTTCTCCAGGATGCTTTCGTTGATATTGAAACAGATCTTGTCGGGATAAACGTCCTTTTCCTCAACGATCTTGATAGCCTGCTGGACGAAGTAGGGCTTGGCAAAGTACTTGACGGAGATGGGGATTATGACGCTGTTGATGTCCGCCTCCCTCTCCTTGCAGCGATTGATAGCGTCGCAGCTTTCTTCGATCATCCACTTGCCTATCTCACAGATCTGGTTGGACTTTTCTGCTATGGGGACGATCATCGACGGATCAAGGATACCGATCTGAGGGTCATATATCCGCAGGCTCACCTCATAGTCGATCGCCATATTCAGATGGAAATCGAACACCGGCTGAAAGAGAAGCTCCATCGACCTGCGGCGTGAAACGCCCTTTTTCTTTGGCTGACCCGCGGTCTTGTTCGCCTGCTCTTCAGGTTTTTTGGTTTGTGTTGACTGTTTAGCCTGTTTCGTCTGTTTTTCTTCCATTGCGACCGACACCCCTTAAACAGATTTGGTAACCGAAAATGCTGTGAAAATGCTTCGGCGCTACGTCAAATTATTATTACTTAAAAGAATTTCTATACCAATAATTTTAATAATTATGCGCCGACGATAAAATCCTTATCTTAGATTAGCACATTTCGCGAACCGTGTCAATACAAAATGCATAAAAAAATAACAAAAAATTTAATGTTATTTATTCCAAATAGTCGCAAAAGTGTATTTCACGTCCGTAGCGCGCCTAAGATAAGGATCGAAAAAAATGTATTCTGTTGTTGATTTTTCAATGAATTTGCCGTAACGGGAGGATAAACTCCATGCTTTGAAGGAAGGTGCGAAAGCCCTCCCCTGCAAGGGGATCAAAAATTAAAAAATTGTTGGGTTACAAAAATGAAAACATCGGTTTTACACGGGATCATATCAGATCAAGCCCCAACAATTTGTAGCCGGAGGTCTTGCGAAGAATATTGAAGCCGTAATCCTCATAGTACCGGAGAGCGTCTTTATCCTTCTCATAAACGTACACAAGCAGTCCCCTGCCGTCCCTGCTCCGCAGATGCTCCGTAAGGGTGTCCATAAGCTGATCCCTGAGTTCGTCAGTGTCGTATTCTTTCAGGATATGCATATGCATATGTGCGGGGTAATATCCCGCGAACATCTTATAGAGCGCCACGTAACCCTTGGCGGTTACGCCGGAGAAAAAGCTGATCTGAGCGATGGAAGGAACGTATTTCTGGGTAAATTTCTGCTTGAAAGTTGAAAAATTTTCACAGCAAAGTGCATAGCCCTTCGGAACGTCGTTTTCATCCACCGCGACGAAGCAGTTGTAGGGCTCGCACTCCGCGTAGTAGTCGCATTCGGTCTGAACAAGGATCTTCTTGCTGACCTCTGTTTTTCTTTTGAACACAGCGGTGTCAAGGCAGATCTGCCGCACGGCGGAATAGTCCTTGATAAGATACGGTCTGACAGTAAGCATGGTGTTACCTCCGGGGGAATAAGGTGTTAAATGGGTGCTGAATGATTATTGCCTCCCTCTTTGAGGGAGGTGCTGAGCGTATGCGAAGCGGAAGGAGTTTTTTACTCCCTCAGTCAGCCTAACGGCTGACAGCTCCCTCAGAAAGGGAGCTTTTTAAAGTTTCAGATAAAATAAAGAATTGCGTTAAATTTTTCCTATTTTACTTCATAATCTCCAATAAATTCCGTATAAGCTTCTGGAGTTCGCCGGACTTCCTGTTGCCGATCTCGATGACTTCCTGCTCTGTAAGGGGCTTGTCAAGTACACCCGCCGCCATGTTGGTGATAAGCGACAAGGCGAGCACCTTCATGCCGCAATGGTTGGCGGCGATAACCTCCGGCACGGTGGACATTCCAACGGCGTCAGCTCCCCAAATTCTGAAGGCGCGGATCTCCGCCGGAGTCTCATAACTTGGTCCCTTGCAGGCAAGGTATACGCCTTCACGCAGACGTATATCCACGCCGATCACAGCATCCTTGACCAGCTCTCTCAGAGCGGGAGTATAAGCCTTGCCCATATCCGGGAACCGGGTGCCAAACGCCTGCTCATTGGCGCCGATAAGAGGGTTCTCCCCTGTAAAATTGATGTGATCGTTGATGACCATCAGGTCGCCCACATTGTACTCGGTGTTGATGCCGCCGGCGGCGTTGGTAATTATGAGGGTATCAACGCCGAGAAGCTTCATGACCCGGACAGGAAACACGATGTCCTTTACGTCGTAGCCCTCATAAAGATGGAACCGCCCCTGCATACAGACAACGGGCTTGCCCGAAAGACTGCCGAAGACCAGCCGTCCGGCATGACCCGGCGCGGTGGAGGACAGAAAGCCCGGAATATCCTTATAATCCAAGGCCTGCGGCGCCTCTATATGCTCCGCCAATCCGCCCAGTCCGGAGCCGAGTATCAACCCGATGCGGGGTGTGACCGATATTTTTGATTTGATAAATTCAACCGCTTTTGTGTACATAAATGCTTCTCCTATTCTTCAATGAGCTGCGACTGGAGCTCCTCCCAATCCTCCATGAGCTGTTCCTGCCTGAGGTTGAGCTCCGATATTTCCTGCGTCAGAGTGAGGACGGCGGAGTAGTCCGATGCAACCTCCGGCTGTGAAAGCTCGCTGTTCTTTGCCTCTATCTCCTGCTCTACCCGTTCTATCTCTTCTTCACACCGTTTGATCTTACCCTTTAGTCTGCGCTGTTCCCCAGCCCGCTCCTTCATGAGCTTATATTCGTTCACCTTGACGGGCTTCGGCTCCTTCTTTGACGCGATTTGTGAAATTTCTTCAACATATTTGTCATAGTTGCCGTCAAACTGCCGCAGACCGTTTTGGGTCATGTAAAACACCCGGGTTGACAGGGTGTTTATGAAGTATCTGTCGTGGGAAACGGCAAGGATGGTACCGTCAAAATCCATGAGCGCCCGTTCCAGCGCCTCCCGTGAAGTTATGTCCAGATGGTTGGTGGGTTCATCCAGCACAAGGAAATTCGCGCCGGAAAGCATGAGCTTGAGCAGGGCTATGCGCGCCCTCTCACCTCCGCTGAGGGTGGAAACGGACTTGAAAACCTCATCTCCCCGGAACAGAAACGCCGCAAGAGCGCTCCTGACCTGGGTCTGATCCATATTCCTGTGTTCGTCCCATATCTCGTCCAGCACGGTTTTGTCGGAATTCACGTTCTCAAGAGTCTGGTCAAAGTAGCCAACCTGCACGTTGGCGCCCAGAAGGAAGCTGCCGCTGTCCGCGGCGAGCCTGCGTACAATGATCTTGAGTAAAGTGGTCTTGCCGCAGCCGTTAGGACCGATGATAAAAGCCCTGTCCGATTTCTTGATAAGCATTGAAATATCGCGGAAAAGAGGCTTGTTTTCAAAGGATTTCGACAAATTCCGTACAGTCAGCACCTCGTTGCCGCTGACTGTGTTAGGGGTGAATTTGAATTTAAGAGTGGCGGCAACAGCCTCCGGCTCCACCAGCTCCGCCTGCTTGCGTTCAAGCATTTTTCGCTTGCTCTCGGCGGTAATGAAGTTTCGCTCCCTGCCAAAACGGCGCTGCTGTTCGATTATGCCCTCGATGCGCTTGATCTCAGCCATTTTATTCTCATAATGCCGACGGTCGATCTCCATTTTCTCCTCCCGCTGTTTAACCGAGGCGGAATAATTGCCTTGCCAGACGGTGAGCTTGCCGTTGCTCATCTCAAAGGTCTTGGTTGTGACTTTATCCAGAAAATAGCGGTCATGGGAGATCACAATGACCGCGCCCTTATATTCGGAAATAAAGCCCTCAAGCCACTCAACGCTTGAAATATCAAGGTGATTGGTGGGCTCGTCCAGTAAAATTATATCTGATCCGGAGAGCAAAAGCTTGCCCAAAGACAGCTTTGAACGCTGTCCGCCGCTAAGGACCGAACATGGCAATGAAAAATCAGCCTCCGCAAAGCCCAAGCCCAACAAAGTCGAGCGGGTCCTTGCGGCATATGTGAGTCCGTCCATGCGTTCAAACTGTTCGGTGAGCAGATTCTGGCGGGATATAAGTCCGTCAAGCTCCGCCCCGGACGCCGTATGTATGGAATCGGCTATTTTTTCAAGCTCAGATTCGATTTTGATAATGGGTTCAAACACCGACAAAAGCTCATCGTAAACGGTGCGCTGAGAGTCCTTGCAGGCGTGCTGCTCCATGTAACCAACGGTCACATCCTTGAGCTTTACCACACCGCCTCCCGTGGGCTTGAGTTCCCCTGTGATTATCTTGAACAGGGTGGTTTTACCTGTGCCGTTAGCGCCTATCAGACCGGCTCTGTCCCTGTGATCGAGCATAAAGGACACGTTGAAAAACAGGGGTTTCCCCCCGAATTCCATACTCAGATTACAGACATTCAAAGCTATCATCAGGCGCCACCTTCAGCAGATTTTATATGCGTGTCTCAAGCAGGAACAGTCCCGGGCTGAGCCTGTATTTCCCGCTGCCGGCAGGGATAAATACGCTGTCGCCCTTGGTGAGTTTGAGCTTCTCATCGCCGCATTCCACGGCGCCGTCACCCTCAAGTACCACCAGTGAGACGAAGCTGTTTTCGTCAGCCATGCCGGTGGAATTTTCCTCTGTTTTTACCGTGCCGACGCTGAACAAATCGCACCTGACAAGCTGCTCATAGCCGGTTGTGTAAGGCGCATTGCCTTTACGCTTGTAATTTTCAGGCACACCCTGATATTCTTCAAGCTTTGTCACGTCAATAGCCTTAGAAACGTGGAGTTCACGGGGTTTTCCGTCATCTTGCAGCCTGTTGTAATCATACACTCTGTAGGTGGCGGCGGAGTTTTGTTGAACTTCGGCAAGTAGTACTCCTTTACAAATTGCGTGGAGCGTGCCGGAGGAAATAAAGAAGAAATCTCCCTTCTTGACTTTTATCTTTTTAACGTAATTTTCAAGGGTCCCGTTTTCTATGGACTCCTTGAAAGTCTCCCTTGAGATCTTCTCCTTAAAACCCATTATAAGCTCCGCGCCCTCGTCGCAGTCAAGGATATACCAGCACTCTGTCTTGCCGGAATCCCCCTCTACCCTGCGGGCATATTCGTCGTCGGGATGAACCTGAATGGAGAGATTGTCCCTGGCGTCTATAAATTTTGTAAGGATGGGGAACTCGGAAAATCTCGCGCCGTTTTTCCCGCAGATGGATCTGTCCGCTTCGTAGACCTCTCTCAGGGTCTTGCCGGCAAATTCACCGGTGGCTATTATGCCGGGTCCCTTCTCATGGCAGGACAATACCCACGCCTCGGCGGCGTTCTTTTTATCTGTTTTTACACCGTATTCCTCGATCAGTCTTCTTCCGCCCCATATGGTGGAGGAAATGTAGGGAGAAAGCTTGAACATAATTATCGCTCCTAAATTTTTGATATACTGAATATTTTATCATATTTTTTTGATAATTACCATACTATTTACTAAACAAATCAGAAAGAAACGAACAATTATGAATTTGATATTTAAAAAAGCAGAAAAACCATTGACAGACAGCCTCATTGATGACATACATCATACCCTCAGGGAGATGGACGCGGCATATTCCCGTTTTGAACTAACAGTGGACAGCGACCTTGTTGACGCCGCAATATACGAAATAAACTCATTAAGCGCAAAATACAGGTATCTTTTGCGGCTGGCAAAGGAAAAATACGGATAATAAACGCCGAAAGGAGAAAAAGAATGAAATTTTTTGCCGTCCTGCTTATAGCTTCATTTTCGGCAATAGTCATATCCATGATACGCTCAAAGCATTTTTTTAAAGCTCTTATACTCACCGCCCTGCAGGGAGTCGCGGCAATATGCGCGGTAAACGTGCTGGGGCTTTTCACCGGAGTTTCCTTAAGTCTCAATCAATATACCATCGGCGCCTCTCTTATCTGCGGAACTCCGGGAGTTATAGGCCTGTTGCTGATAGATACGATTTTCGGCAAAATATAAAAGCATACAGAGAAATACGCTCCCGATCACAAACCGGATCGGGAGCGCTTTGTTTTATTGCTTTGTTTTAATATTGGATTTTGACCTTGATGGGGAATTCCTTTACCTCATCCCCCATGGACATTGCCATGAACTGAGCGATCTGTTTGTTCATGACTTTCTTCCCGTTTGTGATAAACTGATCTGTGCCGTAAACGAACAGAGGAACGTTAGCCGTTGAGTGACTTGTTTTTGTAAAAACGTATTCGTCGCCGGAAAGCTTGATGCCGCCTGTCTCATGGTCTGCGGTCACTATTATGAGGGTCTCTCCGTCCTTCTTTGCAAAATCCAGAGCCTCTTTAACAGCGTCGTCAAAGGCCTCGACGGCCTCCGTCATGTTCTCGCTTTTGTTGCTGTGTGAGAACTTATCTATGTGTGCACCCTCGATCATCAGGAAGAAGCCGTCTTCATCGTCGTCCAGCATATCTATTGCCTTATCGGTAAGCTCGGAAAGTGTGGGCATATTTGAGGCTATGGTATCCTCTGTCCTCCATATATCACCGGTGAACTGACCAAAGCTCTTGCTTCCGCTCTCCAGGGCATTTAACTCACGTTTGTTTGTGACGACGGTGTAGCCGTTCGCCTGTACCTTATCTACATCGGTGTGTGAGCTCTTATACGACCATATCAGGTCAATGTTGCTTACCGCCTGCTGAGCGGCGATCTCGTCACGGTTCCCTCTGTGATCCGTGTGAGCGGAGAAACAGGCAGGAGTGGCTCCAGTATTGTCGTCCGAGGTCACGATGCCGGTACTCTTGCCGAGGCTTTGCGCCAGCTCTGTCAGGTTCATTGGGCGTTTGCAAACCTGATACACATCCTCCGGGTAAACGCCAACGCCGTTTATAACGGTGCGTACGCCGCAGGCAAGAGCCGTTGCCCCCGCCGCGCTGTCGGTGGATCTGACAACCGAACTGGTGACCGATTGACCCCGTATGGGCATTGTCTCCATTGCAAGAGATATCCCACGCTCCTGCTTCGCCTTGAGCAGATGGTTTTCTCCCATACCGTCGCCGATCATAATAATTATGTTTTTGAATTCTTTCTGGGTATCTATCCTGGGCATTATTCCGCTCATCAGGGTAAATACGACAGCCATAAAAGCTACAAACATCCTGGTAAACGGTATCTTTGAAAAGATCCTGCGGGCAGTCACAGACATTATTATCACTCCTTCATAATCTCGGCATATAGCCGTTCAGGAGACAAAATACCACGGCGAATACTTGCAGGAAAAGCTTGTATACCGGTGAATTCAAAACAAGCTCTCTGAAAATATCCGACATATATCCTGCCTCCCTTCATTGTCAGAAATTATACCATGTCTGCTTGATACAGTCAATCAAAAAATTCCGCCTGCGCTTATCTGAAGGCTATATATGTGTAGATCGTTCCCATCTCATTCATGTCCGGTGAACAGTTGTCCACAGCCTCTGAGCTGCTGTTTGAGACGGTAAAGCCGGTAGAAGATATATGCATACCCATCATACCGTAGTCCCCCGCCGCAACGGCAAACCTTGAGACCGCGGTATTGCTTACGGAATCGTGGGTACACGCCGGGTATCCGTAGGCAAACGCGATAACCGCCTTCGGCACGAACTGAAGGCTTATCGCCCTTGTGCTTGCGCCGTTTCCGAAATATTGACCAACAATGAACGGACTGTTCCATTTGTCGCGTTCACCGGGCATAATGTGTAACTGATCATCGTTTATATGAGACCCGCAGAACAGATCCCTGCTTATAAACGATGCAAAGTTTATGTCGCCGCTTATCGCGGGGCAGAAATCGGCTTTGACATTGACCCTGGCATTGAGCACAAAGGCTTCCGTATCCCTGTCCGCCTTTATTGCGTCACAGCCCGAGTCTATTATATTCATATTGCTGCTGAACGTAAGACAGTCAAGGACATTGGTAAAAACTTCAAAACACTTATTGCCCCCCTGGGAAAAGGGCGCATGGATCGCAAGCCTTATTTTTATATTTGCTTCTCTGCAATATTCGTTTCTGATCTGATTGCCTTCGCCGTCATCCGAGAAGCTGTCGACAATATCGAGCTTGTCAATACCTACCGCCACCACCGCGCGTTTCAGAGGCACCGCCTTTTTTGCCGCAGGAAACTCTGTCATGAAACTGATATCGCTCAAAACCTCCTGGTCGTTGAGCCATTCCACTATTGTACCCGGCAATGCGCTTATTTCACTCATAATTAAGACTCCTCCACTATTTCCCTGATTATAGCCCACACATAATATTTTTTATTTCCTCGGTATACGATCTCCGCCCTGTCTATTTTGTATTTTTTACCGCCGCATTCCAGCCATGAATCACCGCTTAGCCCGGTAAAATCGTACTCCGGCGGACCTATATATAGATAATGACCCTGACTGTTAAAGCCTATCTGTGTATTTACACCGTCAAGATACATTTTGTTTTTATATCGCAGGGGCTGGATAAAGGCATGAAAGTCTCCCGCCGAAAAGCCCATTGCATCATAAATGCTGACGCTCCTGCCGTATTTTTTGAATATAGACGATATGTTCATATACACACCTGCTTAAATAAAAACTCATCGTCTTTCAGCAGCGGCAATACCGTTTTCAGAGCCTCGTCTCTGACCTGTTCGGCTATTTCAAGCACCAATTCCGGACTTTTACTTACCGTAACATCTCCCGCCTTGAAAGAAACTACGCTGTCCTCAGCTGACATTTTTTTGACCATGAGCCTGTAATATGCGATCGCGGCGGCAGCATTTACCAGCCGCGCATCGTCTTTATCCGCATCATCTTTGAGCCTTACGGTCAACTCGTCCATACATGCCCTGCATGCGGTCAGGATCTGAGCCGTCTCACTGTCATCAATGCTTGTATACTGTTTAAGCGCGTTCAATACAGACCATTGATTCATATTAACGGCACACCTTCGGTATTAAATGCCGGAGGTGCGCCTTCCCCCTTTCTGAACAAGCTGCAAATCAAGAATTAAACCGAAAGCACCTTTGAGGCGTCTGAGAATATCTTTGCGAAGCCTGCGATAGACGTTATTGCCGCTCTCTCCAGCTGACGGTCAATGAGCTTGTCGTACTCTACGATAACGTCCCCTGCCTTGACCATTTCAAGGGCGCAGCTCTTGTCAAGGCCTATGATCTTGCCGGCCGTTACGCTTGAGGACTTGATGAGATCCGCTCCCAGAGGAGTTATCATTTTGCCGGTACCCTGGAAATTCATGCCGGCTATTGCGTCCTTGAACTCGCCTATGTTCAGCATAGACGCCATAACTGAGGGCGTGGTGACAATGGTGTTGAGCTCATAGGGATCGAACAGGTTCCAGAAATCGATAAGATCAGCGTATGTGAGGGTGCCTGCGGTGGCTACTGAAATGGAAGACGCCGCGTTGTTGTTGCCGTCGCCGTTTTCAAGCACGTTTATGGCGTCTTTGAGCTGGGAGCGGGCTATGTAAGCGCCGATCTGCTTAAGGGTAACCGTAAACAGATCAAGGCGCTGAAAACGTATAGCCTCATATGAAGCCACAAGCATACGGCCTCTCTTCTGGAGCTTGACAAGGTTTTCCTTGGTGTGTACCACTGTTTCAGGTATCACCGTGCCTTCAAGTATCTCTTTGAGTTCCTTTTCGTCCTCTGTGGGGGTGGAAGTGATGGAGCGGTAATCCATACCGTCGATCACGGTGGTGGATGCTATGATCCTGGGCAGCACGTCCGCCTCATCCATACCCTGTCTGACGGCGCGGGCAACATACTCCGGGAAGAGAGTTGCTGAATCTGTGGTTTTGAAGAATTTTTCCACAGTATCGCTGCCTGTGCCGCTGACATGGATATCAAATCTCTTGAGCTGGCGCTGATATGCGTCAAGTCCCTCAAGAGCGGTGCCCTTGTAGTTTTCCGAAGGGTCGAGGCTCTCCAGAGCCGCTGTGAATGATCTGCCGGTGGAGTACATACCCTTTTCAAGTCTGATGTTGTCAAAATTTGCCATTATACTACTTCCTTTCTCAAATCAATAAATGAAAGTCACTGTTTCTGCCGTCGTGTCAACGTTGACAGCAAGCACCTTTTTGCCGCCTGAGGCGGGCACCTTGACCCCGCCTTCTCCGTCCGCCGCAAGGGAGATATATCCCACTGTGGGAGTTGTCGTGCCGGTATAAGGCAAGGTGACCGCTCCGCTCATCTGAACGGCGGCGAGGCCGTTTCTCACCTGTCCGGCGATGCCGGCGAACTCGTCTCCGCTTGAGCAGACGCTGACGGTATCGTTTGACGAAAGCTTGACGGGGGTGTTCTCCGTCACGGTCCCACCAGCTTTGAAGGTAAGCTGTTTGTTGTTAAAGCCCTTGTAAGAAATTGACATTTTTTCTTTCTCCTTTTTCAGATTTTAAATTCGTTGTTGTCTGAGCTTTCCGCTTTTGCGTAAAGCTGTACGCTCATGGGTATTTTCCCGGACGCCGCGTTTTCAAACGCCGCCTTCATCTCCTCCATGCGCTTTGTTGAAAGAGAACTTACGATCTCCTCAATGCAGTCGGAGCTGACAGCGGGCAGAGCAAGCATTCCCAGCCGCACCGTTTCCTTTGCCAAAGATTTACGATAATTGACCCCGTCCATAGCTTTAGGTTCAAGATCGGCTATATGCTCCAGCATCGCGGCTAAATCTTTACGGTTTACGGCGACCTTATCCTCCGATTCGCTGTTTTCAAGGATACTTTTCAGCATTCCGAAGGACTTTGTGACCCCCGCTGCCCTTTGAGCAGGCACGGCAACAAAGGACCATTCATAGGCATCCGTAGGCTCACAGAGTACGGAATGGCAGAGCTTGCCGCCGTATTTTCTGCCCTTGATGTGCTCACAGCCCTCGGTACGTCTGTCCGCCCCGCAGACGGAACATTTGACCTTTGCCACCGAACAGCTGACGCTCGCCTCTTTCTTTATTCCCCCGTCTATCTCCGCGATAAGCTCCGCATTCTTTTCCGTCCTGAGCATATACGCCTTTGCATGGAGGCTCATATAGGGTTCGCCCAGACTGTTTGTCTTTATCGGATCGCGTTTTACCTCTGTGTAATAGATACGGGATATCTGATTGTCGCTGCGCATACTGTGGTCGAAGATACCTGTCCTGCCAAGGAACAGCTTTGACAGCGCCTCCAGGGAATCCTCGTCAAACCGTTCAAGATCGCGGTCTATCTCGTTGTCGCAGAGAAGAATGCCGAAGGTGTACACCTCTTCGGCTGTGAGTTCTTTTCTTGAAAATTCATTTATAAGAGCCATGTCCTCCCCGTTTGCCGCAACAGGCTCAACATTGCTCCGGTAATCTTTATTTATCAAGCTTTTACATTCCTTTCCTCAGCTTTTTTGTTTTCCAGAGCCTCGGCCTGAGCATTGTAAAGCCTTGCTCTGCCAAGCTCCACCTGATCCTGAAGAGTGATGTCGTTCCATCTCACTTCAAGGTCTCCGTTTAAACCGTTGGAACGCAGGAACATATTTCCTATTTTGAGTATTACCGGAGAAAGTATGCCCCTGTAATACTCAAGCTCACTGGTCAGAACGTCCGCCTGTTGGGAGGACATCCTTTCGGTGGAGCTCCATTGAAGCCCCAGCATAAAGGGAGGCAAGCCGGTTTTTGCAACGATCTGTTCCAGCAGCTGACGCACCGGGACTTCACTGTCAAGGATCTGATTGTCCGCTCCGATGACCTTTATGCTCACGTCTCCCACCGTCACGAAATCCCTGACTCCCGCTCCGGGCTGCATGGCCTCCCCCCATTCCCGAGCCATCTGCATTGCCCTTTCTTTGGCATAAGCTCTGTCCACGGAATCGTTCTGGGGCTTGTAGGTGACCGCAAATCTTACGTTGCCCACCCGCTCCCAGTTAAGACCCACGGTGTTGATTATCTTCATAAGCACCGAGCTTATAAAAGGAAGACCCTTGAGCAGAGAATTGCCCTTTACGCTCCCCGGGTCGGGATTGAGCAGGGAAAGCAGGATCAGGTCGGGATATCTGACTTTCTGCAGTCCGCCGACGCCGGACAGGTAAACCTCCGTACTGAAGCCGTCCTCTCCACGTTTTAGCTCAACGTTTTCAAGGGGCGCGTTGTAAAGCGCCGCCAGCCTGCCGGAGGGATCGGTTATCATTTCGCCTATTGACGTACCACAGGTCAAAAGCTGCTCAAAATAGGCGGAAATAAAGCTGTTTATACCGTATCTGCTGCCGTTGACCGGAACGGTGTCCGCAAACCTGTTCAGGCTTTGCTGCGCGGTTTTATCGGAGCAGATAAGCTCAAAGCTCCCGATAAGACGCACCAGCTTGAATATGGCGGCGTCGATCACGGGGACCGCCTCTCTGAGGGCGTAATAAAGCTTTGTCCGGGGATCGGTCAGGGGTACATACCCGTCCAGAATACCGAAGGGATTTGATGAGTTTCTCACCGTCTGCGGAAAATTCATCTGTACCTCATCCGTATGCTTTTTCTTTCTTATAGGCATCTGTTACCTCCTTTCGTTTTTGATACAGCTATTATCAAGTCTGTTTTTGATTACTTGCATGGGCGTTCCACCAATACCGAGAAAAATCCGCTGTCCACGGTCGACAGCACCGTTGTCACGAAATACCGCACGTCGTCCATTGCGTGATCGTGCTCTTTCCTTGGCTTGTCCTTTGCGGAGGTGTTATCCCAGACATAGAGACTGAACTCCCGTATACAGTCCCTGCAGGACGGGCTGAACATGATCTTCCTGTCCTTCAGTGCGTCGGACACCTTTCTTATTCCGTCGATGACATCGTTCTTTGCCGGGATCACGTTATACTTCCCGTGACGGCGAATGCATTCAATAAAGCTCGCCGCGGACGGGTCAACGATCACCCCTCTGACCTTCGTCCCGCCGATAAGCTCATCAAGAGCGGAATAATGCTCCTCGTCTGTCCTCTGCTCTCCCATTGCGCGGGAATCAAAGTAGTATTCACGCAGTCTGTACCAGTGCTCGCCTTCCTTTCCCCACAGCCCGAAGGATGACGGATTCACCGTACCGTAATCGCAGGAAACGTAATATTCGCTGAAAAAGGTACTTTCAGGCTCCCTGACGTGTACCTCACTGTTGAACATGGGGTACACGGCGCCGTGAGCCGCCACCCATTTCCCCTCAACAAATCTTTCGTAGAACGCGCCGCTGTATAAGCTCTTGTAGCGTTCGATGATCTTCGGGGTCAGGGATGGGTTGTCCTCCATAAGGAAGTGAAGGTAGAGACAGTTTTTGCTCTCCGCCTTCTTTATCCACTCCTCATAAAACCAGTGCATGGGATTTTCGGGATTGCAGTTGAACCAGAGCTTGGAGCCCTCCACAGAGCACCTTGCTATTGCCTGCTCCACAAAGGAACGGGGCATAAGCGCCACCTCATCCAGCAATACTCCGCCGAGAGTCATACCCTGAATGAGGGAAGCTGAGCTTTCATCCCTGCCGCCGAACAGATAAAATCTGTTCTTTCTGCCGTCTCTGCATATGTCGATATAGTTTTGGGACAGCTTTTCCGTACACCCGAAGCCAAGCTCCGTGAGAAGCGGAACAAGCGGTCTGATAACGTTTCTGCGCAGAGAGGCAATTGTTTTGCCGCAGACAGCGAATGATGTATCGTTAAAGGCATAGAATGCCCATGCAACAAAAGAAAGGGACATACATACGGTCTTTCCCGACCGCACGGCGCCGTCGCAAATAATGGCGTCACAGCCTTTGTACTTGCTTGAGGCGCACCACCAACTCATCACCGTGAGCTGTTTCCTGGAAAATTTTTTGAATTCATTTACTTTTTTACCGATTTGCAGTCATCTCCTTATTCACCGTTGAGCGCCCGCGCGCTGTGCTCAAGAGCGTCATAAAACGGCACGGCGCCTGACGAGGCAAGCTGACCGTTCATATCCTCCAGATGTTCCAGCGCCTTGAGACGGTCAAAGAATTTTATCTCGATCCCGCCGCCCTTGGGGCGTTTTATATCGGAAACATTGAACAGATCCAGCTTTTCAAGGCTCTCCGTATCCGGCATTTCATCTGCGTACATGAGCTTTACCGCGTCAGCCACGGAACCGAAGGCAAGCCTTCTGTATCCGGCGCAGATCTCCTCACTGCTCACCGGACAGCTAATTTTTCTTATCTCATTGCGCACATCCTCCCGGAGCAGCAGTCTCACAGCCGCCAGCCCCGCCAGTTTTTTGTACCCGGCGCTTACCGCCGCCTCCCTGCCGTTTCTGTACTTTTCGTAGTACATACAGAACTGTTTTTCCCTGTTTGTAAGTTTCTTTTTGGCCGTAATATCAAACCTCCTTTCACTAATAGCGAAAAAAGTCCCGTTTGTTGCCGTGTTTTGCGCAACAAACGGGACTTTTCCGAAAAATTATTTTATATTATCCCCAAACTGTCCGCATTCAAATCTGATATATGGACAAATCGGGATCAATGTGTTAAAATGATAAAAACGATCGAAAAGGACTGCATAATATTTATGAATAAAATTATACTGTCTGTTATATTATTGCTTATAATTACAATTTCTTTTTGCTCCTGTTCATCGAAGGAACTTGACGATTATCCCACCACAACGGAACCCACATCCGCGGAAACCACCACGGTACCCGTTGAGGAGGTAACAACGGAACCTGACGAAACCACCACTGAAAGGAATCCGCTCTATGACGATCCGAGATACGAAGGACTGAGCGATGAAGAAAAGGAACTGATCATCGGCGCTTTCGGAGAAGATTTTGATTTTGAAGGCATTGATGAGCTTTCATCCAAACAAATATCAAAGCTGCTGAAATATGCGAGCAGCGTCGGAAAACGTGTAAAGATCAGGAACAGCAGGTTGGTCATAACCGATAAAAACGGTCAAACCTCCACGACCGCGGCAACCACTAAGGCGGCATCGGCAACCACCACAAAAGCCCCTGTTGTAACTACTACCAAAGCTCCGGTCACCACGACAAAAGCGACCAATGACCCCACTGCAGAAGAAACATTAGTCACCACCACAGAACAGGCGCAGTCCACAGTCACCCTTCCGGATATTTTTCCCATGCCTCCCTTCGGCAATACCACCGTCCACTCCGGCAACAACAATAACGAATATGCTGTAACAGTTACTGATTTTACAGAGAGTAATATAGATGAGTACATAAACCTGCTCACAGCCGCAGGCTTTACAAATGGCGTCGAGAAGATAGACGACCTTGAAAACGGCGTTTACAGCTACTCCGCCAGCATGCCCGACGGCACCGCGGTCAATCTCTCGGTGGTCACTGAAAACTGTCTGGTAATAACCTTAAAGATCCCTCAGCAAGATTAAATAACATAAAGATATAGTGAAAAAGCACCCGACGAAAATCGGGTGCTTTCTCAAAAATGGGGGGATTGTTTTAAGGGGGATACTTTAAAATGAAGATTGTACCCGTTTACCGGAGAGCGGTGCGGCTCCGTCCTCCTGAGTACATTTGTATTGTAACTCACAGTTGTTTCAAATCTGTGAACACAATTTAATATTTTGTTTAACTTTTTTTGAACAAAGAACAACATATTGGGGTCTTTGTTCTTAATTTTCGATTATTTTGTGATTTGTGTGTTGACATTGCACTGTTTGCTACATATAATAAAGGTTAGGTTGCATATACGCGACTTAAATTATAATAATCCACAACTTAATTGGAGGTATTTCAATGGACAGGATCGTAAAAATCGGCATAATCGGCTGCGGCAGTATCGCCAACAACAAGCACATGCCCTCCCTTGCCAAGATTCCAAACGTTAAAATGATCGCTTTCTGTGATATTATCGAGGAAAAGGCCATTGCCGCGGCAAAGAAATTCGGCACTGAAAACGCCAAGGTCTTCACCGATTACAAAGAGCTTCTTCAGGATGATGAGATCGAAGTTATCCATGTTTGTACACCTAACCGTTCCCACTCTTTCATTACGATTGACTCCCTTGAGGCGGGTAAGCACGTAATGTGCGAAAAGCCCATGGCAAAGACCTATGCCGAGGCCAAAGAGATGCTTGAGGCCGCCAAGAGAACAGGCAAAAAGCTCACCTTCGGTTATCAGTCCCGCTGGAGGGACGACGCTCAGTATCTCAAGCGCTGCTGTGAAAACGGCGAGCTGGGCGAGATATACTACGCCAGGGCGCTTGCCCTCCGCAGGCGCGCAGTTCCCACCTGGGGCGTGTTCCTCAATGAATACGAACAGGGCGGCGGTCCCCTTATCGATATAGGCACCCATGCCCTTGACCTCACACTGTGGATGATGAACAACTACAAGCCCAAAATGGTCGTTGGCTCTGTTTACAAGAAACTCGGCGATCAGAAGGGAACAGCAAACGCCTGGGGCGATTGGGATCCCAAAGAGTACACCGTTGAGGATTCCGCCTTCGGCTTTGTCCGTATGGAAAACGGAGCCACGATATCAATTGAATCATCCTGGGCGCTGAATATAAGCAAGCCCATGGAGGCGCGCACACTGCTCTGCGGCGACAAGGGCGGCGCCGATATGTTTGACGGTCTTACGCTCAACTACGTCAAGAATAACCGTCAGGTACTTGAAAAACCCAGCTTTGAAGCAGGCGGAGTCGCCTTCTTTGACGGGAACACCGCAAACCCGGAAGACCTTGAGGCAAAGGCATGGATAGACGCCGTTGTAAACGATACGGAGGTCTACACAAAACCCGAAGAGGCTCTTGTGGTAACACAGATCCTTGAGGCTATTTACGAATCCTCCAAGACAGGTCAGCCCATATTCTTTGATTGATCCCGGAGGTCGAGTTATGAAGTTAGGTATAATCGCCGGCTTCGGCGAAGAAGACTTCAAAATGGCAAAGTCAAAGGGCTTATCCTTCATTGAGATCTGCTACAACGTGGGTCTTGACTGTCGGGAGTTCTATGATCAGTTGGACAACATAAAAGCTCGTATCAATAAATACGGCGTTGAGATAGGCTCCATCGGCAGATGGGGTTCGGATAAAATCGCCCCGGACGGCAGCATTATTGAGGAGGAACTTCAGAATTCCTATCTGCTCATTGACATATGCGCTGAGCTGGGCTGTAATGTGTTCAACACCGGAGTTAATTACGTTGAGTCACTTTCAAAGTTTCAGAATCTAACCTGCGCTGTAGAGTTCCTTCAAAAGTTGGTCGATTACGGCAAAATCAAGGACGTAAAGGTAGCCACCTACAACTGCGACTGGAACAACTATGTGCGTTGTCCCGAGATCTGGGAATACACCCACGGTCATATAAAGGATCTTGGCATAAAGTACGATCCTACCCACTGTATAAACTGCGGCAGCGGAGATTATCTCGGTGAAGTTTCCGCCTGGGGAGACCGTTTCTATCACGTCCATATCAAGGGTACTATAAACGTCAACGGCGACCATGTGGACGATCCTCCGGCGGGTCTTGATATGATCAACTGGGGCGCGTTTATCGGCTTGCTTTACGCTAAGCATTACGACGCGAATCTCAGCATTGAGCCTCATTCTGACACATGGAGGGGCGAACTGAGCGACTTCGGCGTGGACTTTACCATCAACCATATATCTAAATTTATTTATTCAAGATAAGGAGTAAGGTGCGGTTTTGTTGAAAAATCCGCACCTGCATTGCATTATGAAATACGCGGTTCAATTATACAGCCTGCGGCACCATATGGAAAACGGCGAAAACCTTTTTGACATATTAAAGGAAGTAAAAGACCTTGGCTTTGACGGTGTGGAATTTGCGGGATTTTACGGATACGGCGCCGATGAACTGAAGGCAAAGCTTGACGAATACGGACTCACCGCCGTAGGCGCCCACATCGGGCTTGAGGATCTTATGTCCGAAAAGCTGGACGATACCCTTAAGCTATGTTCTGTCCTTGGCATGAATAAGATCGGCGTAGGTTCCGCTCCACACAGAACGGCGGAAGATCTGAACGTCACCTGCGGCGTACTTGCGGAGGCTTACAAGGAAGCGGCAAAGCATGGTGTAACGATATACTATCACAACCACAGCGATGAATTTTATCCCTTAAGCGACGGCAGATATCCCATTGATTTCATAAAGCCTGTCTGTGCCCTTGAGGTGGACACATACTGGAGCTTTTTCGCAGGGATAGACAACTATAAATTCATCCGTGAAAACAGTGATCGCGTTACCCTGCTCCACATCAAAGACGGACTTAACGGCACGCCCCGCGCATTGGGCGAGGGAGACAACGACCTTATAAGTGTTGCAAAGATTGCAAAAGAACTTAATATGGAATGGGTCATACTTGAAAACGACGATCCGGAACCGGACGGGCTGTCCGATATAGCGCGAAGCATAAAATTCTTAAAGGCAAACTTTTAACGTTTCGAGGTAATGAAAATGTTTAAAAAAGACAAAATCGTAGGCGCCGCCCTGATAGGCTACGGCGGTATAGGTCAAGGCTGGCACAAAGACAGGATCAGGGACGTGGACGGTATTGAGCTTGTGGGCGTTTATGACATAAAACCCGAGCGCATGGCGGCGGCTGAAGCTGACGGGTTCAGCACCTATCCGTCAAGGGAGGCCCTGCTGGCGGATGAAAACGTGGATATAGTCATAGTCGCCACACCAAATAATGTCCATAAGGAGATCGTGATCGACGCTCTCAACTCGGGTAAAAACGTAATATGTGAAAAGCCCGTGGCGCTTTCCAGCGAAGATCTGGAGGACATGATCGCCGCGGCAAATAAGAACGGCCGCCTGTTCACAGTTCATCAGAACCGCCGCTGGGATCAGGACTATCTCACACTGAAGAAGATCATTAAAGACAACTCCCTGGGAAAAATATTCAACATTGAATCCCGTGTTCAGGGCTCAAGAGGCATTCCCGGAGACTGGCGCAACCACAAGCAATACGGCGGCGGAATGGTGTTCGATTGGGGCGTTCATCTGCTGGATCAGGCTCTGATGCTCATGGAGGACAGCAAGCTTCTATCCGTATACGCCACCCTTACATATATCACGACGGATGACTGTGACGACGGTTTCCGCGCCACCCTCACCTTTGACAACGGGGTCAATTTTTATGTGGAGGTCACTACAAGCAACTTCATAGAGCTGCCCCGTTGGTACATGCTGGGCATCAACGGCTCCGCGGTCATCACCGACTGGGACATCCACGGCAAAATAGTCAAGGTAACGGATTGGGAGAACCGGGAAGCGGTCCCCATCCAGGCAGGCGCCGGTCTTACAAAAACCATGGCGCCCCGGCGGGACGATACCATAGCCGAGGAACCCCTCCCCTATGTGCCGAGGCATTGGGAAGCCTACTACGAAAACCTTGTGGCGTACTTTAACGGCAAGGAGGATATCGCTGTGACCCATGATCAGCTGAGAAGGTCGACAAAGCTTATGGAGGCAATATTTGAATCCGCAAGGAAGAATGAAGTTATAAAATTTGAAGAATAAAACAGCATATACAAAAGCACCGCGTCCGCTGCCGTTGGGCAAAAGACGCGGTGCTTTTTTCTCAAATAAGCTTTTATATCCCCTCAAAAATATTCATGTTCCGTATATTGCCGTCCTCTATACGGTCATTTACGGAATAGGCGTGCTTTTCAAGATCATAGCACACCGCGTCCGTCAGGCGCTCCGCCTTGAGCTCATCAATTATCATCCCGGAAATGTCCTCTATTATCTCACCCTTTACAGGAGCTGTATTGCTGTCGTTTTCCGAGGATAACAGGTACTCAAGGGAATCGCTTAGACTGCTTAACCGTTCCAATCCTCTCAGCGCCCTGAAGGACCATTTGTAATAGGGCATGTAAACCCTGTTGAGCAGGAACACTGTGTGCAGAGCCCCCTGAACGAACTCATGAGCCGCAAGCTGCGCAGCCCCTGTTTCCCTGTGGGATATGCATCTGTTGTAGTTGTATTGCCCCGCCTGTCCCATACGGATGAGATTGCCCGCCAGTTTTTTTCTGCGCACATCCTCCGGATAGTAGCTGAGCCTGTTCCGTATCTCCGAAAAAAGTCCGTAATTGTCGGCAAAGACCTCGCCGTTCACTGCCTCAGCAAGGGCGTATTCAGGCGCGGCAAGCCACTGGGTACCGCTGAGCTTGCCATCGGGGCTCCCGCACTTTGAAATGTAAAAATCCGATATTCTGATAACGCCCTTTCTGTTGCCTCCTACAGGGCTTATTGACGAGCGTTTAAAGCCTTCAAATTCCTTGGGAAGCTTTGCATACGCCCTTTCAAGCCGGAACTCCGTCCTGCTGTCGATAAGCTCCTCAGATGGGATAAATATACAGAATCCTGGTTCAAAATCGTGATCCGTGGATATGCGGTCATCGTAGCCGAAACACTCCGAGCCGCTTCCCACTAGCCCTACGGCAAGCAGAGCTTCAATGTCCGCAAATTCTTCTTTTAACATATCCGCGCCGTATTCGTTATAAAAAGCGCGGGACAATTCCATTCCTGTCATATTCGGGACCTTATCCTTTCCGCAAGGGTTTTTAACTCCTCCGCAAACCCGAACCAGCCGTAATAGTCAAACGTAGGAGCGCATTTTTCCGCCACAAAGGCGTAATACCCGTTTTGAGGGATACTCTCTGTTTTCAGCAGCTTTTCGGCTTTTTCAAGGCAGTCATATATGTACTCCGCGCCATCCTCAAGCCCCGCTCTGCGTTCCTCAAGCTCCGCCATATTAAGATAGGTTATCGCCTGTTCAAGCTCCCCGTTTTTGACGGTTCCCATGACCTTGAGCGCCTTTTCAAACAACTGCAAAGCCTCGTCATATTTTCCGGCATCCGACGATGCAAGAGCCATGTTGTTATACAGTCCGCCCAACCTGCCGTCGTTTTCCGGCAGTTCGCGTTCATAGATCGCCCTTGCCTTTTCGTAAAGCGTAAGAGCCCTGTCCCATTCTCCGAAGCATTTATAAGCTGTGGCGGCGTTAACATACGCCGTAGCGCCGCCAACGGAATCGGAAAGCCCCATATCATCTGTAAGCCTGAGGACATCCTCCGAGGCCTTTATCGCCCCGTCCCTGTTCCCGCATTTTCTGTATATGCCTATAAGCTCATTTATAACGGCAAAGGCGCCCCTGTCATCGGACAGTATCTCAGCTTCGTTGAGCCAGTATTTAAGGTGCCTCTCCGCGGCGGCGTAATCGTTCCTGCCCAGATGCTCGTCGAGCTTTTCTATTATCCTGCTCACAGGAACAGCGCCTTTGCTTTTCTTTTTGCTGTCCCCACAGCAGAGGTTCATGGTGATCTTTGTCTGATTTTCCATTCAGCCGCAGCCTCCTGATAATTTATATTGCCATTTAATTGATACAGCGAACAGAAACGCAAGTGATCTGTCCGCTGTAATATTTGAATTATGTGAACCTCAAATCAATACCAGATCCAGCCAAACAGCAGGACCTTTATAAGCACCTGACTGAAGGTGTACTTCACTCTGACCTTGCAGGCGGCTGTATAAACGTTTCCGTACTCATCGGTCACTGTGCAGGTCACGGTGGTCGTACCGGTACGCAAGCCCTTTATGTTGCCGTTGTTGTCCACATATAAGACCTTCGGTGTGGAGGATGCATACTTTACGGTATATTTCAAGTCGCCCTCAATTTTTATTTTGGGATCGATCTTTGCCTCATCCTTATAGTTGATGGTGATGTCTTCCATGCTTACGGACTTGATCTCTCCCTTTTTGACCACCGAAACTGAGAAGTCAGCTGTTTTACCCTTGTAGGTCACTGTGATCGCCTTGCTGCCCAGTGAATCAAGCTTAGTAGGACTGCAAACAAAGCCACTGCTCACATATTCCACTTTTCCGCTATTATATATCAAAGCAATTACAAGTCCCGCTGTATCAAGATTTTCGCCGATGAAATACTTTGTCTTCGCGGGGGTCTTGTACACTTCTATTCTGTCAAGCGTCAAAGCGGTGACGTTAACATTGAATGTGTCGGTCTTGCCGTCGTAGGTAACTGTCACGGTCTGCTCCCCTGCCGTGTCAAACACATCAACGTCGCAGGTAAAGCCTGAATCTAAAACTTCCTCTTTGCCGTTGTTGTAAATGGCTTTGAATGTAAGCCCCGTGGTGTCAAGCTTATCCTCTGTGAAGTATTCCGTCTTTGTGGGCGCGGTGATTATCTCTATCCTGTCGATGACCACTGCTGTGACGTTCACGTCAAATTCCGCCGTCTTGCCCTCGTATGTTACCGTTACCGCCTGCTTTCCCGCCGTCTCCATAAGCTCCGGGGTGCAGGTGAAGGAATCGGTCAGGTCAACTGTGGTGTTGTCGTTGTAATACGCCGTTACTACGATGCCTGTTGTTACAAGGCTGTCGCCTACAAAGTATTCAAGCTTTTCGGGCAGGGTCGTCACCTTTATCTCAGTAAGTACAGCGGTGAGGTTTACTTTAAACTCCGCCGTCTTGCCCTCATATGTAACTGTTATCGTATGCTCGCCGGCGGTGGTGAACTCCGTGGGATCGCAGACAAAGCCGCTGTCCACTGTCTCCACCTTGCCGCTGTTGTATATCGCTTTGACCGTGAGCCCTGCGGTATCAAGGGGTTCTCCCACCCAGTAGTCAAGCTTGTCCGGCTTGGTGATTATCTCTATTCTGTCGACTGCAAGCAGGGTGACGTTAACATTGAATGTGTCGGTCTTGCCGTCGCAGGTAACTGTCACGGTCTGCTCCCCTGCCGTGTCAAACACATCAACGTCGCAGGTAAAGCCTGAATCTAAAACTTCCTCTTTGCCATTGTTGTAAATGGCTTTGAATGTAAGCCCCGTGGTGTCAAGCTTATCCTCGGTGAAGTATTCCGTCTTTGTGGGCGCGGTGATTATCTCTATCCTGTCGATGACCACTGCCGTGACGTTCACGTCAAATTCCGCCGTCTTGCCCTCGTATGTTACCGTTACCGTCTGCTTGCCCGCCGTCTCCATAAGCTCCGGGGTGCAGGTGAAGGAATCGGTCAGGTCAACGGTGGTGTTGTCGTTGTAATACGCCGTTACTACGATGCCTGTTGTTACAAGGCTGTCGCCTACAAAGTATTCAAGCTTTTCGGGCAGGGTCGTCACCTTTATCTCAGTGAGTACAGCGGT
>JAIKWV010000033.1 GCA_024684435.1 Clostridiales bacterium
TTACAGACCGAAAGAGCAGATAGTGGGAATGCTTTGACGGTATGATCGGTGTGAAGCAACCGTACCTATTCTTGGCTCCCACGTTGGGGGCGCGGGTGTCCGGCGGACACCTCTGCCGTAAGGCAGAAGCGCCGACTGACGTGGCAGAGGAGACTGATAGGGTTTGTTCTTGCCCTCTCCGTCACCGCCTATGGGCGGTGCCACCTATCCTACACCACATCGTATAATTTCGGAAAGGGTCGCCGAGTCGTCGACCCCTACAATGATACCCCTGCGTAGGGCACGCATATATGCGTGCCGTTGATCCTCGGTGATGATTTATTTTTTGCGGCACGGATTTATCCGTGCCCTTCGAAGCGTTGATTTCTCAGCTGTAGGGGGGCTGCCGCCCACGGCATTCCTCATACAATGGGCGTGGGCAGCGCCCAATTATTCATTTTTCAGTATTCATTAAAACAAACAACAACGCCCTCCCGCTCGGGAAGGCGTTATTTTCATATCAAATCACTTATGCAAGGGTGATCTTCTGGAAGCTCTTTTTGCCCTTTTTGATTATCACCGGAGCGGCGGCAAGCTGATCCTTGCTTATTTCCACGTCAAAGCCTGTTACCTTAACGTCGTCGGCAAGTACGCCGCCCTGCTGTATAAGTCTGCGCGCCTCGCCCTTGGATTTTGCAAGGTTGGTCTTTACAAGAATGTCGATAACGTTTATTTTACCGTCAATGAAATCCTCATCTGTAAGCTCGGTGGTGGGCATATTTTCATCTGAAGCGCTGCCGCCGAAGAGGGACCTTGCCGCTGTCTGAGCCTTCTGCGCTTCCTCTTCGCCGTGGATGAGCTTTGTTACCTCATAGGCAAGTATCTCTTTCGCTTTGTTGATCTCACTGCCTTCAAGCTTTGCGTATTCCTCGATCTGCTCCACGGGGATGAAGGTGAGCATCTTCATGCAGTTTACCACGTCTGCGTCGTCCACGTTGCGCCAGTACTGGTAGAAGTCGTAGGGGGAAGTCTTTTCCGGGTCAAGCCACACGGCGCCCTTTTCAGTCTTGCCCATCTTCCTGCCGTCGCTGGTCTGAAGGAGCTTGAAGGTCATGCCGAAGACCTCTTTGCCGTCGCATCTTCTGCACAGCTCAACGCCGCCGATGATATTGCTCCACTGATCGTCGCCGCCAAGCTCAAGCTTACAGTCATACTTGCGGTTAAGGGTCAGGAAATCGTAGCTCTGCATTATCATATAGTTGAGCTCAAAGAATGAGAGTCCGCGTTCAAGTCTCTGCTTGTAGCACTCTGCGGCAAGCATACGGTTGACTGAAAAATGTACGCCCACCTCACGGAGGAAGTCGATATAATTCAGATTCATAAGCCAGTCGGCGTTGTTGACCATGATAGCCTTGCCGTCTGAAAAGTCGATGAGACGTGACATCTGCTTCTGGAAGCATTCAATGTTGTGCTCGATGGTCTCCTTTGTGAGCATTTTACGCATATCGGTTTTGCCGGAGGGGTCGCCTATCATGCCTGTGCCGCCGCCGAAAAGAGCAATAGGGGTATGCCCCGCCTTCTGCATATGAGCCATGACCATGATCTGGACAAAGTGACCTACATGGAGGCTGTCCGCTGTGGGGTCAAAGCCTATGTAAAATTTCATTTTGTGTTTGGTCAGGTATTCCTCGACTCTTTCCGGATCGGTCATCTGGGCGATGAGACCTCTTGCCTGCAATTCTTCAAAAACATTCATATCAATATATTCCTTTCGTTAAAAAAGGCTGACTAATCAGCGATTAGCGCAGCCCTTTTTGTTTTACTTTGTCGGCTCGGTTTCTTTAGGGGCGTTCCAATCAAAATCTTTAAACTCGTAGATCTTGTAGAAGTTAAACGTGGCGTTTACATCACCGGCGCTTTCAAAGGCGCCCAGGCAGGTCGCAGAAGCGTTCACAACAGAGGCGCGTGTGACCTTGATCCAGTTTACTTCGTCTGTCTGAACATTAACTTTTAATTCGAGCTTACAGCCGGTATATTCAGCTGAGTAATCGTTCAGCTTAAAATAGTCTGAGGATTTTTCAAACTCCTTGAGTACTTCGGTCTTGTCGGTCATGCCGAAATATTTAAGTACGTCCTCAACACTGAGGTTATCGTTAAACTCAATAACGATATCGTAATCGTTTGCCTTTTTGACGTTCATTGCGTTCTCAACGTCCGGCCATTCGGCAGTTGCGCTCTTAACGATCGCCGGGTCAATGGATGCAATGCCTTTATTGCCGGGAAGCTTTTCGGAAAGCTTGCTTCCGTAATCAACTGTTTCGCTGTCGCCTTTGACCATATATCCTTTAATTGTCTTAAAAGCGGACTTGACAAGTTCGTTTTCACACTCAAAGTCAGACGCATCGGTACTGATGTTGATATTGAAGGCGGGGGTGCCTTTATCCGCCGCGGCAAGGATCTTGTTGACGTATGAAAGCACAGCTTCTTTGCCATCCGGCAGAGGGGAAAGAGCTTGAAGCTCGGTGGTGGTCTCATCATTGCCGGCATCCGTCAGAGAACATGAGGCAAGGGAAAAAATCAACGCAAAAATGAGTAAAAACGCGGATAATTTTTTAAATACGGATTTCATGTTTTTTGCTCCCTTCCGACTTTGTTTATGCTGTAATTTTATCATAGTAAAAATACCTTGTCAATATACTTACTATATCAATAAGCGGATTTCAAGCCCTGCTCGTCAAACAGAAATGCGGTTTCAAGCGCTATGTTTACGCTTGCCTCAACGGTCTTCATGTCCATATTTTCTTCGGTGTCAAGTCTTGTGAAGCGATAGGGCGCTTTCCTGATGGGCGCGGCAGCGGAAACGCCTGCCGCGGCAATGCCCTTACGGCTGAAAGCAGCAACGTCGCTGACGCCGGAAAACGAGCCTGTTGCCGCCGTAAAACCGGCGTTTTCAAACGCCTTTGCAACAAGAGCGCATACATCATTGTCGGCTTTTACGGTGCCGTTTGTGAATTTGTTCATTATTGCGAGGCTGTCAAAATCATGCAGGGTATCAAGGACAACGACGGCCGTGGGCAGGGCGGAAAGCTCTTCCTTGTGCGTCTCTACAAAGGCTTTGGCACCTGCGTCGCCTGCCTGTTTGCCCCCGGTGATAAGAGCGCAGACCTCGACTTCTTCAAATCTAATATCGTTATCCTGCAAATATTTGAGCACAGCCATTGAAACATAACAGCCGGAAAGATTGTCGTTGGCGCCTGTTACAGGCTTGGTGGTGCTTACCGAAAAAGCAAAAACTATGTAAACCGGTGTGAAGCCTACCATGACCCAGCCTGCCACATTCAGCATTGTATTGATGATCTCCGGAGGCTGGATAAAACGGCAGACAACGGCGCATATCGAAGCGGCGAGAGAGATTGCCACGCCGAGCAGCGTCATGATATTAACGGGGGCTATCAGCTTCCCTTTGCTGTGGTAAGCGTAATTAAGCTCATAAGGAGAGTCTGCGTTTCCGGTAAAGATGATCCTGCGCTTTGCTTCGCCTGAGGCTTTGCGCACACCGTAGACATTGTGAGAAACCAAAGCCTTTGAAAAAAAGTCGATGAATGGTCCTCGGAATACGCTCTTTATGACCAGACATATGATGGCCGTCACCGTAAGTACGATAGATGAAACGGTAAATGTCAAAAGATACATCAGCGCGGACAGTACCATGATAAAAGAAAACAGAGGAATATAGCTTGTCAGGAAATGCGGATATGCCTTAAAATCCTCGATCACTGCCGAATCACAGCAGGTGTCAAGCTCACGCTTCATCTCCTCTATAGCTTTACCTTCGGCTTCGCTCCCGGTCTCACGGGCGCCCACCGCCTTGCAGAGCTTTTTGGCTCCTCTCACCGAAAAGTTTGCGTATTCACGGAGCTTTGAGGGATAATTCTGTACGCTTTCGTTTGCTTTCATGAAATGACACTTCCTTATAAATTTATATAAATTTGTTGACAAATTGCGAATGTGGTAATAAAATTAAGTCAGCCCATAAAATTTAAGAAACGGAGGTATAATTCTTTATGAGCGGCAGTATAAATAAGGTAAAGAGCGTAACTGTTATAGCGGTGATCGCGGTAGTGGTCCTGTGCGTTACTATATATATGATACATTTCAATCCGAACAACAGGAGCGGCGGAGGCATACCCGAGGAAAGCTCTGCCAAATCATCGTCTTACATCAACAGCGAAACCCAGAGCAATACAGAAAGTACCGATCCGGAGGGAACGACATTGGAGGATAATTCTGTAACAGAGACGTCAACAGATGTAAAATCCACGACCGTTAAAGATCCGGAAGAAAAAACCACAACAGCTGTGACCGCAACAACGGCAGATAAAACAACTACCGAGAAAGCGACCACAGAAAAAGCTGATAACAAAACAACGGCGGCTTCAAAAGAGTCAACTACCGCAAAGGGTGAATATGAATACGCATACGCCGGTTTTAACCCTTCTGTTGCGGATACCAGCGGAAAATGGAATCTGCTTCTGGTAAACAGGGACTACATACTGCCTGAGGACTACACGGTCAAAAAGGCTACGGCGGCTCCCGGATATAATACCGAGATAGATTATCGCGTCGCGGGACCGTATACGGAGATGTTCAACGCCGCCAAGAAAGAAGGTCTGACGCTGGTGCCGCTTTCAGGCTATCGCAGGGTCTCCACCCAGAAGAAAAACTTTGAAAACAAGATAGCGTCGTACACCAAACAGGGCTACAGCAGGGCTGAGGCCACACAACTTGCGGCAAAGAGCATCCTGCCGCCCGGTACAAGCGAGCACAACGCAGGTCTTGCGATGGATATATGCAGTCTTGAAGAAAGATTTGACCAGACCAAAGAATTCCGCTGGCTTCAGGAGCACGCAGCGGATTACGGATTTATCCTCAGATACACCAAGGAAAAACAGAATATCACCAAGATAAAATACGAACCCTGGCATTGGAGATATGTGGGCAAGGAGGCCGCAAAGGCTATGAAGGCCAGCGGGCAGTGCCTTGAGGAATATCTTGGCTACGCCTGATCTGCGCTTTTGTCATCGTTACTGTCGTCTTCATCGGTTTTACATTCCACATCACGGCAGGCGATGACAGCCACGAAGCTCTTTACTAAAATTTTAAAATCAAACCAAAGGCTTTGCTTTTCGATATATTCTTTATCGAGCAAAGCTTTTTGTTTTGCCGATATGGTGTCTCTGCCGCTTATCTGAGCCAGTCCGGTTATTCCGGGCAGAACAGAATATACTCCGTATTCTTCCCTGAGCCTGCGTATCTCATCCTCGTCGGGAATAAGCGGTCGGGGACCGACAAAGCTCATCGTACCCTCAAGCACATTTATGAGCTGAGGCAGCTCGTCTATGCTGGTCTTTCTGAGAAACTGTCCGCCGGGGATAAGGCAGTCGTCCATTTCGGTAAGATCCTTTGTGGCGGAGACCCTTGTGCCTATGCGCAGGGTCCTGAATTTGCGGATCTCAAAAAGTTTATTGTCCTTGCCAACTCTGTCCTGCTTATACACGACAGGCCTGCCGCTGACTATGAATATAAACAAGTAAACCCCAAGCAGAACAGGGGAGAGAAGGATAAGCCCTATAAGGCTGAAAAAAATATCAAAAAATCGTTTCATTAAACATCATCCTTTGACAAGGAAAAATATGAATCTTTCAGATAAAATTCATATATCTATGCGAAAATCCGTATATACAAAATGAAAACAAATAAATATCAGTACAAATAACTGTCTGTAATAAGGACAGCCCTTGCGGGAGCGGCCTCAATACCGCCCATCCTGACAGGAGGAGCCACAAGAAAATAGTCCCCCGGCTCGACCTCATCAAGAAACAGGTTTTCAAGTATCGCAATATTCTGACTGAGAAAAGCCTTGTGGGGTTTTATCTGAGCGCCGTAGAAGCCTATGGATACGGAATCCGTGCCAATGAGCTTAATGCCTAACCCTGCCGCTGCTTCAGCCGCGCTGTCCATGAACCACGCCTCGCCGCCGCTCTTGATAAGAACGCGCTGGCACAGTCTTGGAAAATAGTTTTCCACCCATTCTCCGGTTATGGGACCCGGCTTGACCTCGGCTACGGTGCAGGGACCTATAAAACAATCCAGAGGAAGCTTATCTACGGACAGACCGTATTCAAGAAAATGAAGGGGCGCGTCAACGTGAGTACCTGTATGAACGCAGGCGGAAACAAGGGTAGTATTGCTCTCTCCGCCCTGTTCAATAAGGCTTACGTGCTCGATCGCCGTTTCCGGGTTGCCCGGGTAAGGCGGAGTTGAAAGCATATCGCGTGAAATATCAATAAGCTTCACGGTATCACCTCTGTCAGTTCTGAAGTTTATTCAGAGATTCCATCTTAAGGTAGGCGTTGATAAAGCCGTCCAGATCGCCGTCCATCACGGCGTTGATGTTGCCCATTTCAAATCCTGTACGGTGATCTTTTACAAGAGTGTAGGGCATGAATACATACGAACGTATCTGACTGCCCCAGCCGATCTCCATCTGAACGCCCTTGATATCTTCTATTTTATCAAGATGCTCCCTTTCCTTTATCTCAATAAGGCGGGATTTCAGCATCCTCATTGCCACTTCTCTGTTCTGGTGCTGACTGCGCTCCACCTGACAGGATGTGACGATACCGGTTGGGATATGGGTTATACGCACCGCGGAGGAGGTCTTGTTGACCTTCTGACCGCCGGCGCCGCTGGAACGGTAAACGTCAATGCGCAGGTCGTCGGGATTTATATCCACTTCTATAGTGTCGTCTATTTCCGGCATGACCTCAAGGGAAGCGAATGAGGTGTGCCGTCTGCCTGAGGCGTCAAAGGGGGAGACGCGTACAAGTCTGTGTACGCCGTTTTCGCTCTTGAGGAAGCCGTAGGCGTTTTCTCCGCTTATGACGAGAACGGCGGATTTAAGACCGGCTTCGTCTCCGTCAAGATAGTCCACCATGGAGGCGTTGAAGCCGTGACGCTCGCTCCAGTGCATATACATACGCACAAGCATTTCCGCCCAGTCCTGTGCCTCTGTTCCGCCGGCTCCCGCATGGAAGGTGAGAATGGCGTTGTGGGAATCGTATTCGCCGGTAAGCAGGGTGCTCAAGGTCTGAGATTCAAGCTCGGTTTTTATCGCGTCAACGCTTTTACGGCAATCGTCAAACAGATCAAGGTCACCCTCTTCATCGGAAAGCTCTATCATCATAAGGGCGTCGTTGAAATCCGCCTCCAGCTTTTCGTAAGTGGAGACCTTGTTTTCAAGTCTGCTCTTTTTCTGCTGTACGGCGGTGGAGCTCTTTATGTCGTCCCAGAAACCGTCAGCGGTCATCTGGGTCTCAAGCTCGGCTATCTCTTTCTTCATCTCATCAAGGCCCAACGCGGCTTTAAGCTCGTTGAGCTTTTCGGATTCGCCAAGAAGTTCAAGTCTTAATTCTTCAAATTGCAGCATAGTTAAGATCTCATTTCTTAATAATTTCAATTACATACTTTACTATTATATATAAAATTATCGCAGATGTAAAGAAAGTTTTGATTTTTAGCTTGAAAAATTTTTTATATTGTATATAATAAATAATTGAGTCAACATAACATTTACTTTTTTATATGCAATGTTTAGCGTTTATCCCGGAACGGAAGTGAAATATATTTTATGAGATATGATAATGAACGGTGTCAGGTGTGTTCGGAGGCATTTACACCGGAGGATGATATCGTTGTTTGCCCGGAATGCGGCGCTCCCATGCACAGAAAGTGCTGGAAAGAGAACGGCGGTTGTGTAAACGCCTACAAGCACGGGGAATATACATGGACGCCCTCAAATAAATCAAAAGCCGATGATTTTGATAAGACCCGTACCCCGGGTATAATTTGTCCCAGATGCGGCAACAACTGCGCTCCGGATATGCTCGCCTGCCCAAACTGCGGCATGCAGCTCATGTCGGAGGAGGAGAAACGGGGCAATTCAAGGTCCTTTATCCCGGATCTGTCCACGGAAGACGGCAGGATGAATTTCTTCATGCATGGGGTCAACGCAAAGAGCGACGAGGAGATCGACGGAGTAAAAATAGGCGATATCGCAGTTTTCGTCCAGTCAAACACCGCAAGGATAATAGAGAAATTCAAGCGCATAAACAAGGACAGGAAGATCACATGGAACTGGGGAGCTTTTTTCTTTGCCCAGTTCTGGTTCATATACCGCAAGATGTTCAAGATCGGTATTGTTGTGCTGGCCTTGAGCCTTGCAGTCTCAATATTCCGTATGATCCCCGAGGCCGAGCTGATAAGTATGACAAACGGGTACATTGAAGAAATGAGGACCGTCGTTGAAGAAAGTCAAAGCGGAAAAATAAGCAGTGATGAGTTTGAATCACGGGCTAAAGATATCTATGCGGGAATGAGAAAAAAATTAGCCGAAAATCCCAAGGTCGTGCTCCAGTATACCATATCTACGGCGATTTTGTTCATAAAGAATATCGCCTGCGGACTGACAGGTTACTGGGTGTACAGAAAACGGGTTCTGGAGAACGTAAAAACCGCCAGGGGGAAATCCGGGAATGACGGTGAGTTTATGACTTATGCGTTAAGGTACGGAGGAGTTTCGGCGCTGTTGTTTGCCGCGTCCTACTTCGGTTCACAGCTGATAATAGAGTTTCTTTCAGGGTACGCAATGTGACCGTAAAACAGGACAGCAGATCAATGAAGTAAAAATTTGAATAATAAAATCATGAAAGGAAAGGTTGTTATGAAGGTAAAGAAAGCTATCATCCCGGCGGCGGGTCTTGGAACGAGAGTTTTGCCCGCTTCAAAGTCGGTGCCCAAGGAAATGCTCAACATTGTTGACAAGCCTGCCATACAGTATATAGTCGAGGAGGCTGTTGCCGCGGGGATCGAGGATATTCTCATAATCACGAACAGAGGAAAGGGCGTTATCGAGGATCATTTCGATCATTCCTTTGAACTTGAACGCAACCTTGAGGGCAACCCCGCCAAGGAGAAAATGCTTGAGGATATAAAGGCTGTTGCGAATCTTGCGAACGTCTATTTTGTACGCCAGAAGATCACCAAGGGTCTGGGTCACGCCGTGATGTGCGGCAAGTCCTTTGTGGGCAACGAGCCCTTTGCCGTCCTCTACGGTGATGACGTTATCGTATCCGAAGAGCCGGTGGTGGGTCAGGTAATAAAGGCTTACGATGAATTCGGCTGCGGTTCCGTGGGCGTAAAAGAGGTTTCCAGAGAGGCTGTCAAAAAGTATTGCTCTCTTGACGTAACACCGGCGAAGGACAACATTATGTGGGTACACGATATCATCGAAAAGCCCACGGAGGAGCAGATCATGTCCTGCTACGCCATCTTAGGCAGAGTGGTACTGCCCCCGGAGATCTTCGGATTACTTGAAGACGGGATAAAACTTTCCGGCACAGAGGAGTTTTTCCTCACCGATTCCATGGCGGCGCTTGCAAAGCAGGGCAAGCTTACGGCCGTTGATTTTGTGGGCAAGAGATATGATATGGGCAACAAGCTGGGCATTATGCAGGCAAACTGCGAGGTAGCCCTCAATCACCCCGAGATCGGCGCGGATTTCAGGAAATATATCAAAGAGCTTGCCGCAACTTTATGATCCGTTAAGTAAGAGAAAAACAAATATAAAAAATGATTGACATTTTGAATAGGTTTGTTATATAATACTATTTCGTAAGGCTTCAGCCTTTTACACGTAATTTTGCTTTTACAGTACATTCTTGTACTGCTATTTAAAATCCGGAATGGAGGAGAAAAAATGAAAAGGACATACCAACCCAAAAAGCGTCACCGTAAGATGGAACACGGCTTCCTTAAGAGAATGTCTGACAGAAACGGCCGCAAAGTATTGGCTCGCCGCAGAGCAAAGGGCAGAAAACGCCTCACTTACTGATTTACCGACATGGTAACACTTACCCTCAATAAGGAGTTCCGCCGTGTTTACGGCAGGGGGAGATCCTACGCGGAGCCTTCATTGGTTTCTTATCTTGCAAGAAATCAAATGGGTGTCTGCCGCATAGGTATAACCACAAGCAAAAAGATAGGCAACGCAGTGGAGCGAAACCGCTGCCGCAGAGTTATCAGGGAAGCGTATCGTACACTTGAACCGGAATGCTCAGGAGGATGGGATATCGTCTTCGTCGCAAGGTTCAAAACAAAAAAAGCAAAAAGTACACAGATTGCTGAGGTTATGCGCAGTCAGCTTGTCGCTGCAGGTGTAATTGAGCCTCAGTGATCCTGTTGTATCTGATTTTACAATTGTTTTGCTATGAAAAACTTGATTTTGAAGCTTATCAGATTTTATAAGCGGCATATTTCGCCCAGACTCCCGGCAATGTGCCGGTATTACCCTACATGCTCAAGTTATGCTATAGAAGCAGTGACGGTCCACGGAGCCTTCAAGGGCTCTCTGCTTGCGGTCAGACGTATCCTGAGATGCAACGTGCTTTTCCCCGGAGGTTATGATCCGGTGCCCCCCAAAAAAGAAAAATAACATAGTGCCGCAATATTCGGAGTTTTGCGGTACGGAGGCTTTCAATGAATGCTATCTACAATATTCTCGGTGTACCTTTCGGCTTTGCCCTCAGGCTTATCTATAACCTTGTAGGACATTACGGCGTATCGATCATACTCTTCACACTGTTTTGCAGGCTGCTTATGCTGCCCACCACTATTTCTCAGCAGAAGGGTACGGCAAAAACCTATCGGCTTCAGCCCAAGCTTCGCAAAATACGTGAAAAATACGGTAACGACCAGAGAAAAATCCAAGAAGAGACCCAGGCTTTGTATCAGCGCGAAGGATATAACCCCATGGGCGCAGGCTGCGCTCCGCTGCTGATCCAGATGCCCATCATTTTCGGACTTATCGCAGTTATCTACCGTCCGCTCACCTATGCTCTGGGTATAGCCTCTGCGGATGTTGATGTTCTTACAACTGCGCTTACTACCCATTTATCGGATGTTGTGTCGAATATTAAAAACACGAGAATTCACGAGCTGCTCGTTATACAGAATATCGATAAGCTGAGCGGTTTTACAGACGTTACTCAGAAAGTCAGTCAGAGTGTTATTGACCAGATCAAGAATTTCAATTTTACGATGTTCGGCCTGGAGCTGGGCGAGATCCCCTCATTCAAGGAGTTTAACAAGGAGTGGATCGTTCCCGTACTCTCCGGTCTTTCGGCATTGGCAAGCGGAATATTCACAACAATAAAGCAGCGTCAGCAGAACCCGGATATGAGCAAAAACCCCATGATGGGCTGTATGGCGTTGGGCATGCCGCTGATCTCTTTCTATTTTGCGTTCCAGTTCCCCATAGGTATCGGTATCTATTGGATAACGTCAAACGTCTTAGCGTTTATTCAGCAGGTCATAATCAGCTATACCCACAGCCCCCAGAAGATGATAGCAAAGGCAATGGTGGAGGAGACCATAGAGAGACGTTCAAAAGAGAATTTCCGCAAAAAGATCAACCAGAATTTAAAAAATCAATAAAAGCTAAAACGCTGCTTTACGGCAGTCAAAATATTAGGTGGTGTAATTTTTGTTAAAGGAAGCAATAGGAACAGGTTCTACTATTGATGCTGCGAAGGAGGAGGCGCTCAAGGCGCTCAACGCTCCCGAGGACGCAGAGATCAAATTCGAGACATTGGAAGTTCCCACAAAAAAAGTTTTCGGTCTTTTCGGCGGTTCGCCCGCAAAGGTAAAGGTAAGTTATGAAGTCCCCGATCCGGTGGCGCCAAAGCGCAAAGCCGCGGAACCCAAGGCTGCGGAGCCCAAGCCCGCAGGCAAGACCGAGAAGGCTGAAAAAGCCGAGAAAAAAGAGAAGGCAAAGAAACCTCAGGCTCCGGCGCCCGATCAGGCACAGGAGGAACGCAAGCCCGTATTCAATGCTGAGTGCAACGCCGCGGCGGAGAATTATATCACATCCATCCTTACCGGTATGGGCGTCTCGGACGTAAAGGTAACAGCATCAGTCGATATTGATTGCCTTAAGTTTGAGATCGAGTGCGGCGACGGTTACGGTACGGTCATCGGACGCAGGGGAGAGACCCTTGACGCTGTCCAGTATCTTACACGCCTGTTTGTCAACAAGAACGGCGGCTCCGATTATAAGAGAGTTTCCATAAACGTTGGAAATTACAGGGAAAAGCGTGAGCAGACTCTCAGCGAGCTTGCAGTAAAGTATGCCGAAAAGGTAAAGAAATACGGCAGGAATTTCACCCTTGATCCCATGAATCCCTATGAGCGCAGAGTCATTCACACGACCGTTCAGGGTATTGAAGGCGTGACCTCCCATTCCATCGGCGACGATTCAAACCGCAGAGTTGTTATTTCTCCCACAGAGGAGTACAAAAAGCCCTATAACAGCAGGGGCAGATACAACAACCGAGGCTCCAACAGAGGCGGATACAACAGAAGACCTTCCCACACTGTGGAGGAAGCTCCCGCAAGAGCGCCCCGTTCAGATGTTTCCGGAGCGTCGCTTTACGGCAGGATCGAGCCCAGAAAGAATGTTGAGGAGTAATTCCCTGCTTGTAAAATTGTATGTATTAAACAGTAAATAAAACAAGTTGATCGGCAGCGACGGAAACGTTTGCTGCCGATTGATATTGAGATGATGATCTATGGATAATGATGTAAAAGAAATATATGACAGCAGCAGAATATTAAATGGCAACAGGCTGTTACAATTTTTCAGAAAGAATGCAGTTATGTGCATCGCTTTTGTTTTAGCCGTTGTTACAGGGATAATAATACCTGTTGACAAGCAGTATATAAAGTATTTTGACTTTAAAACGCTGACCTGTCTGTTCTGTGTGCTGTCGGTTGTATGCGCGCTGAAAAATATAAACTTTTTCTATATGCTGGCGAGGAAGGTAGTCCGGGTTTTCAAAACTGCGAGAAACAGCGTACTTGCCCTGGTTTATATCACCTTTATAGGCTCAATGCTTATAGCCAACGATATGGCGTTGCTGACTTTTCTCCCGTTAGGGTATCTGGTCCTTACAACGGTAAAAAAAGAGAAGTATATGGCGTTCACATTTATTATGCAGAACATTGCCGCGAACCTGGGCGGTATGCTCACACCCTTCGGCAACCCTCAGAACCTGTATTTGTATACAAAGTTTGATATTTCCAACGGCGAGTTTGTAAAAATAATGGTTCTCCCTTTTATCGTTGCGGTCGCCCTTATCACGGTATGTTGTCTGATATTCGTAAAAAGTGAACCGTTAACGATTCCGGATGAAAAAATCGTCCTTGATCCCAAACGAACAGGGCTTTATTTGCTGTTGTTCACATTATCAATAGTTATCGTTTTCAGGGTGATACCCTACTGGATCGGACTTATAGTGATACCTACCGTTCTTTTGATCGTCGACAGAAAAGCCCTGAAAATGGTGGATTACGGTCTTCTGCTCACCTTTGTGTTTTTCTTCATATTTGCAGGCAACATGGCAAGGATAGATGTTGTAAGGAATATATTTTCCTCACTTATGAACAGGAGCACGCTGATATTCAGCACTCTGTCCTGCCAGTTTATCAGTAACGTGCCTTCGGCGATCCTGCTTTCTCAGTTTACGCGGAATTATCAGGATCTGCTTATTGGTGTAAATATCGGCGGCGTGGGTACGCTTATCGCCTCTCTGGCAAGTCTGATAACCTTCCGTGAATACGTCAAGCACAATCCGGGAAGGACGGCGTATTATATTGGTAAATTTTCGATATTCAATTTCTCTTTTTTGTTTGCTCTGATCGGATTTGAGTATCTTATGAAGCTTGTCTGACGTTAATGATCCTAAGAACAAATTGATCGGCGGAGATCTTCAAGGTCGCTGCCGATATTTTTATTATTTAAAGCGGATAGTATTTTACCTTGCAAATTACTATTGCTTTTTAGCCGTGAAACAATTACAATAAAGGCATATCAAAGAGGGAGGTACAGCCCTATGAAAGCCATTCTTAGTCTGATACAGGCATTGCTTTTCATAATTTCAATGTTTGCCGCGGAGGATTCATCCTTCAAAGAACGTACTGATTGGAGAGCTTTGAGTATGACTGAGATAAAAACTTACAGTTTTGACTCAATAGACGCGGCTGAGCTTAAGGTGACGGATGGCGAACGTCAGCAGTGCCGGGAATGGTTTGACCGCCATGTGCGGCTGACCGACGGCGACGCGAGCCGGGCGGCCTTTTCGGTCACTGTGGGCGGCAAAGAGCTGCGCCGCTGTTCAAAAGACTGGACTGTAACTGTGGGTGAGGAAAGCGCAGAGGGGGATGTTTACCGCCACGGCAAAACTTCAAAAACTACGCTGAAACACAGCCAAAGCGGTCTGGTACTTTCTGTTGATGCAACGATCTATGAAGAATATGCCGCCTGCGAGTGGACGGTTTACATAAACAATCCGGGTACTGCCGCTTCGCCTGTCGTTTCAAAGCTTTACGGCGCGGACTGTACGCTGGCTGTGGGTAAAAGCGATCTGTATGTCAGCAAGGGCAGTGATTCCGACCCGGACGATTTCCGTCTTTTCCGTACTCCCGTAAACACTTTGCCCATGCGTATGCGGGCAAACGCCGGTCGCAACTCATCTTTCATGCCGTATTTCAACCTTTGCGGCGAACAGACAGGCGCGGTTCTGTGCGTAGGCTGGACAGGTCAGTGGATGACCACCCTTTCCCAGAGCAGATCCGGCGTTGAGGTGCAGGCAGGACAGGAGACACTGCGGGGCGCTCTGGACGTACAGGAGACTTTGCGCTCGGCGCATATCGCCCTACAGTTTTACAGCGGCGGGAACCCGCTCAAGGGTTTCAACAGTCTGCGTTCCTGGGAGATGGACTGCGTTATCCCGGAATCGGCTTCATGTATTTCTTCAAACGGATATATAGGTGAATTTGATCTGAGTACCTGCGATAAGCTGGTACAGGATATAAACGATATGCCCGAGGAGCTGTGCGAAGAAACGGACTTTATATGGATGGACGCCGGCTGGTATACCAATACGGACTTCTGGTACAATACCGTAGGTGACTGGCGCCCCGATCCGGAGCGGTTCCCTCAGGGACTTAAGCCGCTGTCTGATGCGATCCATCAGCGCGGCATGAAGTTCCTGCTCTGGTATGAGCCGGAACGCTGCTGCACCGGAACACAGCTGTACTCGGAGGCTTCAAAGCATTCCGGCTGGCTGCTGGAAAGAAAAGGCGACAGCAGTGTAAATATGTATAATCTTGCAAACGACGACGCCTGCGCATATCTTTCTGATCTGATAGCGCAGTCTGTTATCGACAACGGTGTGGATATTTACCGTCAGGACTTCAATTTTGACCCGCTTAACGAGTGGGAGTTGGCCGACAAAACACTGTACGGCGGACGAAAGGGATTTGAGGAGAACCATTATGTATCGAATCTGTATCGGTTCTTTGACACGTTGATGTCACGCATACCCGGACTGCTTATTGACAACTGCGCATCCGGCGGACGGAGACTGGATATAGAGATGATGCACCGAAGCATCCCGCTCTGGCGCTCGGATTACAACTGCGCCCTGCGGGACGGTACGGTCAAGGCGGACGTGTGTGAAGCGACCCAGGCGCAGACCTTCGGACTGTCCTGCTGGCTGCCCATATACGGCACCTGTGTCTATAAAGAGGGCGAGTACGCCGAACGTACAAATATACTGCCCTGCACCATGCGGGTGGGGTTCAAGGATGTGCGTGAATTCCTTACCCGGAATTATTTCCCGCTGGAAAACGGCGGGACCGATACGGACAAAGTGCTCGCCATGCAGTTTGGTACAGAGACATCGGGTGTTGCGTTGGTATACGCCCGTGAGAAGGTACAGGCTGATGATTATACACTGCGGCTGAACGGTTTGAACGGGACATCTGCTTATAAGCTGACAAACCCGGATGATCCCGCATTTTCTGTTGTTGCCGACGGAAAGACACTGATGGATACAGGCGCAACGGTGAATTTTACGGAAAAACCGAAGGCCGCCATCATACTTTACTCCGAGCTTTATTCTTAATGCGAATTTTTGAACACATTTTCAGTGACTGTTCAACCGCTAAAATATGACATATAATAAAAACTATTTGTAAAAAGTCTGTGAATTTTACGTTTTGTTTATATACATAATCGGCGTCATGTGTTACAATATATAAAATGTGTTATTTTGGTTAGGTGGGTTATAAATTTTGAAAGAGGAAAGAAAGGCAGGAAGCAAAGATCGTTCAAATTCATTTTTCAGAAGAAATAACTACAGGAATCTGATAATCCTGCTGCTTATAATATTGACGATTTTTGTGACTGTGTTTGTAATATCCTATACTTGGGTAAAAAACAAACTTGATAAAATAAATATTGACAGTGGTTTTGATTTCTCCAATCAGGATGATATTCTGCCTACGGAGGAGCCTGATCCGGATTTCCAGGCTATGCATGATATCGACGATGCAAGCTCTCTTACGGAGTTCCTCAAAGAGTGGGCAAACAACGGCGGAGAAAAGATGTACAGTAAAGACGTCCTGAACATTCTGCTTTGCGGCGTTGACAGCGCTGACGGGACAATATCCGGAGGCCGTTCGGACGCCATGATAATGGTGTCGATCAACAAAAATACGAAGAAGATCACCATGGTGTCCTTTTTCCGCGACAGCTATACCTATATGAATATCAACGGGAAGGAAAGGTACTATAAGGTCAACGGCGCATATAACTGGGGCGGTCCGGCAACTCTTGTAAAGATACTTGAGGATAATTATAAGATCAGGATCGACTACTATATATCTGTGGACTTCGTTACCTTCCCCAAGCTTATAGACGCTTTGGGCGGAGTGGAGCTTGAGGTCAAGGAATATGAGGCAAAGTATATCGACAGAACTACCCATACCATGACCCGAAAATTCCCATATGGCAGCAATGTCAGGATCTACGGTAAAGAGGCTCTTGTATACAGCCGTATACGTCACTGTGATTCAGACAGCGATATCAGCAGGACGCGCCGTCACAGGAATCTTATCTCCGCTATAATCAAGAGCGCCAAAGGCGCGTCGCTGGGTCAGATAAACAATGCCCTTGACCAGACCCTTGGTTATGTCAGAACAAACATGAAGAGGAATGAGATACTTTCCTATGTGACCCAGGCGTTGACCCAAAAATGGATGGACTATGAGATAGTCGGTATGACCATGCCGGATGTTGAAACCGGAGGAACAGGCGTTTCGGCTACGATAAATAAAGAGTTTGTGTGGATCGTCGATTATTCCCGCGCCGCTCAGGATCTTCAGAATGCGATTTACGGCAAAACAAATATAGAGCTTGACAATAACAGCGAACGCAAGAGATATATCAATTCTCTTTTCAATAATACCGATTCATCAAGCAGCAAAAAGAAGAAAGAGGAAACAACGACAGAGCCTGTGACCAAAAGGAGAAGCAGACTGTTCTGGAATCCGGAAGACCCGGATGATGAGGAACCCGATGAAATTGACACACAGGACAGCGATGAGAGGGAGACCTTTTACGAAGAAGCGAATGACAATTTTGATTAAGGCGGCATATAAAAAAAGATAGGAGAAAACTAAAATGAAAAAGTATTTTTGTCTGGTATTGATCTTATTTGTTCTGGTCTTCTGCTTTGCTGCGTGTAAGGCTAAGGACAATGGGACAAAGGAAACCGAAACCGAAACGAACGATATCCTTACCGAAGTATTGACGGAGACCCGAGTAGTACCTGTTACTGAGCCCGGCGGAGTTATAGTCGTGGACGATGACGGTAACGCGGTCACGCAGGTGATAAGTGTGCCTGTGACAGAGGTCGTTACAAACAAAAACGGCGAAACCGTTACCAATTCACAGGGCGAGCCTGAGACTCAAAACGTTACGGTAGAAGCCGGAAAGAACAGCGGAACAGGAACAGCCGCACAGTCCGCCAATGCAACGACCACAGGTAAGGCGCAGGAAAGCAAACCGACAACAACGACAAAGCAGGGAAACAGTGGCAGTAAGCCTACCACAACAAGCGCTCCCACCACAAAAGCTCCCGACAATACCTCGGGAAATACCACAACGACAAAGATCGAAACGACCACCGAATCACCGGTCTCAAGCGCAACCACGACCACCGCTCCTGCTTCGAGCGATGAAACAACGACGTTCAACCCCGAATTTGAACAACCCGGCTTTGATGTGGGCGATGAGCTCGATCCTTTTGCAAATTGATAAACATAATAAAAAAGCAGTTGATCGGCAGCAACGTTTATGTTTGTTGCCGATCGTTTCGCTTTGTATAAATATATTAAAAAATACAGATAAAAAATATAAACATATGAAAATTCAGCCGTATTATTTGAAGAATATCTGAATATTACAGCTATGAGAGGGCAATGTCCAGCAGCATCATTGCCGAAAATCCGAACAGGGTGAAAAGCGCCATCAGATCCTTCCTGCCGTTGGTTTGACTTTCCGGTATAAGCTCTTCCACCACCACATAGATCATGGCTCCCGCGGCAAAGGCAAGCAGATATGGAAGCATGAATCTTACCCACAGGACCAGGATCGAGCCCAGCACCCCTGCTATGGGTTCAACTATTCCGCTGAGCTGACCGTAAAAGAACGCCCTGGGGCGGGAATATCCTTCGCGCATTAAAGGCAGGCTTACCGCGGTGCCCTCCGGAAAATTTTGCAGTCCTATGCCCAGAGCAAGCAGACAGGCGCCCGCAAGGGTGGCTCCCTTTAGACCGTATTTGAGGGAGCCGAAGGCGACGCCCACAGCCATGCCTTCCGGGATGTTGTGGAGGGTTATGGAAAATATCAACAGCATACAGCGCCGTTTGCTGCCGGAATTTTCGGCGTATCCCTTTGATCGTTCAAGGCGCGAAAACAATTTGTCGCCGCAGAACAGCAGTATTCCGCCGCTTAAAAATCCCGATAATAAAACGAAAACGGTGTTCATATTCAGGCTTTGGGACATTTCCGCCGCGGGAGAAAGCAGGGACCAGAACGAGGCGGATATCATTACTCCGGCAGAAAAACCAAGCATGGCGTCAAGGACGTTTTTATTTACCTTTTTGAATAAAAACACTATTCCCGCGCCGAATGCGGTCACCGCCCAAGTGAAGATCGTTGCAATTAAAGCCTGAACGGTGTGGGGGAGACTGTATAAAAAAGCACTCAAAAAAGCACCTCCGGGGTTTAGGTTTATTTTTATTCCCATTATATGAAAGAACCGCCGGACAGTGAAATATTGCGCCTGTACCCATGCAAAATTCCGATAGTTTTCGGCTGTTTCTGTGTTTTTTTATTTAAATCACGGTCAGAATCGTTTATTGTACAAAATTTATATGCAGAAATTTACAGGGATTTTTTGTACAATATGCATTACAGTGATAAATTTGCGATGAAATCAGATAAAACTTTGTGCAAAACTAACAAACTTTTAAAAATAATAAAAAAATGCTTGCCTATATATATATAATATGTTAACATATTCGGGCACGTGGTAAAAACACGTGGGTAGAGATATGCGTTGACGCGGGAGGTGGCTGCCCTTTGAGGCAGGAAATTTCCGCTGAGTATGTCCGATTTTAAACCGGGCGAAACTAACATCTGTTATTTCGGCGGGGCTGCCTCCCTTGCGGTTCCGTTGAGAGCAGAAGTGTGCAAATTTGTTGTTTTGCGCTCCCCGGAAATAAAGAAGATTTCCGGTTTTTTTAATCGGAATGATGCGAACACCCGGGGTAGTGTAAAGAACTTTGCAATGCCCGCCAAATTTCAACAGGAGCGTTGGTTCCAATGTGCAAACGCTCCAAATCAAAGAAAGGCGTGAATTAAATGGCAGTTAAGGGAAAAATCAGAATCAGACTTAAGGGCTACGATCACAACCTCGTAGACAAGGCGGCGGAAAAGATCGTCGAGACAGCAAAGCGCACAGGCGCTCAGGTTTCCGGTCCCGTGCCCCTTCCCACAGAGAAGGAGATCGTTACGATCCTTCGTGCTGTACACAAGGACAAGGATTCCCGCGAACAGTTTGAGCAGCGTACACACAAAAGGCTGATAGACATTCTCAGACCCTCTGCAAAAACAGTTGAGGCTCTGTCAGGTCTGGAGCTTCCCGCAGGCGTTGAAATAGAGATTAAGCTTTAATTTCTATTACATTATATATACGGTGCCTACCACACCGATTGTAATGCAACACCGCAGGTCAAGTTGATCGAAAACTTACGGTCAACCAATAACCTATGAAGGAGGAAAAGGTTAAATGAAAAAAGGTCTAATCGGTAAGAAAATCGGCATGACACAGATCTTCGACGAAAAGGGAAACGTTATTCCCGTAACAGTGGTTGAAGCTGGTCCCTGTCCGGTGGTAATGAAGAAGACGATCGAAAACGACGGCTACGAGGCTGTTCAGATCGGATTCGGTGATGTTAAGGTTCAGCGTGTGAACAAGCCCATGAAGGGTCACTTCGGCAAAGCCGACGTAGCTCCCAAAAAGTCACTCAGAGAGTTCAGACTTGATTCCATCAGCGAGCTTAACGTAGGCGACATTCTCAAGGCTGACATCTTTGCAGTGGGCGACAAGGTCGATGTTGTCGGTACAAGCAAAGGTAAGGGAACAGCCGGTTCTATCAAGAGATGGAACTTTGCCAGACTCAAGGAATCACACGGTACAGGCCCCGTCGCAAGACATGCAGGCTCATTGGGCGCATGTAGTGACCCGTCAAGAGTTTACAAGGGAAAGAAACTTGCAGGTCATCTTGGCCATGAGCGCGTAACTATCAAGAATTTAAACGTTGTCAAGGTTGACGCAGAAAACAACCTTATCGCTATAAAGGGAGCCATTCCGGGTCCCAAGGGCGGATTGGTTCTGATCTCTGACAGTGTTAAAGCGTAAGAAAGGAGTAGAATAGTATGCCAAACGTATCAGTATTTGACGTAACAGGCAAAAAGGTCTCTGATATAGACCTTGCAGAAGAGATTTTCGGCATCGAGCCCAACGTAGCGGCAATGCACCTGTGTGTAGTCAACTACCTCGCAAATCAGCGTCAGGGTACTCAGTCTACCCTTACACGCGGCGAAGTCAGCGGAGGTGGCAAGAAGCCCTGGAAGCAGAAGGGCACAGGCCATGCAAGACAAGGCTCAACCAGATCTCCCCAGTGGACACACGGCGGTATCGCCCACGGTCCCAAGCCCCGTAAGTACGGTTTTTCGATCAACAAGAAAGTCAGAAGACTTGCTATGAAGTCAGCGCTTTCTTCAAAGGTTGCCGATGAAGAGATTATAGTTCTCGATGAGCTTTCACTTGAGGCAATCAAGACCAAAGAAGTAGTCAAGGTTTTAAACGCCCTTGAAACCGGCAAGAAGACACTTATCGTTCTCCCCGAGAAGAACGACGTGATCTACAGAAGCGCAAGAAACATCGCGGGCGTCAAGACTACTCTCGTTTCCACTCTTAATGTTTACGATATCCTCAACTGCGATACATTACTCGTATTAAAGGATGCCGTCAGCAAGATCGAGGAGGTATATGCATGAATAAGATAGCACAGGATATCATCCTCCGCCCCATCATTACAGAGGAGAGCATGGCAGGCATAGCCGACAAGAAGTACACCTTCAAGGTCGCTAAGGACGCCAACAAGGCAGAAATCGCTGCCGCGGTAGAGAAGCTCTTCGATGTTAAGGTATCTAAGGTAAATACAATAAATGTTAAAGGTAAGCTTCGCAGATACGGCAGATTTGAGGGCTATAAGGCTTCATGGAAAAAGGCTGTCGTTACCCTTACAGAGAGTTCCAAGAACATTGAGTTCTTCGACGGTATGATGTAATTATTACTTTGGCGGCGAGGTATGGAGGCTGACATCTCCGCAAAGCTGCCATAGAGGAGAGTGAATAAAGTGTCAATCAATTTCTATAACCCGACGACAAACGGCAGACGTAATATGTCGGTTACAGATTTCTCGGGTCTTTCAAAGACAGCACCCGAAAGAAGCCTTCTGGTTTCACTTAATAAGAAGTCCGGTCGTAACAGCTACGGCAGGATCACAGTTCGTCATCGCGGCGGCGGAAACCGCAGGAAGTACCGTATAATCGACTTCAAGCGCGATAAGAGAGACGTAGAGGCGACAGTCGCTACGATCGAGTACGATCCCAACCGTTCAGCGCACATCGCTCTGCTTAAGTACGCAGACGGCGAGAAGAGATACATCCTCGCTCCCGCAGGTCTTTCAGTAGGCGATACAGTAGTAGCCGGCACCACAGCGGACATCAAGCCCGGCAACGCGCTTCCCCTTGTCAATATGCCCACCGGTACTATAGTTCACAACGTTGAGCTTTATCCCGGCAGAGGCGGACAGCTCGCAAGAGCAGCCGGCAACTCGGCACAGCTTATGGCTAAGGAAGGCGCCTACGCCCTTCTTCGTTTGCCTTCAGGCGAGCTGAGAAACGTTCCCATGGAGTGCATGGCAACAGTCGGCCAGGTCGGCAACGTGGATCACGAGAACGTCAAGATCGGTAAGGCAGGACGTAAACGCCACATGGGTTGGAGACCTACAGTAAGAGGTTCGGTCATGAACCCCTGCGACCACCCCCACGGCGGCGGCGAGGGCAAGAGCCCCATCGGTCGTCCCGGTCCTGTTACCCCATGGGGTAAGCCTGCTCTCGGTTATAAGACCCGCGACAAGAAGAAACATTCAGATAAGATGATAGTAAAGCGCCGTAACGGCAAATAATGAAAGGAGCAGATAAATATGGGCAGAAGCGTTAAAAAAGGTCCTTTCGTGCAGCCCAAGCTGCTCGAAAGAGTCGTGGAAATGAACAAGACAGGCAACAAGTCAGTGCTTAAGACCTGGAGCCGCAGTTCAACGATTTTCCCCGAATTCGTTGGTCATACATTTGCAGTCCATGACGGACGCAAGCACGTTCCCGTATATGTCACAGAGGACATGGTGGGACATAAACTCGGAGAGTTTGCACCTACACGCACCTTCAAAGGTCACGCAGGTTCAAAGACCTCCAATACCGGTAAATAATCAGTCGAAAGGAGTGTATAACTAATGCAGGAAGTACAAGCAACGGCAAAAGCCACATATTTACGAATTGCACCCCGCAAGGTTCAGATCGTGCTTGATCTCATTCGCAATAAGCCTGCTGATGAAGCATTGGCAATTCTGAAATACACGCCCAAGGCTGCGTGTGAACCGTTACTCAAGCTTTTAAAATCAGCAATGGCAAACGCTGAAAACAATTTCAACATGGACGTTACCCGCCTTTATGTTGCTGAATGCAACGTTGGTCAGGGACCTACCCTCAAGCGTACAAGACCCAGAGCACAGGGCAGAGCGTTCAGAATAAACAAAAAGACTTCGCACATTACCCTTGTGCTTAAGGAAAAAGAATGAGTGAGGAGGAGGTAAAGTAATGGGACAGAAAGTTAATCCGACCGGTCTGAGAACCGGTGTCATTAAAAATTGGGAATCCGTTTGGTATGCCAATGCCAACACCTTCGCCGACACACTCGTTGAGGACTATGAGCTTCGTGAGTATCTCTTAAAGGTACTTGCTCCGGCAGGAGTTCCCAAGGTCGAAATTGAGCGCGACTCAAAGCGTATTTACATCAACATCCACTGCGCAAAGCCCGGTATGGTTATCGGACGCGGCGGCGCTGAGATCGAAAAGCTCAAGAAGATCTGCGAAAAGAAGTTAGGCGGCAAAGAAGTCAATCTCAATATCATTGAGATCAAGCAGCCCGATCTCAACGCTCAGCTCGTAGCAGAGAGCATCGCAGCGCAGCTTGAAAGACGTGTGTCTTTCCGCAGAGCCCTTAAGCAGGCTATAGGCCGCGCAATGAAGCTCGGCGCAAGAGGTATCAAAACTCAGGTTTCCGGCAGACTCGGCGGCGCAGAAATTGCCCGTACAGAGCATTATCATGAAGGTACAATCCCGCTGCAGACGATCCGTGCAGATATCGACTACGGTTTCGCAGAGGCAAAGACAACTTACGGCCGTATCGGCGTAAAGGTCTGGATCTACAAAGGCGAAGTCCTTCATGACAGCCGTAAGCCCGGTAGGGAAGGAGGCAGACGCTGATGTTATTACCTAAGCGTGTTAAATACCGCAGAGTCCAGAGAGGTCGTCTGACCGGTAAGGCATCCCGCGGTACAGAAGTCAACTACGGCGATTACGGTCTTGTGGCTCTTGAGCCCGCATGGATAACATCCAACCAGATCGAAGCAGCCCGTATTGCCATGACCCGTTACATTAAGCGTGGCGGTCAGGTATGGATAAAGATTTTCCCCGACAAGCCTATCACAGAGAAGCCTGCCGAGACCCGAATGGGTTCAGGTAAAGGTTCACCTGAGTATTGGGTAGCCGTTGTTAAGCCCGGCAGAGTCATGTTTGAGATCGCCGGTGTTGAGAAGGAGCTGGCGGCAGAGGCTATGCGTCTTGCAGCCAACAAGCTCCCGATAAAATGCAAATTTGTATCTAAGGAAGAAATGGGTGGTGAGCAATAATGAAAGCCAGTGAAATCAGAAAACTTTCCGCTAAAGAGCTGGATGCTAAGCTGCTTGAGTTGAAGGATGAGCTTTTTAAACTGCGCTTCCAGCAGGCCATCAACCAGCTTGACAACCCAATGCGAATCAGTGCCGTTAAGAAAGATATCGCAAGAGTCCTGACAGTTCAGCGCGATATCGAATTACACGGTACCAACTCGTAAGGAAAGGGGAGACCAGTGCAATGAGCGAAAGAAATCTCAGAAAAACCAGAGTAGGTTTTGTAACAAGCGATAAGATGGATAAGACAGTAGTCGTTTCCGTCAAGGATAGGGTAAAGCATCCGCTTTACAAGAAGATCGTGAACCGTACCGTTAAGCTTAAGGCTCATGACGAAAATAATGAGTGCGGCATCGGCGATCGTGTATTGGTTATGGAAACACGTCCTTTGTCCAAGGACAAGAGATGGCGTGTTGTCGAAATTATCGAGAAAGCCAAATAATTTGGTGAAGTTGTGAGGAGGCAAACACTGTGATACAGCAACAGAGTTACCTCAAGGTTGCCGACAACACCGGTGCGAAGGAGATCATGTGCATCCGCGTACTCGGAGGTTCCGGCAGGAGGTATGCCAATATCGGCGACGTCGTTGTTGCTTCTGTTAAGAAAGCGGCACCCGGCGGAGTTGTTAAAAAAGGTGAAGTAGTAAAGGCAGTTATTGTTCGTACTGCCAGCGGTTTACGCCGCGACGACGGCACATATATTCGCTTTGACGAGAATGCGGCCGTTCTTATTAAAGACGACAAGAATCCCAGAGGTACACGTATTTTTGGACCTGTAGCCAGAGAGCTTCGTGAGAAGGATTACCTTAAGATCCTCTCTCTTGCTCCCGAAGTGCTTTAATGGGAGGTGCACTGCAATGAGTAATAAAGTACACGTAAAAACAGGCGATGAGGTTATCGTTATCAACGGTAAGTATCGCGGCACAAGAGGCAAGGTCATGCAGGTAAGCCCCAAGGAAGGCAAAGTTATCGTTGAGGGCGTCAACATCGTGACCAAGCACGTAAAGCCCCGTCAGATGGGTGAGCCCGGCGGTCTTATCAAGGCTGAGAGCGCGCTCTATGCGGATAAAGTCCAGCTGGTATGTCCCAAATGCGGACGTCCCACAAGGACTGGCAGCAAGATCAACGCAAAAGGCAAGAAAGTACGCACTTGCAAAAAGAGCGATTGCCAAGCAGAATTTGAATAAGGGAGGAACATGACAGATGGCAAGATTAAAAGATACTTATGTTAATGAAGTCGCACCTGCTCTTATGAAGAAATTCCAGTATAAGAGTGTCATGCAAATCCCGAAGCTTGAGAAGGTAGTTATCAACGTAGGCTGCGGCGAAGCAAGAGATAACCCGAAGGTTATGGACGCTATCGTTTCCGATCTTATGCAGATCACAGGTCAGAAGCCTGTTCTGTGTAAGGCAAAGAAGTCAGTTGCTAACTTTAAGCTCCGTGAAGGAATGACGATCGGTGCAAAGGTCACTCTCCGCGGTGACAGAATGTACGAGTTTATCGACAGATTCTTCAACATGGCGCTTCCCCGAGTAAGAGACTTCCGCGGAATAAATCCCGATTCCTTCGACGGCAGAGGAAACTACTGCATGGGCGTTAAGGAACAGCTTATATTCCCCGAGATCGATTACGATAAGATCGATAAGGTCCGTGGCATGGATATATGCTTTGTCACGACAGCAACCAAGGACGAAGAAGCCCGTGAGCTTTTAGCACTTATGGGCGCTCCGTTTGCAAGATAAGGAGGGTTTAAAGTGGCCAAAACATCAATGAAGGTTAAGCAGGCAAGACCGGCTAAATTTTCTACAAGACAGTACAACAGATGTAAAATTTGCGGAAGGCCGCATGCCTATCTTCGCAAGTACGGAGTATGTCGTATATGCTTCAGGGAGCTTGCTCACGCAGGTCAGATCCCCGGAGTAAAAAAAGCAAGCTGGTAAGAGCAATTGCAGAAGGAGGTTGACGTATGCAAATCACTGATTCTATCGCCGATATGTTAACAAGAATTCGTAATGCCGGTTCTGCAAAACATGATACGGTGAGAGTTCCTGCATCCAACATGAAGAAAGCGATTGCTCAGATTCTTGTTGATGAAGGTTATATCAAGAGTTTCAAGGTAGAAGATGACGGCAATCAGGGCGTTATCGAGATCGTGCTCAAGTACGGCCCCGACAATACCCACGCCATCACCGGTTTACGCAGAGTATCTAAGCCCGGTCTGCGTATTTATTCAAGCTGTGAGGATCTTCCCAAGGTCATCAGAGGTCTGGGTATAGCGATCCTTTCAACTTCAAAGGGTATTATGACTGACAAGGAAGCTCGCAAAGCCAATGTCGGCGGCGAAGTCCTTGCATTTATCTGGTAAGGAGGTGCTGTTAGAATGTCTCGTATAGGCAAAATGCCCATAGTCATTCCCGCAGGTGTAGATGTTACAATCGACGGCAGCACTGTTACAGTAAAAGGCCCGAAGGGTACTCTTACCAGAACAGTCTGCAGTACAATGACAGTCGCTAAGGACGGCGACACCATTGTTGTCACCCGTCCCAACGATTCAAAGATGAACAGATCTCTCCACGGTCTGACCCGTACACTTATCGCCAACATGGTAACAGGTGTAAACAGCGGTTATACCAAGGAGCTTGAGGTCAACGGTGTTGGTTACCGTGCTGCAAAGGAAGGCAAGAACCTTGTGCTTAACATAGGTTATTCACATCAGGTCATCGTTCCCGAGATCGACGGTATCACCATTGATGTCCCCGCACCCAACAAGATCGTTATTTCAGGTCCCGACAAGCAGAAGGTCGGCCAGTTTGCGGCAGAAGTCCGTGAGAAGCGTCCTCCGGAGCCTTACAAGGGCAAGGGAATCAAGTACGCTGACGAAGTCATTCGCCGCAAGGAAGGCAAGGCCGGTAAGGGCGGTAAGTAGTCTTAATTAAAGGAGTGAATAATTATGGTAACCAGACCGGACAGTAACAAAGCAAGGACAAAGCGCCGCAGGAGAGTTCGCGCGAAGATCTCCGGCACAGCCGCATGTCCCCGCTTAAGTGTGTTCCGCTCCCTGCAGAATATCTACGCTCAGTTAATAGACGACGTTGAGGGTGTTACTCTCGTGTCCGCTTCAACTGTGGAGAAGGATTTTGAGGATTACGGCGGAAACAAGTCCTCAGCTCACAAGGTGGGCGAATTGTTAGCAAAGCGTGCTGCTGATAAGGGCATTGAAAAATGTGTCTTTGACCGTGGCGGCTATATATACCACGGCCGTGTACAGGAACTGGCCGAAGGCGCCCGTGAGGGCGGCCTCAAGTTCTAAGAAGAGGAGGTAATACTTTTGGCTAAGATAGATGCATCAACTTTAGAACTTACCGAGCGTGTTGTGGCTATCAACCGTGTATCAAAGACAGTCAAGGGCGGACGTATCTTCAAGTTCGCGGCTCTTGTAGTCGTAGGTGACGGCAACGGGATCATCGGTTTCGGTTTAGGTAAATCGGGCGAAGTTCCGGACGCTATCCGCAAAGGTATTGAGGATGCCAAGAAGAATTTGTTCAAGGTAGCTCTTAAAGGAACAACCATTCCTCATGAGGTTATCGGCAAATTCGGTGCAGGCGTTGTTCTTATGAAGCCCGCCGCACCCGGTACCGGCGTTATCGCAGGTGGTCCTGTACGTGCTGTTGTTGAGACAGTGGGTATCAGAGATATCCGTTCCAAGGCTTTACGTTCAAACAATCCCTGCAACGTCGTCAGAGCTACTCTGAACGGACTTGCACAGCTTCGTAACGCTGACGAAGTCGCAGTAACACGCGGAAAGTCAGTAAGTGAGATTTTAGATTAAGGAGGGTGGACGAAATGGCAAAGGCGAAAGCAAAAGAACTCCAGGTCAGACTTGTTAAGAGTCTTATCGGCAGTAAGAAAGATCAAATTGCCACCGCCCATGCACTCGGTCTTCATAAAATCGGCGATGTTTCCGTACAGCCGGATAACGCCGCAACACAGGGAAAGGTAGCAAAGATAAGCCACCTTCTCGCTGTAGATGAAGCCAAGCAAGGAGGTGCGAAATAATGAGATTGCACAATCTTTCACCGGCAGAGGGCTCCACAAAGGAGCGTAAGCGTATCGGCAGAGGTCCTGCTTCAGGTCAGGGCAAAACTGCAGGTAAAGGTCACAAGGGTCAGAAGGCTCGTGCAGGCCGCGGTATGCGCGCCGGTTTCGAAGGCGGTCAGATGCCCTTACAGAGGCGTCTTCCCAAAAGAGGTTTTGTTAACATTTTCCGCAAGGAGTTTGCGACAGTAAACCTTCTTGATTTGGAGGCTCGTTTTGATGCGGGCGCTACTGTTGACATTCAGGCGCTTATCGAATCAGGTCTTATCAAGAAAACACTTGATGGTGTTAAAGTACTTGGCAACGGCGAGCTTACAAAGAGTTTAACTGTAAAGGCAAATGCTTTTTCCGAATCAGCTAAGCAGAAAATTGAAGCAGCCGGCGGGAAGGCAGAGGTGATTTAACATGTTGCAGACTCTTATCAATGCATGGAAAATCGCTGACTTAAGAAAAAAGATACTTTACACAGCTTTAATAATTTTAATATTCAGAATAGGTGCGGCCATCCCTGTTCCCTTTGTGGACATCGGACCCGACGGCATCATTCAGGACACAAACGCAGGTAACTTCATGAATTACCTGAGCATGATGACCGGTAATGCTTTTAACTACGGTACGATCTTCGCAATGTCGATCACCCCGTACATCAATTCATCCATTATCATGCAGTTGTTGGCAGTTGCCATCCCCGCTCTGGAAAGACTCCAGAAAGAGGGCGAAGAGGGACGTAAAAAGATCGCTACCATCACAAGATTTGTCACGATTGCGCTTGCTTTACTTCAGAGTACAGCATATTACTTCTATCTTCGTAACGGCAAGTACATCACAAAGACTGCCGACGGCACACTTTACACAGGCTTCAGCGCAGTTCTTCAGGCTATGGTAATCATCATAATGCTTACAGCCGGTGCCGCTCTTATCATGTGGCTTGGCGAACGCATTAACGAGAACGGTATAGGAAACGGTATTTCAATGATTCTTTTCGCAGGTATCGTATCCCGTATCCCCACACTTATGACACAGCTTTACAGCCCCAAACACGGTTATATCGCAAGCGGCGGTCCCTACTACTTCCTGAGCCCCTTCGTAGGCGTATTGCTCCTTCTCATGATAGCCTTCATCGTTTGGATGGACAATGCGGAGAGACGTATCCCCGTTCAGTACGCAAAGCGTGTTGTAGGTCGTAAGATGTATGGCGGTCAGAGCACACATATCCCGATCAAGGTCAATATGTCCGGTGTTATGCCTGTCATTTTCGCAAGCTCGATCCTTTCCCTTCCCCCCACGATCCAGATGTTCGTAAACGTTCAGTCCGGTTCCGGTTGGGAAAAGTTCTTCAAGGTGTTCTCCTCTGAACATTGGGCTTACGCGATCATCTATTTCGTCATGATCATAGGATTTGCTTACTTCTATTCAAGCATTCAGTACAATCCTGTCGAAATGGCGAACAACATCCGCAAGAACAGCGGTGCGGTTCCCGGACTTCGTCCCGGCAAGCCCACTTCTGATTACATTGCAAAGATTTTGTCAAGAATTACCTTGCTCGGCGCATTGCTTCTGAGTGTTGTCGCGTTGCTGCCCATCGTGTTTACACAGGTAGTTACCTTCATACTCACAAAGAACGGTTACGCAAACGGCATGAACATTTCACTTGGCGGTACTTCCATAATCATTATGGTCGGTGTTGCTCTTGAAACGGTCAAGCAGCTTGAGAGCCAGATGATGATGCGTCACTATAAGGGCTTCCTTGATTGATGAAGCTCTTGAAGCAAGCGGGGCAGCAGGGGCTGTCCCGAAAAACCGGAGGATAAAGCATGATAGTGCTCAAAACGAACAGAGAGTTGTCTCTTATGCGTGAGGCCTGCAGAGTTGCGGCCGGAGCATTAAGAGTAGCGGGCGAGGCAGTCGAACCCGGTGTCACCACCGGAGAGATAGACTCCATAGCCAGAAAGTATATAGAAAAGCACGGAGCGATCCCTACGTTCTATCACTATAACGGCTATCCCGCTACTGCATGCATTTCCATAAACGATGAGGTCATTCACGGTATTCCCAGCAACAAACGTGTGATAAAGGCGGGAGATCTGGTCAGCATTGATCTGGGCGCCACCCTGCACGGCTATGTGGGAGATAATGCCGCCACTTTCGCGGCGGGGGATATAAGCCCCGAGGCGAAGCGGCTGAGCGACACCACCAGAGAAAGCCTTTACGAGGGCATCAAGGCGGCTGTTGCAGGCGGCAGGATCGGAGACATAGGCTTTGCGATCTCGCGTTATTGTGAGGACAGAGGCTTTTCGGTGGTTCGTGATTACACGGGTCACGGAGTAGGCACTCAGATGCATGAAGACCCCAGCGTACCCAATTTCGGCACACCGGGAAGAGGTGTGCGTCTGCTGCCGGGCATGACCATCGCCATTGAGCCGATGATCAACCTCGGTACGGCGGATGTCAGAAAAATGTCTGACGGGTGGACGATCAAAACCCGTGACGGTAAACTGTCCGCTCATTTTGAGCATACGATAGCAATTACGCCAGACGGTCCCAAGATCCTTACGGTTGAGTAGGGTGCAAGGAGGAGTCTGTATGCTCGAAAAGGGCTGGGTTATCAGATCAGTCGCAGGACGGGATAAGGGCAAACTTATGCTGGTCCTTGATGTGATTGAAGACAGGGCGCTTGTCAGCGACGGAAAGGAACGACCCCTTGAGCGGCCAAAGCTCAAGAACCTTCGCCATGTGGAAGCGACCCAATATAGAATTGATACAAACGAGGCAGTGTCCAATCGAAGGTTGCGCAGACTACTTCGCGATCTTGATGGGAATGTACATTGAAGGAGGTCTTTGATATGTCTAAACAGGATATGATCGAAATTGAAGGTACAGTCGTAGAGGCTCTCCCCAACGCGACCTTCCAGGTCGAGCTGGAGAACGGCCACAGAATATTGGCACACATTTCCGGCAAGCTGCGTATGAACTATATACGCATCCTTCCCGGTGACAAGGTGACTGTGGAAATGTCACCGTACGACCTTACAAGAGGACGCATCACATGGCGTTCAAAGTAAGGATAGGATAATTTTTAAAGGAGGCTATTCTAATGAAAGTCAGACCTTCTGTAAAGAAAATTTGCGAAAAGTGCAAGATTATTAAGCGCAAGGGAAAAGTCATGGTTATCTGTGAGAATCCCAAGCATAAGCAGCGTCAGGGTTAATCCGACGCAAACCATTTTTGGAGGTGCAACTGACAAATGGCGCGTATTTCAGGTGTTGACCTGCCGAGAGAAAAGAGAATAGAAATCGCTCTTTCCTACATCTACGGTATCGGTCGTAAAACTGCAAGTGACATTATAGCGGCAACCGGTGTCAATCCCGACACGAGAGTCAAGGATCTGACAGAGGACGAGGTATCAAAGCTTCGTGAATACATCGATCACCACTGCACAGTCGAGGGCGACCTCAGACGTGAGCAGGCATTTGATATCAAGAGACTCATAGAGATCGGTTGTTACCGCGGCGTTCGTCACCGTAAGGGCTTACCTGTAAGAGGTCAGCGTTCAAAGACAAACGCACGTACTCGTAAAGGTCCCAAGAAGACTATTGCGAACAAGAAGAAGTAATTTTTAACGGGCATTTATGCCTTGTATATTCCATAGAAAGGAATGAAAAGTTAGTATGGCTGTTAAAGGTTCAGCAAAAAAAACTACAGGTACACGCCGCCGCCGCGAACGTAAAAATATCGAACGCGGAGCAGCACATATCCAGTCAACTTTCAACAATACCATCGTAACTATCACAGATACTCAGGGTAACGCCGTATCATGGGCAAGCGCCGGTGAGATGGGCTTCAGAGGCTCAAAGAAATCCACTCCCTTCGCCGCTCAGACCGCCGCGGAGACCGCTGCAAAGGCTGCTATAGAGCATGGTATGAAGTACGTTGAAGTGTATATCAAGGGCCCCGGCGCAGGTCGTGAAGCTGCGATCAGAGCATTGCAGACAGCAGGATTAGAGGTCAGCATGATCAAAGATGTTACCCCTATTCCCCACAACGGCTGCCGTCCGCCTAAGAGAAGACGTGTATAACCTATAACTTTGGAGGTGTAACCACATATGGCAAGATATACAGGTGCGGTTTGTAAGCTTTGCCGTCGTGAGGGTAAGAAGCTCTTTTTAAAGGGTGATCGCTGCTATACAGGCAAGTGCTCTTTAGAGCGTCGCGCATATGCTCCCGGACAGCATGGTCAGGGCCGCAAGAAGACTTCCGAATACGGTTTGCAGCTTCGTGCAAAACAGCAGGCAAAGCGTTATTACGGTATTCAGGAAGGACAGTTCCACAAATATTTCCTTATGGCTGAGCGCAAGAAGGGCGTTACAGGTGAAAACCTTCTTCGTATCTGCGAAAGCCGTATAGATAACGTAGTTTATCTTCTCGGTTGGGCAAATTCCCGCGCAGAGGCAAGACAGCTTGTGACACACGGTCATTTCAAAGTAAATGGCAAGAAGGTCGACATTCCGTCATATCTTCTTAAAGCAGGCGATGTCGTTTCTATCAAAGAAAAGAGCCGTGAGAGCGACAAGATTAAGGAAATCCTTGAAGCAAACGCTTCTCGCCCCGTACCCCAGTGGCTTGATCTCAACGCTGATGATTGTGAAGCAAAGGTCACAGCAATGCCTGAGCGCGATCAGATAGCTGCTCCCGTTGAAGAGCATCTTATCGTTGAGTTCTACTCGAAATAATGCCGCTTGATTTCAGGCATTTTTCGAATATTACCCAAAATGTTAATATCAAGCATAAATAAGGAGGGTTTTGAATGATAGAAATTGAGAAGCCCAGAATTGAAACTGCTGAATTTTCAGCGGACGGAACTTATGGCAAATTTGTTGTAGAGCCCCTTGAGAGAGGTTACGGCACCACTTTAGGCAACAGCCTTCGCAGAGTGCTTCTGTCCTCACTTCCGGGTTATGCTATAACATCGGTCAAGATCGACGGCATTCAGCATGAGTTCAGCACTGTTCAGGGAGTCAAGGAAGATGTTACCGAGATCGTTCTGAACTTAAAGTGCGTTATTCTCAAGATCCATGACGACGGTCCCAAGACCATATATATTCATGCAAGCGGTGAGGGAGAAATTACCGCAGGCGACATAAAGGCGGATTCAGACGTTGAAATCATTAATCCCGAGCTCCACATTGCCACGCTCAGCTCCGACGGACAGTTGGATATGACCATGACCTGTGACAAGGGCAGAGGCTATGTTTCGGCAGAACGCAATAAGCAGATAATGGACCCCGCTATCGGAGTTATAGCTATTGACTCCATTTATTCACCTGTTATCAAGGTAAACTACACAGTCGACAACACCCGCGTAGGTCAGATCACTGACTACGATAAGCTGACGCTTGAGGTGTGGACAAACGGAACTCTTACTTGTAAGGAAGCCGTTTCTCTCGGAGCCAAGGTCCTCAATGACCATCTCAGCCTGTTCAGAGACCTTTCTGATGAGGCGTACAACACAGAGATCATGGTTGTAAAAGATGACAACAACGATGTTAAAAAATTAGAGATGACGATTGACGAACTTGACCTGTCTGTTCGCTCTTACAACTGCTTGAAGAGAGCCGGAATCAACACAGTGGAGGATCTTATAAGCAAATCCGAAGAGGATATGATGAAAGTTCGTAACCTCGGAAGAAAGTCCCTCGACGAAGTTGTTGAAAAGATTCGTTCGCTTGGATTCGAGCTTCGCAAAGAAGACGATTAAACTCAACCAATTCTTGCAAAGGAGTGATAAATATGCCAGGTAGCAGAAAGCTCGGCAGAGCCTCTGATCACCGCAAGTCAATGCTCAGAGGCATGGTAACCTATCTCTTGGAGACAGGCAGAATTGAAACCACCGTTACAAGGGCTAAGGAAGTTCGTTCAATGGCTGAAAAGATGATCACAACAGCTAAAGACACTTCACTTCATTCTAAGCGTAAAGTATTGGCATACGTTACAAAAGAAGATGTAGTCAAGAAGCTTTTTGATGAAATTGCCCCCAAATATAAAGACGTGAACGGCGGATATTGCCGTATTATCAAAACAGGACCCCGTCGCGGTGACGCAGCTGAAATGTGCATCATCGAACTGACGGATCCCGCGGCAAAAGAATAATAACAAATTGATCCCCTGAACCGGAAGGCTCAGGGGATCCTGCTATTTTAATGGTGTTTTTTTATGATCCCGGGACACGGATACCCGCGCCATTTCAGAAAGGCTATTCCCGGCGCGGGGACGGTCGACAACTGTAGGGGAGGGCTTCCACGCCTTCCCGTAAGAACATCCGATAAAATTTTTTAAGGGAAGGCGTGGAAGCCTTCCCTTATAGGATGAACGCGAATGATCCTGCATTGAATTTCGGGCATCATGCCCGCCTCTACAGGATGGGTGCAAAATAACCCATATTATTTTCTTATATCAAATATTCTCAACGAGTGCTTTATATCACACTGTATCTGGTCTATAAGCGCCTGCCGGCTTTCAAATTTCTTTTCTTCCCTCAGATAATCCGTCAGGCGGACAGTCACGTTTCTGTTGTAAAGATCGCCGACATAATCTATTATGAACGTTTCGCTTCTCATTTCCGTGCCGTCAAAGGTGGGACAGGTGCCGATGTTGGTGACCGAAGGGAATTCCCTGCCGTCTATCTCTACAAACGAGGAATAAACTCCGGGCTTGGGGAGAATAAAATTCTCCGGGAAAAGCTGGTTGATGGTGGGTGTCTCCATTTCGTGACCCCTGCCGTCCCCCTGTACCACGGGGAAATCAAAGGCAAAGCATCTGCCCAGCAGTTTATTCGCAAGAGCTACGTTGCCCTGCTGAAGCAAATTGCGTATCCTTGTGGAGCTGACGGGTTCGCCGTCAATATCTATCTCGTCGATCACCTTGAGTTCAATGCCTCTTTTACCGCAAAGCTCCCGTAAAAGCGCCGTATTGCCATTTCCGCCCTTGCCGAAGCGATAATTGTACCCGCAGCACAAAACCCTCGCATTCAGTCGTTTAATGAGATATTCCTCAAAGAAATCCTCATATGACAGCTCCGCGATATCCGCAAATTTAACGGCAATTATCTCAGCGTTCAGCGCCTTTATACATTCGACCTTTTGACTGTAGGTCATAAGCTCAGGTGGAGGATCCTTGGATAACAATGCCATGGGATGCACGTCAAACACAAGCACACAGGGGATAAAGCCGCGATCCCTGTATTCCACCGTCGCGGAAATTACCGCGGAGTGTCCGATATGTATACCGTCGAACATACCCAGAGCCACAGCCCGTTTTGCCTGCATCGTTATCTCATCTCCTTTGGTGAACGTTGAATTTTATAAAATCACTTATGCTTGAACATCTGCTTCATACGAAGCTCTTTTGAAAGAATGCGTTTGCGAAGTCTGAGAGACTTTGGCGTGACCTCAAGCAGTTCGTCATCCTTTATGAATTCCATCGACTGCTCGAGGCTCAGTACCGTAGGCGGTACAAGGCGCAGAGCGTCATCCGATCCGGCGGCGCGGGTGTTGGTGAGCTGTTTCTTTTTGCAGACGTTGCAGACAACGTCCTCATTCTTTGCGCATTCGCCAACTATCATGCCCTCGTAGACCTCCACGCCGGGGCCGATAAACAATCTGCCTCTGTCCTGAGTATTGAACAGACCGTAGCCAGTCGATACACCGGTCTCATGGACAACGATGGAGCCTCTTTCTCTGGTGGAGATATCACCCTTGTAGGGCTCATATCCCGCAAAGAGCTGATTCATGATACCGTTGCCGTTGGTGTCTGTCATGAACTCGGAACGGTAGCCGATAAGTCCTCTTGACGGGATCTTGAATTCAAGATGTGTGGAGCCACCGTCGCGGGTGCCCATATTTTCAAGCTCCGCCTTGCGGGAGCCTAATTTTTCAATGACAGCGCCCACATATTCCTCGGGCACCTCAACTATGAGCAGCTCCATGGGTTCGCAGGTCACGCCGTTGATCTCTTTGAGGATGACCTTGGGACGGGAGACCTGGAATTCATAGCCTTGACGGCGCATGGTCTCGATAAGTATGGAGAGATGAAGCTCGCCTCTGCCGGAGACCTTGAATGTGTCCGTAGTTTCGGTCTCCTCAACACGCATACTCACGTTTGTTTCCACCTCTTTGAAAAGTCGGTCACGGATATTTCTGGAGGTGACGAATTTGCCCTCGCGTCCAGCAAAGGGGCTGTCGTTGACAATGAAATTCATGGATATGGTAGGTTCGTCTATTTTGATAAAGGGGAGGGGCTCGATGCATTCCGGAGAGCAGGCGGTCTCACCTATGTTTATGTCAGCGATGCCGGACACGCAGATGATGTCTCCCATCTCCGCGCTCTCTACCTCCACACGCTTAAGTCCCTCAAACTGATAGAGCTTTGAGACCTTGTGCTGTTCCTGTGAGCCGTCAGCCTTGCACAGCACGATGTTTTCATTGCGGTTTATTCTGCCTCTTTCCACCCTGCCTATGCCTATCCTGCCCACATAATCGTCGTATTCAAGGCTTGAAAACAGGATCTGAAGGGGAGCGTCGATCTCACCCTTGGGAGCTTCTATTTCCTCAAGTATAGCGTCAAGCAGGGGGCGCATATCGCCCTCTCTGGCGTTGGGATCCTTTGAAGAATAGCCGTCACGGGCGGAGGCGAAGATCACCGGAAATTCCAGCTGATCGTCATCCGCGCCCAGTTCGATGAAAAGGTCAAGGACCTCGTCCACCACCTCAAGGGGACGGGCGCCGGGACGGTCGATCTTGTTTACCACAACAAGAGCTTTTTTGTGAAGACCCAGCGCCTTTTTCAAAACAAAACGGGTCTGAGGCATACAGCCCTCAAAGGCGTCAACCAGCAGAAGAACCCCGTCCACCATCATCATGATGCGCTCCACTTCGCCGCCGAAATCGGCGTGACCGGGAGTGTCTATGATGTTGATCTTAACGTCCTTATAATGCACGGATGTATTCTTTGAAAGTATGGTTATCCCGCGTTCACGCTCAAGGTCGTTTGAGTCCATGACGCGATCCTGTACGGTCTCGTTGGAACGGAAGGTGCCGCTTTGCTTGAGCATCTCGTCCACAAGGGTAGTCTTGCCGTGGTCAACGTGTGCTATTATGGCTATGTTTCTGATACTGTCTCTCTGAGCCAAGGATATTCCTCCAATAAATATCGGGGGCCGAAAGCCCCCGGAGAATAGATTTGCAGGGTAATAAGATTATTCGCTCTTCATTTGTACAAGCTCCTGAGTGCCCTTATAGGCATCAATGGAAAGCTTGACCGAATCGAAGATGGCGGCTTTTATATCGTCGTCTGTCGCGCCGAGATCCGCGGCAGGCTTTTTGCTTATAAATGTGTTCATGCACATGATGTCGGCAAGGTCAACAGGATTGATGCCGGGCTCAAGCTCACGTTTCCTGTAGTCCTTCGCCATGCTTTTGCCGTAAGCTCTGAACATCCATTTTGAGATGTGGATTATTTTCCTGTCGGGTACGCCCATAGCGGCATGGACAATTGTGAGAAATTCGTCCCACGTCAGGTTATAATAGCCTATGGGATAGGTGTTCCCGCCCCTGTTCTTTTCCGCGGCGCCCACTATTGTCTGAGCTACCTGACGGACGGTGAGCATGGCGGTGCCTCCCTTGGGATACATGGTTACAGGTCCCATTTTTGAGAGCTGTTCGATGAGTATCACCCACACGGGTTTGCGGCCGGGCTGAGTGCCGAAAATGTAGGGCAGCTCAAGTACCGCAACGTCCATATTTTCATCCGCCAGCGAAAGGGCAGCTTTCTCCTGAGCGATCCTGCTGCGGATGTAAGGATGCTTTTCGCAGAGTCCCATCTCCGGGAACTCCTTGGCAAAGTATGAAAAATAGGAGCCCAGAACAACGGAATGTTTGATTCCAACCTCTTTGGCAAGTCCTATAAGACGCTTTACCGGTTCAATATTGTATTTTTCATAAGCGGCATATACCGGAGCGGGAAATTCCACACGCTCGTCAACTCCCGCCGCGAAAACAAAGCAGTCGCAGCCGGACATCATTTCCTTTATTTCGTCGTCGGACATATCAAGGTAGCTGCCGAAAACCAGCTCCATCTCTTCCGGAATAGGAGCGCCCTCCGGAATGGGGGGGAGAGCTATGGACCTGACCTTATGTCCTCTTTCGATAAATATCTGCGCCGCCGCGCAGCCTAATAATCCGGTTCCTCCAACCATAAAAACGTTCATAGGAAGCCTCCTGAATCGTAAATATCGTTCGCATGGACAATATTGATTTTAATTCCGCAAATTACAGTTTAAAACTATTGGACCCATTAGTCAATAGTTTTTGCGTATAACTTAAAAATATTTTATTATAATATAAAATATTTTTAATAAAAGGCTTGATATTTCATTTTATATGTGGTAAACTCTCTCTGTAAGTAAGAGATTTTCGTTGAGAGTGGGGCGACCCGCTCTTTACTTTATGTTTTTATTTAATTTCACGATTAGAAAAAAGGAGCTTGCTATGTCGGAAAAGAACGGTGGCTCAACGGTCGCGAAGGTTTGGGATATTGCCGAACCTATTGCCGAGAGCTTAGGATTGGAGCTTTGGGATATCCGCTTTGTCAAAGAGGGCGGTTCCTGGTATCTGAGGATCTTTATTGATAAGGACGGCGGCGTGTCGATAAACGACTGCGAAAATATGAGCAGAGCCATCGACAAACCGTTGGATGACGCCGACCCCATCGAACAGAGCTATTGCCTGGAGGTCAGCTCTCCCGGTATTGAAAGAGAGCTTACAAGGGAAACTCATTTTATGGCGTGTATCGGCGAGCCGGTCATGGTCAAGCTCATAAGACCCCTGAACAACAAACGTGAATACAAGGGGATACTTGAGAGTTACGACTCCGGCAACATAACCATAAGACTTGAGGACGGCTCCGGTTTTTGCGTAACCAAAAAAGAAACAGTATATGTACGTCTTGATGATTTTGATATTTGAAAGGATTGAATGGCAAAAATGGCAAAGATTAAAAACACCAAAAAGGACGAAAGAAACGAATTCTTTGAGGCACTCAAGCTCTTGTCAAGGGAGAAAAACATCTCCGTTGAAGCTCTCAGCGAGGGAATACAGAGAGCCATTGTTACCGCTGTCAAAAGAGATTACAACAACAAGGACATAGTGTTCTGCGAAATTGACATAGAAAAGGAGATCATGAGGGTCTTCGTGCGCAAAAACGTAGTATCGGAGATAAGCGATCCCTACTGCGATCTTTTGCCCGAGCAGGCGGAAAAATATAAGCCCAACGCTCAGCCCGGAGATATAGTTGAGATCGAGCTTGAGACAAAAGAGGTCAGCAGGATCGCCGCGGATAAGGGCAAGCACGTTCTCCGTCAGGGCATAAGAGAAGCGGAGCAGGGTCAGCTCAAGGAAGAATTCCAGAACCGTCTGCAGGAGATTGTTACAGCTAAAGTCGTCCGCATCGATCCCGTATCCGGGGACGCTGTTGTAGAGATCGGCAGGGTGGAGGAGATACTTCCCAAGTCAGAGCAGCTTCCCAACGAGACCTTTAAAGTGGACGATATCATCAAGGTCTACGTTGTCGACGTCCGCGACTTCAACAACAGGATGCCAAGAGCCACAATATCAAGAACGCATCCCGGTCTTGTAAAGAGACTGTTCGAGACAGAGGTCCCCGAGATATACGACGGTACGGTCACTATCAAGGCGGTGTCCCGTGAGGCGGGCTCACGCACGAAGATGGCGGTTTACAGCTCAGATGAAAACGTTGATCCCGTGGGCGCCTGCATAGGCCCCAAGGGCGCGAGAGTCAGCAAGATAGTTGATCAGCTTGGCGGCGAAAAGATCGATATCGTCAAGTACAGCGAAAATCCCGCAGAGTTCATTGCGGCGGCGCTGGCGCCTTCGGATGTTATTATGGTGGAGATCGAAAACGAGGACGAAAAGACCTGCCGCGTGACGGTGCCGGACGGTCAGCTTTCACTTGCCATAGGCAACAAGGGTCAGAACGCCCGCCTTGCCGCCAGACTTACGGGATGGAAGATAGACATCAAGCCGGAGAGCGGCAAAGAGGAACCGGCGATCAATCTTGACTTATAATTCAGAATTCAGGAGTTTTCCCTATGCATGAACGAAAAGTACCTCTCAGAAAATGTACAGGCTGCAATGAGATGAAGCCCAAGCGGGAGCTTGTCAGGGTGGTAAGAAGCCCGGAGGGCGAGATATCCCTTGATCTTACGGGCAAAAAGCCCGGCAGGGGAGCCTATGTGTGCAAAGATCCCGAATGCCTTAAAATGGCGCGCAAGGCGAAAAGATTTGAGAGAGCCTTCTCGTCAGCCATTCCCGATGAGGTATATGCCCGTATGGAAAAGGAGCTTGCGGCAAATGAATGACAGGTTTCTTTCAATGATGGGTCTGTGCAGAAAGGCGGGAAAACTCATTATAGGACACGACGCCTGCATTACGTCGATAATCAGCGGCCGGGCTAAGATCTGTATGTTGTGTACGGATGCGTCGGAGCGGCTGAAAAACGAATTTAAAAAAGCCGCCTGTTACGGCGACAGAAATTTACCCCTTGCATATATTGAGTACAGTATGGACGATGTGCGGAACATTCTCGGATTCCGCGCGGGGGTATTCACAGTAGAGGACGAAGGATTTTCAAAAAAGTTTTTTGAGCTTGTCAGGACAGATAAACAATAAACGGTATGTTGGAGGAATATTATGATAGGAAAATATAAGGTACATGAGGTTGCCAAGGACTTTGACGTCAAGAGCAATGTTATAATTGATCTTCTCGCGAAGTACTTTGAGGAGCCGAAAAAATCCATGACATCCCTTACCGAGGATGAACTGGATATAGTTTTTGACACCTTTACACAGCAGCGCTCGGTGGAGAGCTTTGAGGAATACTTCAGAGTTACAGCCGAGGTGCCGAAGGCTGAAAAGGCAAAGCCCGAGACTGAAGCTGAGACTGAGGAGGCAAAGCCCGAGCAGACAGAGACTGAGGAGAAGTCTGCCGAGGAGAAGAAAGAGCCCGAAAAGGAAGCTAAGTCCGCAGCCAGATCCAAGGCGGCGAAGCCTGCCCAGAAGCCCTCCGGGGAGCAGAATCTTCCCCGTAAAAAAGAAAAAGATCCCAACAGACCGATGCAGTCCCGTACCAAGGGTGAAATGCGCAGAGTTGACACCCGCGCAAGTCATATTGATCTTGACAAGTATAACGAAAGATATGAGCAGATAGCTCCCGCCAACAAAACGTCCTCCAACAACGATAACAGCTCAAACAAACAAAAGCTCAAGCAGAAATCACAGCAGTACCGCAAACAGGGCGGTATGCGTTCCTCACGCCGTGAAACAGAGAGCGAGAGATTAAAGAGAATAGCCGCTGAGCGCGCAAAGAAGCCCCAAATGCTTATAAAGGTGCCTGACGAGATCACCGTGGGCGACCTTGCGGCAATGCTTAAAATGACAGCCGCAGAGGTCATCAAAAAGCTCTTCTCATTAGGACAGATGGCAACTGTTAATGAGGTCATTGATTACGATACGGCTGAGATAGTTGCCACCGAGCTTGGCGCCAAGGTGGAGCACGAAGTGGTCGTCACCATTGAGGAACGTATCATCGACGACAGCGAGGACGACGAGGCAAGTCTTGAACCCCGCGATCCCGTTGTTGTGGTCATGGGTCACGTTGACCACGGCAAGACCTCATTGCTGGACGCCATAAGACACACCTCCGTCACTTCAACTGAGGCGGGCGGAATAACCCAGCATATAGGCGCATACAGAGTAAATCTTAACGGACAGAATATTACTTTCCTTGACACCCCCGGTCACGCCGCGTTCACATCCATGCGCGCAAGGGGCGCCAAGGCTACGGATATAGCGGTGCTTGTCGTTGCCGCTGATGACGGTATCATGCCCCAGACAGTGGAGGCTATAAACCACGCAAAGGCTGCGGACGTTTCCATCATAGTAGCTATCAACAAGATGGACAGAGAGGGCGCCAATCCCGACAGGATCATGCAGCAGCTTACGGAATACGAGCTTGTACCCGAGGAGTGGGGCGGCGATGTGATCTGCGTCCCCGTTTCCGCTGTTACAGGCATGAATATCGACAAGCTTCTTGAGTCAATACTATTAGTTGCCGAGATGAAGGAACTCAAGGCCAATCCAAACAGAGCGGCAAAGGGCATAGTCATTGAGGCGCGTCTTGATAAGGGCAGAGGACCAATTTCCACCCTGCTTGTTCAGAACGGCACGCTGAAAACAGGGGATATCATAGTGGCAGGCTCATCTGTGGGCCGTGTCCGCGTCATGCTCAACGACAAGGGTCAGAAGGTCAACAAGGCAGGTCCCTCGGTCCCCGTGGAGATAACCGGACTTACAGAGGTCCCCAGCGCGGGAGATATCTTTGACGCCGTTTCCGACGAACGTCTTGCAAGAGAGCTTGTTGAACAGCGCAAACAGAAGGCAAAGGACGAACAGTTCAATTCAATACAGAAGGTCACCCTTGACAACCTGTTCTCATCCATTCAGGAGGGTGAGCTCAAGGAGCTCAATATCATCGTCAAAGCTGACGTTCAGGGTTCAGCTGAGGCGGTCAAACAGAACCTTGTCAAGCTCTCAAACGATGAGGTCAGGGTCAGGATCATTCACAGCGGCGTAGGCGCTGTCAGCGAGTCCGACGTTATGCTTGCCAACGCTTCCAACGCTATCATAGTCGGCTTTAACGTCAGACCCGACCCGGTGGCTGCGGCGAATGCCGAGCGTGACGGCGTGGAAATGCGCATGTACAGGATCATCTACGACTGCATCGAGGAGATAGAGGCCGCCATCAAGGGTATGCTTGCTCCCAAGTACAGGGATGTTGAGCTTGGCAGGATCGAAGTCAGACAGGTGGTCAAGATCTCTTCAATGGGCAACATAGCAGGCTGTTACGTTCTCAGCGGCAAGGTACAGAGAAACGCAAAGATACGCGTCGTCCGCGACGGTATAGTTATAGCCGAGGACGAAATAGCTTCTCTCCGCCGCTTCAAGGACGATGTCAAAGAGGTACAGCAGGGCTACGAATGCGGCATAGGTCTCGGAAAGTTCAACGATATCAAGGAAGGCGATATCTTTGAGGCATATGTAGTTGAGGAGTACAGGGACTGATATTAAATACGAAAGGCGCGTATGTACAGGGAGTATGTGCGCATGGCTTCAGGTTATGGCAGGATATAAGATCGACCGTGTATCGGAGGATATAAAAAGAGAAATAGTCGCTATAGTGAGGGAGCTCAAGGATCCCAGAGTTCAGGGCAAAATGCTCACGGTGGTTCGGGTGGAGGTAAGCTCTGACGCAAGTTACGCCAAGGTTTACGTCAGCTCCTTTGCCGGAATTGATGACGCCAAGGTCGCTGTTGCGGGGCTTAAATGCGCAACGGGATATATTCGCCGGGAGGTGGGTACAAGGCTCCATCTGCGCAAAACTCCGGAACTCAAGTTTATAGCGGACAACTCCATTGAGCACGGCATGGATATCTCAAGAAAGCTCAATGATCTGATACAAAAACAGGAATGAACCAATGCGTTGCAAAAGAGGTGACGATTATGAGGATCTCTCTTGAACAGACTGTAAAGCTGCTCTCGAAAAACGACAAAATGCTCATATTGACACATACACATCCCGATGGAGACACTCTCGGATCGGGATTTTCCCTTTGCTATGCTTTAAGAAGTATCGGCAAAAAGGTCAATGTGCTTTGCGCTGACAGTATATCTGAGGATTATGATCTTATAACCGAAGGTTACGAAGCAGAGGATTTTGAGGCTGAATATATTATTTCCGTAGATGTTGCGTCTCCGGAAATGCTGGGCAGACTTGAAGAAAAGTACGGCGGCAGGGTGGATCTGTGTATAGATCATCACGGCTCAAATTCTGATTATGCGAAAAATCTTTTGCTGGATCACTGCGCCGCGACCACAGAGCTGATCTTTTCCCTCGTAAAAATGATGGACATCCCCGTCACCAAAAAGATCGCGGACTGTATTTACATCGGCATCTCAACCGATACCGGCTGTTTCAAGTACGCTAACACCACCTCGGCGAGCCACCGTATCGCGGCGGAGCTTATTGACGCGGGAGCGGATTACGCCACAGTGAACAGAATATTTTTCGACACCAAAACCAAGAGCTATATAAAGCTTGAAAAGATGGCGATGGCTGGGCTTGAAATGCATTTTGACGACAGATGCGCGATAATGTGCGTCACAAAAGAAATACTGGAAAAAAGCAAAGCTACTCAAGAGGATTGTGCAAAATTAGCACCTATCACCAGGCAGATAGAGGGCGTGCTGGTCGGCGTTGTATTAAGGGAGCAGGACGACGGAACATTCAAGGCTTCAGTGCGTACACAGAGCGGTATCAACGCCTCCGATCTGTGCGCAAAATTGGGTGGAGGCGGTCACGCGGCAGCGGCAGGCTGTACTTTGCACGGCAGTCTTGAAGAGTCCAAAAAAATGTTGCTCGACAGTATAGAGGAAGCGCTTAATGACAGGGATAATACTGATAAATAAACCGAAAAATATGACTTCCTTCGGTGTTGTGGCAAGAGTGCGCAGGATCACCGGAGAGAAAAAAACAGGACATACAGGAACCCTTGACCCAATGGCGACAGGGGTTCTTCCTGTTATTATGGGCGGAGCTACAAGGTTCTGCGAGCTTTTGCCGGTACACGATAAAAAGTACCGCGCAAAAATAAAATTGGGCATTACCACCGATACGCTGGATATCACCGGAAATGTGTTAAGTGAGCAGAGTTCAAATATAAAGACAGATGACTTCGTGAAAAAAGTTCACAATTATATCGGGGAGATCGAACAGGTCCCTCCCATGTATTCCGCCGTCTCAAAGGACGGTGTTCGTTTGTATGAGCTTGCCCGCAAAGGAATGGAGATCGAGAGGGAAAAGCGCAGAGTAAACATCTACTCAATAGAGCTCATTCAGGCGGACGAGACGGAGCAGGAATTTGTTATTGATGTGAGCTGTTCGGCGGGCACATATATCCGTACCCTTGCGGATGATATAGGCAGGGACCTGGGCTGCGGAGCCATACTCACCGAGCTTTGCAGGGTCGAGGCTAACGGTTTTGATCTGTCTGAGTGTCTCACTTTGGAAGAGCTTGAAGCTTTAAGCGGGGAGGGCAGGCTCAGCGAAGCGGTCATTCCTATCGAGAAGGCGCTGACTTATCCCGCTATCAAAGTCACGGCTCCACAGGCGGTTCGGTTCAGCAACGGCGGCGATCTCCTTGTTTCAAGGCTGAAGGGCATGTTCCCTCCGGCTGTTTATTCTGTTTATTCCGATACGGAAAAATTTCTCGGTTTGGGAGAGATCTTGGAAGGCTCCGATTCTCTCAAAGTAAAAAGAGTATTTGTTGACAAAGACTGACCTGATTTACCATAATTCTTTATATTATTATTTTTAACTTGACTAAATGTTTATTATAAGGTATTATAATTAAAAACAGTTCACTGCGTGGGATTTGTTGCTGCGGATGAAATTTTATTATAATTTCAGATTTCAGGGGTGTGTACATTGCTTAAAAAGTTATATAGCACTTCTTTGCTTACAAAAAAAATTGCTTTGATGCTCGTTGATGTCCTGATTATCAATCTGAGCTTTGTTTTTGCTGTCTGTCTTGTCTATGATTTTGATTTTGGCGACAAGATGCTTATCGATCTGCTGAAACTGGCTTTGATAAGGGTACCTTTTGTGTCCACGGTTTTTGTGATCATCTTCAGGGCTTTCGGGCTTTACCGGAGCATGTGGCAGTATGCCGGCGCGTATGAGTTGACTCAATGCGTTATGGCGACCATTATTTCCAGTGTTGCCTGTGTGGGTATGGATAAAATATTCGCCTATGTAAAGTTTCTGAGATTCAGCAATGTAAAGCCCGCTATTTATATCACGTCTATGCTGCTCATATTGATCCTGTGCTGCGCGGATCGTATGCTGTACAGAGTTGTCCGCAGGTCGGTTCTTTTACGGGGAGTTCAGTCCGGGAAAAAAATCTCCCGCGTCATGATCGTGGGCGCCGGTAACATGGGCTCAATAGTGTTCAGCGAACTTGAGGGTAACGGTTTCCGCATGGGCAAGCCCGTTGTTTTTGTGGACGACAATGTTTCAAAACAGAACAGGCGCCTTTCCGGCGTTCCGGTAGTGGGCGGATGTGACAGGATCCCGGAGTTCGTCAAGGCTTACAGGGTGGACACCATAATCCTTGCCTTCCCGTCGGCGTCCAGCAAGCGTCAGGCTGATGTGGCTAAGATTGCCCTTTCCACCGGATGCAAGCTTAAGGTCACGCCCTCTTTGCTTGAATTCAACACCGCTAAAAAGGGTCTGCAGAACATAAGAAACGTGGAGATAACAGACCTTCTTTCACGCCCCGAGGTAAGGCTGAACAACAAAGTCTGCGCCTATATCGAGGGCAGCGTAGTGCTTGTGACCGGTGGCGGCGGTTCCATAGGCAGCGAGCTTTGCAGACAGATAGCAAAGTACAATCCGTCAAAGATAATAATTTTTGACAATTACGAAAATAATGCTTTTGAACTGAAAAATAATCTTGATTACATTTACGAGGGCAAACCGAAGATCGAGATCAGGATCGGTTCTGTTCAGGACAAGGGCAGACTCAGGGAGGTTTTCCAGGAGTTCCGTCCTTCCATCGTTTTCCATGCAGCAGCGCACAAGCATGTGCCCCTTATGGAAGAAAGTCCCTGCGAGGCGGTCAAGAACAATATATTCGGAACCTACAACACCGCGGAGGTGGCCGCTGAGTTCAAGGTCAAAAATTTTGTTATACTTTCCACTGACAAGGCGGTCAACCCCGCCAACGTCATGGGCGCCACCAAGCGCGTAACGGAGCTTATCGTGCAGTATTTTGATTCGATAACCGAGGATACAAAATTTGCCGCGGTCCGTTTCGGAAACGTGCTGGGTTCAAACGGCAGCGTTATTCCGACGTTTAAAAAGCAAATAGAATACGGCGGTCCCGTTACCGTAACGGACCCCAACATTACGCGTTACTTCATGACTATTCCCGAGGCGGCGCAGCTTGTGGTACAGGCGGGAGGTCTTTCAAAGGGCGGCGAGATATTTGTCCTTGATATGGGAGAGCCGGTAAAGATCCTTTCTCTTGCGGAGAACCTTATCAAGCTGTCGGGCATGGTGCCCTACGTTGATATCGACATAGTGTTCACCGGACTTCGCCCCGGAGAAAAGCTCTATGAGGAGCTTTCCATGGAGGAGGAGCAGGCTGACCGGCAGATGACCGCCAACAACAAAATTTTTGTTACCATACCTGTTCTCAATGATTATGACGTGCTGCTCAAGACCCTTGAGGAGCTTAAACATGTGAATGAAAACAACGTGCGCAGTCTGCTCAAGAAGATAGTTCCCAATTTTATTGAAAGCGAAAATAATTACGACGATTGAACAACAGATCAGAACTTACGGAGGAAGCGCTTAAACAGTTTCTGTTTTCGGTAATGCGCGAAATGCGATGAAAAAGGTTTTGTTTACTGCTACGATCACAAAACATTTTCAATATTTCCATCAGCCCTGTTTCAGGTATTTTCATGACAATGATTTCGAGGTCAGCACGGCAAGCTCAGGGGAAATACCAATGGCTGATGTTGATAAGCATTACGATATAGCCTTTGAACGTTTTCCTCTGAACATCAAAAACTACAAAGCATACAAACAGCTCAAAAGGATAATAGACAGCGAAGGCTTTCAGCTGATTCACTGCCACACGCCGGTGGGCGGAGTCGTTACACGGCTGGCAGCGCTGAAAGCGAGAAAGAATAAGACCCGGGTGATATATACCGCCCACGGGTTCCATTTCTATAAAGGCGCTTCCAAGTTCAACTGGTGCGTGTACTATCCCATTGAGCTGCTTCTTTCGTTCTGCACCGATTGTCTTATTACGATAAATGAGGAAGACTATGTCTTTGCCAGGAAACATCTTCACGCAAAGGATACAAGGCTCGTAAACGGTGTGGGTTACGATACTGACAGATTTTATCCGATCTCTCCGGAAGAAAAATCCGAGCTGAGAAAAAAATACGGCTTCAGCGACGATGAAAAGATCCTCATATATGTAGCGGAGCTTAACGAGAACAAAAATCAGGGTATGCTCATCAGAGCCTTGAAGGCTGTAAAGGAGCAATACGGGGAAGTTAAGCTGCTGCTTGCGGGGCATGACAATTTCAACGGCGCGTATCAAAAGCTTGCCGCTGAGCTGGGAGTGGATCAGCAGATAATGTTCCTGGGATTCTGCGGGGATACAAAAGAGCTGGTACAGCTTTCGGATATAGGCGTTGTTTCCAGCCTGCGCGAGGGTCTGCCTGTTAATGTTATGGAGTCCCTTGCCTGCGGTCTTCCGGTAGTGGCGGCGGACAACAGGGGACACAGGGTGCTCATAAAAAACGGGGAAAACGGATTTATAGTAGAACCCAACGATTGGGATTCCATGGCGCGGCGTATAATCGAGCTTATTGATGACGGTGAGATGTACAAAAAAATATCGGCATCTGCCGTTGAAAGCGCCGCACCCTACTCAAAAGAAAATGTTATCAGGCAATTGGCCGAGATATATAACGGACTTTTATGACAGGAGTGACAGTATGTCTGAAATAAGAGTTCTGCACGTGCTGCACTCAATGAACTGCGGCGGCGCGGAAACACTTATTATGAACCTATACCGTTGTGTGGACCGCACGAAGATACAGTTCGATTTTCTTGTGAATGTATTCGATGATATGTACTATCAGAAAGAGATCGAAGAGCTGGGCGGGAGAATATACAGAATGAAATTTCTCACCTCGATAACGCCTCCGGTGTACGAGAGAATTTTATATAAATTTTTTATATCCCATCCGGAATACAAGATAGTACATTCCCATCTGGAGACGACAACGGGAATTATTTTAAAACAGGCGAAAAAGGCGGGGGTGCCCGTAAGGATAGCCCACAGCCACACCATAAGATACACCCGTACAGGGGCGGCTGCTTTCATCGAAAATGCATACAAGACCCATTGCAGGAAAAAAATAGTGCCGAACTCAACCCACAGGCTTGCCTGTTCGGAGGCTGCCGCAAAATGGCTTTACGGCGGGGCAGATGCTGTTGTGATGAAAAATGGTATCAATTCCGCTGATTACGATTATTCCGAAGAAACAAGGAAAGAAGTCCGGGACGAATTCAAGATAAATGCGGACACAAAGCTGCTTATGCATGTGGGCAGATTCTGCGATCCGAAAAATCATTCATTCCTGATAGATATATTCAACGAATACCACGCTCTCAACGGCAATTCTATGCTTATGCTTGTGGGAGAGGGCGAGCTGATGGAAGGAATAAAGAAAAAGGTACTCGATTTGAATTTAACAGATTCCGTTATATTTACCGGTATCAGGAACGATGTTTGCAGGCTTTTGCAGGCGGCTGATTATTTCGTCTTTCCCTCCTTGTATGAAGGACTGCCCCTTTCACTTGTGGAGGCGCAGGCGGCTGATCTGCCCTGCTTTGTCTCCGACAGGGTACCGAAGGATGCGGATCTGAATATCTCGGAATATGTCAGTTTACCTTTGGGAGACAGTAAAAACTGGGCCGGGCGTATTCTTGAAGCCGGGGAACGTCAGCGCCGTTCGAGGTTTACGGAAATATGTAAAGCCGGATTTGATATAAAGTCAAATGCTGATTTTTTAACAGATTTGTATTGTAAAAGCACAGGGATGTGATTTGATGCCGCAGCTTACCGTATTTACACCCACTTATAACAGAGCCTACATTTTACCCAGATGCTATGAGTCCATGAAGCGGCAGACCTGCAAGGACTTTGTCTGGATGATAATCGACGACGGTTCCACCGATGAGACCCGCGAACTGGTAAATGGCTGGCTCGCTGAGGATCACGGCTTTGAGATAAGATATCTTTATCAGGAAAATCAGGGTATGCACGGGGCGCACAATCTTGCCTATGCAAACATCGATACCGAAATAAATACCTGTATAGATTCCGACGATTACATGACCGACGATGCGGTGGAAAGCATTCTTGATTTTTGGAATTCATGTGAAAAGGATGAGGATGTAAGCGGTTTTATGGCGCTGGATGCGTACGAAAACGGAGATGTCATAGGAACGCTGCTGCCGGAATCCATAGGGAAAACCACATCATATGAACTTTATAATAAGCTGGGAGTAAAGGGAGATAAAAAATTTATTCTGCGTTCGGATCTGACAAGGAAAGATCCCTATCCCATATTTGAGGGGGAACGCTTTGTCGATCTGGCAACCAAGTATTCCCAACTGGATGAGAAATATAAGATTTACTGCTGCAACAAGGTCGTGTGCGTTGTGGAATACATGGAGGACGGTTCTTCCCGCAACATTTTTAAACAGTATGTAAGAAATCCGAAGGGTTTTGCTTATACGCGCAGGCTTTGGATGGGTATGAAGCATATGTCTGTTCCATTCAGGTTTAAACAGGCTATACACTATGTTTCAAGCTGTATGATGGCTAAGGATAAGGACTGGCTCAAAAATTCGCCGGCAAAGGTCATGACGGTGCTTGCCGTACCTTTTGGCGCGGTGCTTAAAAAATATATTTTACATAAAGCAAAATAATTTTATTTAAAAAATTATGAGTTGAACAGGGTGGTGGTTGCTTTTGTCTTCGTTTGCGTACATGAATGTCATAGCTTTATTTATGTTTATTGTTGCGTATATCTCAAGCAGGATACCCAAAAATAAAATAAATACGCTGGGAGACAAGGTCCCAAATATGATGGGATTTGTGATCCCTGCCGTTGTGTTTTCGGTTTTCTCGGGTCTTAGGAACAGAGCGGGAGATACCGAGGCGTATATCGTTAAGCTGGGCGAGCTTTTGGAGGCAGGCACCAAACCTACGCTGAGCTTTGGCAAAAACAAAAATTTCCCGGTCGTTATGTGGTGGTCGAATGATATGGCAGAAAACCTGCATATATTCGATGATAACTATCAGTTGTTTATCATGATAACCGCTATTGTTTCATTAGTCCCTGTCATATATATATTGTACAAATATTCCGCGTCATATGAATTGGCCATAGCTCTTTTTGTTTATACAGGATATTTCGCGGCGTCGCTTAACGGCATTAGGCAGTACTTCGCGGCAGGCATAATGATCCTTGCGACAAAATATCTTTTGTCTGAAAAGAAAGATGCTATTATCTATTACCTGCCGTTTTTGTTGATAGCTTATACAATCCACTCCAGCTCGATCATTATGCTGCCGATTTTTTTCCTGATAAGACGAAAATCATTCACCCCTATGTTTTATTTTATAATAGTTGCGTCGATAGGACTTACCATCGCGTTTGACTCCTTCCTCAGTACGTTCTTTGACATGATCGAGGATACGTCCTATTCTCTTTACGCAACGGAAGGTTGGTTTACAAGCGGTGAAGAACAAGGCGCCAGTTTGTTCCGCGCTATGGTTGCGGCGGTGCCCTTGATCTTATCATATTTCAGGTTGGATTTTATCAGGGAAAATTTGGGGAAAAAGGGCGATATGCTTATTAACCTTTGCCTGTTCAAAACGGTATTCCAGATAGTTGCTGTTTACAACTGGATATTTTCCCGTATGACCATTTATCTTGATATTTACTATATCATTTTACTGGTGTGGCTTCTTAAATACGCATATGCGGGGTACAACAGAAAGGTCGTTTACGGCTCCACTACCGTACTGTTCTATATCTATTTCAACAACATGAAATACATGATCGACGCTTACACGAGTAAATATATCGGTTAAACGGAATTGAGGATCAAAGGCGGACAGGGGGTCCGAAGGGAGTGGTAAAGCTGATACCGAAAAAAATACATTATTGCTGGTTCGGCGGAAAAGAAAAGCCGGAGCTTGTAAAAAAATGCATGGCAAGCTGGAAAAAACATCTGCCGGATTATGAGCTTATCGAGTGGAATGAAAACAATTTCGATATCAATTGCACCACCTTTGTCCGGGAGGCCTATGAAAACAGGAATTTTGCCTTTGTCAGCGACTATGTGAGGGCAAAAAAACTGTTTGAGATCGGCGGAGTATATCTTGATACCGACGTTGAAGTGCTGAAAAGTTTTGACAGATTCCTTGAGGATGACTGTTTCGTTGGCTTTGAGGAAAAACAGTTTGTAGGTACCTGTGTGATAGGCGCCGTGGCGGGGACCGATATCCTCAAGTCATATGCGGAGCATTATGAGAGCATATCTTTTATACAGCCGGACGGATCGAAGTACAAGGATACGAACGTCGTATTGCTTACAGATCTTCTGGAAAAATACGGCCTTGTAAGGAACGATGAAAAACAGACCGTTCACGGAGTTACTGTTTATCCGAGAACTTTTTTCAGCCCGTACGACTATATCAACGGCATAAATTACATTACCGATGACAGCTATGCGATACATCACTTCGCTCAGCTTTGGTTGCCGCTGAGGGAACGCATAGGAACGACGGTAAAGAGAAAAATAATAAAGGTCATCGGCGGCAATGCCTGGGCGAAATTGAGGGGCAGATAATGAAAAAGCAGGTTTTGATCGTACTTAACAGCCTTGAGATAGGCGGTATTGAACGCAGTCTTGTGGGTTTGGTAAATTGCTTTGACTATGAAAAATACGATGTGGATATATTTTTACAGTCCCGCAAAGGTGAATTTCTGGATCAGCTTACAGATAAATGTACTGTTCTTGAGGAAAAGCCACGCTGCGCCACACTGTTAAAGCCGGTCAAGGATGTTGTTAAGTCGGGACACTTCATGCTTGCCGCGGCAAGGATAGCCGCTAAATATCAGACAAAGCTGAAATACAGAAATTGCGGATCTGAGGATATTGACAAAATATCTTACGCTCACTATCAGAAGCTGTGGGACTATTCCGTCGGACTTCTCCCTAAAATAAATAAGAAATACGATGTTGCCCTGAGCTTCGCATGGCCGCATCATTACGTTGCCTTTAACGTCAGGGCAGACAAAAAACTGGCGTGGATACATACCGATTATACAAAAACGATAACCGACCGTGACAGGGACGCGAAGGTATGGGATGTATTTGACAATATAATCGCTGTGTCAGACGAATGCGGCGCCGCCTTCAAAAAGGTGTATCCCGGATTGTCGGACAAGGTAGTCACGGTGGAAAATATACTTTCTCCCGAGTTTGTCAGAAAGAGCGCATCGGAGTTTGAGGTACCGGAAATGCAGTGCGATGAAACTGCCTTGCTGACCATAGGAAGGTACTGTTACGCAAAAGCCTTTGATGTGGCTGTTGATATTTGCGCTGAGCTTGTTAGCCGGGGACAAAACATAAAATGGTTTGTCATCGGTTACGGCGGAGGAGAGGATGAAATAAGGACCAGAGCCGAAAAGGCGGGTCTCAAGGATAAATTCATCTTTCTCGGAAAGCAGAAAAATCCTTATCCCTACATAAAAGCTTGCGATATATATGTTCAGCCCTCAAGGTACGAGGGCAAGGCGGTCTCCGTCAGGGAGGCGCAGATGTTGTGTAAGCCTGTTGTGATAACGAACTTCACAACTGCGGCAAGTCAGGTCAAGGACGGCTTTGACGCTGTTATTTCTCCCATGGATGTCAAAAGCGTTGCGGATGATATACAGCGGCTTATTGATTTTCCGGAGGAGGCTGAAAAGCTTATCCGCAACACGTCGGCGTCGGATTACGGAAACAGGGATCAGGTGGATCTGCTTTACAGCTTGTTTTGAAAACATTTAATTTGATATGGGATGGATCATATGAGCGTCAGGGTATCGGTCGTAGTGCCTGTATACAATGCGGAAAAGTATCTGAAAGAATGTTTTGACTCGTTAGTCGGGGTCGTCAATTTCAACGACATAGAGGTCGTTGCAGTTGATGACGGTTCCGTTGACGGTTCGGCTGCCATTTGTGACGATTATGCCGGAAGGTACAAAAATTTCAGAGTGATCCATCAGCCTAACGGGGGAGTAAGCGCCGCGAGGAACGCGGGGATCGAGGCTGCCGTGGGGGAGTTTATCGGTTTTTCCGACGCGGATGATTATGTCTATCCGGAAATATATAAAACCTTGCTTGATTCTGCGGACGAATATAAAACTGACCTTGCCGTGTGCTGTTTCATAAAAGAGTTAAAAGACGGCGGCACACAGATGTGCGGCTTCAATCCGGGAAACAAGCCGTTTTACAGCGGCGATGAAGTGATCCGGGAGATCGTTTACAAGGCCATGACCGACTCCCGTTTCAACAGTGTGTACAACAAGCTCTTTTCCCGTGAGATCATAATGAAGAACAATGTGCGATTTCCACGCGGAAAAAAATACGGAGAGGACAGGGATTTTATATTAAGCTTTTTGTCCGGAGCTGAGGGAGTATCGTTTTCAAATTATGCGGGCTATTTTTACAGATATGTTGAAAGCGGCGCAATAAACCGAGCAAGAAACGACTATGTTGAGACCCTTTTGGCTCAGTATTATGCAGATCTGAGATCGTTTTCCGTGTTCAATATAGAAAAGTCTGTTATTGAGGAAAACTGCGGAGTTTCTCTTATCAAAGGCTACATTTCCGCATTCTGGATAGCGGACGAAAGATCAAAGGGAAAAGAAAAGATCAATTTATTCAGATCGGCGGCGGACAATGCGGGGATCAGGGATCTGTTTGAAAAGTGGTATGACAAGACCTTTGAGTCTGAATTGCCGTATAACAGGAAGATCATGGCGGCGGTCCTTGACAGAAATGTTTCGGCGATCAACAGGATAATTCAGTTCCACAAGTTGTCGGAACGGATAAAAACAACATTAAGAAAATTTGTCAGGCGATCCGGAAAAAATTAGGAGAGCCGTAAAAATAATCATGAAAGGAGGAGCGGTTCAGGCATAAAAAATATGTTTCATCTCTTTTTGTGCGGTCACTGAATCATATGACGATTTTCATGAAAAAGAAGCTTTTGTTTGTGATCCCCAATCTGGGCAGCGGAGGCGCGGAAAAAAGTCTTATTTCCCTGCTTTCAAATATTGACTATGATAAATATGAGGTGGATATGTTCCTTTTCCGCAAGGAGGGAATGTTCCTCTCACAGATCCCCGAAAAGGTGAACGCGGTGCTTTGCAATCCGGATTTCAGATTTTTTGACGGACCTGCCGGAAAGGCATTCGTTCATTTCCTGCTGAAGGGAAGACTCGATATATTGCTTGCAAGGAAAAGGTATGCCGGTGAGTTCAGAAAAAACTCTCCCTATGACCCGCTCAAGGTATGGCAGTGCATGTCAAAATGTTTCAGCCCACTCAAAAAGGAGTACGACGTTTCAATAGGTTATCTTGAGGGCTTCGCGAACTATTTTGCTCTTGACATGGTCAGGGCAAAAAAATACATTGCGTATGTGCACACGGATTATTCAAAAAACGATTTCCCCGAACAGTCGGACAAAGTATATTTCCCGAAATTTGATAAGATAGTCACAGTGTCTGAAAATTGCCTTAATGCTCTTGCGGAAATTTTCCCGGAGGAAAGGGATAAATTCACTGTAGTTGAAAATATTTCATCCAAGAAAAATATCATGGCGCTGGCGGAAAGCGAAGATGTGGATCTCAAAAAAGATTGTTCCCTTGCCCTGTTGACCATAGGCAGGTTCTGCTGGGAAAAGGCTCTTGACACGGCAATAGACACCTGCGTGGAGCTTGTCGGAAGAGGCGTTGATTTCAAGTGGTATCACGTGGGAGACGGAGGCCCGGTCAAAGCAAAGATCCTGAAGTACTGCAAGGATAAACATATGAGCGACCGCTTCATAATGCTTGGAGAAAAGAGCAATCCTTATCCCTACATAAAAGCCTGCGATATATATGTTCAGCCCTCAAAAGTCGAGGGAAAGAGCATTGCCATCGACGAGGCGATGCTTCTTGAAAAGCCCATACTGGTTTCAAATTTCCCCACGGCAAAGGATCAGATAACAGATGGAGTCACCGGCATAATAACCGAACATGACCCTGTCGCCCTTGCTGACAAAATAGTGGAAATGTCAAACGACAGTGAGCTTTGCAGAAGACTTTCGGAAAATCTTAAAGAACATACGGGCAACGAGGAAGAGATCGAAAAATTTTACGCGTTAATAAACGATTAGGAGTGTATAACATATGTTACCCGCAATAATAATTTTATCGCTGATAACGGCAGCGTGTATCACCGTATTCATGTTTGACCTTGTTCCTGCCGCACTGACGTTTATCGGACGTATACATATGGGGAACTGGGAGGATGATGTGGACTGGTATACCAGCGTCTATTCCGTGGCGCTGAAGTGGATATTAAAGACCCCGTCCGTGCCGGTCAGCGACAATACAAGTTATACTTTGATAGACAGAATAACCGGCAAATATAAAAAATCTTCTGTGCAGAGCTGGCAGGAGGCGTCATTGCTGCTGTCGGTTGACTGCAATTCTGAGTACGAGACAGTGCAGAACTTCATATGCAGCAAGATAGACCCTGAAACAGGTGAGTGGTATGAACCCCCGGAAAGTATTGACAGCGCAATGCTTGCCTTTGCGATAATGAAGTCAGCCGATACTCAGCGGATATATATTGATCCTGCGATGGAATACTGTTATGACCTTATCAATCGCTTTGTTACGGAGGACGGCACGGTATGCTATTCAAAGGTAGTGCCTGACGTAAGATTCGTTGACACCGTTGGTATGATCTGCCCATTTTTGTTTGAATACGGAAAAAGATACGGCAGGCAAGAGGCTGTTATGCTTGCTTACAGACAGATGGGGGAATATCTCAACAAAGGTCTGCATCCGGAGCTTAATATTCCAGTCCACGCCTTCAACCTGTCCAAGGGCGAACCTCTCGGTATCTACGGTTGGGGCCGCGGCTGCGGATGGCTTGCGGTTGGTATAATGGACAGCATACTGACCCTTGACAAGAGCGATAAGATGTACGGTATGCTTGTTGCCGCGGCGCAGACTCTTGCGGACGCTGTATTGGAATATCAGCAGAAGGACGGAGCTTTTTGCCGTCAGCTCATAGGCGAACAGGTGGTGGATTCCTCCGCAACTTCTATGCTTGGCTGGTTTTTATATGAGCTGTACAACATAACCGGAGAGGAAGAATATCTGGATGCGGCAGAAAAAGCTTGTGACGCGCTTATGGCCATGACCCGCAGGGACGGAAAAGTCGATCTGGCGCAGGGCGATACAAAAGGCATAGGCTTTTACTCCAACACATTCAACACGCTGCCTGCCGCTCAGGGCTTTACCTTGAGACTGGCAAGAAATCTTAAGAAAATCTGAGTATCATATCCGAGGAGATCGAGTTAAACTTGAAGCGCACTTTATGCATTATTTTTACCGTAGCGGTAATTCTGACCGTGTCCGGAGGCTGCGGTCGTGATCGGCAGGATACAGAACTTTCTGCAACGGTGAAGAAAACAAATCAAACAGATACAGCTACAGAGACAGATACAGTTACAGAAACGGTCACTGAACAGATCACAGAACCGGAGGATAAATCATTCCATATAAAAATGACCTTTGCCGGCGACTGTATGCTGGCGAGCTATTGCGGGCAGTATTATAAAGACAATTTTGCGTGGTATGCCAAAAACATGGAACCCGAATACTTCTTTGCCAATACCGCGGAGTTTTTCAAGAAAGACGATTTCACACTTGTAAATCTGGAAAATGTGCTGACCGACAGAGATCTTGCGGAAACAGCTAAGAACTACACACCTGCGTATTGGTATAAAGGTCCCACCGAAAATACGAGGATACTCATAGCGGCGGGGGTAGAGGCAGTATCTCTCTCCAATAACCATACCATGGACTACGGCATCGATGGCGATGAAGATACCAAAAAGGCAGTTGACGCCGCGGGACTTCAGTGGGGAAATGCGGAAAAGACTCTATATTTTGAAAAGAACGGATTCACCGCAGCTATTATCTGCAATGGGCTTTGGCAGCCCGCTCAGGCGAATGTCATCCTTTCACGTCTTAAGCAGGAGTCACAAAAATCAGACTATCAGATCGTGTTTTTCCACGGAGGAACCGAGAGGCTCCACGCTCCGGAAGAGTGGAAGGTAAAGGCATGCCGCAGTATGGTGGACGCGGGAGCAGATCTGGTCATAGGCAGTCATCCCCATGTGCTCCAACCGGAGGAGATATACAACGATGTGCACATAATATATTCAATGGCTAACTTTTGCTACGGCGGTTCAGACTATCCGGAAAACCGTACCGTACTGTATTCTCTGGATCTTTTGGTAGACGACGGAAAGGTCATGGAAGAAAAGACGGATATTATTCCATACTATGTATATACGGGAGCAAAGAACAATTATCAGCCCGCAAAAATCATCAATGAAAAGGAAAAAAATCAGGTTTTGGCTTTTATGCAGGGAAAAGTAAAATCCCCATTCTGAGCAAACGGTAAATATATTATAAACTAATATCAATAAAACAGTTGAAGTCTCAGGTGCATTTGTGTTATTATATAAAGGTATCAATTTATTATTGATATAATCAAGGAGAACAATATGGTAGATTTACATTGTCATCTTCTTCATAATATCGACGACGGTTCGGGCTCCCTGTCCGAATCCGTTGAGCTTTGCCGTCAGGCGGAATATAACGATATTGATACGGTGGTCCTGACCCCTCATTTGTCCGATGTTATGAACGTAGAGGATTTTTTAGAGACGCGGGACAAACGTATAGAGGAGCTCAGAGCCGAGCTGGTCAAAGAGGAAATAGAGCTTGAACTCATTCCCGGAGCGGAGGTCTATGTCAACGACGATATTTTTTATGCGCCGAGTTTAAAGGGCGCCGCTATAGGAAATACAAACTTTATCCTCGTTGAATTTGATTTCAACGGTCTTGGGCTAAACAGGCTGGCGCGTTATCTTAACGAGTTCCTCGACCGCGATATGCGCCCCATCGTTGCGCACCCGGAGAGATATTCGTATTTGCAGAGGGATTACGATCTGATAAATTATCTCAGCAGATGCGGAGTGCTGTTTCAGGTAAACGCAAGCAGTCTTGCAGGGTATGGCGCCCGGGGCGATTATGAGCTGGGTCACAAACTGGTAAAAAACAGTATAGCCTCGTTTATTGCCACGGATGCTCATTCCATGTCGGGGAGATCAAACAATATGGACGAGCTTATAAGCAGGTTCCCCGGTGATATCAGCGATACCTGTCTTGAATATATGCTTGAGATCGCTCCAAGACACGTTATCAACGGCAAGGAACCGCCGCAGATATACCGCACGCCGCTGGTAAGCAATACATGGAAACGGTAAAGATCGTACCGATGAGTTATATATTCTGAAATGAAAGGTGGGAGAGAGGCGAAGAAACTGCTTAAAAAGCATATTTTCTTCAGTCTCATACAATGCAGGAAAGAATAAATCCACAGGAAAATTTATCATCTAACCAGGGAGATCGAAGCATTTTTGCGGATATAGACCCGATGAGACTTATCAGGGAGCTGCTCCGTCGTCTTTGGGCTGTCATAATGGTCGGTGTTATTGTCGGCGGATGCTTCTATGTTTACGCCAAATCAAGGTTTGTGCCGCACTACTCCTCAAAAGCGGTGCTGGCCTTCACATTGACAACTTATGTTGATGTTAAGGACAGCGACAACAATGTTGTCCAGACGCAGGAGGTCAAGAGCTTCTATGACAGGTCGGATATAGAAAGGTACACCTATTTCATCAAGAGCGATAAGATGGTGGGTATGGTAAAAGAGAATGTGGAACAGGCTCTTAACAAATCCGTCAGCTCAGGTGAAATAAGAAATGCGATAAAGGTCTCAGCCACCTCGGTCAACGGTATTATCGAAGTTACGGTTTCCGGAAACGACATAGAATTTATCAACGCGGTAATGTCGGTCCTTGTCGAGATATATCCGGGATATCTGCAAAATTTCAATTCCGGATTGGGTACTGACGTCATAAACGCTCCTACCACGCCAAGTATCTCAAACAGCGACGGAGCGGCAAAAAGCGGTATGACCGGTTTTGTTTTGGGCGCTTTGCTGATAGTTGCCATTGTTGTTGTAAGCGAGATCCTCAACAATACTGTACGTAACGTAAACGATATCAAGAATAAGCTGAACGTTCGTATCCTCGGTTCTGTACCGTACATCGAAGTGTTTGATGAAGGCGACGAAAGTCAAAAGGCTCACCCCGGTCTTCTGATAACGGACGAGCAAACGGTAAACTTCGACTTTGTTGAAAACTTCAAGGCCATAAGAACCAAGATCGAAAACATAAACGCTCAGAATAACAGCAAGATCTTTGCTGTTACCAGTACATTTGAGGATGAAGGTAAAACGACTGTTACAGAGAACATTGCCTGTGCTCTGGCACAGAAGGGCAAGTCGGTCCTTCTTATCGACTGCGACCTTCGTAAACCCGCTGTTCTTAAAAACCTGGGCGTTAAGGAAGACGCTAACTACGGTCTTATCCCCATTATCAAGGGTACGTCCACATATGAAGAATCCATTAAGTTCATCAAGTCCGTTGGTATCTTTGTTCTTCCCACCGGCGGTATCACATCCCGCTCAACAGAGATCATGGACGTTGAAAAGGTACATGAGATATTCGACAGAGCCCGTGAAGAGTTCGATTACATTATAATAGATACTCCGCCTGCGAGGATCGTTACCGACTGTCTTGTTCTTACGCCTTTCATTGACGCTGTTATCTACGCCATCAGAAACGACTATGCGAAGATCCAGCACATTTCCGAAACCATTGAAGAGATCAAATCCACAGGTGTTAATTTCGCCGGCGCGATCTTCACCATGGCTCCCATGGACGGTTACGGTAAGTACTACAGACGTAAGAGATACCGTTATAATAAGTATTATAAAAACTATTCCGGATACGGCTACGGCAGCTACGGCTCGAAGAAGAAGGGCTACGGTTACGGTTATGGCTACGGTTACGGCAGAGGCAGTTACGGCAGCTATGGCAGCTACGGCGGTTACGGTAAGGGCTACGGCGGTTACGGTAAGGGCTACGGCGGCTACGGTAAGGGCTATGGCGGATACGGTGGCTATGGCGGATACGGTGGCTACGGCGGTTATGGCAGCTATGGCGGCTACGGTTACGGCGGATACGGTTACAAGAGCAGAAGGAAGAAGAGAAAAGGTTCCGCGCCGCAGGGTGATGTAAATCCTGAGACGAAGAACACCGAGACAATGCCCGCCGAGGCTAATGCGCCGGAGACTTCCGCCGCTCCCAAGGAGAACACGAAGAAGACCAAAAAGAGCAAAGATAAGAAATAAATCTGTTTTCAGCCGGGTGACGTTGCAGTCATCCGGCTGATCGTATGTATGATCGAAAACATAACAGTATGTTATAAAAAAGTTTTTAACAGAGTTATCAACACTATATAAATATATAATACTATATATAGATAAGATATATTCCGCATATCCACATATGGTACTACAATATTTTTTTAAACTATTTAAACAGGTTTTCCACCGTTTTTACTGAAAATAAGGGGATTTTTAAGCGATATTTGTACTTGACACGGTCAATATTTTTTAGTATAATACCAACTTGTAAAGACAAAAACCTTTACGCAGTTCGCAACGGAGGACATAAGTCATGGCAAAAAATTTTGAAACAGCGATCCTGCTGGATTTTTACGGAGACATGCTCACGGAGAAGCAGCGCGATTTCCTTGAATACTACTATAACGATGACCTTTCACTGTCCGAAATTGCGGAGAATGAAGGAATAACCCGTCAGGGCGTACGTGATGCCATAAAGCGTGCGGAGGCTCAGCTTATCGATATGGAGAATCGTCTGGAGCTTGCAAAGCGTTTTGAGGAGATGCGGGAGGGCATGAACGAGATAATCAGCTATGCCACCCAGATAAGCGAATACAACCTTCATCACGGTATGGTCAGAGAGATCAACGACTATACGGTCAAGATCAAAACGATTGCGCAGGTTTTGCTTGAATCATAATACACGGTGGTGAAACAAATTGGCTTTTGAAGGACTATCCGACCGTCTGGAAGCGGCGTTCAAAAGATTAAGAAGCAAAGGCAGTCTTACAGAGGCTGACGTTAAGGATGCCATGCGAGAGGTGCGCCTTGCACTTCTTGAGGCGGATGTAAACTATAAGGTTGCCAAGGATTTTACCAATAAAGTTACGGAACGCGCCATCGGCGCTCAGGTCATGGAGAGCCTTACCCCGGCGCAGATGGTGATAAAAATAGTCAACGAAGAGCTTATCGAGCTCATGGGCGGAACAAGGTCAAGGCTTGCAATAGCGCCCCATCCTCCCACGGTGGTCATGATGTGCGGACTTCAGGGTTCAGGTAAGACCACCCACAGCACAAAGATAGCTCTCATGCTTAAAAATCAGGGGCACAGGCCTTTGCTTGTTGCCTGTGATATTTACCGTCCCGCGGCGATCAAACAGCTTCAGGTCATAGGTGAAAAGGCGGGCGTACCGGTGTTTGAGATGGGCACGGAAAACCCGGTCATAATAGCCAGAGAGGCTGTAAAGCACGCAAAGGACAAGGGTTACGATTATGTGTTCTTAGACACCGCAGGCCGTCTCCACGTGGACGAGGAGCTTATGACGGAGCTTAAGAACATCAAGGCTGAGGTCCATCCCCACGAGATCCTTTTGGTGGTCGACGCGATGACCGGTCAGGACGCGGTGAACGTTGCCACATCGTTTAACGACGCTTTGGGGATCGACGGTCTTGTTCTTACAAAGCTGGACGGCGACACCAGAGGCGGCGCGGCACTTTCAGCCCGCGCGGTAACAGGCAAGCCAATAAAGTTCGTGGGTATAGGCGAAAAGCTGGGAGACCTGGACTATTTCCATCCGGACAGGATGGCGTCCCGTATTCTTGGCATGGGCGATGTGCTTTCGCTCATCGAAAAGGCCGAGCAGGCTCTTGATGAAAAAGAGGCTGCCAGGCTGGAGAAAAGGCTTCGCAAAAACAAATTCGACTTTAACGACCTGCTTGCTCAGTTCGCTCAGATACGCAGGCTCGGTTCGATAAAAGACACTCTGTCGCTTATCCCGGGTCTTGGCAACAAGATCAAGGACGTGGATATTGACGAGGGCGTTTTTGACAGGACTCAGGCGATCATATATTCAATGACTCCCAAGGAGAGGGAAAACCCGGACATCATCAATCCTTCCCGCAAGCGCCGTATCGCGGCAGGCTGCGGAATGAACGTTGAGGATGTGAACAAGCTGCTTGCACAGCTCAAGCAGATGCAGAAGATGTTCAAGCAGATGAACGGCAAGGGCTCAAAAAAGAAAATGCGCCGTTTTAACCAGATGTCAGGTATGGGCGGCGGCTTCCCCGGATTTCAGTAATATCGGTAATAATGTGTGACAACACAGTATTTATAAAAAACATATCTATATTTTGGAGGTAATTTATCATGGCAGTAAAAATCAGATTGCGCCGTATGGGCGCGAAGAAAGCACCCTTCTATCGCATCGTTGTTGCGGATTCACGTTATCCTCGTGACGGCAGATTCATAGAGAGTCTCGGCACTTACAACCCTCTTATGGATCCCCCCGAGGTCAAGATCGACGCTGAGAAGGCACAGCAGTGGATAGCTAACGGCGCACAGCCCACCGATACCGTTAAGGTTCTCATGAAGAAAAACGGCATCATTAAATAAGGAGTGTTTATTTTGAAGGATTTATTGATAACAATAGCACAAGGTCTTGTTGATGACCCTTCAGCAGTCACCGTTGACGTTGACGAACCCAACGAGGAGGGCGTGACCGTTTACCACCTTCACGTCGGTGAGTCAGATATGGGCAGAGTTATCGGTAAGCAGGGCAGAATAGCAAAGGCTATCCGCACCGTTATGCGCGCCGCTGCCACAAGAAACGACCAAAAGGTTTCTGTAGAAATTGATTAAGAAGTATCTGGAAATAGGAGAGATTGTCGGCACACACGGGGTCCGCGGAGAATTGCGGGTAAACCCGTGGTGCGACAGCCCTCTCTTTTTTAAAAAATTTAAGACCTTGTATTTTGACTCTGAGGGCGCCCGCAGTATAGCTGTGAAGTCCTGCCGCCCTCACGGCAATATAGTGTTGCTTTGTCTGGAAGGTGTAGACAGCGTTGAGACTGCCTCGGCTCTCCGTGGCAAGGTTCTTTTTATACGCAGACAGGACGCCGGACTTGAAAAGGGCAAGTATTTTATTGCCGAACTGATAGACTGCCGTGTTATAGACGCCGACGATGAAAGTGTGGTTTACGGCGCGCTTACCGATGTAAGTCAGACCGGAGCCAACGATGTCTGGCACATAACCGGAAATGACGGAAAAGAATATCTGCTGCCAGCCATACCTCCCGTTGTGATAAGTGTGGACGTGGAAGCGGGAATAATAAAAATCAGACCTTTAAAGGGAATTTTTGACAATGAGAATTGACATAATGACGCTTTTCCCCGAAATGTGTGATACCGTACTCAATGAAAGCATAATCGGCAGAGCGCGGGCCGCGGGAGTTTTTACCGCAAAATGTCACCAGATAAGGGATTACAGCACCGACAAGCACCGCAGGACAGACTTTGCGCCATATGGGGGAGGCATGGGTATGCTCATGCAGACTCAACCCATATACGACTGTTTTATGTCAGTATGCGAGCAGGCGGGCGTAAGACCCCATCTGATCTATATGTCCCCCCAGGGAAAGGTGCTCACTCAGGAGCGGGTGAAGGAGCTTTCACAGATGGACAATATCGCCATACTCTGCGGTCATTATGAGGGTATCGACGAGCGTGTAATAGAGGAGATAGTGGATGAGGAGATATCCGTAGGGGACTATGTTATCACCGGCGGTGAACTGCCTGCCCTTATCCTTGTGGACGCTGTGGCGAGAATGCTCCCCGGTGTGCTTGCGGAGGAGGAATCATTTGAGGAGGAGAGCCATTATTCATCTCTGCTGGAATATCCCCAGTATACCCGTCCCTTTGAGTGGAGGGGCAGGCAGGTTCCTGAGATACTTATTTCCGGACACCACGGAAACATAGAAAAATGGCGCAGACAGCAGGCGCTGGAACGCACCGCTGAACGCAGACCGGATCTGCTTAAAAAAGCTGAGCTGACAAAAGCCGATCTGGAATTTCTTAAGTCCATTGGGTTTGATGAGGACGACGAATAATTTGTGTTCTGAATAATTAACGGACGGTTTGTCTTTATGAAACTACTGTTAAAGCTGTTTATAACATTTTTTAAGATTGGAATAATGACCTTCGGCGGAGGCATAGCAATGCTGCCCATGCTTCAGCGCGAGGTGGTCGAAAAAAACAAATGGGCCACAGAAGACGAGCTGATAGACTATTTTGCCATTGGTCAGTGTACCCCGGGAATAATAGCGGTGAACACTGCTACGTTTATAGGCTACAGGAAAAAGGGCGTAATAGGCGGGATCTTTAGCACCCTTGGTGTGATCACGCCGTCGATAATCGTAATAACTGCAATTGCCGCTCTTATCAGCAACTTTTCTGACAACGAGATCGTCCTTCATGCCTTTGCCGGCATAAGGGTCGCGGTCTGCGCCCTGATCTTTGCCGCGATAGTAAAGCTCATAAAGAATAACTTTAAGAAAACAGATGAATACAGACTGCACATAGCCATTCAGATAATATTAGCCGTGACAGCATTTGTCGTTGTTGCGGTGCTGGGAAGATCACCTGTGTGGGTGGTAGTGGGCGCATCCGCTGCCGGACTTGTTCTGGGAAAGTGGGGTGCGGGCAAATGACGTTGCTGACCCTTTGCTATGAGTTCTTCAAGGTGGGTTTGTTCTCTGTGGGCGGCGGCCTGGCTACTCTGCCATTCCTCAGCGATATGTCTCTCAGGCACCCCGACTGGTTCTCCATGCAGATGCTTTCCGATATGGTAGCGATCTCGGAATCCACACCCGGACCTATGGGCATAAATATGTCTACCTATGTGGGATACACCGTTGCGGGCATACCCGGCGCGCTGGCGGCGACCCTTTCTCTGGTTTTCCCGTCTCTGGTCATCATCACGGTAATAGCCGGATTCATGAGCAGATTCATCGAAAACAAGTACGTCAAATGGGTATTTTCAGGCGTCAGACCGGCGGTGATAGGGCTTATCTCCGCGGCGGGATTTTCGGTGTTCCGGGTAGCTGTTTTTACGGACTCAGAGGCAACGAATATCATCAGGCTGTTAAGTTCGGTAAACCCTGTATGCCTTTGCGTGTTTATCGTCCTTGCCCTGTTGACTCAGCTTAAATATACAAGGAAATTACACCCTATATTGTATATAATCGTCGGCGCGGTAATAGGAATTGTGTTTAAGCTTTGATTTGATAACTTTGTTATATTTGCATATAAAGTACATTTGACCTGCCGTTTTGTAAAAATGGCAGGTCAAAATATGTGTAAAATATACAAATAATGACAGGTACAAATATTGCAGTTTGGAGTACAAGCCGAAGTTTTTTTCAACCCGTTGACGAAGTAAACTTTTGTGATATAATTGTACTGTAAGCAGTTAGTCATTTCAGTTTATAGGGAGATTTTTTATTATGTACGTAAAAGATGTTGTTGTTCAGAATCAGGTAGGTCTTCATGCTCGTCCGGCTACATTTTTTATTCAGAAGGCTAACGAATTCAAGTCAGCGATTTGGGTTGAGAAGGAAGAACGCCGCGTAAATGCGAAAAGCTTACTGGGCGTACTCTCTCTCGGCATTGTCGGCGGCGCGCAGATCCGTATAATTGCCGGCGGCGCTGATGAAAAGCAGGCAGTCGATGAACTTGTAGCTCTTGTGGAGTCCGGATTCTCAGAATAATTCAGGATATATAAATTCAGGGAATGTGTTGTTTAACGCATTCCCTGTTTTTGCATATTTTCGGCAAAGTGATATCATCTGTCCGGGTCAGTTTCAGTCTTTTTTACGTTGTTCAGCGGATTGGAATTTACCGCTTCCCGAAGCTGTTCATTGACCACATGGGTGTAGATCTCCGTTGTGGAAAGGTTCTCATGCCCGAGTATGGACTTTATCAGCAGTATATCCACATTCCCGTGCTGATACATAAGTGTGGCGGCAGTGTGCCGCAGCTTGTGTACGGAATACCCGTCAAGTCCGGCTTTGTTGAGAAAATGATATACTATATTTTCAACTGAACGGGGATTTATCCTGCGCATATTGCGGCTTATAAAAAGGGCTTTCTTGTCCTTCACACCGTAAACGGGACGAACCTTAAGGTATTTTTCAATGGCGGACATACACGCATCGTTAAGATATACAGTTCGTTCCTTGTTGCCCTTACCGGTTATTTTGACAGTGTTGTCGTCCTTGATATCGGAAACATTAAGGCTCACAAGCTCAGACAACCGCATACCGCAGTTCAGAAAAAGGGTTATTATGCAATAGTCCCTTTCCTTATTTTTGCCGTCTATACAGCCCAGCAGATCAAGGCTCTGCTCAAGGGTGAGATATTTCGGCAAGGTTTTTTTCTTGTCCGGGGATTCCAGCTCGCTCATGGGATTGGTGTCGATAAGGTGCTGCTTATTGTACAGATAGTCGAAAAATCTTCTTATGGACACCACCTTACGCGCCCGGGTAGTGGCATTGTTTCCTCGTTTATCCTTACAATATATAATAAAAGAAAAGGCGTCGTTCAGGGTGACGGACTTCATGAAATCAATATCGAGCTTTGAGACGTCTATTTTTTCAAGGGGAGTATCCTGTGGTACAAGCCCTTTAGACTTTGCCGTATATCTGAAAAACAGGCGCAGGTCGGATGCGTATTCACACACGGTCTGTGATGATTTTGCCTTGATAACGTCAATGTACTGCAAATAGTCCCGGACCGATCCGGGCAGTTGATCAAAATCTTCTGTACGCAAATCATCACCCCCAATGATCGCTTAATAATAAAATGATACCATAGTTTCTGTTAAAAAGCAATACAGCCGGATTTCGCCGAAAAAATCCAATATAGCTATTTACTTTTTTAAAATAAAATAGTAAAATATAAATTCAGACAGATATATCGTCAAATCGATCATATCCCCGCGGATACAGACAGAGAATGAAAGATAATGAGCTGATGATGCAAAACAGTAAATATGAATAATATATATAAAATTATTGATTTATACTGATAATAGGAGAGAAAAACTGATGAATGTACTGATTTATGATTCTGCTGAAGTTATAGGACAGGTGGTAGGAAAGCTTTTTTGCGATCATGTAAACAACGCTCCAAAGGCCTGCCTCGGTCTTGCCACAGGCGTGACCCCGATACCCACATATAATTACATAGCCGAAGAATATGCCAAAGGCAAGGTCAGTTTTTCCAATGTTACCACATTCAATCTTGACGAGTACTGCGATCTGCCCAGGGAGCACAGGAACAGTTTCTATTCATTTATGATGGATAATCTGTTTTCCAAAATAGATATAAAGCCCGAAAACATCAATTTCCTTGACGGCAACGCAGCTGATGTTGAAGCGGAGAGCAGGAGATACGCTCAGAAGATCGAAGCCGCCGGCGGTATCGACATCCAGCTGTTGGGCATAGGCAGAAACGGACACATAGGCTTTAACGAGCCTTCCGATAAATTTACAGACGAGGCGTTCAAGGTAAAGCTGACAGACAGCACTATAGAGGCGAACTCCGTATTCTTTGACGATATACCCATGCCCCACTTTGCAATAACCATGGGAATAGGCTCGATAATGCGGGCAAAAAAGATCTTGCTCATCGCCACAGGCGAGAGCAAGGCTCAGGCTATAAAAAACACCGTTGAGGGTGAAGTTACCCCGCAGAACCCGGCGTCAATACTCAATCAGCACCCGGATGTCACCATTTACCTTGACAGGGCGGCGGCGTCACTGCTCAAATAATCAATCGGCGGGCAGAGCGTCAGCCACAAGCACGCCTATTGCGGTTATACCCAGACAGGGCTTTACGCATTCTGCGAGCTGCTGAGAAAGCTGTGCCGCGTGATAGTATTCCATATATGTTCCCGCTAAGATGAACAGAATTATGGAGGCGATATAGATCGCCGCCGTGAATGTACCGCCGAACATGGCTGTGAATTTCGAGTATTTGTTCATGCCCCTGAGCAGAGAACGCATCTCTGTGAGCTTCACGGTATCACCTCCCGCATATATATAATACAATGAAATATACCCGTTTGGCAAACTGTAAATAATGGCATAAACATAATCGACTTTGTGAGGAATGACGATGAGTATAGGTATTTCCACATCCTGTATGTATCCGCTGGAAACGGAAAGATCCTTTGAAATGGTAGCCCGGAGCGGAGCAGAGGTCACAGAGATATTCTTTAATTCCCCCTCTGAGCTCAAACCGCCAATGCTTGAGCGTCTGCGCAGGATAAAAGAAAACTCCGGCATCAGGGTCAGATCGATCCATCCCTTCTTGTCATTTGCCGAGGGTTATATGCTTTTCAGCGAATACGAGCGCAGGTTTACGGATACATTGGAGATATATAAGGCGTTCCTTGAGGCGTCGGCATATCTGGACGCGGATGTCCTGGTGATCCACGGAAGTAAGATCCCGGGTTATATCCCATGGGAGCAGTATTATGAACGTTTCGGCAAGCTTGCCGAGTTGGGGGAGAGCTTCGGGATAAAGGTCTCTCAGGAAAATGTGGTCAACTTTTTATCCATGTATCCGGATTTCCTTTACGGAATGAAAAAGGCGCTGGGCAGTAAGTTCTATATGACCCTTGACGTAAAACAGGCGCGCAGATCAAAGTGCGATGCTTTTGAGCTGATCGACAGACTGCACGAAAACATAGTAAACGTACATATCAGCGACAGCAACATTGAAAAGGACTGTATGATCCCGTTAAAGGGGAATTTCGATTTCAAGAGGCTGTTCGATACCATGAAGGGGTATGGCTACAAGGGTGACTTCATAGTCGAGCTGTACCGACATAATTTTGAGGATTTTTCCGAAGTCAAGGCGTCTGCCGAAAAGCTGAAAGAACTGATAAAAGAATAAAAAAACAAGCTGTGCGTGATTTCGATGTCATGCACAGCTTTTGTATATCGTCTTGTAAATTTATGACATATGCTTGTGAAGGGACGCCACTGCCGCCTCAACGTCAGCCTTGACTACAAGGATAGATATATCCACCTCGGATGTGGTTATCATACGGATATCCGTATTTGCGCAGGATACGGCGTCAAATACAGCCGCCGCCACACCGGGGGTGCCCTTCATATTTTCGTTATAGACGGAGATTTTGCAGTTGCCGCTGCTGACGCCTATTTTAAGCTCCGGATTATGATCCCTGAGCTTGGCGACGATACCGAGGATCTTGCCGAAATCGTCGTCAAAAACGGTGAAAGACAGGCTGGAATGCTGACCGTTGGGGGATGCCTGAGAGATCATATCAACGTCTATTCCTGCGTCGGCGATCTTTTTAAAGATATCCGCCACAAGCTTTATATCCGCCGGATAGTCGTGCAAAAAAATCAGAGTAACATCTTCGGTGACCGTTATTTTTGTGTTTTCCATAATTGTATTCTCCCTGTTATTATTCTGATACAAGATCCTTCATGCTGTACATTCCGGGCTCCTTGCCCGCAATGAAAACTGCGGCGTTCACGGCGCCCGCGGCAAATACTCTTTTGCTGCCCGCGCTGTGACTGAGCTTGATGACCTCATCGTGTCCGGCAAAGATTATCTCGTGCTCGCCGACTATCGTGCCGCCGCGGATGGAGTGCATACCTATCTCATTCTTTGCGCGCTTTTCACGCTTTAAGTGGCGGTCGTATTCATATCGGGGCTTTTCATCAAGAACGCCTGAAATGGAATCCGCCAGCATTATAGCCGTGCCGCTGGGAGCGTCAAGCTTCTGGTTGTGATGCGCCTCAACTATCTCGATATCAAAGGTACTGCCGAGAACGCGGGCGGCGGTTTTTGCAAGCTCGCTCAGAAGATTGATGCCCAAAGACATATTGAAGCTGAAAAAGATGGGGATCTGTTTGGATGTGAGCTTTAAAAGGTTTACCTGTTCCTCGGAAAGTCCCGTGGTGGCAATGACCGCGGGAGTGTTGGTCTTTAATGAATATTCAATAAGATCCGACAGAGCTGCGGGGTTTGAAAAATCAATTATAACGTCCGCCTTGCCGTCAAAATCAAAGGGACTTTTATACACGCTGAAGGGCTGACTGCTCTCTGTTATGTCAACACCTGCCACGACCTGACAGTCGTCGCGGGAAAGTGTGTACTCATATACGGCACGGCCCATTTTTCCGTTACAGCCGCTTAAAAGAATATTTGTCATCTGTTTTTTCGTCCTTTATGTATTCCTGTTACTTGAGTAAGCCGTGCTTTATGAGAGTGGCGCGAAGCTTTTCTCTGTGAGCCTCTGTCAGGGGAGCAAGAGGCATACGGCATCTGCCCATATCCCAGCCCATCATTGAAAGGGCTTCCTTGGCGGGAACGGGATTTACCTCTATGAAAAGATCGTTGCAGAGGTCAAGATATTCAAGCTGGAGCTTTGCACAGGCGGCAAGATCTCCTTCAAGACCCTTTGCCGCGATCTCATGCGCTGCTTTTGGAGCAACGTTTGACAAAACGGAGATAACGCCCTTTGCGCCGTATGTCATGAAGGGGGCTATCTGATCGTCGTTGCCGGAATATATAGTAAGGTCGTCACCGCAAAGGGCGATGGTCTTCGCAAGGGCGGAAATATCACCGTTCGCTTCCTTGGTGGCAACTATCCTCGGGTGACGGGAAAGCTCGTAGTAGGTCTCGGGCAGGATGTTCATGCCTGTCCTGCTGGGCACGTTGTAAAGGATTATGGGAGTGCTTACCCTGTCCGCAATGTAGTTGAACTGCTCTATAAGTCCGTGCTGAGTGGTTTTGTTGTAGTAGGGGGTCACCATGAGCAGACCGTCAACGCCGAACTTCTCCGCCTCGTTGGAGAGCTGTACAGCATAGGCTGTGTCGTTGCTGCCTGTACCGGCGATGACAGGGACCCTGCCCCCCACAGCCTCAACGGCAAAGCGCATTGTTTCGATGTGTTCCTCGTTGTTGAGAGTGGCGCCTTCACCTGTTGTGGCGCAGATAATTATCGCGTCGGTGGAATTTTCTATCTGATAGTTGATGAGCTTTTCGAGTACCGGATAATTGACCTTGTTATCCTCTGTGAACGGCGTCAGCATAGCTACGCCGGCACCGGTGAAAATAACATCTTTCATAGGATTGTCCTCCGTGTATCAAAATATATTTGTTACATTATATTCAGTCCATGTAGCCTTGTGCACACAACTGCTCCGCAAGCAGCATGGCGCCGCCCGCCGCGCCGCGGAGGGTGTTGTGGGAGAGACATACGAATTTGTAGTCGTACTGGGTGTCCTCGCGAAGTCTGCCGATGGATACGGCCATGCCGCCCTCAAGATCACGGTGGAGCTTTGTCTGAGGCATATTATCCTCCTCAAAATAATTGAGGAAATGCTCCGGGGCGTGGGGGAGATTGAGCTCCTGAGGCAGACCCTTGAATTCTTTCCAGATCTTTATCATTTCTTCCTTTGTGGGTTTGTTCTCAAAGCGAACGAACACTGCGCCCATGTGACCGTTGGAAACGGGCACGCGCAGGCACTGAGCCGTGAATGAGGGAGAGGTGGCGGGGACTATCTTATCGCCCTCGATCTTACCCCAGATCTTAAGGGGCTCGATCTCTGATTTTTCCTCTTCTCCGCCGATGTAGGGAATGACGTTGTCGATCATTTCGGGCCAGGTGTCAAAAGTTTTGCCGGCGCCTGAAATCGCCTGATAGGTGCAGACGAGAACGTCCTTGATGCCGAACTTTGAAAGGGGGAAAAGGGCGGGAACATAGCTCTGAAGTGAGCAGTTTGATTTAACGGCGATGAATCCGCGCTTTGTGCCCAGACGTTTGCGCTGTGCCGGGATTATCTCGGCGTGCTCGGGGTTGAGCTCGGGGATTATCATGGGAACGTCCGGGGTGTGGCGGTTTGCGCTGTTGTTTGAAACAACGGGACACTCAGCCTTGGCATATGCCTCTTCAAGGGCGAGAATGTCGCTCTTTTTCATGTCCACCGCGCAGAATACAAAATCCACCATGGAGGCGATCTTTTCGATATCTCCGGCGGCGTCCATGACTGTAAGCTCAGCCATGTCGGCGGGGATGGGAGTATCCATGCACCAGCGTTTGCCCACGGCGTCTTTATATTTCAGACCGGCGGAACGGGGACTTGCCGCCACAACAACAACGTCAAACCAGGGGTGGTTCTCCAGCAGAGTTGCAAAACGCTGACCTACCATACCCGTGGCGCCGATGATTCCTACTTTGTATTTCTTCATCTCATATATCTCCTTACTTTCGCAAAATAAACAAAAAACAGTTGTAAAAAGCGGACAAATACAATATAATTGTTTTTGGCTCAAAATCATATGTATGCGGCGATCATTTGAATTATCGTAATTCAAATCAAGCCATTTATACCCACTTTTCTTTAAATAATAACATTCTATAAAGAATTAGTCAAATATTAAAATAAACAAAGTTAGAGGCATAAAAATGAAAAAAAGTGACTTTTATTACTATTTACCCCAGGAATTGATAGCTCAGCACCCGGCGGAGCCCAGAGACAGCTCAAGACTGATGTGCTTAGGCAAGTCCGACGGCAGTATTGAGCACAGAGTTTTCCGGGATATAGTTGACCTGCTGGAACCCGGGGACTGCCTTATTTTAAACGACACAAGGGTACTGCCTGCCAGGATCTACGGCAGGCGGGAAGACACGGGAGCGGTGGTGGAGTTCCTGCTCCTTAATCAAAAAGAAAACGACACATGGGAGGCTCTTGCAGGTCCGGGAAAAAAGGCGAAGACCGGCGCCCGTTTCATTTTCGGCGGCGGCGAGCTATGCGCAGAGGTCACTGAAGTGCTTGATAACGGCAACAGGATGGTAAGGTTTGAATATGAGGGTAATTTCTTCAACATACTTGACAAAATAGGGGAGATGCCCCTGCCTCACTACATAACGGAAAAGCTTGAAAACAGCGAGCGTTATCAGACCGTTTATTCCAGAGAGCTGGGCAGCGCCGCGGCTCCCACAGCCGGTCTGCATTTTACCCCGGAGCTGCTTGATCGCATAAGGGAGAAGGGCGTAAAAACAGGTTTTGTCACCCTCCATGTGGGTCTCGGTACATTCAGACCGGTGAAGGCGGAAAACATAGAGGAGCACCATATGCACTCCGAGCATTACAGCCTGCCCAAAGAGACGGCGGACATCATAAATCAGACCAAGAAAAACGGAGGAAGGGTCATAGCTGTGGGCACCACCTGCTGCCGCACGCTGGAGTCCGTCGCCCGGGATATGGGCTGTATCTGCGGGCATGACGACTGGACGGATATCTTCATCTATCCCGGTTTTGAATTCAAATGCATCGACGCTCTGCTCACCAATTTCCATCTGCCGGAAAGTACGCTGATAATGCTTGTCAGCGCCTTCTGCGGTTACGAAAACACCATGCACGCGTACAAGGTCGCCGTGGAGGAAAAGTATAGATTCTTCAGCTTCGGTGACGCAATGTTTATCGCAGACAAATAAAAAAATAGGGGTTTATTATGGGATATAAATTACTGAAATGTGAAAAAAATGCGCGAAGAGGAGAATTCACCACCGTACACGGTACGGTGCAGACGCCCGCCTTTATGAACGTTGCCACCTGCGGGGCGATAAAAGGAGCCGTGTCCGCATACGACATGATGGATCTCAGGACACAGGTGATGCTGTGCAACACCTATCACCTTCACATCAGACCCGGTGATGAAAACGTAAAGGAGTTGGGGGGACTGCACAAATTTACCGGCTGGGACAAGCCTATCCTCACCGACAGCGGCGGTTTTCAGGTCTTCTCCCTGGCGCCCCTGCGCAAGATAAAGGAGGAGGGAGTCTACTTTGCCTCCCACATAGATGGCAGACGAATTTTCATGGGCCCGGAGGAGAGTATGCAGATACAGTCAAACCTGGGCTCCACAATTGCAATGGCGTTTGACGAGTGTGTGGAAAACCCGGCGGAGCTTGACTATGCAAAGCTTTCCTGCGAGCGCACTGTTAGGTGGCTCATCCGCTGCAAGAAGGAGATGGACAGGCTCAACTCACTTGAGGATACCATAAATAAAGATCAGATGCTTTTCGGAATAAACCAAGGCTGTACATACGAAAAGCTGCGTATAGAAAATATGTGCAGGATAACCGAGCTGGATCTTGACGGCTACGCTATCGGGGGCCTTGCTGTGGGTGAACCCAAGGAGGATATGTACCGCATAATCTCCGCCGTTGAGCCTTATATCCCCAAAAACAAGCCCAGGTATCTTATGGGCGTGGGTACCCCCGGGAACATACTTGAAAGCGTCAGCAGGGGCGTGGATCTCTTTGATTGCGTTATGCCGAGCAGAAACGCGAGACACGGACATCTCTTTACAATGGATGGAATAATAAACCTGAATAATGCAAAATATTCACATGATCTTTCACCCATTGACGAGAGCTGTGACTGCCCCACCTGCCGCAGGCATTCAAGGGCATATCTGCACCATTTGTTCAAGGCCAAGGAAATGCTGGCAATGAGGCTGTGCGTCATGCACAATCTGTACTTCTACAATTCTCTGATGGAAAAGATCAGAGCCGCCCTTGACGACGGTACTTTTGAGGAGTTCAAGAACAGGTATGTCGAACAGCTGGATACGAGAATATGAACGGTTCGTTAATTTATAAAATTAATATATACAATTTGGTTTTTTAGTGTTATAATATATGTTACGGGCGCAAAATGTCGAAATTCAGTGGATTTATGAATTTCGCGCAACAGTGAACGGCGTCCCGTATTTCTTATGGAAGGAAGAACTTCAATGGCAGATAAGCGTAAGTGCTTGATCCTTTTGACAAGCAGTTTTCCCTACGCTAACTGTGAAACTTATCTCGAATGCGAGATATCAAAACATACCGAAAACTTTGACAAAATAATTATCCTTGCCCAGGAGACCGACGCCGATGCGATAAAGACCCGACAGGTGCCGGAGGGCATTGACGTATACAATACCGCAAGGCGGTCAAGACGCGCCGGCAGGACTTCTGACCTTGCGAGGGGTATAATAAACCTGCCCCTTGCCCATGCTCGCAGGTATGACAGGGCGGAAATATCCGGTTCACCGGTGAAAGCGCTGTTTGCGGAATACTTCATTCAAAGAGGTGCCCGTCAGTACAGGGAGTCCATGGCGATACTCAAAAAATACGATTTTTCTCAATTCGATGAGGTGATCGTTTACAGCTATAACTTTTTCGGACTTGCGTATGCCGGCGCCATGATAAAAAAGGATCTGACGGAACAGGGCGTAAAAACATTTCTTGTTTCCAGATCCCACGCATACGACACTTACGACTGCGACAATTCCCTGAATTATCTGCCTCTCAGGCGTTTCCTGCTGAAAGCGGTGGACGAGCTTCTGGTCTGCTCCGATTCCGGGCGCAGATACATATCGGAAAAATATCCTGAATTTTCGTACAAAATATCATTGTCATATTTGGGCAGCGGAGATCACGGTACGGGAAAATACGACGGCATATTCCGTATAGTTTCCTGTTCACGCATGGATCCGGAAAAGAATCTCTGCGAGCTTGTGGACGCCCTTGCGCTGCTTAGGAACTATGATAATATTCCCGAGGTGCGGTGGACGCATATAGGCTCGGGGAAAGAAGAGGATAAGGTCAAGGCCTACGCCGGGAAAAAGCTTGATTTCATGAAGGTGACCTTTACCGGGTTGCTGAGCAATGCGGAGGTCTATGACTACTACCGTAAAAATCCCGTCAGCCTGTTTATAAACAAGAGCCTGAGCGAGGGCCTGCCGGTCTCAATAATGGAGGCGACCTCCTTCGGGATACCCGTGCTTGCCAGCAACGCTGGCGGGACAGGCGAGCTTGTAATAGACGGTATAACAGGCAAGCTTACGGATAAAAATATTTCCGCGGAGGCTCTTGCCGGGGAGATAGTAAAATTCGCGTCTATGCCTGAAGAAGAGTACGGTGCGCTGAGAGCCTCAACCAGAAAGTACTGGGAAGAGCATTTCAACGCAGACGCAAACTACAAAGAATTTTCAAGGCACATAGCAAACGCGGACAGTTTGATAGCCGAAAAGGGAAGTCAGTATGCTTTACATTCGTAACGGAGCATTAAAACTGAATATAAAAGATACCGGCATGGATATTCTGTGGGATATAAGTCTTTTCCTGCTTTTCATCACGTCAACGATCCTTTATCCCGGATCAAGTGAGTTTTACCGTTTGCTGCATTTGTTCGGCTTAGGTCTGCTGTGTTTTGTGTCAGTTACAGAGATCTTTTCCGGCAAGGGAGAAAAAAAGGACATAAAACTGCGCATAAGCCTTATCACCATATGGTACGTTCTGTTTTTGATCTTTGCTAACCTGTCAGCAATGTGGGCTTACTCTGTGTCGGGAGTTTTACACTATTCTGATGCGTTGATAAAAGTCGCTTTGATGGGATTCTGCCTGTCACAGCACATTGATACGGAAGAAAAGCTTTACAAATCCATGAAGCTGTTCATCTTCACCTGTATAGTTTCCTTTGTGTATTCGCTTGTAGTGACCCCGAGGGATCTTTGGTTTACGGGAGATTTTGAAGAGGTCACTGGGCAGTCTATTTCGATCCTGGGACTTTGCGCGGCTTTTGCCATGGTCATGTCGGTGTATTTTGCAATGGCTGAGGGCAAAAAGCATTATTATATCGCCGCGGCCATAAATTTTATATTTGTGGTATCGGCGACCTCCAGAAAAGCGCTGTTCTTTGCAATAATGGGTGTTGTGCTTCTTGAACTTTTATATACCTGGCGCAAAAATTATTTCTTTTCGCTGGTAACTATACTGATAGCCATAGGTCTGTTTACCTTAATTGTGCTCAAGTCAGGTATATCCGACGCGATGAATCAAAGACTTATGAGCATGTACAATTATTTCACCGGCGGCGCAGGAAAAAAAGATACAAGTCTTTCCCTTCGCCAGTATCTTATAAGTACGGCGGGAACGCTGTTCTACAAAAACCCGATGATCGGCGTCGGTATGGGCAACTTTTCATATTTTCTTGACGATATTTACGGTGAGGGCGTGTATGCCCACAATAACTATTTGGAGATAATGGCGGATCTTGGCGTTGTGGGATTTCTGCTTTACTACTGGTTCTACGCATATCTGCTTATAAAGCTGTTGGGGCAGACTATCCGCAAGCACAAGCTGTCCCTGCTTTTCTTGGTCGTTATGATCTCGTTTATGGTGATCGAATACGGGCAGGTCACTTATTATCAGTACAGCTTTCAGCTCATTGTTGCCTTTGCCTACTGCGCGGTGTGCATTACCGACGGGGTCGAAAGCGGGAGCAGTGAAGGAGTTCAACAAAAAGAGGATATTCATCAACTTGATGAATACTACCGCCTCGTTGAAAATGAAAACATTTAATTGTCGGTCAAAGCTTAAATTTAAGTACAATTTTAGGAGAGATGTTTAAGTGGAAGGTTTCAAAGCAAAGAAAACGGGCATCGAGATCAATCTGAGCTATCTGTTCAGGACTATATCAAAGAAATGGTGGATAGTTGCGCTGGTAGCCGTTCTTCTCGGCGGCATCGGCGGAGTTATCATAGAGAAGGAGAGCGCGGACAAGTATTCGTCAACAATGGCGTTCGTTGTCAACAACAAAAGCAACAACAATACCAGCGATATAACCACATCCATAAAAATGGCGAACACTTATGCCCGTATCCTTTCCGGTAAAACCCTTGCAAATATGGTTTGCGAGCTTACCAAATTTGACGCTACAGATGTCAAGGACAGCATAGAAACCACCTGTACACCGGAATCAAATATCATAGAGCTGACCGTTACCTATGACAGCCCGGACAGCGTTTTCACCATTGCAAAGGCCATCGCTCAGTGCTATACCACCGTTGTCGATTCCGTAGGCTTTGAAAATTCCACTCTGACGATATGTGAACAGCCGGAACGCCCCACGAAGCCCATAGATGAGCATCTGGGTCTCAAATACGGTGTCGTTATCGCTTTTATCGGAGCGGTAATGGCAATGGTGGTTATCCTGATAATAGAGACCGCCCGTGACACGGTTCAAAGCGTTGAGACCATTCAGGAGCGTCTGGACATGAACATCTTCGGCGTGGTCCAGAAGGTCCAGCGCAAGGATAAGCATTCTCTTATTGTTGACAGAGGCATGAATTTCTTCTTTAATGAGTCCTTTAAGATGATGCGTACCAAGCTTGAGCGCATCGCGCAGACAAAGGGTTACAAAAAATTCATGGTCACCAGTACCGTCAGTTCCGAAGGTAAGACCACCGTATCCGTCAACCTTGCCATATCTCTGGCGGAGAACGGAGCCTCGGTGCTCCTTGTTGACGCTGACCTGAGAGTGCCGGCTGTTTGTAAATTCTTCGATATTGATAATATCAGCGCCCGCGGACTGGGCGACGTTATCTCCGGTAAGATCTCCGCCGGTAAGGCTATAAAATACCTGGAAAAATACAATCTCTTTATTCTTGCGGGCAAGGAAAGCACAAAAAATTCCTCAGAGGTGCTTTCTAAAGGCGAGCTTGGCAAGATAATCAAAACCATTGAAAATGAATTTGATTATATTATCTTCGACACAACTCCTGCGGGGATCGTTACGGATTCTGTTATAATAGGCAGGAACATGGATGCGGCTTTATTCGTTATCGGTGAAAATGAAGCCTCTGTTTCCCAGATATCTTATGCGATCTCAAATATTGCCGACAGCGGAGTCGATATTCTCGGCTGTGTCTACAACGGCGCCACAACGGATTCCGTCAACCCGTACGGATATATGGGCAGATCGCTGTACAGCAAGAAAGGCAGAGGGTATTACAGCAAATACGAGTCGGCCGGAGTCGATAACCGCCATTTAACCAACTAAGAGCGTTGTTTTGATATTTTTTGCGCATACTATCGGTGTATAATAATGCCGATGATAAAAAATCGGGCCTGCTGCGACCGGCAGCAGGCTGTGATATTTAACGTGAAGGATCGATCAGGAAGGAGGAGCGGTTCGGGTAAAATTGAGATCTTTATCTCTTTTTGCGCTGTTATCGGATCGCATAACGATTGATATGGGAGATTTTAAGATAGTTGGGATCGCGCCGGGAGTGCGTGTCGTAAGTGTAAAAACAGATGTGTTCAAAACCGGCAGGATAGTAATGTCCATGGCAATGCCTATTGCAAAAAACACAGCGGCTCAGGCAATTTTACCGTTTTATCTCAGAAGGGCATGTAAGCAGTATCCTGATTTTACAGAGCTCAACGGCAGGCTCAATGAGTTGTATGGAACAAGGCTCTCAGCCGGAGTGTCAAAGTCCGGTGATTTTCAGAAGCTTAGCATAAACATGTCGTTTATTGACGACAGATTTTCGCTTACTGACGAGAGCATATCCGCGGAATGTGTAAAGCTTATCACCGGTATGCTTTTTGAACCGCTGGTTTCAGACGGCGGTTTTGTTGAAAAAAACATTGAACAGGAAAAGCGTCTGCTTATTGAAAAACGAAGAAGCGAGCTTGACGACAAGGTGGTATACGCCAGGTCAAGATGTGAAGAGATCATGTGCGCCGACGAGCCTTACGGCAGAAACGTTTACGGTACGGAGGAAGAGATACTTGCCCTCACACCGGCAGACGTATATGAAACATGGCAGAACGTTCTGAAAGAAAGCATAATTCAGTTTACCGTGATCTCAAGCGCCGATACGGCAGAAATAGAAAATATCCTCAAGGGGAAATTCTCCGGCATAGAGCGCAGCGTTATTGAAAAGAGCGCGGTGCCCGTTCGCAACGCAGGCGAAGTAAAGTATGTCAATGAAGCCCAGCCCGTAAAGCAGGGCAAGCTTGTTATGGGCTTCCGTTCCGAAATGGAAAAATCGGAAAAGAACAGATTCAAGAATATGATAATGGCAGACCTTTTCGGCGGCGGTCCTCACTCAAAGCTGTTTATGAACGTGAGGGAAAAGATGAGCCTGTGTTATTATTGCAGAGCGCGATTCCTGCGTGACAATTCCATAATGTTTGTTGAAAGCGGCATCGAGACACATAATGAGGAAAAGGCGAGGCAGGCTATTTCAGATCAGCTCAACAAGGTCAAAAACGGAGATTTTACGGACGATGAGCTGAAGGCTTCAAAGATGTCCGTATCCGACAGCCTTCAGACATTCAAAGATACTCCCGAGGTCTTGGCAGCATGGTACGCGCTGCAGTCCACGGACGAATCTCCGATATCACTGAGAGAAGCCTGCGAGGGCGTTGAAAAGGTCAGCAGGCAGGACGTTATAGATATGAGCAGGGTAATTGAGCTGGATACGGTCTATATGCTTTCAGGTACCGAAGGGGGAGAGGCGTGATCATGAAGATAAAAGAGTACAGAAACGAAAAACTTGCGGAATCATATTCCGAGATCGAACATCCCTCAGGGCTTAAGATACTTGTAATGCCCAAGCCGGGGTACTCCACCACCTATGCCCTTTTTGCCGCGCGTTACGGTTCAATAGACACTCACATACAGGCGCCCGACGGCAGCTATTATGAAATACCGGACGGCACCGCTCACTTCCTGGAACACAAGCTTTTTGAAAGCGATGAGCAGGACGCTTTTGAACGCTTTGCCAAGACAGGTGCCAGCGCCAACGCATTTACGAGTTTTGACAGAACGGCATATCTTTTTTCCTGCTCAACAAACGTTAAACAGAACCTTGAGATCCTTATGGATTTCGTACAGTCGCCCTATTTTACCCAGCAGACCGTGGACAAGGAGCAGGGGATCATCGGGCAGGAAATACGCATGTACAAGGACTCTCCGGACTGGAGCCTTATGATAAATCTGCTTCAGGCGCTGTATTCGAATTCACCGGTCTTTGATGTGGCCGGTACGGAGGAGTCCATTGCAAAGATCACGGCGGAGACGCTTTATGACTGTTATCGCAATTTTTATGACCTCAATAACATGGTGTTCGCCGTTGCGGGCAATACCACTGTGGAAGAGGTGCTTGAGGTCGCCGACCGTATGCTCAAACCCGCAAAGGGCAAAAAAGCTCAGAGAAAGCTGCCGGACAGTAAAAATGACATCAAGAGCTACGTTGAGGAAAAAATGTCCGTAGAGACCACTCAGTTTATGTTTGGCTTCAGGGAGAACAACGGAAAGCCTGAGGTCAGCACCCTTGAGAGGGTCGCGTCAAGCGTGATCCTTGACGTTATTGCGGGCAACGCTTCGGCATGTTATAAGGAGCTTATGGAAGAAGAGCTTATAAACACATCTTTTTCTTATGAGTATCTGGACGGTTTCGGTTACGCCGTGCCAATATTTGTCGGAGAATCAAACGATCCGAAACTCGTTTCTGAAAAGATCAGAAAATATATAAGCGAACTCAAGAAAACAGGTATCGACCCGAAGGCGTTTGAGCGTTCCCGCAGAAAGCTTTACGGCAGAATGGTCATGGAATATAACGACGTTGAAAATATAGCGGACGCCCTTGTGGTCTCCTATTTCCGCGGAGAAGGGCTTTTCGATGAGATAACCGTCTGCGCCGGACTTACCCTTGAACAGGTCAACGAGAGGCTCAGGGCTATGTTTGATGAGGAAAGCTATTCGCTCTCAGTCGTTTTGCCCAAGGGTTGATTTTAAAACAGAGGCGGTGTATATATGGATAACTATACAACGGTGTTTTTTAAGGGCATAAGCAGAGGCTTTGACGTTCCTTCCGTAGCGGCGAGCTTTGATATTTTCGGTTCGCATTTTACAATAAAATGGTACGGTGTGATAATCGCCTTCGGTTTCCTGCTGGCTGTACTCTGGGGCGGAAGATGCGCTTATAAATGGAAAATGAGCATAGATAAGATGCTGGACGTTCTCATTTACGGCACCTTCAGCGGCATCGTGGGAGCAAGGCTGTATTATTGTCTGTTCGAGTGGGATTATTACGGCAAACACCTGACGGATATTTTCAAAATATGGGAAGGCGGTCTGGCTATCTACGGCGGACTTATAGGCGGGCTGATCGGAGCCTATTTCACCTGTAAGGCGGATAAACTGAATTTTCTGAATCTTCTCGATCTTACGGCGATGAGTTTCCTTATCGGTCAGGGAATAGGCAGATGGGGCAACTTCACAAATCAGGAGGCGTTCGGCACCAACACAAACCTTCCCTGGGGCATGTGGAGTCAGAAGGTGGCTGATTACATTTCGGACAATCAGGCTCTTTTTGCCCAAAAAGGTCTTACCGTAAAGGCGGGAACGGCTTTAGAAAAAGCATACGTTCACCCGACTTTCCTATACGAATTTCTGTGGTGTGTACTGAGCTTTATCATCATTTTTATAATTTATAAAAAATTCAGAAGATTCAGCGGTCAGCTTTTCCTGACCTACTGTGCTCTTTACGGGACGGGCAGAGCTGTTATTGAGGGCTTCCGTACAGACAGTCTGTACATAGGCGGCACCAATCTCAGGGTCTCACAGCTGATATCAATAATTATAGCTTTCACATCCCTTGTTCTGCTGATAGTTCTCACGGCCAGGTATAAGAAAGATCCGAAGCCCATCGAGGGCGTGGATTTCTTCCGCGAGGATGAAAGCGCCAAAGAAAAGAAGGAAAAGAAAGAAGAAAAGAAGATAAAAGCCAAAAAAGAGAGCCTGTTCGGGGACTATGTTGCGGCGAAGGCGGATCAGAATAACGCCGGGGAAGTATCCGGAACGGCGGAAGAGGCAGTAGAAACAGAAACGGCAGAATACGCGGAAGAAGCCAAAGAAGCAGAAGACGCGGAAGAGGCAAAAGAAGCGGAAAATACAGAAGGATCTGATGAGACTGCCGAGGATCCGGATAGTTCAGATGCAGATAAAATTAACTTATAAAATCAAGAAAGGTGATTGTTGTGAAGAAAAAACTTTACAGAAGCGAGACAAATAAGATGGTCGGCGGAGTATGCGGCGGTATCGCGGAGTACTTTGACATCGATCCCACACTTGTCAGACTTGTTTATGCAGTACTTTCAATTTTTACCACAGTGTTTCCCGGGTTTATCTTATACATAGTGTGTCTAATTATCATCCCCAGAAAGCCGGTTGAGGGTGAATATAATTATAACGACGGCAATTTTTCTCAATATTATCAGCAGTCGCCTTATCAGCAGAACAATTTTGACGAGAACAACAGCAATAATAACAATAATGACGAAAATATATAACTGGTATTTTGTGAATATAACCAAAGTTATATGTTCTCTATTGACACATTTAATAACGGGTGATACAATTCTGAAAAATCAGAATATTTATGTTCACTTATGAAATGCTTTGACGGAGACGGCATGAGCAATGGGTTTATTGCAGAGAGCCTGTGGTTGGTGAAAACAGGTATGACCCGCGAAATGCTTATCACTCCCGAGCAGGGGCTTGAAAGTTTTTACGAGTAGATGTCCACGTAGAGACTGCGTTAAGGTCATGAGCTTTTTCGAGCTTGGAGAGGGTGCTTTTGCACTGAAATTGGGTGGTACCACGATAAATTCGTCCCATGTATATGGGGCGTTTTTTGTTATATTTAAAAAATGAAAGGATATGATGACATGGAGATCAAAATTATCGAGATAGCTCAGCGAATACGGGCGCTTAGAGATATTATGGATATTACGGTGGAAGAAATGGCGGAGTTCATCGGCTGTACGGTTGATGAATATATTCAGGCCGAGGAGGGTAAATCTGATTTTTCCTTTACGTTTATATATAAATGCGCGGAAAAATTCGGCGTGGATATGATAGAGCTCCTTACAGGGGACAACCCGCATCTGTCATTTTATTCCATTGTCCGCAAGGGCGAAGGACTGCCGATGAAAAGGCGCTCAGGCTTTAATTACTACCATTTGGGTTACAGGTTCAAGGACAAGCTCTGTGAGCCCTTCCTTGTGACCGCGCCCTATTCTGAGGAGGAGCAGGATAAGCCCATACACCTCTCAAACCATGTGGGTCAGGAGTTCGACTACATTATTAAAGGTTCGCTTAAGGTGGCTTTTGAGGATCATATAGAGATCCTTAACGAGGGAGACAGCGTGCTGTACGACTCATCCCACGGTCACGGCATGATCGCAGTGGGCGGCGAGGATTGTACCTTCCTGGCAATGATCCTTAAAAAATAATTACCGGCTGCCGATGTAATTATGATCGGTTACCGATGTGCTTGGAGTTTTGATTATGATAAATGTTAATGAAAGATTTGTTGATGAAGTTTTTGACGATAAGGGCAGAGTTCTGAAATACAGCTTCAAATACCCGGAAAATTTCAATTTCGGGTACGATGTTATTGATGAGATCGCCAAGGCGGAACCTGACAGACGCGCCCTGCTGTGGTGCAATGAGAAGGGCGAGGAAAAGCTGTTTACATACGGCGACTTAAAGAAATACAGCGATATGACCGCCAATATGCTCCGTGACAAGGGTATAGAAAAAGGCGACATGGTAATGGTCATCCTCAAGCGCCACTATCAGTTCTGGTTTACTATCATAGCTCTGCACAAACTGGGAGCGGTAATAATTCCGGCTACCTTCCTGCTCACAAAGCACGACGTGGTTTACAGGGCGAATTCCGCAAACGTAAAGGCTATCATCTGCACCGGAGATGGAGATACGGCGGAACATGTGGATAGCGCCATGCCGGAATGTCCTTCTGTCAAGCTGCGCATAATAGTGAACGGTAAACGGGATGGCTGGGTGGATTTCATGGACGCCATGAACGCATCATCAGACAAGCTTGAACGTGTGCCCACAAAGGCTGATGAACCTATGCTCATGTACTTTTCATCAGGTACGTCGGGGAATCCGAAAATGGTGCTGCACAGCCATACTTACGCTCTGGCTCACCTGACCACCGCAAAATACTGGCACAGGGTAAAGCCTGACGGACTTCACCTGACAATAGCCGACACGGGCTGGGGCAAAGCAGTCTGGGGCAAGCTTTACGGTCAGATGATGATGGAGACCTGCGTGTTCGTATATGATTTCAACAAGTTTGTGGCAAAGGATATCCTCTCAAAGCTTGAGCAGTACAAGATAACCACCCTTTGCTGCCCTCCCACAATGTTCCGTTTCCTTTTGCAGGAGGATGTGGCAAGCTATGATCTGTCAAGCCTTGAGTACTGCAACATAGCGGGCGAAGCGCTCAATCCCGACGTTTTCAAAAACTGGTACAATGTTACAGGCATAAAGCTTATGGAAGGCTTCGGTCAGACAGAGACCACACTTACGATAGCCAATCTTTACGGCATGGAGCCAAAACCCGGTTCCATGGGCAAGCCTGTTCCACATTATGACGTCGATATTATTGACGAGGATGGCAAAAGCGTACCTCCCGGAGTGACCGGTGAGGTGATAATAAGGACGGATAAGGAAGTCCCTCTGGGCTTGATGAAGGAATATTACCTTGATCCCGAACGTACTTACGAAGCGTGGCATGACGGTATTTACCATACCGGCGATACGGCATGGAGAGATGAGGACGGTTATTTCTGGTATGTGGGCAGGGTTGACGATGTTATCAAGTCTTCCGGTTACAGAATAGGTCCCTTTGAGATAGAGAGCGTTTTGTTGGAGCACCCCGCCGTACTGGAGTGCGCGGTCACCGGCGTGCCGGATGAACTCAGAGGCAATCTGGTCAAGGCTACCATAGTTCTGGCTAAGGGGTATGAGCCTTCCGAAGAGCTGAAAAAAGAGCTTCAGAATTATGTAAAAAAAGAAACAGCCCCCTACAAATACCCTCGAGTAGTAGAGTTTGTACAAAGCCTTCCTAAGACTGTGAACGGAAAGATCCGCAGGTCAGAAATCCGGGATAAAGATAAAAATAAGCAGTAATATTCATATAAAAGGAGAAAAACATATGACAATTTCAGATATTCAGGCTGAAATACTCAAGCTCAAAAAAGAGAAGGACGTATGCATTTTAGCTCACAGCTATCAGGCTCACGAGATAGTGGAAGTTGCTGATTTTGTAGGTGATTCCTTCCAGCTCAGCGTAAAGGCCAAGGAGGCTCCGCAAAAGAATATGCTGATGTGCGGAGTCCGTTTTATGGCGGAAACAGTAAAGATCCTTTCGCCTGAGAAAAAAGTTATTTTATCCAATCCAATTGCCGGCTGTCCCATGGCTGAACAGATGGATAAAAGCATGATAGAGGAGTTCAAAAAGAATAATCCTTCATACACAGTTGTGGCTTATATAAACACCACAGCGGAGTTGAAAACTGTCTGCGATGTGTGCGTTACGTCGTCCTCCGCAGAAAAAATAGTTTCAGCCCTGCCGTCAAAGGATATTCTGTTTATTCCCGACTGCAATCTTGGCGCATTTGTAGCGAAGAAATGCCCTGACAAGAATATAAAACTGTTTAACGGCGGCTGTCCCATCCATGCCGCAGTAACTCCCGCAGAGGCTGAGGCAGCTAAAAAAGCCCATCCCGGCGCATTGCTGCTGGTTCATCCGGAATGTGTTCCGGCGGTCACTGCTCAGGCTGATTTTGTAGGTTCCACTGCGGCGATAATGAAATTCGCTCAGACCTCAGACGCACGGGAATTTATAATCGGCACGGAAAACAGCATTGCCGAGCATCTGCAATATGCCTGCCCGGACAAGAGCTTTTATCTGCTTTCCAAAAAACTTGTGTGCTGCAACATGAAGGCGACCACCCTTGTGGATGTTCTCAACTGTCTTAAGGGAACCGGGGGAGAGGTGCTTGAAATGGACGATGAGACGATCAGCGCCGCAAGGAAATGTATAGATAAAATGATCGAGCTGGGATGACAATATTCAACAAAATATGAAAAAAATTATAAAAGAATTGCTGACCTATGATTTTTCATAGGTCAGCAATTCTTTTTGTATGAAATATAAAAAATGGAAAAAATGAATGAAGCTCTGATCAAAGTGAATTGTGCGGAGTCAAAAGATTGAAAAATTCAGCTTCCTTATTTGCACTTTTGAAGATAATAAGAATTCCGCCGACGCCTGTAAAAAATGATGAAAAATAGCTCGAAAATGAGGATGAGATATAATCGCTTACGGCTTTTTCTTTGCCGGAATTGACTGTGAGCAGCCCTATGTAAAATCCGTTTACTCCCTCCGATACGGTGGCGTATGTAAATTCGGTAAGTTTTTTAAGGCCTATCAAAGCGTAATTAGCCTTGGAATAAGCTTTGAAAATATTGTACGGATTCAATCCTACAACATCGTTTTCCTGCTCAAAATCTGTAATACAAACGTTAAAATACTTATACATAGTATCTCTGCACGGTAATTTATAATGTTTATCTGATTTGTAGTCCTTGACCATTATGTCTATAAGTCCCTGGATACTCCTCAGTTTTTCGTCGTCAGCGTGCTTGATAACAGTATTTACAGCGGCATTTATAAAATCCTGCTGCCTGAGAGTTTGCTTTTTTGCTGTAGCCATACAATCACCCCAAATCAATAATACTACAAATACTGTCTTTTGTCAACAAAAAATCATATAAATATTTGAATTTCTCAAAATAATACAATCTTGAGAAGATGATATGAATTATATGCGGCAATATGTAAATTATAATTTATATATTATTTATAATGGGAGATTCAGACTATGGCAAAACGTATCGTATCAGTTTTTCTGTTTATTTGTATATTTATAGGAATTTCATGCCTGGGAATACTGACATCATTCAGAAATTATTCTGTACAAAGCGACAGCACTTCGGGAAATCTTCGCATTGTTGTGGGCAAAACAAGAGGAACGGTATACGATTGCAATATGCAAAAGCTTACAAATAATGATTATAAATGCAGGGCAGTGGTCAGACCGGATGACGGTCCCATACAAAAATTGCAATCTGTTCTTACTGCGGATGAATTTGAATCCGTTTATGAACGTCTTTGCGAGGGCAACCCGGTGCTTGTCGATGTCCCTGCGGAGTTGGCAGATAAAAATATAGATACTTTCAAAATTCCCGAAAGATATTCCTCAGATCAGCCGGCTGTTCATATTTTGGGTTATACGGACGGATCAGGCAGGGGCGTTTCAGGGATCGAAAAAAGCTATGATGACATTTTGAACAAATATGCCGGGGAATGCAGCGTCAGAATTTTTACCAACGCAAGGGGAAAGGTGCTTTCAGGCTGTGATATGGAGATAATCGACGATACGTCAAAGTCCCGGGGAGGCGTTTGTCTTACTATTGACCGCGAGATCCAGCATATAACGGAAGAAGCAATGAGGGATTGTGGTTTGGAAAAGGGCGCGGCTGTGGTGGTGGACGTAAAAACAGGGGAGATAAGAGCGATGGCAAGTCTGCCCGTCTATGATTGCCGCAATGTAAAAGAAAGTCTGAACGATCCGGACGATCCTTTTATAAACAGAGCCCTGACGCCGTACAGCGTAGGCTCCGTTTTTAAGTGTTTTATCGCGGCGGCGGCGCTGGAACAGGCGGATTACAGCGGTTTTACCTACAACTGTACCGGCAGGGAAAATATAAACGGCATTGAATTCAACTGCCACGAGCATAACGGGCACGGAGAGCTTGATCTGGAACAGGCTCTTGTAAATTCATGCAATACCTACTTTATTAAACTTGCCTCGGAGTTGGATCCTCAGCTTATGCTGGACTGTCTCGTCTCCTTCAATTTCGGGTTGCCCACAGAGCTTGCGCCTGACATGGTGTCTCCCGGCGGAGTTTTGCCGGAGATGAGGGATCTCTCCGTTGGGGAAAGGGCAAATTTATCTTTTGGACAGGGTAAGCTGTTGGCTACGCCGCTGCAGATAGCAATGGCAACCGCATGCATTGCCAACGGCGGGATATACAATGATGCAGCGCTTGTTAAGGGAACGGTGGACGGCGCCGGTGAATTGCATACTTTTGAAGACAAAAGAAATGAGCGCAGGGTCGTTTCTCAGAAAACCGCCGACAAGATAAAACAGTATATGATATCTGTGGTGGAGAACGGAAGCGGAAGGGGAGGAAAACCGGAAAACGGCTCGGCAGGGGGAAAAACAGCCACGGCGCAGAGCGGTATATTTTCGGGAGACAGAGAGATCCTGCGGACATGGTTCAGCGGCTTTTTTCCTGCCGACGATCCCAGATATGTTGTTACCATAATGAAGGAGGACGGCACCACGGGGGCCGGTGACTGCGCTCCGGTTTTCAGAAAGATCGCAGAAAATATCGATTTTATGTACAGTGTTTTTTAATGTTAAAAAAATCGCTCCATTTTACACCAAATAAAATTTTTCATAGGATACCACAATATATTGTGTTTTATATAATATAAAACTACTATTTTTAAAAAATTTTTTTGATTTTACTATTGCAATAAATGAAACTATACTATATAATGGTTGCATAGTGGAGTGAAATGGAGCGAAACTCCGTATATTTTCAGTGGAATGGAGGATGAACACGAATGTCGAATTTCGGCGGACATTATGACATAACGATAGATGACAAAACGCGAGTGTTTATCCCCGCAAAGCTGAGGGATGAATTCAACGGCAAGGCAGTGGTCTGCAAGCCCTTGAACAAAATGCACTGCATTTTTATTTACACAAAGGAAGCATGGAACGATTTTGTGAAGCGTTCCGAGCAGCTTTATACCGGTGAAGCTTTAGTGTACTTCAAAACCTACATTAACTCCACAATGAACGAGCTGGCCGTTGACAAGCAGGGCAGGCTCACTGTGGGGCAGGAGTTTGCGGAGTACGCCGACCTGACCCGTGATATAACCCTTGTAGGCGCGGATACTCACCTTCAGCTTTGGGACAGGGATACATTGGCTCAGAGCCTTGCAAGCGCAAGCACGAGCTTCGATCCGTCGTTGCTGTCATATTGATTTTTGTCGGCTGCGGTCATTATTATCGGGAAGGACAGACTGCTTATGGAGTTCAATCACGTACCTGTGTTCTTCGATCAGGCTATTGACGCGCTCAACATAAAGTCCGGCGGCACTTACGTTGACTGTACTGCAGGGGGCGGAGGACACTCCTCGGAAATAGCAAAAAGGCTTATATCCGGCAGGCTGATATGCATAGACCGTGACCCGGAGGCGATCGAAATACTGCATCAGCGTATGGACGGCTTCAACGGTCGATATGATAAGGTCACAATAGTACATAACAATTTTTTTAATATAAAGGAAATACTCGATCAGCTCAACATACATGGCGTTGACGGTGTTCTTGCAGATCTGGGGACAAGCTCCCATCAGCTTGATACCGCGGAAAGGGGATTTTCCTACCATAAGGATGCGCCCCTGGATATGCGTATGAGCAAAGAGGGCATAAGCGCCGCGGATCTGGTAAACAGCCTGCCTCAGCGGGAGCTGGAAAGGATCATCTACAGGTACGGAGAGGAAAAATTTGCCCCGGCAATAGCAAGAGGCATAGTAAGAGCAAGGACGGTCTCAAGAATAGAGACCACCGGAGAGCTGGCGGAGATCATCAAAAGCTCGGTGCCTGCGGCGGCAAGGCGGGAAAACGGACACCCGGCGCGCAGAACATTTCAGGCTCTGCGCATAGAGGTCAACGGTGAACTTGACGGGCTTTCTCAGGCGGTGAACGCGATGTTTGACTGCCTTAATACGGGAGGAAGGCTGGCAGTAATAACCTTCCACAGCCTTGAGGACAGACCGGTAAAAAAATGTTTCGCCGAGCTGTGTTCAGGCTGTGAATGTCCTCCGGAGTTCCCGGTATGTGTGTGCAACAAAAAGCCGAGAGGAAAATTGCCGTTTAAGGCGCTGTCGCCTACGGAAGAGGAAATAGAGAAAAATTCAAGGTGCAGAAGCGCAAGGCTTCGTGTGATCGAAAAGATAGAGACAGTCTGAATGGAAGGGTATTTAAAAGAAAGGGAGAGTAATTATGGCGGGATATTATAATGAAAATACGTCATACGATTTTTCTCGATTCAGGTCAAAAAAACAAAATATAGAGTATGATCCTTACTCTTCAGCGGCGGTTAAGCTTGCGCCTGAACCCGATTATGAAGGCGATTTGCCGGAGGAGCACATAAGGCGAAAAACACCGAAGCGCACGGAACATAAGCTTGCGGCAAAGGCGAGACCCGTCAACATAATCAAGGTCCTGAGCGTGACGGTTTTGATCATATCCATGTTGGCGGCGGTACTGTTTTGCAGAATAGAGAACGATAAAATGATATCTAAGATCGCGGAGGCGCAGGTGAGACTTGAAGCCGCCCAAAGCGAAAGCACAAGACTTCGTACTGCCATAAGCGCCGATTCGTCCTACGACAAGATCGAAGAGCTTGCAAGAAATAAGCTTGGCATGGTCAAGCTGGAAGGCAGTCAGATAACGTATTTTGAGACAACTAACGGGGATAGGGTAATAGTTAAAAAAGATAAATAATATACATTTAAAGATATGCCGGATATTTGCAGTGTGTCGTTAAATGCTTTATATATAATGAAAATATAAAATATTAGGAAAACTGCGGACTGTAATATTGGCGGCGAAAATTTCAACGGACTTGTGCGTTGAGAAATTTCACTGTGATTACAGTCCGGTTATTTTTTATTTTTATAATTAGAATAATAAACAGCTTACAGCAGGGGAGGAAACCTGAATGTCCAAAAAGACAATAAAACAGGATTATATGCAGAGAGCGATCTCGGTTCTCCTGATCCTTGTCTTTGTGTGTTTCGGAGCTGCTACCGGCGGGTTGACATGGGTACAGCTCATAAAGGGGGAAAAGTACAGAGCGCTGGCAGAAAGGGGTCAGCTCAACGATACGGTGATAACGGCTCCCAGAGGAATAATTTACGACAGGAACATGAAAAAGCTTGCTGAGAGCGCCTCTGTGTGGAAGGTAAATATAAATCCCAGCAAAATAGACGGGGATGAAGAAGTGCTTGAAAAGCTTACGGAAAAACTTGTACAGATACTGGACGTTTCGGAGGATACCATACGGAATAAGGCAAGTTATACCAAACAAAACAGCGTTGTGCTTAAAAGCAAGGTGGAGCTTACAGCAAAAAATGAACTTAGTGAAATATTAGGTGAAAAACTTTTTCCTGACGATAAAAGCAAAAAAACGGTGTACGGTGATTACATAGATATAGAGCCTGATATCAAGAGATATTACCCCTATTCGGATTTCGCTTCCTCCGTTCTGGGATTTGTGGGTACAGACAACGTTGGTCTTTACGGCATAGAGCTTCAGTACAACAGCGACCTTGAGGGTATCCCGGGCAGAAAAATAGTCGCAACAGACGGCAGAACGAACTCCGTACCCATCGGTGATTATGAGTCTTTTTATGACGCACAGCAGGGCACGAGCCTTGTGCTTACCATCGACGAGGTGGTGCAGCGTTATCTTGAAAAATCAGTAAAGCAGGCTTATATCGACGAAAAGGCAAATGCCGCCTGCGGTATAGCAATGGAGGTCAAAACCGGTGCTATCCTTGGTATGGCAAGCTTCGGAAACTACGACCTTAACAATCCACAGGCAATTGCCGACAAGGCGGAAAATGAAAGGATATCACAAATAACGGATGAGGAAGAGCATAAAGAGGCTCTGAAAGAGGCAAGAGAAAACCAGTGGAAAAACAGGACGGTAAGCGATATGTACGAGCCCGGTTCTGTTTTCAAGGTCATAACCGCCAGCGCCGCTATCGAAGAAAAGGTGGTTTCTCTTGATACATCTTATACCTGCACAGGCAGTATAAAGGTAAAGGATCGCAACATCTCATGCCACAAGCATTCGGGACACGGCACTCAGAACCTTACTCAGGGACTTATGAACTCCTGCAACCCGTTCTTTATAACCGTTGGTCAAAAGCTTGGGTCGAAAAAGTTCTTTGAGTACTTTGAGGCCTTTGGATTTACCGAGAGAACGGGGATAGATCTCCCGTCTGAGGTGAGACCCTCCGCGGGCAACACCTATCACGCCCTGTCGAATTTCGGCATAGTTGAGCTTTCCTCCACAGCCTTCGGTCAGTCAATAAGCGTTTCCCCAATACAGATGATAACCGCCATATCCGCTGTGGCAAATGACGGAAAGCTTATGAAACCGTACATAGTGGATAAAAAACTGGACAGCAACAACAATGTGATCTCCGTCACGGAGCCTGTTGTAAGACGTCAGGTCATATCAGAATCCACCGCGAAGACGGTCACCGGCATGATGGAACAGGTGGTAAGCAGCGGAACAGGCAAAAACGGATACGTTGTGGGCTACCGTGTGGCGGGTAAAACCGGCACCTCGGAAAAGCTGGGACAGCCGGGCAAATACGTTGCCTCTTTTGCCTGCTTTGCTCCCGCTGACGATCCTCAGATAGCTCTTCTTGTCACTATAGATGAACCTTCAGCAGGAGAGATCGGCGGCGGTGTTCTTGCCGCTCCGGTATGCGCTGAGATAATCGATAACATAATGCCGTATCTCAATATCGATCCCCAGTACACCGATAAGGAGATCGCCAGCCTTTATACAAAAGTTCCCGGTGTTGTGGGAGAATCTGTAGACGCCGCAAAGAGCACACTGGATAAGGCGGGCTTCAATGTCGAGGTACTTGGCAGCGGAAAAACCGTACTCAGACAGATACCAACAAAGAATCAGTCCATAGCAAAGAGCGGCGTTGTGGTATTGTATACGGATGAAGAACAGACCAACCAGACCACGGTGGTGCCCGATCTTGTAGGACTTTCCATAAGCAGGGCAAATAATATAGCCGTGGCGGCGGGACTGAACATCAAGATATCGGGCAACTCCCTGAAGAGCAGCGAGCTTGTTTCCTTCAAGCAGAGCCTGCCTGCCGGCTCCACGGTGGAATACGGTCAGACCATAACGGTCTACTTCAAGTCTGACCATGATGTATCTGATTTCGGATAAATATATTACATTATATATAAATAAACGACAAAAACTTTCAGAAAGGTATTTTGATTTTTCCGACATACGGGAATCAAATCAGGTGAGGAAATGAAGATCGGCGAAGTGATATTTGGGGTAAATGTACTCTCCCCGGTGCCTGATGTGGGTGATGTTTCAACCGTTACGGACAGGACGGATAAAATAACAAAGGGCTGCGCCTTTGTGTGTATAGAGGGAAAAAGGTTTGACGGTCACAGCTTTGCCGGTCAGGCTATAGACGCGGGGGCGGCTGTGGTGATAGTACAGAAGGACATGGGCTTAGAGCGTCAGATAATCGTTGATGACACGAGGAAGGCCTATTCTCTCATGTGCGCCAACCTTTTCGGCAGACCGGCTGAAAAGCTTAAGCTCATAGGCGTCACCGGAACAAACGGAAAGACCACCACCTGTTTCCTTATCAAGGGCATACTTGACGCCAACGGCGAGAAAACAGGTCTTGTCGGAACTGTAAAGAATATGATAGGGAAGGATGAATATCCCGCTACCCTCACAACGCCGGATCCCATGGAGCTTCAGGAGCTTTTTGCAAAGATGGTCGCGGCGGGCTGCACATACTGCGTTATGGAGGTCTCATCCCAGGCGCTGTCTCAGCAGAGAGTTTACGGCATGAGATTTGAAGAGGCGATATTCACAAACCTCACGCGGGAACACCTTGACTACCACGGAAGCTTTGAAAACTACAGGGACGCGAAACATATCCTGTTTACTCAAAGCAAAACGGCAATAATAAACGCGGACGACGAATATGCGGAGAGCATGGTGGAGGGTACGGACTGCAAGGTCATAACCTTCTCCACCAAAAAAGATTCGGCTCAGTATACCGCAAAGAATATAAATCTTAAGATCTCCGGTGTGGAGTACGAGCTGGTGGCTCAGGGCATAATCGGAAGGGTACACTTCAGGGTCCCCGGCCTGTTCTCGGTCTACAATTCAATGGGAGCCGCAATTTGCGCGGTGGATCTTGGAATATCCCTTAAGTCGGTTCTGGAAACATTAGCAAAAATGACCGGCATCCCGGGACGCATGGAGATAGTCCCCACAGATACCGACTATACCGTGATAATAGACTATGCCCACACGCCGGACGCTCTTGAAAACGTGATAAAGGCCATAAAAGGCGCCTCCACCGGCAGGATAATCACCGTGTTCGGCTGTGGCGGAGACAGGGATAAAACAAAACGCCCCATAATGGGCAAGATCGTTTCCGAAATGTCTGATATAGCAATAGTGACTTCTGACAATCCCCGTACGGAGGATCCGGACGCCATTATCGAGGATATCGTTGCCGGGATCACAAGATCCAGAGCCACGGTGTACACCGTAACGGACCGTACCCAGGCAATAGAAAAAGCCCTGCATAAAGCAAAGGCGAACGACATCGTACTCCTTGCGGGCAAGGGTCATGAAACTTATCAGATACTTAAAACCGGCAAAATCCATTATGATGAAAGGGAAATAGTAGCCGATATACTGAACAAAAAATAAGACAGCGGGGAGCTGCGACATATGGGCGTTTCAATCTTTGACAGAAATTCTTACAGACTCTGTGATCCATCCGTTGCGGTAGCTGACGGCGGCAGAACTGATATGCTCAGGCTGATCAAGGCGGTTATAAACTACCGGAACACAAAAGGGAAAGAATTACAAAGACAGGATGACGGCTCATACACAACGGCTGAAATACTCGGATTCAAAATTGACGGTCCGGACTGCGAATTTGAAAATATGTGCGGACAGAGACCTTTTATTACAGTTATCGACGATATTCACACCGAATACGGCAAACTAAGAAAAAAGCTTGATATCATAGGCAGGAGCCTGACCGATCTGCCCATAATAATCAACGGCGACAGAAAAAGGCTCAGAAATATCCATTCAGGCAGCAATGTGATCTATTCTTACGGAATAGAGAACCAGTACAGCAGATTCAAAGCCTATGATATCTCGTGGCTGGACTACGGCAGCCGCTTTTCCGTGGACTGCGGAGGAGGAGAGTACCGGCTTACCGTTCCGTTCAGAGGAAGGAACGGAATATACGGAGCGCTGGCGGCATTTGCCGTGGGATATCTTTATGGGATCGATCCCCGTATCACAGCGGGAATAATTGAAAACAGGAGTTGAAAAATTTTGAACACAGCAGCAATTATCAGTCTTGCAGCGGTGGCTGCCTTCATCGTTACGGCGTTACTCGGATTTGCATTTATCCCCTGGCTTCACAAGCTTAAGTTCGGTCAGACCATACTGGACATAGGCCCCAGCTGGCACAAGAACAAGCAGGGCACCCCCACAATGGGCGGATTTATGTTCATAATAGGCACTGTTGTCGCTATCGCAGTGGCTCTGATAACGGATAAATTGACAGGCGGAAACATAATAACAGGCGACAGCCTCGTGCCGAACGAACTCCGGATAAAGATATTCGGCGGACTGATAATGGCGTTGTGCTTCAGCTTGATAGGCTTTATCGACGACTACATAAAGGTGGTCAAAAAAAGGAATCTCGGTCTGACCGAGATACAGAAGACTGCCTTGCAGGTGATAGTCTGCGTAGCTTATCTTATTTGTATATTCAAGTCCATGAACGGTACTCCTCATATGTTCATCCCCTTTGTGGGGAATGTGAGGATGGGCTGGTTCTTCTGGATATTCGGTATCTGTGTCATATACGGAACTGTAAATGCAGTGAACTTTACAGATGGCGTTGACGGACTGTGCTCAAGCGTTACACTTACCGCGGGGGTGTTCCTTGCTGTGATAGCAGCTATGAGGCATTTGTTCGGAGTGAGCCTTATTTCCGCCGCCCTGGCGGGAGGCTGCGCGGGCTTCCTTGTGTGGAACAAAAACCCTGCCAAGGTCATGATGGGCGACACCGGGTCAATGTTCTTGGGCGGCATGGTGATAGCCATATCATACGCCTTGAATTGCCCGCTGATCCTACTGCTTGTGGGCATTATATATGTTATAGAAGGTATGTCCGACGTTATTCAGATAGGCTATTTCAAGCTTACCCACGGCAAGCGTATTTTTAAAATGGCGCCCATACACCATCATTTTGAAATGTCCGGCTGGTCGGAGAAAAAAGTTGATCTGGTGTTTGTGGCGGTAAACATTCTTGGCGGCATTATCGCTGTGGCTCTGATGTACTTCGGGGGATACGTTCAGTAAAGCATTATACCTTTCCACAAAGGGGGAACGGGAATTATGGAAAAAAGTAATGAGGGTGCCAGGAAGCAAAGGTTCATTGTCTTCGCCACCGGCGGAATGGATCTGTGGTTTTGCATTTTGGTCATAATCCTGATGGGAATAGGTCTTGTTATGATGTTCTCGGCAAGCTACGCATCTGCTTTGGATAAATACGGCGATCCTCTTTATTATTTCAAAAAGCAGGCTGTCTTCGCCGCAATGGGACTTGCGGCGATGTTCGTAGTGTCAAGAATACATTACAGGACCTTGAGACGGTTTTCAAAGATCATACTGGTGATCTCCTTTATTTTGCTTGTTGTGGTTCTTTTCTATTACGTCAAGATACCGGGCAAGGAAGGATTTAAAAGGTGGATGAAAATACCCGGCACGTCCATACAGTTTCAGCCTTCTGAGGTGGCAAAGCTGGGCCTTATATGGTTCCTGGCATGGAGCCTTGAATACAAACAGTATCAGATACGTCAAAAGGACTGGAGACTGCTGATGGTGTACTGCGCTATGATCGCGGTCATGTCCGGACTTGTATACGCGGAGAATCACCTTTCCGGCGCGATCCTTATTCTGGCGATAGGTATAACCATGACATATCTCGGCGGGTTTAAAAAGCGATGGTACGTTATAGGAGGACTGCTTCTGCTTGCCATAGCCGTAATGGCCGTGGTAGAAAGAGAGCATCTGCCCGGAAGGATACAGGAAAGGATAAACGGCTGGCTTGACCCGGAATACGATCCGATAAATACCAGATGGCAGATAAATCAGTCACTCAGAGCTATAGGCTCAGGCGGACTGTTCGGAACGGGATTGGGACAGTCAAAGCAGAAGCATCTTTATCTGCCTGAACCGCAGAACGACTTCATATTCGCCATAGTGTGCGAGGAGCTGGGATATATCGGCGCGATAGTAATAATGCTGCTGTTCGTTTTGCTGGTCTGGCGTGGGTTTGTGATAGCCCTTCACGCAGACAATAAGTTTGCCGGACTTCTGGTTGTGGGAATAATGTTCCAGATAGGTTTCCAGACAGCCTTGAACATCTGCGTCGTTACCGGAGTTATGCCAAATACCGGCATAAGCCTGCCGTTTTTCAGCTACGGAGGCACGTCTCTGCTTATGATAATGGCGGAGATGGGCATGGTGCTTTCGGTGTCGCGTTCGTCAAAAATCAAAAAGAATGCCATATTATAGCATTTAATTGTGGAGGAAAGGTTATGCTTAACGGCAAAAAAATACTTTTCGCAACAGGCGGAACAGGGGGACACATAAATCCCGCCCTGGCAGTGGCGGGGCTCATCAGGGAAAAATATCCCGATTGTCAGATACTCTTTGTGGGAACAAAAGAAAAAATGGAATCAAGGCTTGTTCCCGCCGCCGGCTTTGATTTTAAGACAATAGAGATATCGGGCTTTCAGCGCAAGCTGAGCCTTGAGAATATAAAGCGAAACATCGGCACACTGAGTAAGCTCCTCAAATCCTCATCTCAGGCGAAGAAGATAATACTTGATTTTAAGCCCGATGTGGTGGTGGGCTTCGGCGGATACGTCAGCGGACCGGTGCTGAGAATGGCGGCAAAGCTTGGCATAAAGACAGCTATACATGAGCAGAATGCCTATCCCGGAGTGACAAACAAGACCCTTGCAAAGTACGTTGACAGGGTCATGCTCACCGTAGAGGCGGCGGGGGATCGCATAGATTCCAAAAATCCCTGCGTACTTACCGGTCTGCCCATAAGGGGAGAGATAATCTCTGCGGACAGGGATTTCGCAAGGGCGCAGCTGGGACTGGACGAGCGTCCCATGATACTTTCCATGGGCGGCAGTCTCGGGTCAAAGGCCATAAATCAGGCAATGGTGGAACTCATCGCTGATAAATGCGGTGAGCACAAATATCATTTCTATCACGCCATGGGTCAGTACGGTCTTTGGGTACCGGATAAGCTCAGGGAAAAGGGTGTGGATGCAGACAAAGAGGATGACGTGACAATAGTCGAGTACATAAAAAATATGGACGTTTGTCTTGCGGCGGCTGATCTGGTCATATGCCGCGCGGGGGCAAGCTCCCTGAGCGAAATAGAGGCTCTCGGCAAGCCCTCGATACTTATCCCATCGCCTAATGTCGCGGAAAATCATCAGTACCACAACGCCATGGCTCTGGTAAATAACGGAGCCGCTGTGATAATAGAGGAGAAAAATCTGAATATAGAGACTTTGACCAAAGAATTTGACAGGCTCATGGAGGACAAAGAGACCTTGCGCAGTATAGGAGAAAACGCAAGGAAGCTTGCGTTCTGCGACGCCGCGGAAAAGATCTGCGGCGTGATAGAAGAGCTTGCCGCAGAATAAAAGGTAACTAAAAGCACCCCCTACACATATTATGGCAGAGAGTGAAGGTGTTCCTTGCTGTCATTGTATTGAAAGGGTGGGTGTGATGAGTAATTTGATAATCAGGGGCGGAAACCGACTGAATGGTGAGGTCAGGGTGCAGGGGGCAAAGAACAGTGCCCTCCCCATATTGGCGGCTTGTGTTGCCATCGGGGGAATAAACGTTATAGACAACTGTCCGCGGTTGACCGACGTTTCCGCGACCGTGAAGATATTGAGCTATCTCGGCTGTAAGGTTTCCCGTGACGGGAACACCGTAACGGTTGACTCTTCCTGCGTAAACAGGTATGATATACCCAGAGAGCTTATGCATGAGATGCGGTCGTCCATAGTATTTTTGGGACCGTTGCTTTCCCGTATGGGCAGGGCTGAGCTGTATACCCCGGGCGGCTGTGAAATAGGCCTCAGACCGGTGGATCTGCATATTTCCGCCATGCGTCAGATGGGTTCGGATATTGCGGAGGAGTACGGCCGCATAGCCTGTACCTCCGAAGGAAAACTGCGTCCGGCGAATATTTCTCTTTCCTTCCCCAGCGTGGGTACCACGGAGAATATTATGATAGCCGCTTCCACCGCGGAAGGCACCACCGTAATAACCAACGCCGCAAGGGAACCGGAAATTTCCGATCTTGCCGATTTCCTCAACAAATGCGGCGCTGATATAAAGGGCGCCGGGGAGAGTACCGTTGTCATAAACGGAGTAAAAAAGCTTCACGGTACTTACCATAAGATCATTCCCGACAGAATAGTTACAGCCACATACATGATAGGGGCGGCCGTCACAGGGGGAAACGTTACGCTTACGGATGCCGGACCGTCTCATTTGACGGCGGTTTCGGATATCTTTGAGAAGGCAGGCTGCAAAATAAGATCTGATATGAACAGCATAAACATTTCAGCTCCGGAAAAGCTAAGGTCGGCAGGGACGGTGCGAACCATGCCATATCCCGGTTTCCCCACAGATATACAGGCGCCTGTTTCAGTAATGGCGGCAGTTTCCCTGGGAACTACTTTTATCATCGAAAGCATATTCGAGAATCGTTTCAAGCATATAGGGGAGCTCAACAGAATGGGCGCCAATATAAAAGTTGACGGCAGGATGGCTGTCATTGAAGGCGTTGAAGGGCTTCGGGGCACAAAGGTATTTTCCCACGATCTCAGGGGCGGTACCGCCATGGTCCTTGCCGGACTTGCGGCGCAAGGAGAAACTGTAGTGGCTGATACAGAATATATTGACAGAGGCTGTCAGGATATAGAAAAAGACCTGAAAACGCTGGGCGCGGATATATGCAAAGAAAACAGTATGCATCACGAGCGTCAATGTGATTTTTAATGTAATAAAAGAATTTTTAAAATAGCAAAGGGCGGATTTGCGGAAAGGAAAAAATATGGACGGCAACAACAGACCTGATACCGGCGGTAAATTTGTCAGGAGCAGTGATCCTGATTTTTATGTACCCAGCGTAAAGAGAACGAACAACAAGCCTGACAATACTCAGAAAAGACCTGCCGCTTCGGGGAAAAATGCGACGGGTAAAAAGAAAACACCCGCAAAGCGCGTCAACAGCAAGCCTTCGTATTCAAACAATAATCCGGGACGCCCTGAAAGCGGAAGACGTACCGCAGGCAGTCAGGCTACACGGCGGCAGCCTTACGGCGGCAGTAAACGCAGTATTTCAGATGAAAAATACCGCCAATATATGTATCAGGTACGGAAAAAGCAGGTCATGCGGAACAGGATCATAGCAGGGGCGGTCTTAGCTGTACTTATAATCCTTGCCGTTGTGTGCTTCCTGTCGCTGACCGTATGGTTCCCCATAAAGGAATTTGTGGTAAACAGCAACAATTCCGCATATTCCGTCAGCGAAATAAAGCAGGCAAGCAAGATCATTTTTAATTCCGACAATCTTTTAAGGTGCGACCTGAAGGGCGTAGCTAAAAATATAGAGACAACTCTGCCCTATGTGGGCAAAGTAACGGTAGACCGCAAGCTGCCCAATACAATAGTCGTCGACGTGGAAAAAACGGCGGCGGTAGCGGCGGTGGAACACGGAAGATTCGTTCTGCTCGTAAATGAGGAGGGCAAGATCCTTCAGGAAGCGGCGGAAGTACCTTTCGGACTGCGGCTGGTCAAATACGGTACTATCAGTCAGGCCGCAGTGGGTGAAATAATTTCATCTGAAAACGGCGTGCCGGTGTCTGTTTATGTGAGCCTGATAAAGGCAATGCGTGAAAACGGGCTCAACGATATCACTGTAATAGATATTTCCGTTCCGGACAATATCGTCCTGATCTATCAGGACAGGATAGATATCAAGCTGGGTAAAGCGGAGGATATAAATATAAAAATAGGCGTGGCGGTAAAAGCCCTTAAGGACGGAGATGAAAAGTACAGTACCGTACAAAAGGGTACGCTTGACCTCACTTATCCCCAGGGAGTAGCTCATTTCATCCCGTATGTAGGAAAAGAGGAGGAAACAGATCTGTTGGGGGACACGGAGGAAACTACAGATTCAAGCGTCTTCGATTCGCCGCTCAAGCCAACAGAGAACGGTGAGGAAAATACCACCAAAAAGAAAGACAGCGAAAAAGTGACCGAGAAGACTACAAAGAAAAAAGAAGAAAAGACCACCGAAAAGAAGACCGAAAAGGCGGAAGAGAAAACCGAGGCCGATAACGGCGACAACGGTGATCGTGAATCGAAAAACGGCGGCGAAGGGAACAATTGACGAAAAGTGTCTATATTATAGTTGCTTATCACCAACAATATTCAAAAAAATAAACAAAACTATGTAGAAAATTTTTACTTGTATTTTTAACGCCTTTATGATATGATAATCTATACTATTGACATCTCTCATAATTTATCATATACAGGAGGCGAAAATAATGGCTTTTGCTATTGACAATGATTTTGAAAGCGCCGTACAGATCAAGGTTATAGGTGTAGGCGGAGGCGGCGGAAACGTCATAAACAGAATGGTTGAATCTGGTCTTCAGGGGGCTGAATTTATTTCAGTCAATACGGACAAGCAGATCTTAGCGCATTCAAGAGCCACACATAAGATCCAGATCGGTGAAAAGGCGACCCGGGGACAGGGCGCAGGGGGGAAACCGGAGATCGGCGCTAAGGCCGCAGAGGAAAGCAGAGATACCATTGCGGATGTCCTGAAGGGCACCGATATGGTGTTTATTACTGCCGGCATGGGCGGCGGTACGGGAACCGGCGCGGCTCCGGTGATCGCGGAGATCGCAAAGGAACAGAACATACTCACGGTAGGCGTTGTTACAAAGCCCTTCAAGTTCGAGGGCAGGATGCGCATGAACCAGGCAATAAACGGTATCTCAAAGCTTGCGGAAAATGTGGACAGCCTTATTGTTATCCCCAATGACCGTCTGCGTCTGATAACAGATCAGCGTCTTTCCATGACCCAGGCGTTTGCCATGGCGGACGAGGTCCTTCTTCAGGGCGTTAAGAGTATTTCCGAGCTTATTAAAATACCCGGCTTTATCAACCTTGACTTTGCGGATGTTACCAGCGTCATGAAAGACGCCGGATATGCTCACATGGGCGTGGGCAGAGCAGCAGGCCCCGAAAAGGCGAAAACTGCCGCAGAGGCTGCCGTTTCAAGCCCCCTGCTCGAAACCTGCATTTCAGGCGCCAAGGGCGTTATCATCAGCATCAATGCATCCGAGGATGTTGACCTTATTGACGTTGAGGACGCTGCTGAGATAGTTACCGCTCAGGCTCATCCCGATGCAAACATCATTTGGGGCGTTTCATTTGATCCGGCTCTTGAGGATGAAATGGTCATTACTGTGGTCGCCACAGGGTTTGACAGCGGCAATAAAGCGGACAGTCCCGCCAAGGCGAGCACTCCCTTCTCCGCGTCTACATTTGCGGCCAGCAAGGACGTTCTTACAAATGTTGCCAAGGCAGCGGCTGACCCGGCTCAGGTACGTCAGCAGTCTCCCGTAAGCGCTAATGTTTTTTCATATTCACAGCAGATGCCGGTGAACAATAATATTTCATCATATTCTCAGCCGGCAACTGACTACAATCCTCCTGTTTCCGATCCTCTTTCCAATATGCCCGAACCGCCTCAGCGCAATGCTTCGAATCCGGTGCAGAACTACGGCGAGGTTTCACCCAAGGGCGCGTTTTCACAGCCGTTCAGGCAGCAGCCCGTGGAGCAAGAGGAAAAATACGATGATGACGGCGACGATGCTTTCACCGTGTTCCTTGATAAGATCCACAGAAAAAGAGATAAAAACTGATCAATAGTTATTTTTGAGCTGTATCAGGACTTTTTACAAGTTACCTGATACAGCTTTTTTTATAAAGAATTTTTAAATTTATATAGTAAAAAGATATTGAATTTGTATATGTTTTTTGGTATTATAAACTTAACTATAAGTATGAGGTAGTGTCATTTGAATTTCATATATTTCTGGGGAAACAGGAACGCGGAGGGAAAATAATGAAAACGATCATAAAAAAGGTACTTGCTGTATTGCTGTGCATTGCTTTCGCGGTAGGCTCAGCACCTGCCGTGGGGTTGGCGCAGCTTACTGTTGATGCAAACGCTTTCGGTAATCACAGCGAAGCCTCATTCGATTATACCTACAATGCCGGTATCCTGACTATCAAGGGCACCGGTACGGTGAGCGGCGTCATTTGGACCAACACTGTGGCATCCGGTACCAAAAAGATCATTATAAGCGAAGGTATTACAGGTATAGACGATTATATTTTCAGCCTCAACGAATATCCCGTTCTTGAATCAGTGTCGCTTCCTAAAAGTTTAACAAGTATCGGAGCTTATGCCTTCAGCGGCTGTACCAGCATGAAAACGGTCACCTTTGCAAGCGGCATCGATCTTACCACTATAAGTATAGGCGCTTTTTATGATTGCGGACTTACATATGTGAGCATACCATCCGGCATCAAGACGATCGGAGGTCTTGCGTTTTCAAACTGCAAAAGACTCAGCACTGTAGTTATTCCGAGTTCGGTCACAACCATCGGGGACAATGCATTTGCCGGCTGTAACTCACTTTCAAATATATCTATAGGCGACAACATAACTTCAATAGGCAAATATGTTTTTTATGATACCGCTTATACTTACAACAGTAAAAATTACGAAGACGGCGTTCTTTATGTCGGAAAATATGCGGTAGGTTTTGCCGAGAGAGATGCCGTGGGTTATGATTATGATCAGTCCAAATGTGTCATAAGGCAGGGAACAAAGCTTATTTCAGACTACGCCTTTGACGGCAACACGATAATAAAAGAAGTGGTTTTGCCCATAAGCGTGGCAATAATAGGCGACAGCGCATTCTACCGTTGTTCAAATTTAAAAACAGCCTATCTTTATTGCACCGCGGAAGAGTGGAACAATGTAATAATCAGAGACGACAATACGTATCTTGTCAACGCCAGGAAATATTTTGAATACAGCCCGGACGGAGTAATGGGCCTGGAGATAGAAACATATCCGGACAAAATGAGCTACTTCATCTATGAAGATATTGATACGACGGGACTTTCCTTAACGGTAAGTTATTTTGACGAAAGTACGGAGACTGTTTCATCGGGCTTCATCTGCGATCCCGAAACATTTGAAGAAGTGGGTCAGAAGACAGTCAGGGTCTACTATAAAAACAAGGCTGTAAGCTTTGAAGTCTCGGTTGCCGCCCGCCTGACAAGAATCGAAGTAAACAATAAAAACCCCAACAAACCCTATTATGAGGGGGACAGCTTTGACACATCCACGGTCGATGTGACGGCTTATTACAATGACGGTACTTCAAGAGTAATTTCAGACAGCGAATATACCTTTGCGCCCGAGTACTTTGAAACGGAAAAGAACAACACCGTTACCATAAGCTTCGATGGAATGACAAGCTCGTTCACCGTTAAAGTAAGGAAACTCCTGCTTGCGTGGATCGAGGTCGAAGAGCTTCCTGAAAAAACGGAATACTTCGATGGAGACACGCTTAACACAGCGGGCTTGAAAATCAGAAAGTATTATAACAGCGGCGCTTCAGAGATACTCGATGATACACAGGTCACCTGTACGCCGTCTTTGCTTACAGGTTCCGGCAAAAAGACGATAACTGTAGCATATCAGGGTCAAACGGATACCTTTGAAGTAAATGTTACTCCTGTTATGCTCTCGCAGATCGAAGTGAACACTCTGCCGGACAAAACAGAGTACTGTCTTTATGACAACCTTGAACCTGCGGGGCTTACGGTAAAACTGATCTACAACAACGGGAGTACCGAGATAATAGATGAAGGATTCAGCTGCGCTCCGCTTCTCTTAAGTGAAAAGGGCAACTTTAATATAACCGTTTCCTATGAGGATAAGACCACGAATTTCGACGTGGCTGTAGAAGCTGTAATTGATTTCATAGATATTATTGAAACGCCGGAAAAGACTGAATATTTTGTGGGCGACAGCATTGATACCACCGGACTTGTTCTTAAAATCGTATATATCAACCATAAATATGACGTTGTGTATACGGATTACACCTGTAATATTGATGTCTTTGAAGAACCGGGGTATCAGGCGATAACCGTAACATACGGGGGAAAAACAGATGATTTCTATGTTGATGTTATCCCTGTTGTGGTTGAAGAGATAGAGATAGTTACCCTTCCCGACAAGCTTGACTACTGGGTGGGTGAGACCCTTGACACTACAGGGCTCACGGTCAAAGCGATATACAACAGCGGCAAGGTGGAGACAGTGGACAGCGGCTTTGTCTGCGATCCCACGGAGTTCACCACCGCCGGCGAGCATACGATAACAGTTACCTACGGCGGCAAGACGGCGGAGTTTAAAGTAAACCTTACCGCTGTACTCACTGAGATAAAGGTGACGACCCTGCCCGAAAAGCTTGAATATTTCGTCGGCGACAGCCTTGTAACAACAGGCATCGTAGTAACGGCGTATTACAACGACAACACCACCGTTGACCTGACCGATTCCTTCACCTGCACCCCGGAGCTTATGGAGACGGCGGGAAAGCAGACGGTAACGGTAACATACGAGGGCAAGACGGCGGAATTTGACGTGAACGTCACGGCAGTGGTCATCGACAGGATAGAAATAATCACCGCGCCCACAAAGACGGAATACTTCACAGAGGATAAGCTTGACACCACGGGGCTTACATTCAAAGCTATCTACAACAACGGCAAAGAGGAAGTTATAGATTCAGGCTTTACCTGCGACGTTGATGTGTTTGATAAAGCAGGGGAGCAGACCGTGACAGTTACCTACGACGGCAAGACCGACACATTCAATGTTAACGTTACCCTGCTTGCAGTCGACAGGATAGAGATAATTACAAAGCCTGACAAGCTTGACTATTGGGTAGGCGAGAACCTTAACACTACAGGGCTCACGGTCAAAGCGATATACAACAGCGGCAAGGTGGAGACAGTGGACAGCGGCTTTGTCTGCGATCCCACGGAGTTCACCACCGCCGGCGAGCATACGATAACAGTTACATATGAGGGCAAGACGGCGGAGTTT
>JAIKWV010000013.1 GCA_024684435.1 Clostridiales bacterium
CCATTTTGAATGCCTCCCTTTATTTTGTAGTTTGTGCAGTTGGCAGACCGCACGTCTATTCTATAAAGGGATTATTTTTTATTCAACTATTTAATTCTTACCGAACCACGCGTCTAACGCGTGGTTTTCAGATACAAAAAAGAAGAACGCCTATTGTATCCAAATAAGCGTTCTTCTATGGCAAATGACTCCAATATGGATACCAACTGCACCCCATAGCTTTGAAAAGCTCTTGAAACAAATTACTTTTCAGCTTCTTGCACACGATTAAATTTCGAGCCTGACCGGACGGATTTCTCTTTCTGGTCAGGCTCTCCTTTGTCCTATGTCGTTTTGCGTTAGTTTGTCAATTAGTAATCGTTTGCAAGATGGGGTGTATTCGTGTGCGAGATGAGTAATCGTTTACGAGATGGGTAATCGTGTGCAATGAACCCCGTATCCTCAACGTCAGTCTGATTGATAACTATGCATACCACATTACTCATATTGTCTTACGAATATAGTATGTTGACCGTCCACCACCGCGCTTTTCGATTTCGCCGCTCTCACAGAGCGCTCGCAGATGGCGTTCAACCGATGTGGCACTCATGGACATAACAATCTCGGCTATTTCAGCCTTCGTAAACTTACCGATCTTTGTTTTTACTGCGTTGCGCACGGTATCCAGAGGAGATGTGGCAACGAGCTCCATTCGTTCCTCGAAATCACGGTAGGCAGCAATGATCGTTCCCAACAGGTATTTGATAAAAGCCGTGGGATCATCCTCGCCTTCGTGCCAGCCGGCCTGCGAAGCCTCCAGCGCGTCGTAATAGCTCTCTTTCGTCCGGGCGATCTTGGCTTCCAGCGAGATATATTTTCCGATCTCATATCCGCAGCGGTAAAGCAGCAGCGTTGTCAGTAGGCGCGACATCCTACCGTTTCCGTCGATGAATGGGTGGATGCAGAGGAAGTCGTGGATAAAACACGGGATAATCAGCAATGGGTCCACATTGCCTTCTCCGACGGCGAAGTTATAAGCGTCACATAGCTCGCGCATCGCTTCCGGTGTTTCATACGGCGCGAGAGGGGTAAACAGCGCATATGTTCTTCCGTCCGCCGTAGTGGCACTGATATAGTTCTGCACATTCTTGAAAGAACCACCGAACGCGCTGTCGGTATGGTTGAACATGATCTTGTGGACCTGTAGGATATAGTTGGGCGTCAGAGGGATATACTCGAAATTCTCGTGCACCGTGTTCAGCGCGTCACGGTAGCCGGCAATCTCTTTCTCGTCGCGGGTGCGCGGCGTCGTCTTCTCGCGCATGAGCTGTCGCAGGCGCGTATCCGTCGTGCGGATCCCTTCAATCTCGTTGGAGGACTCCGTGCTCTGAATCCTTGCGATCTCGATCAGTTTTGTAGCGTCACCAGGTTTTTGCCGCAGGTACAACGTCTGCTTTCCCTTCAGCTCATGTATCTGGGAAAGATAACCTATGATTTCATTGTCCCATGTCTTATCTTTCAGAAACCCGTAATCAAATCTCCGCATTTCCTTCACCTCGTTTTTATTCTCATCAATTATAGCTTATATGACGAGAATAATCAAGAGCTTGATGCAATTATCTCTTCGACCATCTTCGATAGTTTCACCGATCCTCGCCTTGAAAGGGCATCTTCCACAACTTAGAGGTAAGAAAAGGTGCATTACAGACGAACACCGTGCCTACGAATTCCTTTTGCTATGACCGACGTCACGCTTTGCAACTGCGGAGTGTATATCTCGCCGTTTAAGATCAGCTGCTCGACCTTCAGTTTTTCAAGCTCGTTTTCGGGTACGGAGTACGGGTCAGCCGACAGTATGACCATATCGGCAACTTTTCCCACCTCAAGCGAGCCGCGTTCTTTTTCATCAAAAGTCGCATAATAGCCGTTGTACGTTGCCATACGCAGCGCCTCTCTGACGCTGACGGACTGCTCGGGATTGGAGTGATTTACCGCCTTGGCGATCCACATCACGGGATCGGGATCAGTACACGGTGCGTCGCTGCCGAAAGATACGATGCAGCCGCGCTCCATGAAACTTCTTATGGGATTAAGTTTCGCGTTGCGTTCGCTTCCCAAAAGCTCTTGTGTATATGAGGACGGTTCCTGACGCCAATTGTCAAACGCGATCTGCATAGGGATCTGGATATGATACTTTTCGCAGATCTCCATACCCTCCTCAGTGGGCAGGCAGGCATGAATGATACCGTGACGGTGATCTTCCCGCGGCGTATCATCAAGCGCCGCTTTCAGCGCTCTTGTTGCCTGATCAAAGGCTCTGTCCCCTATTGCGTGCATCTCGATCTGAAGCCCCATGCGGTTGGCCTCGATGCAGAACTTCGTTACCTGTTCATCACTATAATACAACACACCGCAGTTGGACGGATCGTTTGCGTAAGGCTCGTTCATCGCCGCATCCTGCGACCCGAAGCAACCGTCCAGCGCGCAGGCGAAACAGCCGCCGATACGGGAAAGATTTCTTGCCCGCGCGACGCCCGGCTTCATTGATTGCGGGAATATCCTCACCTGATAGCCGTTTTGCAGACTCCTTGCAAACCAGCTTTCCATAGAGATATCCATATTCAGCGCAAACCCAACGCCGCTGACGCTGTGGATCATTCCTATTCCGCGTCCGGCTTCATAATCTATCGCCTTCTGCATATTCGCAATGAGCTCCGGTATTGACAACGAATTGGTTATATAATCCGAAACAGCGAAGAACGCCTCTTGATTCATTTCTCCCGTTTCCGGGTGATATCCGCGAAGCTTCCTGATTTTTTGCGGGAGCTTTTTGAGCAGAGCCGTGTTGACCACACAGGCGTGGCCGTCGTATTTGACCATAAACAGCGGCTTGCCAAACGTCACCTCGTCAAGCTCTTCTCTGCTGATAAGACGACCCTCGGCGACCGAGTAAGGCGAAGCGCCGAAAGCGATAAGCACCTTGCTCTCCGCGGTACTTGCGAACTCTTTTATCATGCTCAGGATCTCCTCATTAGAAGCGGCTTCCATCACATTCAAACCCGCATGAAACGCGGAAAAGGACGCCATGTGCTGATGCGTATCCGCGAAGGACGGTATAAGCGCCCTGTCCCCCAGCTCAACAAGCTCAGCATCTTTATATTGCTCCGGGAGCGTATCTCCAACAAACAGAATCCTCCCTTTGTCCTCAACAAGATAATTGTTCACGTCATCATTTTTGTTGACCGTCAGAATTTTTCCGTGATATATCTTCATTTTTATCGCTCCTTTTTGAAATCAACAGCTAACATAGAAGGGTAATTAAATTTAAGCTATCAGCGCGTTTTTATTTACTCGTTCAATTGCCTTTCTGATGCCCAACCATACAGACATATCTGTAAATATTTCAACGACACTTCCCTGGTCAGTAAACGGCGGCTCCTGCAGCACCGAAAGATCTTTCAGCAACCCGTTGTGAACAATGTATTCCACAATTTGATTGACAAAATATATTTGTCTGCTGTCAAGGTTTGCATCATTCAGATACTCTGCGAACGCTTCCTTTGCCGCGTTCATATCAAGACCGACGATCTCACGCACAAATTCACCAAGGGGTTTTTGCCCGTATTCCGCTTCGTAATCCTGCTTGGTGCCGACTTCACTCCAAAGTATGGTTTCGAGCGCTTTAACGTCTTCTGCCGAAAGCGGCACATTGCCTTTCAGCTTTGCAATCACAGCGTTATCCTGATGCTGTTTGATATAAAACTCTGCTTTCGCTTTATAGTTCTTCAGGTCATCGTTCTCAAGCTCGGATTCTTTCCAGTCAATGGAGAGAATATCGTCGTCAAAATTCGTGTCATAGCGGATCTTAACTATGGGGATATATTTCATCAGATCACGCAGATTTTCACGGATGTATTCAAATTCGTTGATCCCGGCGGTATCAAAATAGTCCGTATGCAGTATTTTGTCGATCAAATCAGCCTGCGCCATGATCTCCGGAATATTTGCAACGTTTGCCACAGCCGCGACCTTTTTAAATAAATCCTTGCGATATCTGCCGTATTTCTTGCCGGCAAGGTAGGCAAGCTCAATGCCATACATCAGCGCGTCGAAGCGCACGGCTTTGGCGTCGTCTTCATCGGGGATGATAAGCGGCGCCAATTCCTGTCCGATGATCAGCGTGTCTTCATATGTAAGCGCCTGATAATTGTCGGGATTTGAATACAATTCAACGTATTTCAGATGCTGGCGCACGGCAAAGTTTTCTTTGTTAAGCTCCCGCACCTTGCGCACCATATCGTCAACGAGGGATTTTCGGAATGCGATCAGTTCCTCCGTCTGATAAGCCAGATCCTGCAGTTTGAAAACGATCTGGGATTTCAAATGGAAGATCGCGCCCTGCAGAGCGATCATATTTGCAGTCGGTTTGCCTTTGTTCATGCGGAAAAATTCAAAGTTGCCGCAGAAATCAAAGATATAAAATTTTTCCTTATCCTTGCCGTCCAGCAGCGTGGGGCAAAGGCGAGTGCCGCGCCCGATCATCTGCCAGAATTTCGCCTTGCTCATCACCTTTTTGAAAAATACAAGGTTCAGCACTTCCGGCACGTCAATGCCGGTATCCAGCATATCCACCGAAATGGCGATCTGCGGCAGTTTCTTCGGGTCAGAGAATTCGTCGATGGCGCTCTGTGCATAGGTCATATAGTTGTCAATAACCTTTGCAAAGCCGGGAAGATACGGATATTCTTTGCCGAAGATCTCGAGGATCTTTTCAGCGTGGGTGTGGTTTTTCGCAAATATAATCGTCTTGCCGAGCTTTTCGCCGTAGTCGATCTTCAAGCCGTTTTCCATCAGAATGTGAAGCACCTCGCGGATCGTGTCTTCGTTGAAGATCCATTCGTTCAGCGCGGAGGAAGCGATACTGTCAGGCAGCTCGCCGCTTTCATCTTTAAACGTATTTTCATAAGCCTCTTTATCCTCGTCGGAAAGCTCGTCGTACACGATGCCCTGCTCTATGAATTTAAGCCTCGTTTCCACCGACATAAAATCGACCAGATAACCGTCCCTGACCGCCTGCGCCAGTTCGTAGCCGTAAGTCGGCACGCCGTTTTCAAGCTCAAAGACTTCATATGTATTCTTGTCGATATCGTCCTTGGGTGTGGCGGTCAGACCCACCAGCGGCGCGTCAAAATAATTGAAAATGTCGCGGTACTTGTTATAAATGGAGCGGTGCGCTTCGTCGCAGATGACAAGATCAAAGTGTCCAACGGTGAACAGCTTGCCCTTGTCGTCCTTTGCCGTATCGATAACGTTCATCATTGTCTGATATGTGGAAAAAACGCAGTGCGCCGTGTAATTGTCCTTTTCCTCGCAGAGGTTTGTCACAGACAAATCGGGCAGGAGATTTGTGAAATTACGCTTGGCCTGCGTCACAAGGGAATTGCGATCCGCAAGGAACAGAATGTTTTTAACCCAGCCGTGCTGAAGCAAAACGTCGCATAGCTCGATCACCGTGCGGGTCTTGCCGGAACCTGTGGCCATAACAAGCAGAGCCTTGCGGCGGTTCTTCTCGCCAAATGCGCCGCAGACCGCCTTGATCGCGCCTTCCTGATAATACCGTCCGGCGATACTCTTGTTTATCATAACATGGGCGAGGCTTGTCCTCATGGTCTGCAGATTAAAGAGTTTTTCAAGGTCGCGTTTGGAGTAAACCGAGGCCACTTTTCTTTCGGGATACAGATTATCCTGAATCCTTGTATCAAAGCCGTTGCTCAGGAAGATAACCGGGCGGCGGCCGTACTGCTTTTCAAGAAGATCGGCGTAGAGCTTCGCCTGCTGGCGGCCTTTGGCAACGTCCACGCAGGTGCGTTTTGCCTCCAGGACCGCAAGGGCTCTGCCGTCGTCGCCGTAAAGCACATAATCGGCATAACCCACCTCGGAGTTGTTGGGCATACCCGGCAGCTCAACCTCATTAAGCCAGTCTTTACCCTCCACCCAGCCGGCGTCCTGAAGCATAAAGTCAATATAAATTTTGCGGGTCTTGTATTCGGAAAGCTCCAGGGGCTTCGGCACATAGGTCTGCTGCTGCTCGGCGCGGCGGGCGGAAAGCTCCGCCTTCATCGATTTGTTTTCTTCGATCAGCGCGGCAAGGTCGATATCCGAGTCCGGGACAAAGGAGAGCGCCTCCTGGGGAGTGAGGGTCAGGAGGGTTTTGTCAAACTTCCGCTCGGTGTATTCGTCCGCATAGAAATACGCCACCAGGTCAAGGAAATAATACAGGTTTTCCAGGCACAGTTCCGCCTGTTCCACGGTGACCTTTTTCCCCGCGTGGGCGACGCTGTTGCCCACCTTGCGGATGAAATCCATCCTGCGCCAGATATCAATGCCCACGATGTCCTTGAATTTTTCATCGTTCATCAGGGCAACGAGGGTATCCTGATAGGGCATTACAAGGTCGCGGTCAATGGAGTACATCCACTTGACGGCAAACTCCATCGCCCTGCGGCAGTTAAGCACACAGGAGTCAACGTCAATATACAGGATGTTTTCGGCGGCAATGGCTACTTCGGCAAATTTTCCGAAACGCTTGTCCTTTTTCAAAAAATCAAAGTTGGTCATGTGCATCACCTTGCGTTCTTTCTTTATGATTTTTCACCTTTCGCCCTCTCCGTCAATGCTTACGCATTGCCACCGTCTCGCCTGCCGGCTCGGTCGGTGCTTCTGCCTACGGCAGAGATCGCCCCCGGCGATCCGCACCCCGGAGTGAGAGGCAAGATTTGGTTGAGATTTAAAATTCTATTCTTGGCTCCCCCTTTGGGGGAGCTGTCGAGCAAAGCGAGACTGAGAGGGCTCTTTTTGCCCTCTCCGTCACCGCCTGCGGCGGCGCCACCTCTCCCAGAGTGAGAGGCAAGATTTGGTTGAGATTTAAAATCCTATTCTTGGCTCTCCCTTTGGGAGAGCTGTCGAGCGTAGCGAGACTGAGAGGGGTTTCCCAAAAAAAGGAAATCAAAGTTGGTCATGTGCATCACCTTGTATTCTTTCTTTAATTACACGGTCGATTTGTTCGCAGACTTCACAAAACTGTTTGTCAATGTCATAGTTGCTGAACCGAAGCACGAGCAATCCGTAGGCTGAAAGGATCTGTGTCCGCTCTTTATCGTATGCCGCTCCGTCTTCGGTAAAGTGCTGAGAGCCGTCCACCTCGATAACAAGCTTTGCCTCATGACAATAGAAGTCCACAATAAAGCTTTCGATGATACGTTGTTTATAGATTTTTACAGGGTGTTTACGCAGGAAGAGATACCAAAGCTTCCGTTCCTGCGGGGTCATGTCTTTGCGCAGTTCTTTCGCGCGAGATAACATTTTGTTGTTCTTTGGAATCGGCATGATTTTTCACCTTTCGCCCTCTCCGTCACCGCCTGCGGCGGCGCCACCTCTCCCAGAGTGAGAGGCAAGATTTGGTTGAGATTTAAAATCCTATTCTTGGCTCCCCCGCCGGGGGAGCTGTCAGCGAAGCTGACTGAGAGGGTTTTCTTTTCTTGCCCTCTCCGTCAATGCTTACGCATTGCCACCTCTCCCGAAGTGAGAGGCAAGGATATGTTGGCGCTGCGCGCATCCTAATCTTGGCTCTCCCCTTGGGAGAGCTGTCGAGCAAAGCGAGACTGAGAGGGCTTTATAAAAATAAATATAAAATCCTATTTGGCATCTAATTCTTTTCTGTACGCCTCTGCACCTTTTTCAATATAACGAATGGTTTTTTTGAAATCATCACAACCAATAAATGTTGGAAACAATGTTGAATCATTGAAATATGCGTATAGACCATTTATTAAATTTACATTTAAAACTAAAAGTGATTCAATATCCGAAATTGAAACCGGATTATCTTTAAATAAATCATCAAAATTCACATTATTATCGGAATGGGCATAATATTTGTTTCTCAAAGTTTTGACGGAATCTATTACTGCATTATGACTATTTATTCTTTTTTTTGATTGTCTAACAAACTGAGTAATATTTTCGTATTTTTGAGTTTTTGCAGTATCATCATTTATAGTCATTATTTCATTTGCTTGTATTTCACGATTATTATCAAGCAAGTTGATTTTTCCTTTTATTGTATTTAACAATCCGTAAATTCCATTACTGTTTTGATCACTATCAAACATTTTACATATTTCTATAAGCAGAAATGATGTACAAGTGTCAAATACGCAAGTATAAAACGACGGAGATATGTTTATTAAATCCTTTTGATTATCTTTAAAATCAAGGAGTTGCTTAATAACACAAAAAGCTTGATTTGATAAAAGCATAGATTCCGATATGCGTGTCAATCTTTCTTTGCATTCATTGTAAAAAACTACGTCCATAATCTCAACTCCTTTCTTTTATCACCCAAAGTATTTCTGCATCAGACTGTCAAACAATAATTTCGCTTCGTCCAGCGCTTTTTGCGCGACAGCTTTTGATTTGTCGACTTGTTGTACGAATCGATCAAACTCGTTTTGCTTTTCCAAACTTGGCGCCGGTACTCTCATCTTTTTCAAATCAGAGGTTGTTATACTTGCCTGATTAACAGCTTTCTTTGTAATAGAAGAAATATACTCTTTCGCTACCGGTGTTTTGAAAAAGAACTCGATATATGTTGGATTATATCCCTCAATTATTCTGGCGCAAAGCAAATTCATTCCGTGTATTATAGGCGATGCCATTTGCCCTCTGTACTGAACCGCTCTGCCTAAATATGCGACACTATTAATATGTGATATAAGGATATCGCCCTGCTTTAACAAATAACTTTCATATTTCCCAAGCTCAAATATGTCAGCATAACCAAGTCGGTCAGCATTGAAAACATCATTGGCAAGCGTTTCAATTCTTGTAATCGGATACCCCGCAGCGCCTTTTGTCTGCTTTATGTTTGCACCGTTTCTTAGAAATACGCATATTTCGCCAAATTCAATCTGAGGATAATCACCCTGTTCAAACATCTCGACAAATCGGGCTTTGATGAGTTCGTCAAGTGTACACAGTTCTTGCTTTCTGAAATCAATAATTGCCTGAAGTGATTGAATAACACAAACTATTTTTTCATTTTCTTTATTTGATCCCACAGGTATTTCAAGTGAATCAATGTGCTCATTTCGGATATTGTTAATGTTTGCACCAATTGCAACTTCGGAAATCTTTTTCCGATAAATACTGCTTTGAAAATATGCCGCAATATAATTTGTAAATTCCTGTGCTGGTCTTACCACTTTGCAAAATGCACCAAATGTGCACTCGCTTTCACAACAAAATGTTGCGGCTTTTCCTACCAACTGTTTGCTACCGCTTGAAGCACATATTAGAATATCACCTTTTTGAAGATACTGTTCTTTTGAAACCTTGCTTTTGTCAACAAACACTACATCATCGAAATTGATTTTCCCATCATCAATATTATTTGCTCTTAGCAAAACAACTGAATTACGATTCAGATTAGAGTGCAAATCTTCGGGTTTATATGAAACGCCTCGAACCTGTTTTGCAAGGTCAGCTACCTTTCGCTTATTCATTCTTTCATCCCCACAAATCTCAATTTATTTTAACAACTGTTCCAGTTCATCCATCTCTTTGGTGATCTGTTGTTCCAGCTTCCTCAGCTCCGCCATTATCTCGCTGGTGGGCGGATACTCCACAGGTTTATACTCCACCTGCTTATATTTATTGATGCTGAGGTCGTAGTCGTTGGCGACTATCTCGTCCTTCGGCACAAGGAAGGATTTGTCGGTGCGCTTGCGGTCGCCCTCTCCGTCACCGCCTATGGCGGTGCCACCTCTCCCATCGGGAGAGGCAAGATTTGGTTGAGCTTCAAGAATCCTATTCTTGGCTCCCCCTTCGGGGGAGCTGTCGAGCGCAGCGAGACTGAGAGGGTTTTCCCCCTCACCGCCTACAGCCCCGCCTGAGAGGGAACGGAACCTTGCCACAATATCCGGAATATCATTCTCCGTGACAGGGCTGCGTTTGTCGTCCAGCGAAAAGCCGTCCGCCTGCATATCGTAAAACCAAACCTTGTCTGTGCCGCCGTAACCTGTCTTGGTGAAAATCAGAATTCCCGTTGATACGCCGGCATAGGGCTTGAACACGCCGGAGGGCATGGAGATAACAGCTTCAAGGCGGTTTTCTTCGATCAGCGCCTTTCGGATCGCCTTATGGGCGGAGGAGGAACCGAACAGTACGCCGTCCGGCACGATGCAGGCGCAGCGCCCGCCCACGCGGAGCATACGCAGGAACAGCGCCAGGAACAAAAGCTCGGTCTTCTTTGTTTTGCACACCTTAAGCAGATCGGCGGAAACGATATCCGCGTCAAGGCTGCCCTTGAAGGGCGGATTGGCAAGGATGAGAGAATACATATCCCTGTCCGGGTTCTGGTCGGAAAGACTGTCGCGGTATTCGATGAAAGGATTGTCAATGCCGTGGGTCATCATGTTCATGGCGCCGATGCGGAGCATAGTCCTGTCCATATCGTAGCCGTGGAACATGTGGTTCATGTAGTGGTCTTTTTTATCCTTATTATAGAAGATCTCTTCTTTCCTGTTTTCCTTTAAATACTCGCCGGCGGTGACGAGGAACCCAGACGTGCCGCAGGCGGGGTCGGCGATCACGTCGTCCGCTTTGGGATCCATCAGCTCCACCATCATTTTGATGATGTGGCGGGGTGTGCGGAACTGACCGTTGACGCCTGCCGTGGCGATCTTGGCGAGCAGATATTCGTAAACGTCTCCCCTCACGTCGGAGGACTGGGATTCGTTCATAAGCTTATAGATCTCGTCGAGCGCGTCCACCACCTTGGAAAGCATAAGGGGCGTGGGCAGCTTGAAAATAGCGTCGTCCATATACTTGGAATAGGCGCTGTTTTTGTCGCCGTGGAGGTTCTTGATAAACGGGAACACCCATTCCTGCATGACGGAATACATACGCCCTGCGGGAAAATCGTGGAACACCGACCATTTGAGCTGGTTGCCGTCGATCTTGCGGTCGCCCACCTGCACCTCGTCGGAAAACACGCTTTTGTACGGCAGCCCCAACATGGCGCTCTCTTTGGCGCGAAGGTTGTCGCTGTCGTCAAGGTCGCGAATGAACATCAGATAGGTGATCTGCTCGATCACATCCAGCGGATTGGTCAAGCCGCCTGTCCAGAATATCTCCCAAAGACTGTCGATTTTGTTTTTAAGTTCTCCGGTAATCATAAGTCGCAAGCTCCTTTTCATTCAATTATGAATTAAGAATTATGAATTATGAAATACAAAACAAATTAGAATTATGAATTACGAAGTTTTGTGGATTTGATTATGCTGACGAGAAGTTTTATGACTTCCTCGTTGTCTTTATAAATGCTGTTAAACTGTTCTTTTGTAATATAATCCGTCTCAAGAAGCAGCTCGAGCCAGTATGCTGATTCTTCCGCTTCTTTCAATGCGATCCCGAGCTTTGCCGTAAAGTCCGCCAAGCTCTGCCCGCGGTATGCTTCACGGCAATTTGCGCCTATGCTTGTACCGCTCCTCAGTAATTGTTTTGAAAGAACGAACTCTTTTCTCTCAGCAGTCAGATACTGATAAAGCCTTATAAACTTATAAATCTTATTGCAAGAGCTTTGCTCTTATCTAAAATAACATTTTCTGCCATATTCCCACCTCTTAATTCTTAATTCATAATTCATAATTCTTAATTATCTCCGTGTTTCCAAACATATTTCGTATATCTGCCGCCGCTGATTTTCAGGATCGCGCCTTCGTTTTTTAAAGCGCTCAACGCACGTTCGATCGTAACTTCGCTGATATCGGGACAAAGTTCGATTATTTCCGCTTTTGTAATTGCGCCTGTATGGTTTCTGATGATCTCACGCACACGGTTCGCTTTGTTTAGTTTTTCATTTGTCAAGAGCTCAACTCTGCTCGCAAAATCTTTGTATGCCGCAACCACAATGCCAAGCATGTATCTGACGAAAGGCGCGTAATCGTTTGCGTCTTTCTGCCAATCGCCGGAGCTTTCGCCCAAAACGTCATAATAAGTCTCCTTGCTGTCGGCGATCAGTTTTTCGATACTGATATATTTCCCGACAATATATCCGGCGCGGTAGAGAAGAAGCAGCGTCAGAAGTCGGCTCATGCGGCCGTTGCCGTCATTGAACGGGTGGATGCAGAGAAAATCGAGAATGAACATGGGTATGATGACCAGCGGATCAAGGTCGGCGTCGTTTAAAGCAGTATCAAGCGCGTCACAAAGCGTTTGCATTGCTTCCGGCGTTTCCCATGCGGCAACGGGCTGAAAACGAACCCTCCGAGTGCCGTCTGCGTGGTCCTCGGCAATGATATTATCGCTGTTCTTGTAACTGCCGCCAGTGGTTTTTCCGCTGAATTTATACAGATCCCGATGCAGCTGCAGGATCAAAGAGGGATGGGCAGGAATATAATTGTAATTTTCGTTGATTGCGGACAACACATCGCGATATCCGGCGATCTCTTTTTCGCTCTGGGTTTTCGGCATCGTTTTATTCCGGACAAGCTGTTTCAGCCTTTCGTCGGTTGTGATGATGCCCTCAATTCGGTTTGACGCCTCCGTGCTCTGGATCTTCGCAACTTCAAGCAGTTGAGCGAGGGCGTCAGGCTTTGCGTCGATGTATAGGGTTTGCTTTACCTTGTATTCATGGAGCGTTGAGAGCAAGGCGACAATGTCCGGCGAAAGCAGTTTCGCATATTCTTTTTTATAACAAAAATCTCTCATTGCGTCATTCCTCGTTTCATTAGCATCATATTGAGTCCAAATGATGCAATTATATTTTACATCAAAGCAACTCTTTTGTCAAGTTTAATTGCATCTTATTTGATACTTATGATGCAATTGTGATTGTTAGGTGAAAGAGATTTTTTCCATACAAATTGCCAAGACCGGAAACGTGCGACCCATTGATAGTCATAGAATGCTGCGAAAGGGGGATCGTTGACTAAACAGCTTGGAAATCTGACCACGTCGCAGGTACATCGTCGAGACTATCGGGATGCCGGTTCCAGTTCTTTTCCACTCCGTCCGTAAAGGGAATGCTGCGAAGCAGAATAAATAGCCGGTTCACTCCTATTAGTTTGATATAGATGTGACGCTTCGATAAAGTCACCATGACGGCCATCGACATCGTGGCGGCGAAAAAGTTTCTAATACAGAAATAATGTTTGGACGCCACGAAAAGTAATTGAAATCCCTTATATATCATTGTTTTCCTTCTTCGTGAACTTGACTGTACATCATGTTGCACCCCAGTTGTCAAAAACTCGGGATTTTACACAATGTCTACTTTTCACAAGACAGGATTCTGAATTCCGAGAAAGTCGCAGAATCAAGGCTTGAATACCTCCATTTTGATCAAAAATCATTTCAAAATCAGTAATCGTGTGCAATGCACCCCATAAGCTCAAAAATGCGCCCCACGGCTTAAATGGGGTGCATTTTCTGTCAGGGTGGGGTGCATCGACGGATAAAAAAGGAAGAACGCCTATTGTATCCTAATAAGCGTTCTTCTATGGAAACCCACATCAATTTGGATACAACCTGCACCCCACAGCTTTGAAAATCCCTTGAAACATATAGCGTTTTTCGGCTTCTTGCACACGATTACTTATAGAGCCTGACTATGCAGAAATATCTGCTTGGTCAGGCTCTTCTCCGTTTTTTGCACTTTTAATTAGTTTAGCAAGCCGTAATCGTTTGCAAGATGGGGTGTATTCGTGTACGAGATGGGTAATCGTGTGCAATAAACCCCATAAAATAAAATGCACCCCAGAAACTGGACACTTTGAATTGTTGGGAACCCGGTTTGTGGACATTTGAATTGTGAGGAACCCAAACTCTGGACAATCATAATTGTGAGATCCCAATTGCTGGACAAGGAATTGTTTAGAAGACAGCTTTTAACATTTATGTAATTATAGTATGATTTAAATTGAACAGTTTGTAAGCAGCGACCAATTTCAATACAAAATGTGTACCCTTATGCAGCATCGTTAAAAAGTATGGTGGTACGCATTTGTTATAATTGAAAGAAAATGCAGGAGGTTATTTATGTCCTATCCAAACGAAATGAAAATATCACTTGTAAGAGAATATGAACAGGGAAAAACTGTTGCAGAGGTATCAAATGCCAGCGGGATCCCTGTGAACAGTATCTATCGATGGATTCGGGAGTATAAAACTGTCATGACAGCCAACTCTTCTTTCGCACCCAAGGATTATCTTAAATTGCAGTCGCACTCTCAAAAAGCCGACCACAAGCTGGAAATCGTAAGGCTGTCTGGTTTTATATCAGTTTATCCGTTAAAGAAAAGATTGGAAACCGCAGAAACGATATATCGAGCGCATAAAAAATATAGTGTTTATGAGATATGCGAAGCACTGGAAATCGATCGCGGTACTTTCTATAACCACATTTTCCGTAAGAGAGACACCAGTTGGCGGGATGAAAAAGAACAACAGCTGATGCGTATCGTTCAGCAGATGTTTGATGACAGCGGTCAGCGATATGGGGCTAATCGAATCATGAAAGCAATGAACGCCCAAGGCATATCAATAAACAAACAACACGTTTTGAATATCATGCATGAACTTGGGCTGGAAGCAATGAGTGAAGGGGCGAAAAATTCCTACAAACAAAAGCGAGAGCAGCATACAAACAGAATTAAGAGAGAATTCTCTGTTGATAAACCAAACAAAGTATGGGTCAGTGATATTACATACTTTAACTGTGGCGGAAAAAGTATGTACATCTGCGTCGTCATCGATCTGTATTCAAGAATGGTGGTCGGTTACACAATATCTAAACGAGAGTCAAAGCAACTTGTATCCAGTGCCTTGAAAAAAACAATAGAATTCAGAAACCCAAAAACTGGCTTAATTTTTCATTCTGACAGGGGTGGGCAATATACAGCTGATTCATTCCAAAACCTGCTGAAAAAGAACGGTATGGAACAGTCCCTATCTGCTTCAGGACAGCCTTATGATAATGCTGTTGCCGAATCGTTCTTTTCTATTATCAAAAAAGAAGAATTGTATCGACATCAATATAGAAGCGTACACGACTTTCAAGAATCCGTAGATCATTACATTGAATACTATAATAAAACACGGGTTCATTCGTTCCTTGGATATATTTCTCCATTACAATTTGAAGCCAAATACTGTTGCAAAAATGATAATCAGTAGTTGATATAAGCGGACCGGCTGCATTTTTTCATAATACGGATTTGAAATGTTTCATTTTTGACCTGCAAAAGGCAAAAGTCAAAAAATCCTTATAAATCAAGGAACATAAGAAAAACAGGTCTCCGATTTTGATAATTTTGTTCAAAATCGGAGACCTGTTCACTATGGCCCGCCCGAAGGGATTCGAACCCCCGACCTTTAGAATCGGAATCTACTGCACTATCCAGCTGTGCTACGGGCGGAAATATTTTCCTTTGCGGGCGGAGCTTTTCCGCCCGCAAAGACATTTTTGTTTTATTTTGCCTTTATTCTGTAAACTTTTACGCCGTGGGGATAGACGGTGCAGCTTATCTCATCCTCTATTGCAAGCTTTTCCTTTGACCACAGGTCGAAGGCTTCATAGCTGTCCGAGAAGGGCAGCGAAACGAAATCCTTGCTGGCTATTTCGTTTATACGCAGGCTTACGTCCTTGGTCTCGCTTGATTTATTGAAGAAGCAGAGCGCCGCTTCACCACCCTCAAGGGGCTTGACAAGAACATCCACAACGCCGTTTTTGATCCTGCGGCACTGAACGCCAAGTTTATCCTGATCTATGGCTATCATGTCCCTGTTTGTGATGATCCTGTACAGTTCGTTCTCATCGTCCGGCTTACCGTCGATGCCGATAAACTTGCGCACGTCGTTGCCCAGAATAAGGGGCGCCGCCATCATGCACCACAGGGAGAAGTGGGTGCGGTTTTCCTCAAGGCTCAGTGAGCCGTTGCCAACCTCAAGCATATCGGGATCGTTCCAGCCGCCGGGGCCGGCATACTTTGCAAGCCTTACATTTATCTCATAAATTCCCAGTACGGAAGCCCAGACGGGTTTGATGTCAAGGGTGGTCCTCCACATATTGCCTGCCTTGGGACCCCACTTCCACGGACGGTTCACACCCCACTCGCAAATTGAATATACAATGGGCTTTTCGGGTTTTCCCGTCTTGCGGGCATATTCGGCGGTGGCTTTCTTAAGCTCCTCGCCCATCTTTGTGTACTGTCTTGCGGCGGAGTCCGCAAGGGAAGCAACGGGGTTGTACATTCTGAGAACATTCATACCCGCGTTGAGATTTATTTTCATCTGATTCCTGCCATTGGGAGTAAAGGCGTATGTGACGGGAACAAGCGTGGAGAACACTTCGTCATCATTCACGCAGACCTCAAGATATTTTTCAAATGAGCTCTTTTTGCGCATCCAAAGGGTGAGGACGTATTCGCCGGGCTCATCCACCACCACATTGAAAGAAGCCGAACCGCCGTTTGATGAAAGCCCTGTGATGAACTCTCCGGTATCAAGTTTATCGAGGGTGGCTACACGGGCGTTGCCGCTGAGCTCGGCGTCTTTTGCAAACAGAGTAGCTATGACCTTGTCTCCCCTGCTGACGGTGATCTTTTCAATGTCCGGCGCACGGGTTGGAATAGGCTTATTGTGACAGAAATCGTATTTGAAATATTCCACGCCCCACTCAGCAAAGGTCTGGGCGTCCTCCGCCTCATGGCCTAAACTCGCGGGCAGATCCTCGCAGGTAAGGGTGCCGTTTGAGGTGTACAGACCCAGTTTAAGGCCCAACGAATTTACCTTCTCCACAAGAGCTTTTATGCCGCTGGGAAAGGTCACCAGATCGCCCTGAAGTCTGCCGGCTCCGGTTCTGAGAGAAGACTGCCAGCAATCGTCGATGTTGAGGTAAATATATCCTGCGTCTGCCAGACCGCTGTCCTTGAGAGCCTCGGCGATCTCGACTATAAGATCCTCGTCTATGCTGTTCCTGAAGGTGTTCCAGCTGGACCAGCCCATGGGAGGCGTGAGGGCAACGCCGTTGTCGTACTTTCCGTCCGTAGGAACGGTGAGTTTTACTGATTTCGCTATATTTTTACCGGTGGATTTTACGTTTATTCTTTTGTTCTTGATAGATGAAATAACAGCTGCAGAGCCGGCGGCTACCGCGGAAATGCCTATAAGTTTTACTAATAATGACGCCATAACAGATCCTCCTTATCGGTAAACTCTGTTAAAATCAGAGATCATATTATAATCAGCCCGGAAGTATTATACTATATATCATTGCCAAAAGTAAAGACATTTTGCAAACATATTGCACCCGGAATCACGCCATTGTCACCTTTACCATTGGATGTCCGTCGTGATCACTGCCATCCGATATCTGTTCCACTGTTTTCATCACTATGGGCGTCACCGGCACAGACAGGTATCCTCCCGAATCGTATGTTCTTTCGATATCAAGGAACCCGTCCACCACATCCATACCTTCAACAACGGAGCCGAATGCGGCGTAATCATCGTCCAGGTGCTGCTGTCTTGAGAAACAAATAAAGAACTGACAGCTGGCTGAGTTGTAATCTGTACCCCTTGCCATTGACACGGTTCCTCTTTCGTGCTTGAGGGTGTTGCGTGTGAAGCCGTTGCTGGCAAATTCCCCTTCTATGGAAGTCGCGCTGCCGCTGCTGGTGCCGTCCGGAGAGCCTCCCTGAGCCATAAATCCCGCAATGACCCTGTGGAATTTAAGCCCGTTATAGAAACCCTCATTGACAAGCTTGAGGAAGTTTTCCACGGTCTTGGGCGCGTATTCCGGGTAAAGCTCGATTATAAAATATTTGCCTGATTCCGACACCTTAATTTCTTCTGCATCCTTGCTTCCGCAAGAGGCGAGAGAAAACAGGATCACAAGCGCCAACATAAATGAAATAAACTTTTTTAACATTTTTCTTCTCCTAATCATTTAATATCCGGTTTTTAAAGTCAGTTCAAAATTATCCCGGTCGGCGATCTCAACGGCGTCCGCTCCGGTGGCTACGGCCTCTCCGTTTTTTGTGATACACCACCATTCACTTTTGCTCTCATCCGCCTTAATGCCCGCGGCGCTTTTGATGTACAGCCCGTACTGACCGTTTTCACCCTCGGCGATCTTCTCATCAACAAGCACCTCCCCAAGATACTGCCTGTTTGTTGTTAATTTGTAGGTCTTGCCGTCATATCCGGGAGCCATGACCTCGATAACGATATTCTTTGTCGATGTGTCGGGAGCTTTCTTCGCATTGTTTTTCTCGGCAAAAATGATCGTCAGACCGGCCATCAGCGACACGATAGATATGACCATGCAAATAATTATCGCCGCATTGCCCTTGCTTTTTTTCAAAACAATCCACCTGCCAATGTTCTTTGAAATATCATTTACTTAAATACTCCATATACGGCGAATCCGCTTTCATTTCAGCATAGGTCCCGTAGAAGCAATCCGAGACATTTTCTCCTGCCTCTAATTTCTTCATAACCTTACAGAACTCTTCCATAAAGGCGCTGGCGCCTTCGCGGGATAAATGTGATTTGTCATTGAAACTCATTTTATCCTGAAAGATGTCGTAACGATCTTTTATAAGGTTGAAGTCCAACAGAGTACAATTCAATTCGTCTGCAACAGATCTCAATTTATTTGAAAGTTCATCCCAGTTTTTATATTCAAAAATCAGCATATCCGAATGCGGGACAACAACAAATGTCACCTGAACATTATTGGCTTTGCAGATATCAACGATTTCATAGAGTTCTTTTAAATTTTTAGGGTTAAATTCCGGTATGAGCTGAGAATTATATATTTCTTTTAAAGAGTTTTCGGATATGTTAAAATCTTCCTTGTCTTCCGAATCCAGATCACGGAATCTGAAGCCCTTGCTTTCTACCGGAACATTGTCGAGGGGCTCACCTTCCCTATGAAGAATCTTTTCGTAAAATAAATTTTTCACCAGCGATATCATATAGCATATTCCCTGACTGATAAGGGCCCCGTATATTTCCTGATATTCCGTAATGCTGACATTTTTGAAAACAAAACCGGCTCTGTCTTTGAATGAGCCCAAACGGCACAAAACCACATAATCTCCCCAGGGCGCATAATAATCCTTAGCAAGCCCATCAAAAGAGATCTCAACAATAACATTCTTTACAGGATTTCTGTTGATTTCCTGTTCCATAAGCACTTTGCGCCCATACCATGACATTGAACCGTTTGCAAGATTATAGCTGCAAACATTAAGCTCATTATCTGCGATTGAGGGAATAAAAGCACATGTACACTGCGATGCTCCCACAAAAAGACAATCTATTTTTCCCGACAACGATTCACGAAGATCCGAGTCGTTGAAATAAGCAAAACGGGAGTGAAGGAACGGCTCTATAACAGCCAAAGAAACTATAGAAACCGACAAGACAAATACTACGCACACAACAGCGATTTTTTTAAAAGTTTGCATATAGGAATCCTCCTTCTGACGCTGCCGGAATACCAATGTATGCGATTATGATAAACAGCACTGTCAAAGCCGCTATTCTCACCGCAAAGGGCAGTTTGTGAAAAAGCGTTCTGAAATCTCTTTTTCTTTCAACCAAACTGTGAATAAACAGAAAGCCCGTCAACGATGCAACTATCAAAAACGGAATTGAAATGTCATCTACAAACGGCAAAAGTTCGGACAGCGAAGCGGGTATGCGATGATTTGAGAAAATATGCTTCCAAAGCTTCAAACCGCCGGACAAGCTTCCGACCTCCGGGAAAACTTTTATCAGAGTAACAAGCACAAACGTGCGTAAGACCTGAAAAGCTTGCCAAAGACGGCTCGTATCGCAGATCTTCAGGGCACTTTTTACTTTGGCATATACCGGTTCCATCCACATGGAAAAAATTATAAACAGACCGTTTACTCCACCCCACACTATGTACGCCCATGATGCTCCGTGCCACAGTCCTGTTACAAACCACACGACTATGAGCGCTATTGTTGGCGGTATCGTCTGACCGACAAATTTTCCGAATTTATCCTTCGTTTTTTGTCCTATTTTTTTGCTGAGCCTGGACATGCCTATAGGGTAATAAACATATTTTTTGAACCATTCTCCAAGAGTAATGTGCCATCTGCGCCAATACTCTGCAATAGATTTTGAAAAATAAGGCTGTTTGAAGTTTTCCGTCAATCGGATACCAAACATTTCACAAACGCCGCACATAATGTCCATGTATCCGGAAAAATCCGCGTATATTTGAACACTGTAAAAGAATGTTCCTATAAAAGCGCTTATACCCGTATAATTGCTGTAATTTTCAAACAGACTTCCAACCATGGACGAAATGTAATCAGCAATCACCATCTTTTTGGCAAAGCCCCAAAGCATACGTTCAAAGCCATTTACGAAGTTTTCATAAGAGAGTTTATGTTCTGAAAAAAGTTCATTTGACAGCTTTGTATAATCGCTTATCGGACCCTGGGTTATCTGAGGGAAGAAAGACACAAACAGCAGCGTCTTGAAATAATTTTTCTGAGGTTTGCAGTTTTCCCAGTACACATCGATCAGATAGCCCGTTGACTGGAAAGTATAAAATGATATGCCCAGCGGCATAATGAGGTTTATTCTGTCCTCTATCACACTGCCGCCGAAAACACTTATAACGAGATTGACCTGTTCAAGAGCAAAGTGAAGATATTTGAAAACACAGAGGATCCCGAAATTCAAAACAAGCGTGGTAACGAGAATGCGTCTGCGTTTTTTGTTGTTTTTCTCTTTTATTAAAGCCTTTTCTTCGCGTGAAAGCAGCTCCTTGTTTTCCTTGAAATACGACTTTTGTTTTTTCCTTATCGATTCTATCCAAAGAGCAGATCCGTATATAGTCGACGCTGTAACGAGCACCAGAAATATGCCCCACACGTTGACGGAAACATAGAATGCGATACTTGCAGCAAGCAGGATCATCCATTGGATCTTTTTAGGCACGAGATAAAACAATATCATAGCGCCAAATACAAACAAAAGAAACTGCAAAGAAGTAATCAGCAATGGTTACACCACCTTTTATTCGTCTTCATTCTGGATGGCTTGTATCATATCCCACATGGCATGAACACTGTTAAAGTTTTCGTTTCGCATCCACTTGGGACCGATGTCAATGTCGAACGTTTCACAAATATCATCAATAAGTTTAAATATGGAAAATGAATCGATCATCTTGCCATCTATGAGATTTGTTTCTGTCATATAATCAATATCGGGATTTATTTCGTTCAATATATTTAACAGTTCATCCATTTTGAAGCACCTTCCTATCAATTTTCCCGTTGGCGTTAATCGGTAATTCGTCCATGATCATGACTCTTGCCGTGAGCATATGACCCGAAAGCTTTGTTCTGAGAATACTGCGTATTTGCTGACCTTGCAGACCGCTGTATTTTTAAAAAAGCTCAAATAGATCACAACGCTTTTTCCCTGTGTCATATACGCAGCAGCATCGGTCAATTTCATCAAGGGTGCCCGCAGCCGCACACAATTACAGTATATTATCCCATAAACTATATTAAAAGTCAATAAATATAATGTAGTGCAATATATTTTTACAGAGCCAAGCGATAATCATTGACAAAGTTGTAAAATAGATATAAAATGATAGATGTAAAATCAAAGATTTTATGAGATTATTATATTTTTAATTCAAAGGAAAGGTGATCATTATGAAGCTCGGCAAAAAGTTTCTGTCTTTATTACTGGCGTTGATAATAGTTATGACCTGCTTTGCCGGTATGACCTTCTCTGCCGGTGCGGAATCGACATATCAGATGGGAGACATTTTCACATTCGGCAGCTATCCTCAGACAAGAATTACAGACAGTTCTCTTCTGAATGCGTTGGACAGCAGGTCGGGCAACTGGATCACCCTTAGCCTTTACTCCGGCAGCGGTGAGCTGAACACGGCTCTGCCCCGGGACTATGCAAAATACTGTGACATAACCCTCAACGGCGTAAAATACCGCGGCATAAAGTTCACGGCATACCGTCCGGATATCACTACAGAAGAGGCTTCCACAGCGATCAACCCCTGGGTGCTTTATCCACAGTACGACAACGGTTACCTTATCAACACCTCTTATTGGTTCAGGTATGAACCCCTGCAGTGGCGTGTTATCGATCCGGAACAGGGCTTGATACTTTGTACAAGCATCGTTGATTCTCAGCCGTTCAACAACCAGCTCAATTCAGTCAACAACAAATATTACAACAAAAACGACAGCACTCAGTATTATGCCTGCGACTATTCCCACTCCTCTCTGCGCAATTGGCTGAACACCTCGTTTTTAAGCACGGCGTTCACTTCGGTTGAACAGAGCAAGATTATTTTTACAAATATCCATAACAACGGTCTATACACACTCATAGGGAATACAGGTCACCCCGAGCTTGATTTTGCCAACACAAACGACAGGATAGTTATCCCCTCATACGATGAAGTACTCGACGTTTCCAAGGGCTATCAACCCTATCCGGGAGACAAGGATCCCCTTAGAGTGCGTCAAGGCTCGGATTACGCGAAATGCATGGGTCTTAAAGTACACAGCAACGGCAAATCCTACTGGCGTCTCCGCACAGCGGGCATGAGCACAATTGACACCTGTTGTGTAAACTTTGACGGTCAGAGCGCCCGGGTAGGCACAGTATCCGCAAATATCACCTATTTCGGCATAGTTCCAATGCTCTGCTGTACATCTGTAAAATCTCCCGGATCCGACGCCGTTACCGTGACCTTCAATCCCAACGGCGGCAAGGTTTCCCCCACCAGTAAAAGCGTTCTTCCCGGCGGCACCTACGGCGATCTGCCCACACCCACAAGAGAAGGTTACACCTTCCAGGGCTGGTATGACGGCAACACAAAGGTCACCGCCAACACCATAGTAAATCACGACACAGCTCACACCCTGAATGCGGGCTGGTCACTGGACGGGAATACAGTAACCGTTACCTTTGACCCCGCCGGAGGCACCGTACTGCCCAATGTAAAGACGGTCACCGTGGGTTTCACATACGGTGACCTTCCCACCCCCACAAGAACGGGATACGATTTTCTCGGCTGGTATGACGGGGACACGAGAATACTCCCCTCCTCTATTGTTACAAAGACTTCCGCGCACATTTTGAGAGCAAGTTGGATGGGCGTGACGGAAACGGTCAGCTTTGACGCAAACGGCGGAACGGTTTCTACCCCCAGCAAGATCGTGCGCTTTGGCGATGCCTACGGCACCCTGCCCACCCCCACCCGCAGCAATTACACCTTCATCGGCTGGTATACGTCTGCCAATACCCTTGTAAACTCATCAACCGTTGTTTCGATCCTCGGCGTTCATACACTCACCGCCAAATGGCAGGAAAGCACTCCCCTGCCCTCCGTCGCGATAGTGAATTACAAAGAAACGACACAGATCGACTACCGTACAACGATAACCTTCTCTTCACAAACCGCCAACGCCCCCGTGGGTTCGGAGGTCCACTGGTTCATCAACGGGCAGGATGTCTCCACCGGAAACAGTTACACGGCTTCTAACGTCAAGAAAGACTTTACCGTACAGGCAAAGCTTTTTCTTAAAGGCAACCTGATCGCAAGCTCAACCGTTGAAAACGTAAAGGTCAAATCAGGGTTCTTCGCAAAGCTCAAGGCCTTTTTCCGTTCGATCTTCGGTAAACTGCCAAAGGTAGTTCAGGGCTTTTTCCCGGTAAATGAGATCAATAAAATTTTTCAGTAACAGAATCATCCCACAGCCCGGATCTCCCGGGCTGTTTTTTTATGTAAATCGGCTCGGTCGGCGAGGAAGCTGTTTTCCGGCACGCATGTGTGCGTGCCCTACGACGAGGGGGGTGACCATTGTAGGGGTCTGGTACAAACAATTCCGCATTGATATTGGGCGGTGGGCGGTATTATTCCTGAAGATCGTATTTGCAACAAAAATTCATTAATTTTCCTGTCTTTTGTTGACATAATAGTTGACATAATAATATTATTATTATAAAATATTATTTGTATTATTTCGATACACTATAAAAATTTAGAAAGGTGATCTTATGAAACTCGGCAAGAAACTTCTCTCCCTGCTGTTGGCATCGATCATGCTCCTCAGCTGTATGGCGGCTCTTTCCTTCACGACATCTGCGGCATACAAGCTCGGAGACACGTTCACATTCGGCAGCTATCCCCAGACGAAAGTATCGAATTCCTCCATCATTTCCGCTCTTAACAGCAAAGCCACCGGTTGGACAAGTCTCGGCTTTTACGCCGGCAGCGGAAGTTGGAACACGGCAACTCAGCAGAGCTACGCTCAGTACTGCGACGTTACCTACAACGGCGTAAAGTATCGCGGCGTTAAATTCTCCGCTTACCGCCCGGACGAGACGATCTACGCCTCCTCCACTGCTTCCGATCCCGGAACGCTCTATCCTCAGTACGCAAACGGCTACCGCATCAACAACACATACTGGTTCAAGTATGAGCCTCTTACTTGGCGCGTACTTGATCCCTCCACAGGTCTGGTGATTTGCAAGAGCGCCATCGACTCACAGGCCTTCAATAACCAGATAGACTACCAGAACAGCAAGTATTACAATAAAAACAACAGCACACAGTATTTTGCCTGCGACTATTCACACAGCTCTCTGCGCACCTGGCTCACAGGCACATTCATGAGCACCGCGTTCAGCTCAACAGAACAGGGCAAGCTTATTTCAACAAGCATTCACAATAAGGGCATATACACCCTTATGAACAACAACAATCACACCGATCTCGACTTTGCTAACACCAGCGACAAGATCTTCCTGCCCGCATACGATGAGATGATCGACACTACAAAGGGCTATCAGCAATACCCCGGCGTAGAGGATGAGCTTCGCGCACGTCAGGGCACGGATTACGCTCTGTGCATGGGTCTTAAAATCGTCAACAGCAAGGGTCCGTACTGGTGGCTGCGTTCCGCCGGTCACGATACCAAGGACGTCTGCAACGTAAACTTCAACGGTCAGAGCGCATGGGCGGTCTCCACCGCTGCGAACCACACCAACTTCGGCGTTGTTCCCATGCTCTGCTGCAGCGATGTTAAATCTTCAACACCCACAACCGTTACAGTTACCTTTAACGCTAACGGCGGCAGCGTTTCCACCTCAAGCAAGAGCGTTACTGTAGGCAGCACCTACGGCACACTGCCCACACCCACTCGCACAGGCTACACCTTCAACGGCTGGTATGACGGCTCCACAAAGATCACGGCATCATCAACCGTTACCAAAACCTCAAATCACACCCTCACCGCAAGCTGGACAGGCAATTCAATAACCGTAACCTTCAACGCCAACGGCGGCAGCTGCGCAACGACAAGCAAGTCCGTTACCGTGGGCGGCACATACGGCACTCTGCCTACAGCTTCAAGATTCGGATATAATTTCCTGGGCTGGTATGACGGCTCCACAAAGATCACAGCTTCATCAACCGTTACCAAGACCTCCAACCACACCCTCACCGCGAAATGGCAGGGCATAGAGGTTACGGTCACATTTGATCCCAACGGCGGTTCAGTAGCCCCCAACAACAAACCCGTCCGCGTTGGTGAGACATACGGCTCTTTGCCCACACCCACACGTTCCAATTACACGTTCCTCGGTTGGTACTCCATCAGTGACGAGCCGGTTTCATCAAACACCGTAGTTTCGACCATCGTCAACCATAAGCTTGTGGCGCGCTGGCAGGAAAAAACACTTATGCCTTCCATCGCTATCAAGAATTATGTTGAATCCCGCACGATAGATTACCGTGCCACCATCACCTTTACCGCACAGACCGCCAACGCTCCTTCCGGATCGACAGTCCACTGGTTCATCGACGGACAGGACTACGCCACCGGCAGCACCTGCACCATAAAAGAGGCTAAGAAGAGCTTTACGGTACAGGCGAAGCTTATGCTCGGAAACTCCACGCTGGCGACTTCCATGACTGAAAACGTAAAGGTCAAGACCGGCTTCTTTGCAAAACTGGTTGCATTCTTCCGCGCGCTGTTCAAAAAGCTCCCCGTAATAGCTCAGGGCTTTTTCGCAGAAGATGTTATTGATAAAGCTGTCAAATAACCGTTAACGGCAAATATATTTTCTCAGCCCGGGAGTTTTCCCGGGCTGTTTTTTACGCTTACGCCTTACCGCACAGGATGTTTATGACCTATTCTTTGAAAACTCCCATTTTTCTCTGTAAAGCCGACACAAAACGGGGAAAATCATTGACAAAAACTACGATAAGAGATATAATCCTATTTATGGGTATAATAATAAGGTAATTATGTCTGTAAATAATCAATATACGTTAACTTAACTTTTATGCGAACAAAATCAGGATGGAATCCGATATGGCGCTTGAATTACTATATATAACAAATAAAAAGTCAACAGCTCTCATCGCCGAAAAATACGGTGTAGGCAAAATATGGGTGGATCTTGAAACTGAGGGCAAAGAGAGCCGTCAGCCGGGGAACACGGTCAAATCAAGGCACAGGATCTCCGACATCGCGGAGATAAAGCCCCTGCTCACCAAGGCTCAGCTCATTGTCAGGGTAAATCCGTGGAGTGAAAACTCACCCGAGGAAATAAACGCCGTTATCGACGCGGGAGCGGATATTGTTATGCTTCCCATGTGGAAAAGCATTGATGAAGTACGCCTGTTCCTTGATGCCGTGGGCAAAAGAGCAAAGACGAATCTGCTGCTTGAGACCAAAGAGGCGGTGGATATTGTTGACGACGTATTAAAGCTTGATTTTGACGAGATCCACATAGGTCTCAACGACCTTCACCTGTCATACGGGATGACATTCATGTTCGAGCTTCTTGCCGACGGTACGGTGGAACGGCTCTGCAATAAATTCAAAGCGGCGGGAAAGCCCTACGGCTTCGGCGGCATAGCCAAGCTTGGGGACGGTCTGCTGCCCGCTGAGAAAATAGTCATGGAGCATTACCGTCTGGGCTCAACCATGGCGATACTTTCGAGGACCTTCTGCGACAATGCTAAATACGACAGTCCCGAAGAGATCGACAGGGTGTTCAGGATCAACATGAAGGCTTTGAGGGAATATGAAAGCTCCCTTGAGACAGCCACACAGGAGGATTTCCTCAGGAACAAAGAGGATGTCGCCCTGTGTGTGGCGGATGTTGTGGCAAAATTAAAAAAGGCGGGGAACAATGAGCTGTAATTTATGCAAAGAAAAAATCGCCGCGCTCAACAAACAGTTCGGCGAGGCGTACTATATTCTTGACTCAGGGCAGTTCAGGCAGAATTACATGGATCTGAAGGACGCATTTGCGTCAGTTTATCCGCGTTTTAACATAGCTTATTCATATAAAACAAACTACATTCCCAGGCTGTGCCGCGCGGTAAACGAGCTGGGCGGTTATGCCGAGACAGTATCTGAGATGGAGGCGGAACTTGCCCTGCGTACAGGGGTCAAGCCCGGCAATATCATCTGGAACGGCCCTGTCAAAGATATTGCTTATGCGGAAAAATTTCTTCTCAGCGGCAGCCTGATAAACATTGATTCCTTTGAAGAAGCCGCGGCGCTGCAAAGCCTTGCACAGCAGCATCCCGACCGGACTTTCCGCTTGGGGATACGCTGCAATTTTGATATTGACGACGGCGTCGTTTCACGTTTTGGATTGGATATCCACGGAGAAGATTTCAAAAAGACCGCGGAGCTTATCACAGGCGCTTCAAATATAGAATTTGCCGGTCTGCAATGCCACTTTGCCGACCGGAGCCTTGATCACTGGCCCGCGAGAGCAAGGGGCATTCTGGAGGCTGTAGACATAATCGGAACCGTTCCGGATATCATCGATCTGGGCGGCGGCATTTTCGGCAAGATGGAGGACAGCCTCAAGGAACAGTTTTCAGTCAGAATACCGGAGTACAGGGAATACGCAAACGCCGTCGCTTCGGTGTTTTTAGACAGCTTCGGGGATACCGCTCCCCTTCTTTTGATCGAGCCCGGCTCCGCGCTGGTGGGAGACTGCATGAAATTTATGGGCACGGTGAAGTCAATAAAATCCGTGCGGGGCAAATATTTTGCCTCTCTCCTTGCAAGTCAGAAGAACATAAATATGTCCGGTGTGAATCCTCCCATAGAGGTCATAAACATGGGCGGCGCGCAGAAGGAATATAAAGACCTTGATATGGCAGGCTACACCTGCATTGAAAACGATATTTTATACAGGAATTACAGCGGTCCCCTGGCTGTGGGCGACGCGGTTTTGTTCGGCAACTGCGGCTCCTATTCCGTTGTTATGAAGCCCCCGTTTATTTTGCCGGATTTCCCGATAATAGACATTTCCGGCGGAGAAGCGGAGCTGGTAAAGGAAGCCGAAAGCTTTGAGGATATATTCCGCAGATTTACTTTTTAAAAGAATTTTTTGAAAGCGGGTAGGTCAATGAATCTGTTCTTAAAACGACTGTTCGATATTGTCTCTGCCCTCATACTTTTTATTTTGCTCATCCCGGCGTGGATGATCGTTTCCATCGCTATAAAAGCTGATTCAAAGGGCCCCGTACTGTTCAGGCAGGACAGGCGTACAAAGGACGGACGGGTTTTTCAGATGCTTAAATTCCGCACCATGGTCATGGACGCGGAGCATATGGGGGCAGGATTGTTCGTTTATGAGGACGATACGCGCTTAACAAAGGTCGGCCGTTTTCTCAGGAACACAAGCATTGACGAGCTTCCGCAGATATTGAACATTCTCAGGGGCGATATGTCCGTAGTAGGTCCCCGCCCCTGCGTAAAATATGAGCTGGGGGACTTCGACACCCTGAACAGCACATACAAAAAGCGGTTTCAGATGAAAGCCGGGCTCACCGGTCTTGCTCAGTGCAGTGAAAGAAACGACTGCAGCTGGGACAAGAAAGTGGTCTATGATAATGAATATATCGACCTGTTCCGCAAAAAGGGGATCCTGATAGACATAAAGATACTGTTCAAAACTCTGCTGCTTGTTTTCAGCAAGAAGAATGTTTATGAAACAAAAGCCGACGAATCTATGACCGCGGAGGAAGCCGCGAAGGCGGAGGAAGAACGGATAATAAGGCTGGCGCATTTGCCGGACGGAGAGGAAAACAAATGAAGTACGACACTGCCGAAAGGCTCATATGGTTCAAGGGGGAGCTTGTCCACGTCAACGACGCAAAGCTCAATGTTCTGTCCCCCACGGCGCAGTTCGGGCTGAATGTCTTTGAGGGCATACCCTGCTACTGGAACGATGAGGAAAAACAGCTCTACGCGTTCCGGCTTGAGGATCATTACCGCCGTCTGCTCCGCTCCGCCCGTCTCATTCAGATAGAATGTCCCTACACCCCGGAGGATATGAAAAAGGCCCTTATCGACGTTGTACGGGCAAACGAATACCGGGAAAACATTTCCGTAAGGCAGACCCTTTTTGTTGACGGGTTCGGCTCTTGGGGTTCATCGGAACCTGTGGAAATGTCCGTGGCTCCCATACCGAGGAAATGCATATCCAAAGAATACAATAAAACAGGGCTCAACGTGTGCGTCACCTCCTGGAGAAGGATAAACGACAACACCGTTTCCCCCAGGATAAAATGCGGAGCAAACTATATTAACAGCCGCGTTGGGCAAAGGGAAGCTCTGCGCAGCGGTTATGACACCTGCATATTTTTGAACGAAGCTGGCAAGGTTTCCGAGGCTCCGGGTTCCTGTCTGTTTATAATAAACGACGGCAGACTTATCACTCCGCTTATCACCGACGGTGTGCTTGAAAGCATCACAAGAGCCTCTGTTATGGAAATTGCCACTATTATGGGGCTTGATGTTACCGAAAGAACGGTCGACCGCACGGAGCTTTACACCTGCGATGAGGCATTCCTTTGCGGCTCCGCAATGGAGATAACGCCCATAATCGGCGTAGACGGATATAAGACGGGCTCCACGAACATTACCGAAAAAATACGCAAGGCTTATCTTGAAGCCGCGGCGGGAAATTCCGCCGATCTCAAAAAATGGGTAACAGCTATTTATTAAGGTGGCGCAGTTATAATGAGCAATTATGTTGACGGATTGGTTTCGGTGGTCATACCCACCTTCAATTCCGAAAATTACATCGGCAATGCGATAGATTCCGTATTGGCGCAGACATATAAGAATTACGAGATCATATGCGTGGATGATTGCTCCGAAGATTCCACCGCAGACAAACTCAAAGAGTACAGCGCGGCACATGAAGGTATAACATTTGAAGTTCTTGAGGTAAACAGCGGCGCGGCAGTCGCAAGGAACAGAGCGCTTAACATGGCAAAGGGCAGATACATCGCGTTCCTTGATTCAGACGACACCTGGGAACCGGACAAGCTGGAAAAACAGCTTGCAATTATAACCCAAGGCAAATACGCCTTTGTGTACTGTTCATACAATTATGTGGACACAGACGGAAAGCCCGTAAGTGAAAAATGCAGGATAAAAGAAGTAGCGGAATATAAGGATCTTTTGACAAGAACATACATCAGTACCCCCACGGTGATCTATGACCGGAATTTCTACGGTGACGTAAAAATGCCTCCGCGGAGGACAGGTCAGGATTACGGCTTCTGGTTAAAACTGCTTCGGCAGGGGCAGGCGTACGGCATAGACGAGGTGCTGGTACATGTAACAAAAAGGGAAAGCTCCTTGTCAAAGAGCAAGCTTCAAAGTCTCCGGGACGTGTACGAAACACAGACCGAATTTGAGAAAATAAGCTCGCCACGGGCGGCGATCCACACAATGCGGTATTTCGCATATGCTGTCAAGAAAAAATTTGATATGGGTTTGATTTTTTAACATTACAGAAATACGGCGCGCCGATCATTTAAGATACGGTGCGCCGTTTGATTATGTTCAGACAATTCCGCATTGGATTTGTCACTTTGTCAGTTTGACAAGCGAAGTGTCGCTTTTCAGGGTCTCCATGCCGTAGAGTATCAGCACATCGGTAAGGGAATTATTCCCGATAAATTCCGATATTTTGCCGTTATAGTATCTGAGGTCGATCAGATAAACATTATCAAAATCATTCGCCGCAAAGGGGGCGAAACAATGGGCGTAGCTGTCACGGATGATGAGAAGATTTCTTCCCGTGCCCGCGTTGGAGGTAACTTTCACAAGAGGACTGTTTCCGCCGAGGAAATATGAATATTTGTCCCTCTTGGTCAGATATTCGTCAAAGTACAGCCCGTCCCTTGTCTCCTTGTCTGTCTCGGTCCTGAATGTGACCGGCTTTTCAGGGATATAGACGTCGATCCTGTCCGGCTTTGTGGTTATGAGTCTCGCCTTTGAATAAGCCGTACCGTAAAAATCCCCGCTTACTGTTTTAATTGTAAAGTTGCTTTCGGAAGGCGGAGTGATACCGGCGGAAACGCAGAACTCACGGTAGGCAACAAAGGCCCCGTAGGACGTCCAGTGATGGTCTGTTTTATAGAACAGATATTTGTCCTTGTTTGCGGAAAATACCCCGGATACGTCCACGTACCCGTCCTCACCCACAGCCTTGCGGACAGTTTCAAACTCGGCGATCTGGTCAAGCCCCGGCGCAAATTCCGGCAGCTTGTCGGTGTGTATCGCCTGAGCGGAGGGCACAAGCATGGTGTAAAAATCCACGTTCTGCACGTTCTTGTATTTTTCCGCGAACATGGAAATATATTTCAAATTATTGTGAAATTTATTCACATTAACTGTGGTCTTGTCGTACCTGTTTATGAGATACCCGTCCCTGCCGAAGAAAACGCCGTTGGTATCCCTTTTGCCCGCGATGAATTCAGTTTGAGTTTTGACCCCCACGAACATATCCCGCGCCGGGAACTGATCCACAACGTACTCCTCAAAATTTTCGGTAAACTTCGAGGCAAAAAGCGAGTCAAAAGAAAACCCGGGCAGTTGCGCCAGATACCTGTTTTCACTCTCCGAAAATTCACGGTCAGGGAGCAGGAAAGATGCTATGCTGAAAGAAAAAATTATCAGCAGAAAAGCCATGGAGGAGATCAAAACAGGCGACAAAGATAATCTTTTTTTCAAATCAACTTCCCCTCCTTAAAATCTGAAATACAAAAACGGATTGAAAGACGAATCCACCAGATACGCCACGGAAAGCAGCATTACCAAAGCGATGAACAGGGTCTTCACCGTTTCCAATACGACGGGTCTTTCCGAAAGCTTACCCTTAATTTCCTTTGAAAGCTTAAGGGGCAGTTCGGTGGAACCCAGCACGGCAACCGCTAAAAGGACAACGTTGGTCAGGAGCATATATATCCCGTCCGTGTTTGCAAATCCACAGCGGCCAACCCCGAACATGGCACCGAAAAACTTAAGTATATCGGGCATTTTATCGATGGAGAACATCACCCATGAGAACACCACCAACAGGAAAGTGTAACCCCTCCTGACAGCTGAGGGCAGCTTTTCAAGCCGCTTGAGCAGGAAGAGTTTTTCTATTATCAGCAGTACGCTGAAATAGGCTCCCCACGCCACAAAGTTCCAGCCCGCGCCGTGCCAGAGCCCGGTGAGCAGCCAAACTATCGCAATATTTCTCAGCCACTTTGCCTTTGAACATCTGTTGCCTCCCAAAGGGATATACAGATATTCTCTGAACCACATTCCAAGGGAAATATGCCATCTCCGCCAGAATTCCGTAACGCTGCGGGACATATAAGGATGATCGAAATTTTCCGGAAAATCAAAGCCGAAAATTTTGCCCAGACCTATCGCCATGTCGGAATAGCCGGAAAAATCAAAGTAGAGCTGGAATGTAAAAGCAATGATGCCAAGCCACGCTTCAAGCACCGTAAGTGTGGAAAAATCAAGAGCTGAAACGCTGTCCCAGATCAATCCTATATTGTTGGCTATGAGCACCTTTTTGCCAAGTCCGACAACGAATCTCATAACGCCGTCGGAGAACTTGTCCGCGGTGGTTTTCCTGCGGTTGAGAGCCTCTGCCACGGTCTGATACCGCACGATGGGGCCCGCAATGAGCTGCGGGAAAAGTGAAACATATGCACCAAATGATATTATGTTATTCTGGACCTTTGCCTGCCCCCTGTACACGTCTATTGTGTAGGACATGGTCTGGAAGGTGTAGAAGGAAATGCCTATGGGCAGAGGCAGGTCAAGGGCGGCTATGGATGTGCCGAAGATGCTGTTCACGGTGCCCACCGCAAAATCCGCATATTTAAAGAAGCACAGCAGTGCAAGGTTTATTATCACCGAGGAAGCAAGGGCGCGGCGGGCTTTTTTATCCTGCCCCGACCTTTTGTACTTATCAACAAGCCTGCCGTGGGTGTAGTCCACCACCGTGGAGAACAGCATGAGCACCACATAGACCGGCTCTCCCCATGCGTAAAAGATAAGACTGCATATGAACAGCACAGTGTTTTTCAGCTTGTCCGGCACGGCGAAGTACAGCAAAATAACCGCCGGCAGGAAACAAAACATAAACATCAGGCTCGAAAATACCACGCCGCACCCTCCTTTTAAAAATAACGTCGCTCAAAAGCAAGCGCTATTGTATAATATCATTTTTATCCCGCCATTGCAACCGATTTTACTGCTTTTACAGTCATTTTACGGCACAAATCTTTGCCGAAAGACACTTTTTCCTCAAAATATATATTGCTATTTTCGCCGCATTCGTGTATATTTAATATATATAATAGATATGTATGGTTTTCAGGAAAGGATATTTTTATTATGAAAGTTACCGAAGCTGTAAAATTACTTGAGGCTGATGTGCTCTGCGGCGACGCCGGAGATGTGGAGATCTGCTCCGCCTGCGGCAGCGACATGATGAGCGACGTGCTCGCCTTTGTCAAGGAGCAGGCTTGTCTGCTCACAGGTCTTGTAAACCCCCAGGTCATACGTACCGCGGAGATGATGGATATAAAATGCGTTATTTTCGTCCGCGGCAAAAAGCCCGATGAGGATATCCTCTCCCTTGCCCGGGCAAAGGATATCGTAGTCCTCCGCACAGGCATGTCCATGTTTTCCGCCTGCGGAGCCCTTTACTCCGGTGGACTGAGGGGAGGAAAACCTGCATAATGGGTATAACACTTAAATATAACGTTGACGGAGAGGATTTTACCCGCGCCGGAGAGGCCTCGGGTGAAATAAAGAAAACTCTCAAAAAGCTCGGCTTCCCTCCGGAAACTGTGCGCAACGTCGCCATTGCCGTTTATGAGGGAGAGATAAACATGGTCATCCATGCGGACGGCGGAGAGATCACGGCAGATCTTTCCGAGGACGAGATAACCGTTACTCTCGCCGACAAAGGTCCCGGTATACCGGACATCGATATGGCCATGAAGGAAGGCTATTCCACCGCCCCGGAAAACGTCCGCGCTCTGGGCTTCGGCGCAGGCATGGGTCTGCCAAACATAAAAAAATATTCCGACGGTATGGATATAGAATCGGTGGTAGGTCAGGGTACTACCATTAAACTCAAATTTATTCCAAAATAAGGAGTCGGCGATCTTTCGCCTGAAATTATTATGTCTTCTTTTTTTCATTCGGTACGTCTTGACGAGGATAAGTGCAAAGGCTGTACCACCTGCATAAAACGCTGCCCCACCGGAGCTATCCGTGTGCGTCAGGGCAAAGCCCATATCCTCTCGGAGCGCTGTACGGACTGCGGAGAATGTATCCGCGTCTGTCAGCACCACGCGAAATATGCGGAACGCGACGACCTTTCAAGGCTGTCGGAATTCAAATATAACATCGCGGTTCCCGCTCCCACGCTTTACGGTCAGTTCAGCAATATCGAGGACACAGACTATATCCTCACCGCCCTCAAGCACTGTGGCTTTGACGACGTGTTCGAGGTCGCTGGAGGCGCTGAGAGAGTATCCGAACTCACCCGCGAATTCATGGCGTCGGACAAGGCGGTGCGGCCCGTTATCTCCTCCGCCTGCCCCGCGGTGTGCAGGCTTATCAGAGTCGCTTTTCCGAAGCTTATCCCCAATGTTATTCCTCTCAACTCACCCATGGAGGAGACCGGGCGGCTTGCCCGCGAAAAGGCGAGAAAAACCACCGGGCTTGCGGATGAGGACATCGGCGTGTTTTTCATAACCCCCTGCCCCGCGAAAATAACCGCCATAAAACAGCCCATATGCCTTGAAAAATCATATATAAGCGGCGCTATAGCCATCAAGGATATTTACCCCATGCTTTTAAAGCAGATAAAGGCGCTTCAGGAAGAAAATCCTGAAAACCTGAAATCCGCCGGGCTTATCGGCATAAGCTGGGCGACCAGCGGCGGAGAATCAGCCGCCCTGCTCAGGGACAGTTATCTTGCGGCAGACGGCATTGAAAACGTCATAAAGGTCCTTGATGAGATAGATAACGAAAAACTTAAAGGCATTGATTTCGTGGAGCTGAACGCCTGTACCGGCGGCTGTGTGGGCGGTTCTCTCACGGCGGAGAATCCCTTTGTTGCAAAGGCGCGTCTTCAGCAGCTCCGCAGAGGTATGCCTGTTTCAAGAAGCCACATAGACAAATCCGAAAACGTGGACGGTATGTACTGGCAGCGTCCCCTCACCGGGATAGACGTTCTGCGTTTGTCGGAGGATATTACTCAGGCTATGAGTATGATGAACCATATGGAGGAGATAAGGGCGAAACTGCCCGGTCTTGACTGCGGCACCTGCGGCGCTCCCTCCTGCGCCGCACTTGCGGAAGATATCGTGCGTGGCTATGCAAAAGAAACGGACTGCATCTTCCGCCTGCGGGATCAGCTGGACGCTCCGCTGTTCAAGGATATTTTCCCCGCTCCCTTCCGTAAGCCCGAATAACAAGATATAAAAATCAATTTCAGAAAAGAGGGTGGATCTATGAGTTTATTAAGCAAACTTATCGCGTACATCATGCTTATTACATCAATTCTCACACCGCATCTGGCAAAGTCGTTCTCAACGCCCACACCGGACAGCATCAGAACAGCTGACGTCCGTGCAAGTATAAGGAACGGCGAAGACGCTCATATCTATGAACTGGACAATGAGAACGTCTCCTTCGCGGCGGAGGATAATTTCTATTATGTGAACAATATAATAGTTGTGTTTTTTGCTCCGGGCGTTTCCGATTTCAAAAAGGCGGAGATCACCGCTTCCGTTAACGGCAAATGCGTGGGCTACAACAACATTGTTGACCAGTGGCAGATCGAGGTAAGAGAGGCTCCCCTCGACAGGCTCACTGCAATTTGTGAAGAGCTTAAGGAATACGACGAAGTCCTGGAGGCAACGGTAGACGAAGCAAATATCGTCCAGGAATGCGCCATACCCGACGATCCCTGGTCAGGAGCATCGTTTGACGAAAACAATCCTTCCGGCAAGAACTGGTGGATAGAGGCTACGGAATGCCTCAGCGCGTGGGATTATAACGATTATTTCAATCATATCGACGTGGGCGTTGTGGACAATGGCATATACCTGGAGCATGAAGATCTCTCCGACATTGAGCTTGCCGAGGATTATGCTGAAAACAACAGGCCTTCCGCTCACGGCTCGGCGGTTACGGCTCTGATCGGAGCCACAGCGAACAACCAAAAGGGTATTACCGGAGTTTTGTGGAACAAAACGATACACACAGTGGATGTGTTCCCGGACAGCGATCAGAACTTTGAATCCTCATCCATGATCTATTGGGGCCTGACCGCCTGCGTTTCCGCGGGTGCAAAGGTAGTAAACTTCTCAGTAGGAAACGTTGTTTATTCATATTCCGTACCTTCTGAGTCAACCGTAAACAGGAACGCCGTCAACGCTTCATCCTATATGTCGTCGCTTTTAAATAAGGGCTATGATTTTATAGTAGTGGAATCTGCGGGAAACGGTTATTCTGACACTCACGTAAGCTATGACACAAAGTACAACGGTTATTTCTGTTCAATAAATCTTGAAAACACAGGAAAAGGCGCGGAAATGGCGCAGAAGATAAACGACCGTATCGTCATCGTGGGCGCCGCTGAAAATCTAAACTACAAGAGTTATCAGCAGGCTGTAAGCTCCACCATGTCCTCCTGCGTGGGAGACAACGTGGATATCTGCGCCCCCGGCAGAAGTGTGTATTCTTTAAACTACAGCGACAGCACCAAAAACAACGAGTACGCTTCATGGGGAGGCACATCAATGGCGGCGCCTATCACTGCGGGCATACTAGCGCTCACATGGTCCGTCAACCCGGAGCTTACGGGAGCCGATGTTCGCAGCATCGTCATTGCTGAGGAAAACACACCTTACATAGTAGCTGACAACACCAGCACTCTTCATCCCCAGGAATACGTTTACCGCATGGTGAACGCAAAGCGTTCCGTTGAGGCGGCTATTGCGACGCTTCTCGCTGACTACACCCTTGTTGACGAAGCTATCGCGAGGGCAAACGCCCTTGATTTCAGTATATACACTCCCCTGAGCGTACAGAGAGTGACCGACGCCATTGAGGCTGTGGATCGCACGAAGACCGCCGCGGAGCAGTACGAAGTTGATCAGATGGCTGAAGCCATAGATTACGCCGTAAGTATGCTCGTGTTCCGTCCCCCCACCATTGCGGCGGCTGAGGGGCAGGACGTGGCTATTGACAGAGATAAGCATATAATTTATCACATAAACGAGAGGACTTCACGGGAAGCTCTTGCCGAATTGCTCAACGTGTCAAACGGCACGGTGGAGATCATTACATCCTCAAGATTTATCGGTACTGGTTCAGTTGTTAACATCTATAACAGGGAAGGCGAACTGTACTCATCTTACAACGTCATCATTTTCGGAGACATTGACGGCAACGGTATCATAAACACTTCGGATTATTCCGCGCTTGTGATGTATTTCGCGGGGAACAACGATCTTGGGGACAGAACGTCTCCCTACTATATGGCGGCCGATCTTACCGGCGAAGGCAGGGTAGGAATCACTGACGTTCCCATACTCACTGCTCACCTTTCCGCAAGCATACCCATTATTCAGAACGAAATAAGATAACCGTTTGACCTATAACACAGCAGCTGACTGGGGGTAAAAAAGACAAATGATAAAGGAAAAACTGGCTGATTTAAAGGAAAAAATATTCGGCGATAATTCCTTGTCTCCTAAAGAACAATTCGGTTACGCCGGTGGTGTTTTCGGCAATTCCATGGGACAGGACAGCGTAAACACGTTTTCAGACAAGTTCCTCCGCGGGTACACGAAGATATCAAACCGCCGCATGACTATTATGGGCGACATTTTCAACATAGCCGGTCTTATTATTTCACCGATCGTGGGAAATATCGTTGACACACCGGCAAAGAAAAACAAGCGCACACCAACAAAGACTATCCTTATGCTCGCCCCTGTCCCCTTTTCCATCACCTCCATGCTTCTGTTCATTGTTCCCTTTTCAAATCCCTTTTATAATTTCCTTTGGGCTTTTATTTCAAAATTCATATACAACACATCCGACGTCTTTTACGACACCTCCCTTAACGCAACGTCACTGCGCATGACCGACAACGCCAACGACAGAAAAAATTTATATACTCTTGCCACCTTCGCTCAATCCTTGGGCGCCATGCTGCCGGGATGGCTGATACCCATTGTTGTGGGCTTGGCAAAAACTCCGGCAGGCAAGCAAAGAAGTTATTTCTTCGTGGCTTTGATCTTCTGCATCATAGGTCTTATTACCATGTTCGCCCCGTATTTCACGATTAACGAAAACCTGCGTGTTGAAAAACGTCCTGAAAAAGTAAAGCTGAACTGGGACAGCAAGACATTTTCCACCATGCTGCACAGCCGCTCATTCTTAGCTATACAGGCGGGCAATTTCTTTGAGCAGATAAGACAAATCTCCTATAAGCTTCTTCCGTACATATATGAGGACTGCTTTGATGACCTTAAGATGAAGGCTGCGATCGACGCTCTCAGCGGCTCTTTATCCTATGCGGGCCTTGTTGCCACGCCAAAGATCAACAGCAAATTTTCACCCCGCACGGTCATGTCCGGCAGCTTTGCCTTTACAGGCGTTTTCTACATTCTGATGTCCGTTTTCGCGTTCAGATACAACTCGGCGAAAATGAAAAAATACCGGTATCTGGTAGGCTTGATGTTAGGTCTTGCCGGTATGCCGAATAACGCGATAATAGCCACAAAGAAGATCCTTCTTGGAGACTCCACGGATTACATGGAGTGGTACTCCACCAAAAAGTACGGCACGCCCATACGCAGCGAGGGACTTATCAGCGCCACCCAGTCTCTTTTGGGTTCCCTTTATAATTTCCTGAGAACCAGATTTTACAACACCACATTTGAAAGGATCGGTTATGTTACCGGAGCCTCAAAAGAAGGCATTACACAAAGCACAAAAACTCTTCGCGGCATTTATCTCATGTTCACGCTTTGCGGGGTTGTGGGCAACTTCCTTGCCGCCGGCGCTTATCTGCTTGATGACTTCCACGGCGCTAAAAAAGCGGCAATAATGGAAGAACTTACGGAATTCCGCAATGAAAGAAAGAAATTGCAGGAAGAATTGGAAGAAACAAATGACGAAACAACCATCGACGCAAACTGATAAATACAGGGAATTGCTTTTATCCTGGTGCGAATATCTGCTGAAAATGCAGATCACCCGCGAGGATGACGAATATTTCGGCGGCTTTCGCTGTGAGTCCTGCGAACATATACACGGCAGAGCCGACAACGCCATATTCCCCCTTGTATATACGTACTTTCTGACCGATGACGAAAGGTTCCTTGACGGAGCAAAAAGACTGCTCTCATTTCGTCGGTTGCTTACCCATGAGGACGGCTCGGTACAGAATGATTTCGGCAGTCAGTGGAAGGGCATTACCGTATTTTCCGCAATAAATCTTTATAAGACCCTCAAACATTTCGGCAAAAAACTTCCCGCTGATCTTCATAGAGAACTGGAGAATATTTTTGCCGCCTCCGCCTGCTGGGTACATGAAAACGTAAAGCTCGGCTTCAAGGCAAACATAAATTACTACTGCGCCGCCTGCGCTGTGAACGCCATGTACGGCGAATACTTCAACTCACCGAAATATACAAGTCAGGCAAGGGAGCTTCTCGCCTACTGCATGGGGAATTTCACTGCTGACGGCTTGATAACCGGCGAAGGGCAGCCCCACGATTTCCACACCGAAAAAGGCTGCGCTCCCATAGATATCGGCTATGACATTGAGGAATCCCTGCCATGTCTTACTGACGCGGCTGTCATACTTGGGGATAAAGACGTACTCTCAAAGCTGTGCGTATATATCCGAAAGGCTCTTGATTTCATGCTTCTCGACGGAGGCTGGGACAATTCCTTTGGCGTGCGAAACAACAAGTGGACCTATTACGGCAGCCGCACCTCTGACGGCTGTATAGGCGCGTTTACCGAACTGGGCAGGATCGAACCCGTATTCTTTGAGGCGGCGGAACGTACCTTTGAAATTCTCAGAGCCTGCACATCTGACGGCGCTCTTTACGGCGGACCCCAATACAAAGAAAACGGTCAGCCCCCCTGCGTTCACCACACCTTCTGCCACGCGGCGGCTCTGGCGGACGCCCTCTGCCGCGGTCTTTCTGAGCATGAACGGATTTCCCTGCCCTGCGACAGTGACAGGCTTGACTTCAAATATTACCCGGAGCTTGACACATACAAGATATACGCCGGCCCGTGGACAGCTGCGGTGACCGCCTACGACTACTCCACCTACACCTATCCCCGCGGGGCGGCTCACGCCTCCGGCGGCGCTCTTTCAATGCTGTATCACCGAGGCATGGGAGCTGTGATCGCCGGCTCCGTATATGAGTACAAGCCCACGGAGATCTACAATATGCAGCTTCCGCAAAACGTGGAACACCGCACGCTCATACCCCGATGCGAGTATGAAAAAAACGGGATAAAATACGCCACCTGTCTTGACGGGGGCGCAAAGGTAAACGTGACAAAGGACGCCGATTCCGTCTGCGTTTCGGTCAGAGCAAAGTTTTGCAGTGTGGAAGAAAAGAGGGCGGAAGACCCCGACCTTATCGCCGGCTTTGAATATATTTTCTCACCGAATGGCGTTAAAATGACCGTTCAAATAAACAGACCAGACGCCGAAATATACTTTGTGCTTCCCGTCATCAAGGATACAGCGACCCCGGTAACCGACTCAAAATACATATGCAGAGATATATTCTTCCTTGTGGGCGGATTCGCCGCAAAGGAATATACTTTTTCGCTTGACAAAAAAATTACTATATACCTCGGAGGGACCGACAATGAATGAGATCCTTAAAAAGCTTGACAAACCCGTACTCACCCGCTTTGACGTACCCTACCCTGCCGCCCTTGTTTTCAACGCCGGCGTGGCAAAGTATAACGGCAAGTACGTTATGATGTTCCGCAACGATTACGGCAGCTTTGAGGAGCACCGGCTGGACGGCACCAACATAGGTCTTGCCACCAGCGACGACGGCATCAACTGGACAGTGGCGCCCAAGCCCTGTTTTGAATACCACACGGATGAGATAGTTCGGGTCTACGATCCAAGAATAACCGTTATCGACGGTGAGTGTTACATCTGCGCGGCGGTGGATACCCGTCACGGCATCTGCGGCGGGATATTCAAAACAACGGATTTTGACAAATTCGAGCTTATCTCTATTTCCGCTCCGGACAACCGGAACATGGTGCTGTTCCCGGAAAAGATCGGAGGGCTTTATACCCGACTTGAGCGGCCAATGCCCGTTTATTCAAGAAGGCACCGCGACCGTTTTGATATGTGGATGGCTCAGTCCCCGGATCTGCGTTTCTGGGGCAACAACAGGCTGGTAATGGGCGTTGAAGACGTACCCTTTGCCAACGACAAAATAGGCCCCGCCGCTCCCCCCGTCAAGACCGAAAAGGGCTGGCTGACCACCTTCCACGCGGTGGTGCTTGATCCGGAAGGCGGCAAAAACGGCTGGGAAAACAGATGGACAAAATCCTACACCGCGGGCATCATGCTCCTTGACCTTGAGGACCCGGGAAAGATAATCGGCAAATACGATGAACCCATACTGTTCTGCAACCGGGACTTTGAGGAAGAGGACGGTTTCCGCAAGAGCGTTGTGTTCCCCGGGGGCATGATACTGGAGGACAGCGGCGAAATAAAATTCTATTACGGCGCCTCAGATACGGTGGAATGTCTCGCCACAGCGGACGTAAACGATCTTATTCGCCTGTGTCTTGAGGGAAAATAGGTCTTATCTCTTGAAAAATCACGAATTTATGTGTATAATATTTTATTGTGAATTTTTAGTTAAGTAATCAGACTGCCTGTCTCCCGGCGGGCAAATCGAAAGGACTGTTTTATATATGGCTGAAGACAACAGAACCGGACTTATTGAAGCCGAACATCAGGTGCTCAAGTTTTGGGAAGAAAACGACTGTTTCAATAAGCTCCGTGAGAAGAATCAGGGGCATACCATGTTCCGTTTCCTTGACGGGCCCATAACCGCCAACAACCCCATGGGCATACACCACGCCTGGGGCCGTACCATAAAGGATACCTTTATCCGGTACAAGGCTATGAGAGGTTACGACTGCCGTTATCAGAACGGCTTTGACGCTCAGGGTCTCTGGGTGGAAGTCGGTGTTGAGAAAGAATTGGGGTTCAAGACAAAGAGAGACATTGAAGACTACGGCATAGACAATTTCACCCACAAGTGTGTTGAGCGCGTAAATAAATTCTCCTCCACGATCGTTGAGCAGTCAAAGCGTCTGGGTCAGTGGATGGACTGGGAGAATTCCTATTTTACACACACGGACAAGAACATTCAGGGTATCTGGCACTTCCTTAAGACCTGCCACGAAAACGGCTGGCTGCGCAAGGAGTACAAGCCCATGCCCTGGTGTCCCCGCTGCGGCACCTCCCTGTCGGAGCATGAGATGACCGGTTCGTACAAGACCATAACCCACAACTCTGTTTTCTTTAAGCTTCCCATAATTGAAAACGGCTGTAAAATACTTGTATGGACGACAACACCCTGGACCCTTTCCTCAAACGTAGCCCTTGCGGTAAACCCGGAGATAGACTATGTTGAGGTGGTCGTCAAGAGCGACGAAAAGCATCTTATCCTCGCGAAGAACGCCATCAAGCATCTAGGCGACGACAAAGTGGAAGTTCTCCGCCTGCTCAAGGGCGAAGAGCTTGTTGGTATGCATTACGATACCTGCTTCCCGGAGCTTGAGGCTCAGAGCGGCGTTGAGCATAAAATAGTCCCCTGGGAGGATGTTGACGCCTCCGAAGGTACCGGCGTTGTTCACATCGCTCCCGGCTGCGGTCTTGAGGACTTTGAGCTGGGTATGCGCCTTGGTCTGCCCCAGATAATGCCTGTTGACGATACGGGCATCTTCCTTAAAGGCTTCGGCTTTATGACCGGCAAGGACAGCCATACAATAGCCGACGAGGTTTTTGAAGAGCTTAAAAAAGCTGATAAATTATACAAAGTAGAGCCCCACGAGCACAGCTATCCTGTCTGCTGGAGATGTAAGACCGAGGTCATCTTCCGTCTTGTGCCCGCATGGTACATTGCCACAGAGGAGCTCAAGCCCCGTCTTATCAAGGCGGCTCAGAGCGTCAACTGGGAGCCTGAATCCAACGGCAAACGTATGGTGGACTGGCTCAACAATATGGGCGATTGGAACATTTCCCGTAAGCGTTATTACGGCATGCCCCTGCCTTTCTACCCCTGCCCCGAATGCGGCGAGCTTACCGTTATCGGTTCAAAAGAGGATCTGAAAGCTCACGGCGGCGAGGGCGTTGACGAATTGCCTGAGCTTCACAGACCCTGGATAGACAATGTTAAGATAACCTGCCCCAAGTGCGGCGCGAAGGTGTCCCGTATAAACGAGATCGGCGACGTGTGGCTTGACGCCGGCATAGTTCCCTTCTCCACGTTGGGTTACTTTGAAGATAAAGAGAAATGGCGCAAAAACTACCCGGCGGAATGGGTAACGGAAATGCGCGAGCAGGTACGCCTGTGGTTCTACTCCATGCTCTTTATGAGCGTTGTGCTTGAGGACAGAGCCCCCTATGAGCGCGTGCTTTCCCACAGCTCGGTCATCGCTGAGGACGGTTCAAAGTTCTCAAAGACGGGCTTTATGATAAAATTTGACGAGGCGGCGGAAAAGATCGGCGCGGATACCATCCGTTACCTGTACGCCTCCGCTCCCCTTGCCAACGACGTGCGTTTCGGCTACGGTCTGGGCGACGAGGCGCGCCGTAAGCTCCTTGCCTTCCAGAACATCTACACCTTCTTTGACACCTACGCCTCCCTTGACAAACCGATACTTGAAAATTACAAGCCGGACAAATCAGCTCTCACCCCCACGGATCGCTGGATGATAATACGCACCAACGAGTTTATCAAGAAGGCGACCGAGTGCATGGACAACTACAAGGCTTATGCCCTTGTGCGTGAGTTTGAGATATTTGTTGACGATATTTCCAACTGGTACATCCGTACCAACCGCCGCCGCTTCTGGAAAACAGAGGACGAGGCGGACAAGATGGTGGCTTATTACACCCTGTTCTTTGCCCTTAACACCTGCGTCAAGGTCATGTCCCCCATCATCCCCTTCATGACGGAGACCATATGGCAGAATCTCACCCGCAAGGTAATGCCCTCGGCGGAAATTTCTGTACATCTCAGCGACTGGCCGGAGGTCTTGGAAGGCTTTGAGGACGACGGCATAATTGAGCAGACCACCCTTGCCCGTGACATTATCGCCACCGCCATGCGTCTGCGCAACGAGCAGCAGCTCAAAGTACGTCAGCCTCTGGCAAAGCTCTTTATCTGCTGTACGGATGAGACCGCGGATAAGATCAAGGTATTTGAAAAGAATATTCTTGACGAACTCAATATCAGGACCGTTGAATATATATCCGACTTTAACGTCCTTGAGGATCGCTTTGTCACCGTAAACTTCAAGGCGGCGGGCGCTGTGCTCAAGCAGAACGTGAACAAATTCAAGCAGACCCTTGAGGCGCTTTCCCCTGAGGCGATGGCAAAGCTTGTCTACGACATTGACGCCGGCGGCGAGATAAAACTTGAGGGCTGGGATGAATCCTTTGCTCCCAATATGTTCGTAATGCAGCAGAAGACAAAGGCGGGCATCGTCAGCGCGGAGTGCGAGGCTGAGGCTACGGTGGCTCTTGACATCGTTATCACCGACGATCTTCGTCGTGACGGCGTGGTCAGAGACGTGGTACGTCAGTGTCAGCAGCTCCGTAAAGACGCGGATTATCAGGTTGAACAGCACATCAAGCTGGCTATCTGCACAGGCAATGACTTTGTATCCTCCGCCCTTGCGGACAAGAAGGAACACATTGCCGCCGAACTTCTGGCGGATGAGCTTATACTTAACGGCGAACTTTCCGGAGATATGTCAAAAGAATTTGAGCTGGACGGCGTAACGGTGACAATAACAGTTGCCCGCTGTAAATAAAATAAGATCGGAGAAATTATCATGACAGTTACAAAAGATACTTTAATAGGCGAGATCCTTGATACCGACAGAGGCACCGCGCAGTTTTTCCTTGCAATGGGAATGCACTGCCTGGGCTGCCCCTCCGCAAGGGGCGAATCCATCGGTCAGGCATGCATGGTCCACGGTGTTGACCCCGACGTCCTTGTGGCGGAGATCAACAAGTATTTTGCTGAAAAATAATGCTTCGCAAAAGGCTTGAAATGGTCTCAAAAATGGTAAGAGAAGGCGTGAGAGCTGCCGACATAGGCACCGATCACGCCTATTTGCCTATATTCCTGGTGGAGAAGGGCATCTGTCCCTCGGCTGTCGCGGCGGACGTGGTGCCCGGACCTTTAAAAAATGCGCAAAAAAATATCGCCCTCCACCGTTTAGAGGACAAAATAAGCACCCGCCTGTCTGACGGGCTGGACGATCTCACTCCCGACGACGGGGACGATTTTATCTTTGCCGGCATGGGCGGCACTCTTATAGTTGAATTGCTGGAGCGGACAGACTGGATACGGGACGGGTCAAAGCGGTTTATATTTCAGCCCATGTCCCACGGTGAGGACGTTCGCAGATTCTTATGTGAGAACGGTTTTGAGATAATATGTGAGGACGCCTGCAGGGACAGCGGCAGGATATATATCGCCCTGTGCGCTGAATATACCGGCAGGGTAACAAAGCCTCCCGTTTCATTTTACTACACAGGAAAGCTCACTCAGTGTGAGAAGGACGAGGCGGGGATCTACCTTTCAAGGCAGACTGAAAGGCTAAAAAAAGCCATTGACGCCCTGGAAAAAAGCGGCGGCAGTGATCCCGAACTGCGCCTTGCTGTGGATCAGATGATGAAAATACAGTCTCTATGACCGTATAAAACACAATTAAACATCAGCCGGGCATCGTTTTTTGACAATGCCCGGCTGATGTTATTTATGCGTTATTTATATTTTTATCACATAAGACCCGAATAGTATGCCAGAGTATCCGCGATCTCCGTCTGGCTGAGACCATCATTGAACAGTCTGCAAAGCTCTGAAACGTCGTCCTTATTGAACCTGTCGTTTCTGGGGCTGATGTACACGTTGGCGGCTGTTCTGAAGCAGTCAAGCTCAAAGCCGTTTACAAGACCGTCGTTTGCCGCGGTGATATCGTTCGCAGTGATCCTGCCGTCGCCGTCAACGTCGCCGAAGACCACAAGATAATAGCTCTTTATCTCATTGCCCGCCGCGTCGCAAAGTGTGATGATGGTGCCTGTGCCCATTCTTCTGCCGGAAGCTGTGAACACTATTGTACCGTTTCCGGTAGCTTCAATGAATATTTCACGGAGCTGTCTTTCCGAGAGACCTGACTCGACACCGAAGATGATATCTTTGTTATTATCAATGTAAGTGTTGGATCCCTCTTTCGCGACAAGCTCCACCTGAGCCTCTGTCCATACTGCGTAAAGCGTAGCGCCGCCGACAGGAACGGTAAAGCTTGAAACGGGAGTCTCGGCATTGGGATCGGTCGCCCAGCCCATAAAGGCATAGCCCTGTTTTTCAATATCTCCCTGAGCGGGAAGTGGCACGTTGGCGTCTATCACGTCCGTCACTGCCGTGGGAACGGTTCCCGTACCGCCGTTGAGGTCAAAGCTGACCGTCGCCTTGATCGCGGTGAAGGTGCCGTAGAAGGACATGTCGTTTGCCGGCATTGTTCCGGGCACTTCAGGCGACCAGCCGGAGAAGGTATAATTTTGCTTGCTGACTATAGGCGCCGTAACCGGCGTGCCATAATCGGCGGTTATTGTCAGATCGTTTCTGATAACGCCGTCCACATAGAATGTAAGGGTGACCGATTTGGGAGCTGTTGTGCCGTAGATATTCAGGTCATGGTCAGGCATTGTTTCCGGTACAGCGGGCGACCATCCGGAGAAGGTATAGCCCGTCGGCGGGGTGTATTGGGGAGCTGATATATTATCTCCCGTATTAAATGTGCCTGTGTAGATCTGAACGCCATTCACATAGAATGACAGCTTGTATCCCGCCTGTAACCATTTTGCCGTGATGATCACGTCGCTCGCGGGCATTGTCTGGGGCAAATTATCCCAACCGTTGAAGGTGTAACCCTCAAGGACAGGATCCTCCGGCATTACTATCTGAGAGCCGTAGGCGGTGGGTACGGTAACGTATTCCCTTGTGCTGTCATACATGAATACCGCGTTGTAGACCGTGGGTGAGAATGTAGCGTAAACGGTAAGGGAGCGCGCCGGCATTTTTGTGGGAAGCGCCGGTGACCACGCTGACAGGGTGTAGCCCTGCTTGGTGGGGGTATGAGGTCTGATGACAGAATCATATTTTACCCTTGCCGTGTAATTGAGCTGATTGTCAACATAGTAGAAGATGCTGTATGTGTTGATATCGAAATATCCATCAACTCTTACCGGAACAGAGGGCATGACCGAGGGGACGCCCTCCCAGCCTGAGAAGGTGTAGCCTTCCTTTTCGGGCCATTCTATTTCTCTTACCGCAGAGCCTATCGCCACATGATCTGTATAATACAGTTCGTCATCCACAAAGTATTCAACGATCTGAGTATTGACTGAGAAGCTGCCCATGATGCGAAGGTCGGCGGCGGGCATCGTTTCCGGATGGGTCGCCCAGCCTGAGAATGTGTATCCCTCCCTGCTGGGTTCAGCGTAGGGGGTTATTGGTGCGCCGTATGCATATGGTACGCGGACATACTCTTCTCCGTCCACATAATAGATTATGTAATAAGTCTTAACGCTCCACTTTGCATAAAGGGTAGCGCCGAAGGTATTCATTGTAAACGGAGCGCCGTCCGCATATGCAACATCGCCGTCTTCGGTAAGCGCCCAGCCTGCGAACTCATGACCCTGTTTCTGGAATGAATTTGCCTTCAGATTTGCGGTATCCTCATATAGAATTGACTGGGAAGTCATTGACCCGCCTGTGCTTCCGTTGCCCACAAAGGTCACCTGGTAGCTGTTGGGATTCCACTTTGCATAGAAAACCGTGTTGACTGTGGGGAAGTAATTGGGAAGCACCGCCTCGTTCATACATTCAGGCTCAGTATACCAACCCGCCATTGTGTATCCGCCGCGTTCGGGATCGATCTCGGGTCTCTCTACGACGTCGTCGCCTGCGTCGCCGTTCTGTATATCGTAGACTTCATTATTGCCGTAATTAAGGTTGAACTGCACCTCTGAATTGATATGTTCAAGGGCATTTCTGGCATTAAACAGTTCAAGGGCAATTGCGTCGGGACCGTTCTCCCCTGCCTGATTGCTGGAATAATATTTTGACTGCTTGAGATTTGTTGCCTGCCAGTCGCTGCTCTCGCTTGCGCCGGATTCATTCAGCGCCGCCTGAGCTCTGGCAACCACCGCCTGATACTCGCTCCAGTTTGAATAATGGGACGAGGGGCAGAACGGTGAAATATCCAACTCCGATTTTACAAAGCTGAAATCCGCGCCCGCGACCGCAAGTTTCAAAATGGCGGTCTGGATATTCTCTGCGAGATCAAGCACCTGATCCGTATCTATGATCGGATACTTTACATAGACAGGCTGACCCTCTCCGTCAAATGTCGGGCGGAAAGCCTCCGCCTGATCTATAAGCGACTGCAAAGCCGATCTGCTGGCTGTTGTGTAATAGTAAAGCTCCGATCTGCCCTCACCTGAGGGATTTTCGGCGGTTATCATATTGTCCTTATGCGAAGCTTGCGATATTGCCTGATCCACCACTGAAAAATCAGCCGGTTCGCGATAGAGATAGTAGTAAAGCTCATCCGCCAAAGCGTTCAGCGTCGCCTGCTGTTCAGTTGTTGCGTTCAGGATCTCATAGGCGCTGTCGATGATCCCGTTTATGTGATCGACATGCTCAGATGAGATCTCACTCAACAGATCCTCCGTAACAAGAGTCCTGGTCCTGTTCCAGTAAGATGTCACAATAGGCGCATACTGGGGATTGTTCAAAAGATTTGAAAGAGCCGCGACCTTTGAATCGAAATCCTCCTGATCGTTTGAATCGTACTGATCCGGGGTGTTTGTGTAAGCTCTTACGTTGCTTCTTGCGTTTATAAGGCTGTTGCGGTACACGGTCTTGTAGGTGTAAAGAGCGGTTCCGTCGGGAAGTTGTGTTTCATAGGTCGTTCCGCTCATGGACGTGTAATTGTAGGGATCGTTTACGATGGGATTGTAGACCGGTGTGCAGGCGTTTATCATGCTGTCCGCCGCGGCAAGCACATCAGCCGCCGCCGATATATCCAGAGGAGCATATTCAAGCCCTTCAATAGCCGTCTGAAGCTCACGCGCCGCCTTATCCACCGTGATCTGATAAAACACGTTGAAGTTTGTGGATTTTACCTGATTCGCGGTCTCCAGCGCCTGCTCAAGAGCGGCAACGGATTCGGCGGTATATTTTGCCTTATCATTCGGCCAGTACTGAAGAATATTACTGGGAACGTTTGAGTCCTTGTAATAGATCTGATAAGAAAGGCCGTTGACCGCATGGCTGATAAGAGTATCCAGCGGCTTGAGCGCTGTGTACGGATTGCTGCTGCTGTAGTAAGAACCGTTGATGGAACCTATGCTCGGCATAACGTTGTTGTAATCTGCGTTATAAACAGAATCGCTGCCGTAATAAGCGGTACTTGTCGCCGCGCCCTTGAAACCAAGGGCATTGTAGGTCTGCGTTAAGGAAGATTCATACTTACTGATATCTGTCGAGGAGGCTCTGGGATTCGACAGGGTTTTGTATGCGTTGTCAAGGGACATCTGATATGATGAAAATCCCGAAGAGTTTGAATAATACCAACTCTGCGGCACAACGCCTCTTCCTGTACCTTTAAAGCTTTTTTGATAATACTGAACACCGTTGTATGAACCTGTGGGTTCGGTGCCGCCCACGCCTGTACCGTCTGCTGTTCTGTAAGCGGTAACGGCATTGATGGCGTTTCTCAGACTGCCCTTGTCCACCGTCACTATCTCCAGCGCTGTTGCCATGCGTGTGTGGTTGTTCTTGGACGCGATAGTCCAGCTGGTTTTCGTATTTTTTGTAAAGAAATACGGAATAAGCGTATATGTGGCGGCAGTCGTTGTTGAACCGGTGAAGGTCTCGGTAACTGTTGCGCCCTTGCCGCTCATTGTGGCAAGGCCGCTGTCCGCAGGACTGACGACTACGCTTCTTACGCCCAGCGCCGAGACCGCGGAGGAATCGCTGGTGGTGTCCGTACTGTAGGAAACATTTCCGTCCTTTACGAAGATCCCTTTATAGTACTGGGTACCGGAGCTGTTTGAACCGTTTCTCAGGTTTACGGGCTGGAAGAAGTTCATTCTCAGGTTAAGGCTTGTGATAGTGTCCACGCTTGTGTCAAGATATACGATCGCCTTGGAACGGTTAGAATCCGCCGCCGTGGAGCCGTTTATGTATGTCGCGCCGTTATCATGTGTCCTTGAGGGTCCCCAGTACACAGCGGAGCAATCGGGAGTTGATGATTTTTCCGAAAAACTCGTTGAGACAAAATCGAAATATCCTCTTTTGTAATCACCGCTTGTGGCAAGGTCGCTGTAAGTATTTTTGCCCATGATACGGGAAACATAATGAACATCCGCAAGCTCATCCGAACCGGAACCGCTCTTACCGTCTGTGGTGTAGACATGAGCGCCCGCCGGGAAACAGATGCTCTCAACGTACGAATATGTGTATATCTCGTAAATGTCAGTTACCTCGGTATAGGTGTAAGGGTTGTCCCATGTAAAGGAACACAGGACCTTGAATTTAAGGCATGTGCCCGCATCAGCTGTTCCGCCTGTAACAGTCCATGTGTAATCGTAACCGTCAATTTCAAGATTACTGAAAGTGACCGTAGTGTTGTCGCAGGAAATTATCGGATCTGTAAGCAGACGGGGATTATACCCTTCATACTCGGACGAGAAGGGGTTTATTGTCAGGACTATCTTTGTCGATGAAGGAGTCTCCCCCGCATATGCCTGCGTAGCATAGTCCGAGTTGAGCTCGGGTATTCCCGAGGGCGTAGCCGCGACTATCGTGCTTCCGCTGGCGGTGGAATACTGGGCAAAAGCCACCCTCGTTACCGGATCCGCATAAATGCTGACATCCGGCTTCGGTCTGCGCAATGGGGTGATCTCAACTGTCTGAGGCTGTACGCTGGAATTATCTTCGGCAAATGATATCACCGACCATGGCACCATTCCGAAGATCATAGCAACAGCCAGTATAAGACTTACTACTCTGTTTTTGCCTTTCATAAAAATACCTCCTGAATTATCATATGCTATAAAAGAATCATACTATTTGGTTATCTGATACACAGACTTGTCCAATTAGTATGATATCAAATAAAATGCAAATTGTAAAGTACATTTTAAGGCGTTATTTTTGTGCATTATTTTATAAAATTTAAATATTAAAAATTATTAACATTCAATTTGCGTCAATTTATATTAAGTTCGGTAAAAAATTCCTCCGTTGTCAATTCTCCCGAACGGTTAAAACGACCCAGACGGAATATCCATTCCTCCGCATTGTCTATATCCAGTCTGTTCAGTTTTTCCTCGCATATCATAGCCGCCTCAAAACCCAGCTCTTTCAATATTTCCGGGGTTTCCTTTGAGTATTCGCCGTAAGGGTAGACCACAGCCTTCGGTCTGTAACCCGTATGCTCCCCGATTTCATCCTGCAGCAGCATAAGATCATTTTTCAGCGCCGCTTTGTATTGTTCGATATTCTCACCTCTGCGTCTTCGCACGCCCTTTCTGCCGCACGAGTTCCTGTGCATATCATATGTATGGTTCTGTATCTCAACATATCCGCTCTTTACCAGCATATCCACCTTTTCCCAGTTGAGATGCGAATACTTCAGATGATGATCCTCCACCTGAGAAAAGTTGTCGGTGGCGGAGCCGATTATGGCGACAACAGCCTTAAGATCGTATTTTTTGAGCAGAGGCAGAAGGATATCATAAACCGTTTCGTATCCGTCGTCAAAGCTTATCATTATAGGCTTTGACGGCAGCTTTTTGCCGTGATCCTTGAATTCTGTCAGATCCTCAACGGTGATTGCCGTATAGCCGTGATTTTTTATGTATCTCAGATCCTCCTCAAGGGTCGATTCCATTACGGTAAATTTGTTCACGCAGTTTTTATTGCGGGTTATCTGGTGGTACATCAGTATGGGCAGGACAGTAACGTCTTTACCCGTGCCGCTCACGGCGATCGAATTTGTGCTTACCCCAACTATCACCGACAGGGCAAGTACGACCGTCACGGCAAGAAATATCTGCAGTTTTTTTATTTTTATAACCAAAGAGCTCACCCCGAATACAATTTATGTACGGAGTGAGCCTGTTATTACTTTTTGAATTTTATTTGAATTATGAAAGCTTATGAATGAACAGTCCACTGAGGAGCTTGGGTTCAAACCATGTGGATTTCGGGGGCATGATCTTATTTGCGTCGGCGATGTCCATGAGATCGTCAAGAGTGGTGGGATACATGGAGAACGCAAGAAGCATATCCGATGTGGCTCTGCGCTCAAGCTCGCCTAAACCTCTGATGCCGCCGACAAAATCTATCCTCTTGTCCGTACGGGGATCGTCGATGCCAAGCACGGGAGCGATAAGATTGTTCTGAAGTATGGACACGTCCAGACGGGCAACAGGATCGTCTGCATCAAATGTGCCGTCCTTCGCGGTGAGCTTGTACCACTTGCCCTCAAGGTACATACCGTATGTATGCTTCGCATCCGGCTTGAAGGGAGATACGGGAGCCTTCTCAACAGTAAACTTTTCACCGATCTTTTCGATGAACTGCTCTGCCGTCATGCCGTTGAGATCCTTTATTACGCGGTTATAGTCCATTATCTCCAGCTCATTCTGGGGGAACAGAACGGCAAGGAAGAAATTGAATTCCTCGTCCCCGGTGTAATCAGGCTTTGCCTCGCGGCGTTTGCAACCCACTCTGACGGCGGAGGCGGCGCGGTGATGTCCGTCCGCTATGTAAAGATAATCAACACCCTTGAATTTCCCGGTAATGTCAGCGACCACAGCGTCGTCATCGATCACCCATACGGTGTTGGCTATACCGTCATCTGTAACGAAATCGTAAACCGGCTCATGTGAGGCTTTCCAACCCTCCACCACAGCGGTTATATCGTCCCGCTCACGGTAGGTGAGGAAGATGGGGCCGGTATTTGCGTCACAGTAATCAACGTGATTTATCCTGTCCGCTTCCTTGTCGGCGCGGGTAAGCTCATGCTTCTTGATGATGTTGTTCATGTAGTCGTCAATTGATGTACAGCCTACAAGACCTGTCTGACTTCTGCCTTTCATTATCTGACGGTAAATGTAGATGCAGGGCTTTTCGTCCTCTTTGCAGACCTTATCCTCAACAAGCTTGTTGAGGTTTTCCCTGGCCTTGAGATAAACCTGCTCGGTATAGATGTCTATACCCTCTGGCAGATCTACCTCCGCCTTATCCACATGCAGGAATGAATAGGGCTTGCCCTTTACCATTTCCCGCGCTTCTTCGCTGTTCATAACGTCGTAGGGCAGAGCCGCAACTTCTCCCGCCTTTTCCGGGACAGGACGGATCGCCTTGAAGGGTCTTAAAATTGCCATTGAAAATTCCTCCTAAAATCAAACGGTGGTTCCGTTATTATACTTCTTCATATCATTTGCGCGGATCGCCGTGCGCATGATCTTGCCGCTGATCGTTTTGGGAAGCTCTTTAACGAACTCGATCATGCGGGGATATTTATAGGGCGCGGTGGTATGCTTAACGTGATTCTGAAGCTCCTTTATAAGCTCATCGCCGGGCTGGTAACCCCTTGCAAGAACTATGGTAGCCTTGACTATTTCTCCTCTGATGGGGTCGGGCACAGCAGTGACCGCGCACTCAAGCACCGAGGGATGCTCCATAAGGGCGCTCTCCACCTCGAAGGGGCCTATACGGTATCCGGAACATTTTATAACGTCGTCATTCCTGCCCTCGAACCAATAATAGCCGTCCGCGTCTCTCCACGCCATATCGCCGGTGCCGTAATTGCCGTGGGTAAAGCTTTTTGCCATGGCCTCGTCGTCCTTCCAGTAATCTCTGAAAAGACCCACGGGACGTTTTTTGTCAACGCCCTTGACGCTTATCATGCCGACTATACCGTCCTCGCAGGGATTTCCGTTTTCGTCCAGCAGATCGATGTCAAATATTGGGGAAGGCTTGCCCATTGAGCCGGGGCGTATCTCCACCCAGGGGAAATTCGCAAGCAGTACCGAGGTCTCGCTCTGACCGAAGCCCTCATAAATGCGAAGACCGGTCTGCTTTTCTATCTGATTGAAGACCTCAGGATTAAGGGGCTCTCCGGCAACGGTGGCGTGTTTAATAAAGCTCAGATCATAGGCGGACAGATCTTCCTTGATAAGCACCCTGTAAATAGTTGCGGGGGCGCAGAAGGTGGTGGGATGTATCCTCATGATCGCTTTAAGCATTGTGTCGGGATGGAACTTTTCCGTGTCGTATGCGCCTATCGCCGCTCCGCAGATCCACTGCCCGTAGATCTTGCCCCAGGCAAATTTTGCCCAGCCGGAATCCGTCTGAGTCATGTGTACAGTATTCTCCTGAACGCAGTGCCAGAATTTTGCTGTCGTAATATGACCAAGAGCGGAAGAAAAATCGTGGCGGACCATTTTGGGCATACCGCTGGTACCCGATGAGAAATAAAGCAGAGCGGTATCTGTAACAACTGTCCTGCCCTCGTCGGTGGGTCTTTCAAAAACAGGGGAATAATTATTTATCACACTGCGGTAATCTATCGCGCCCTCAACAGGCTTATCGCCCACGGTTATATATGTAGTCACTCCCGGGCATTCCGGCAGGGAATCCCTGGCGTGCTTTACTATTTCATCGTCATTTACGGTTATCAGCGCCTTAGCGCCCGCGGCGTTCATGCGATAGACAAGATCTTTTTTGGTAAGCTGGAACGTTCCCGGAATTACCACAGCGCCCAGCTTGTGCAGGGCGACCATGCAGAACCATACCTCGGGACGCTGCTTGAGCACCAGCATTACAACGTCGCCCTTTTTGATACCGCATTCTTTGAGAAGGTTTACGGTCCTGTTGCTGTACTCCTTGATATCTTTAAACGTATATGTACGCATTTCCTCGGTGTCGTTCGTCCACACCAAAGCAAGCTTATCCGGTTCAAGTCTTGCCCACTCGTCCACAACGTCGAAGCCGAAATTGAAATCGTCCGGCACGTTTATTGTGAAATTCTCTTTCATGTCCTCGTAGGAATCAAACTCAAACCGGGGACAGTATCTTTTGATTATCTCATTCATTTTTTTAACCTGCTTTATTAAAAAGATTTGCTCTTATTCTGTGATGACTGTAAGGAACTTTGTCGTTCCGTCCACGGCAGCCTGGCCGTGAGGAAGGGAAGGATCGAAATAGATGCAGTCTCCCTCGTTGAGTAAAAAACTCTTGCTGCCCACAGTGACCTTTACGGAGCCTTCAAGGACATAGTTGAACTCCTGACCTCCGTGGGTGACGAGAGCAGGCTCCTTTTCCTGCACATCAAGGGTGACGAGCATAGGATCCATAATACGGTTCTTGAAATTGTAAGCCAGTCCCTCAAAGTGGTAGCCCTTGTATCTGTCAACGGCTATACCCTCGCCCTTGCGCACCACGGTGTGGGTATTCATACGGGGAGAATCCCCTGTAAGCAGGACAGTGCAGTCAACACCCAGCAATTCCGCAATATCGTATAATGTGCTGATGGGTATATCCTTTGTTCCGTTTTCAAGGGCGGTATACTGGTCGATATCGATTTTAAGCCCCTTGGCCATCTCTATTGAAGAAATGTCAAGAATTTCTCTCAGCTCTTTTATCCTCTTCGGGATCTGATGCAGATCAGTGTTATTCATTATTCACAGGCGCCTCCTGTTCAGTTACTTTTCTGACTATGGCAATTGGTGTCTGCTGTGAAGCCTGACCCAAAGGATTGTCCGCGAAAATTTCCTTGCACATATCTATGCTTATATCTTTATCGCTGACACCTAAGATCTCCCTGCCTATATCGTTGGAGTCGATAATTACCACCTGGCAGCCGGTGTGCCTGCTCAGCTGAGCGGCGACCTTATCCGGATCTTTCGGCGCGAGCTTCGCGCAGTGATTATAGGGGGGAAGCGTATAGCTGCATGGACCGTCTATCGCCCTGCCCTTGTCCCCTACTATCTTGTAAAATACGCCTCTGACGCCGAAGGGCTTTGTCACCGCAGAGCAGAAGGCGGCGAAAAGGATCTTTGGAACTCCTATATCGCGTATGGCAAGCTCCATTGTCCATGGACTGCCCAGGCCTATGCCGTATGGTGACTTGTAAACGAACTTGCACAGGAAATTGGCAAGCTTTGAGGGATGTATGTCGTCGATGTCAAAGGCTCTGCCCTGACTTATTGCGATTATCTTTTCGCTTATAAAGATCATATCGCCGTCCTCAAGATACTGACTTACATAGTCATCCATTATTTTATTAAGATCGTCACCGGAGACCACCACATGGGTCTTTACGGGATATCTCATGAATTCGCCAAATGAAGTTTCGATTTTAAGCTGCTTGCCCTCATTGGGCTCCAAAGCGATATTTTCCATGACAGACCTTCCTCAGAAAGAAATTTCGTTATAATATTTTACTCCACTGTAACGGATTTTGCAAGACATCTTGGCTTATCAATGTCACATTTTCTGAATTTTGCCGCATAATACGCAAATAACTGCAACGGAACGACCTCCAAAGAACCCACAAACAGGGGGTGAGTTGCAGGTACAAGCAGCAGATCGTCGTATTTCAGCGCCTTTACGTTGTCCTCTGTGGATACACAGATTATCTTTGCGCCCCTTGCGCGAACCTCTTCTATATTGCTCTGGGTCTTGGCGAGCAGACGCTCGCAGCAGCAGAGAGCTATTACCAGTGTACCGTCCTCGATAAGTGAGATCGTGCCGTGCTTCAATTCGCCGGCGGCGTACGCCTCGGAATGAACGTAGCTTATTTCCTTGAGTTTGAGCGAGGATTCCATTGCTCCCGCATAGTCGATGTTCCTGCCCACATAGTAGGCGTGATCCTTCTCGTAATATTTTGAAGCTAACTCCTTCGCCTGCTCCTTTGTACCAAGAGCTTTTTCCACCGCGTCGGGAAGAACGGCAAGGTAATGTTCAAGGTTCCTTATCTCGTTATCGTCCACAGTCTTAAGCTCCTGCGCCATATAGACCGCCGTCACATAAAGGGTCGCCAACTGAGCGGAATACGCCTTTGTGGTGGCAACTGCTATCTCAATGCCCGCCCGGGTAAAGAGGACACAGTCGCTCTCTGTGGCAATGGTGCTGCCTTCAACGTTTACTATGGACATAACCCGGGCGCCGCTCTCCTTTGCCAGTCTGAGAGCCGCCAGAGTATCGGCAGTCTCACCGCTTTGGCTGATTATTATGACCAGGGTATGATTGTCAAGTATGGGATGGCGATAGCGGAACTCGGAGGCAATGTCCGCCTCCACGGGAATGCGCACAAGCTCCTCGATAACATACTTTCCCACAACTCCCGCATGGTAAGCGGAGCCGCAGCCTACGATAAAAATACGGTTGATATCCTTAAGCTCACCGAAGCCCTTTGACGCTTCGCCAAGATCCACCCTGCCCTCGGAGGTGAGGTACTGATTTATGGTGGCTCTCAGGGTCTCGGGCTGTTCGTATATTTCCTTCATCATGAAATACTCATAGCCGTTTTTGTCCGCCGATTTGGCGTTGAGGCCCACAGTCTCCGCGCTCTTTTCAATGGGCTTGCCGTCAAAGTCATAAAATGCGGCGCCGGACTTTGTGAACATACATATTTCTCCGTCCTCCATACGGTATATCTCCTCAGAATAGGGAAGCAGAGCCGTAATGTCCGACGCAATAAGACAGCCCTTGTCACAAACAGCGGCAAGGAGAGGCGAACTCTTCCTTACACCCACAAGCGTGTCGGGATAGTCCTCGCAAAGTATACCGAGAGCGAAGGAGCCGTTTAGCTGAGAAACGGTTTTCACTACGGTTTCGATAAGATCGCCGTTGTAGTTTTTCTCAGCCAGCTGAGCTACGACCTCAGTATCCGTATCGGATTTGAATTCCACGCCCTCAGCCTTAAGCTGAGCCTTGAGCTCAAGATAGTTTTCTATTATACCGTTATGCACAAGTGTTATCTTTCCGTTTTGACCCGAATGGGGATGGGCATTATAATCCGAAGGCTTTCCGTGGGTAGCCCAACGGGTATGACCTATACCGAGCGTTCCCTGCGGTGTGCCCTGTTCCCTGATCTTTTCTCTCAGAGCGCTGAGTCTGCCGTTGGATTTGATCGTATTTATCCCGCCGCTTTCAAAAACGGCAATACCTGCTGAATCGTATCCGCGATATTCAAGTCTTTCCAGACCGTCGGTCAATACGGGGACCGCCTGATCTTCTCCGAGGTAGCCTATGATTCCGCACATAATGTTATCCTCCTTTATGAAATAGATAAAAAATCGGATTTATTATACCACAACCTTGTCAAATTATAATTCTAAATTAGCATTGTTTTTTCGTTTTCGGCCGTTTTTTTCTAATTTTACAAAAAAGCTTCCGCTTTTTCTCATTCCTTCCTGATTATTTTGTATTGACTAAGCAAATTCTTTATATTATAATGAATGCGTGATTATGGGTAATAATATCATTTTATATCGGTGATAAGAGTTATAGAAATTACATTTAAGAAAGGGTGTAAGGACACCTGTTAAGGGTGTATGAATATGGAATATAAGTTTGTTCAAGCGGTCATTCAGGCTCAGGGCGGTTCGGGAGCGGCGTTCAGCAAGCTGTACTCCCGGACTTATAAGGGTATTCGCATCTTCGCGGAATCCTTGCTTAAAAATGAAGCTGATGTCGACCGTGTTGTAAAGGATACTTTTACAGAGGCTTTCAACGGCATATCAAAGCTGAGTTCTCCTGAAAATTTTGAGGAGATACTCTATTCTACGGTTGCTGTCAAATGTCTTGACGTTCTCGGCGGATCTGAAAAGACTAAAGCCGAGATCGAAGGCTATGCCTCCGGTTATGAGCCGTTCGGCGAGGGCGTGGAAATATTCCCGGGCAGCTGTGTATCCAGCGACGCTTTCTGCAGCAAGACGGAAAAATTTATCGAAAACTGTTCCCCGGTGGTCAAGGCAATCGCGTTGCTGTACTATTATGCGTCAATGCCCTTTGCGCACATATCGGTACTTTTGGAATGTGACGAGGACACCGTAGCCAGCGCTGTATCTCATTTCAATAAAGATCTTACCAAAGCTGTAAAAACCGCTATTCCGAAATCCGACGACTCCCACAGCAGCGATTCCTTATCTGTGCTGACGGTGGTACTTCATAAGATAACGGCTGACAGAGAAGTTGACGTTTCCCGCTATAATTCTCTTTATAAAGAGATCATGCCTAACGTTGAGTATTCCGAGCCTTCCGTTGAGGAAAATACTACTCTTGATTCTGAATCCATTGAGATCTTATCTGAAAGATACGACGAGCAGGTGGAACAGGAACACAAAAACAGCCGCATTAAGGATAACCTCTTTTCGGCCATGATAGCCGTGGGTATCATCGTGGCTATAATAGTGGTTGGACTCGTTATCAAAACTTTCTTTAACAAGGATGATCCCGGCAAGGTGCCGAACAATCCTTCCTCTTCCAACAGCGGCTATTTCTGGAGCACCGTCGCGTTGAGCGATATTTCCGACATTGAGCCCGTCAACGGGGACGTAGCGGTATTCACAGACGCGTCCACGGGTCTTAAGGGTCTGATAAACGGAAAGGGCAAAAAACTCCTGTCGGCACAGTATGCAAAGATAATTAAGGTCGACGTTTCATTCAAGGATACGATCATAGGCGTATATGAAAAGTCTGACGACAAAGAAATGTATGTGGTAGACTCTTCCTACACCTTTGTTTCTAACACACCTTCACAGATCCCCTACAGCAACCACTATGTATGGGACAATGACCGCAAGGTACTTATGGAGGTCACCGACTCGGGAGAATCTGCGCAGGCCATTCCCTCCTCTAACAGCAATGTAAACGAACTTTATGCCGTTAAGGATAAGAACGGTCTTTACGGAATGGTAAACGGTAAATATAATCTTATTATTCCCACAAAATATCAGTCCCTCGGTGAATACAACGAAGGTCTTGTCGCCGCAAAGTTAAACGGCAAATGGGGTTATATTGACCTGAACGCCGAGGTCGTGATACCGTTTGTATATGACGCTCCCGTTATATGGGAGGACGCAAGCTCTGCAAAGCATGAAAAGACCCTTAAATTCAAGAAAGGCATGACCGCCGTAAGAAAAGACGGCAAGGTTGGCATTATTGATTCCGGCAACAATGTTATAGTCGACTTTACCTACGATGATATCGTACTCAACGAAGGTAATTGCTTCATTGCCTTGAGGGACAATAAGTGGGGTCTTCTGAATATCAATGAGTCCTTTATACCCACCACGGTGAACCGCGGAGTCACTACAAAGGCTTCTGCCGATGACGTAACGACCCTGCCCATGCTCCGTTCCTACACTGTTACCACATCAGGCGATCCTCTTCGTATCAGGCTCTCACCCCTTGAGGGTTCCGCCCTTGTGGGCACCATTCCCAACGGCACCATGATCAACGGTTCTGTTGAAAAGAACGGCTGGGTGTACCTTACCTACAACGGCAAATCAGGCTGGGCAAGCTCAACATATCTTGTTGAAAACGTGACCTACACTGTTCCCACAAACACCACCGCTACGACTCCTCCCTCAAACGTTACCACCTCGCCGCAGAAACCCGGCACTACAACTACCACAAATAAGCCCACAGAACCGAAGACCACTGTTTATTGGAGAGATAAATATACAACGGCGCCCCCCACCACTTCCGAAAACGGTAAGATAAATATAAACACGGCGGACATATCAGAGCTCATGGATCTCTACGGTATAGGCAGGGATCTTGCTCAGGCGATAGTTAATTACCGCGAAACCAACGGACCCTTCAAAAACATATCCGATATAAAGAACGTTGACGGAATAACCGAGGATATATATGTCGGTATCCGGAACAACATTACCGTTTAACGAAGTTTATCGGCAGTACAAAAATATCCCACAGACTTTTCCGTCGGAAGGTCTGTGGGTATATTTTTGCATTTTAATATTTTAAAAATCAAAGGTCAAGGAAATCCTTTCTGTATTTGACACCGAAGCCCTCGGCGATTATCTGAAGCTCTTTATCGGATATCGTATTTATCCTCGGCAGGTGCGCTGATATCATGTAGAGCTGAGCCGCCTTTTCCACGGTCTCGATCAAGCCGAACGCCTCGTCTATATCCTTGCCTGCGCCGTATATGCCGTGAAGTCCCCAGACAACAAGTCTGAACTCCTTCATCTTTTCCGCGGTGGCTTCGCCTATTTCATTTGTGCCGCAGAGCATCCAGGGCAGGACTCCGATCCCGTCCGGGAAAACCACCATACACTCGGTGCAGGTCTCCCACAGGGTATGGGTAAGCTTTTTTTCATCGAGCTCGTGAACATAGTTCATAGCAAGTGTATAGGTGGGATGGCAATGCATTATTATCCTGTTCTCCGGATCAACGGACAGCCTTGCCATGTGGCTCATAAGGTGAGCGGGAAGCTCGCTTGTAAACCTGCCGCCGTCGGAATAGCCCCAAAGGAGTTCCATGGTGGTGCCGTCCTTTGCCACACGGATGATACCCAGATTGTTCTCCGGGTCGTCCTGAACATTCTTAAAATATTTGCCGGTACCGGTAACTATGAATATCCTGCCTGTAAGCTCCGTTGCGTCGAAGCCGGAGGGAATGGTGCGGATAACATTGTTCAGATCAAGGTACTCCGCAACATCTTTCTCGTCAAGCATATAGCTTATATTGCCGCCGTTGCGCTCATCCCATCCCTGACGGTACATATTAGCCGTGATTTTTTTCATTTCTTCCACAAAGGGTGCTTCAAGAATGTTCTTCATTTTCATTTCTCCAATACATTTATATTATCATTAAAAAATTAAACGCCTTTATTTGCACGGTGACCTTTCCTGACCCGCGGATGATTATATCACACTCCGCTCCGATCCTCAAGAGGAACCGAAAAACTCATTATAAAATTTTTCAATACCATATCCAGCCGCCTAAGAATATGACGATAAGCCACTGCCAAAAAGAATATTTTACAGTGACACGGCAGATCGCCGTATACCCTCCGTCAAAGGATTGCGCCGTTATAACGGCAGTACCCCTTCCCGTACCGGTCACCTTGCCGTTGCTGTCCACACTTACCTTGCCCGGGTCGGATGATGACCATACAACGGTCTTGTTGTCCGCGTTTTCCGGGGTAAGCGCCGCCGTAAGATAAGCTGAGCTTTTATACCTCAAGCTTAATTTATCCCTGTTGAGAGATATCCCTTTTACTTCCGTTTTTTCGACGGTCACCTTGCAGACGATATTCGAGGTATCCTCAGTCTCACCCAAGGGTATAACTATCTCATCCGGATTATCGTTGATGTCCGGGTTATCAACAACAGTCACCGAGATGTTGGCCTCTCCCGAAGAAACAGCCGTAACGACGCCGGTCTTATCCACCTTTGCCACGGCTTCGTTATCGGACTTCCATGCCAGGAAAACCGTCTCACCCTCCGGCGTAACGGCCGCCTCAAGTTTGAAAGTCTGAGAGACCCGCAGGACGATGGAGGTTTCATTCAGCCTGATGGAATCATACGCCGCGGTTTTCAGGGGCAACGCAGACATGACGATCGCCGTTATTATAAAAAATATCATGTATTTCTTTATGAGCTTTTTCAAAACGTTTCTCCTCTTTTCCAAAAGCTGTTGCCATTTAATACCATATAAAGTATACTATATTTATAAGATAAATTCAACAAGGTTGTGGATGCCATGTGTAAATTATTTGAATCTGTACCGGATTTCTTCCGTGAGTCCGACGAGCCGCCCTATGACTGCAATGACGGAGCGTCCATGCGTCTGTACCGGGATGTAAGCGTTGAGGAATACAAGGCTTATACAGACAAGGTAAAAGCCGCCGGTTTTTCTTTATTTGATGAGAACAGGATAAAGGATAATTATTACTCCGGCTTTTCCGGGGATAACTTTATGCTGTATGTCAACTATTCCGGCGCCGACGGTCATATGCACGTTATCGCAGATCCGAACACCGAGCTTTACGAGAAAGAGAAGCCTGCTTGTCAGCCCCGGGCCGAGACTGTACTCTATCAGTTTGAGATAGACCACAGCCTTATAGATTGCGGTATGTGTTATATAGTTCAGTGCGCGGACAACAGTTTTTTTATAGTTGACAGCGCCCACGTCTGCTCCGTACTGGACAATCAGCGCATTTACGACTTTCTTCGCAGTCTCACCCCGGAGGGTGAAAAGATCGTCATAAGCGGCTGGTTTTTCAGCCACGGACACGTTGACCACATCGGAAAGTTCATGGACTTTTTAAGGTACAATTACGACGACAGCGTTGTTATCGAAAAGCTTTATTATAATTTCGTTTCCTGCTCCCACCCGGACAATGGGGAATGGATAATATCGGACAAGATATTTCAGCTTCAATTTGAGGAGCTGGTCAAAAATTATCCGGAGATCCCCAAAGTAAAGCTCCACCGGGGGCAGAGCTTCTGGGTACGCAATCTGAAATTTGACGTGCTGTGTACGCATGAGGACATCTATCCGGATGACCTGATAAACTATAACGACTCCTCCACCGTTCTTATGATGACCGCCGAGAGCAGCAAGGTCCTGTTTCCAGGGGACGCGGGAGAAAAGGAAAGCAGACTGCTTGAAGACTGCTACGGAGACTATCTCAAGTGCGACATCGTGCAGGTAGCCCACCACGGGCATTTTGGTACCTCAGTTGAGTTTTACGAGCTTGCCCACGCTGACGTTGCGCTTTTTGCCACCACGCAGATAATGTTTGACGGCGACTGGCCGGTTTACGCCGCCAACCGCAAAGCTGTTGAACTGAGCAAGGAACACTATATCGCCTCAAACGGCACGGTAAAAATAAAGCTCCCATACCGGTTCGGCGCCACTGAGGTCTTCCCCGACGAGACCTTTGAGGACTTTGAAGGCATATATAACCTGTGGGGGTACGAATATACGAAGGAACGTAAGGAAGAGCTGAGAGAAGCTTTTGAAAAAAGAAAAAAGAAATAAGAGTGCAAAAATGCCCGACATTGAATTTTGTCGGGCATTTTCATGTTGAATTATTTGTTCTTCTTGTGCTTTATTTCAGACTTTTCCTTCTTTTCAAGAACTGCAAGATAGAACAGCACCGCTATTATCGCGCCTAAGAAGGGAGCCGTCATGAATATCCACATATGTTTTAAATAAGCTCCGCGTATCAGTAATGCGGGGCCCAAAGTCCTTGCCGGATTGAGAGAGCCGTTTGAAAACGGTATGCTCGTCATGTACAGCAGGGTGATGGAAAGTCCGCAGATGATTCCCGTTGCGGGATTCTTTTTATCCTTTGCGGTCACTGCAAGAAAAACAAGCACCAAAATAAATGAAAGCACCAGCTCAACAAGGAAGGTCCTTCCGGCAAAAGTTTCCATTCCCGCCTTGTCGTAATAGCCATTGGCAAACAAAGTGTCTTTATTGCTGCCGAACATCGCCCAAAGCATCGCCGCGCCGGCTATGCCGCCCAGGAACTGTGATATAACATAGATCACAAAATCCTTGAATTTCATTCTGCCGGTCATAACAACGCCCAATGAAACGGCAGGATTAAGGTGACATCCGGAAATATCCGAGAATGTGTACCAAAGCACCATGTAGGCTAACCCGAAGGTAAAAGCTATAGCAAGGGTGGAAAAAGCGGTAGGAAGATAAACTCCAAGAGCTGAAAAAAGGAAATTCATTGCCAGGGCGCCGCCGCACCCGCAAATCACCAACAGCATAGTGCCTGTAAACTCAGAGATATACTTTTTCATTTTAATTGCTCCTTCCTGCCGATCACCGCATCCGCCACAGCGGCGGCCGTATGTGATGAAACAGCATCAAAATTATATTTAACAAAACTTTCAGTTTTGTCAGTACCGAAGTTTTTGTTTTTTACAGCTTCCAGCAGGTCGTTGAAATTTTCCGCCACTGTGCCAGGAACATAGCTGTAATAGTCAAAGTAAAACTCCCTTGTGCTTATGTATTCGTTCAAATCAAAAGCATAAAAGATCATGGGTTTATTAAGCAGGGCGAAATCCATGCACACCGATGAATAATCCGTAATGAGCAGATCTGATATTTTTACCAGCTCGCCCACATTCGGGTAGCCTGTGGCGTCAACGGATTTGCCCGACAGAGCCGCCGCCTTATGGAACTGTGGGTGCAGCCGTACGACTAAGGCGTATTCGTCTCCCAGAACGGCGTCGAATTTTTTGAAGTCGAAGCTGTACAGCAGTCTGCTGTCCGAAAGCTCATCGTCCCTGAATGTTGGAGCGTAAAGAACGATTTTTTTGCCTGCGCAGGCGGGATATTTTTTCAGAAACTTTTCTTTTATTTTATCTGTGTCACCGACGTCAAGCAGGGAATCGACCCGGGGCGAACCTATGGGCAAGATCTTTTCCTCCGGCACACCGAAGGCTTCGGCGTATATCGGCACAAGCCGCTTTGACGTACAGGTGACCCAGGTAAGCCTGCTGTTCCCCTTTTCCACACGTTTGCGTATATCCTCCGGCAGATCAAGGCTGAGCCCGAATTTTTTGAAGGCTCCCTCCGCGTGCCAAAGCTGAGTGATAACGGCGGTCTTTTTAAATTTCAGCTCTGAGAGAGGCATGAAATTATCGTTCAGAAAAACATATTCCGCCCTTGCCAGCATCCTTGCCCCTTTTGTAAAGAACCTGAATACCTCCGCGGCGGACTTTGCCGTAAAATCAAAATTTCTTACTCCGACGCAGGATATCTTGTATATCTCAAAACCGCCACGGCGGGTAAATTCCTTCTCCATTTCGCCCAGAGAATCATTGAAGCTCGCGTTGTGGGGAGAAAGCAGGACAACAAGATTTTTCTTTGCCGGCATCAGCCTTGCACAAAGGTTAAAGTTCAGAGCAAAAATCTTATACAAAAAACTTTTCATAACTGTACGAGGATCAACTTGCCTCTGCCTTTCGTTGTGATGAAGCGTATTATCCCTTTATTTTCAGCAGTACCTCCGCCGCTTTGCTGAGCGGACGGAAAAACATTTTTTTCAGCTTTGGCGGGACCCTGTTTATCTGGAGCAAAAGTCCCAGAAGCCTCGGGTCAAGATATTCAGGTCTGTGTATGTTAAGGACGTATCTGCCCTTTGCCGCCTTTGACGCGGCGGAGGCAAAGCCCTTATCGTCTATTATTATCAGATTTCCGTTATCAATAAGTTCGGCTATTGCCCCGGAGCCTTTTGCCGCCGAGCCGCGCACTATCAGCTCAAAGGCGGGCATCCTCTGCCGGTAAAGCGAATATAAAAACTCATCGGTAAGCTTCCTGCCCCGGAATATCACGGAGACCTCCGGGTGAGCCGCAAGCTCTTTCTTGTCGAACACGGGTTTGCCAAGATTGCGGAACAGCCTGCCCACGGCGTTTCGTTTTTCTTCATTCATCAGACCGCAGAGCCTCTCATGCTCCTCGCCCATGGCTTTTATTGTTTTGTCATCCGCCCTCCTGATAAGGGGATAAAACTGCATCAGCAGGATGAAGTCCGTCTTATACAAGACCTCCTGAAGATAATCCTCCCTCTCCTTTTCGGAAAGCGGCGAATTTTCAAGAGCCTTTTTCGACGCGGCATAGACCCGAGCCAAAGACTGCGTAAAATCATCGAAAAGCCCGAAGCTTATCGACTGACTTACAGACTCATCCTCCACGCTGTGCCGTCTGTATCTCATGCAGGCGTCCGTTGTGCCGGTGATCTTGACCCCGGTCATTATAAATTCAAAGAAAAACGCGCCCTCCTCGGAATACCTGAGCAACGGGAACTTCACCCCGGAATCGACCAAAGCGCTCCTGCGGTAACATTTGTTGCCCACGAGGAAATTCCAAAGAAGATTCTTGTCGAATATATCAATATTTTTCATGCCTGACAAACGGTCGGCATACTCGTTGTAGACCTCTCTCGCCGCTCCGAAGCTCTGAAGTCTGCATATGGCGACATCGCTTCCAGTCTCATTCAGAGCTTTATCAAAGGCTTCAAGCGAACCGGGCGTGAGAACATCGTCACTGTCAAGGAACAGCACAAAGTCCCCTGTGGCGCGCTCAAGGCCGTTATTGCGTGCGGCGGATACTCCCGCGTTGTCCTGATAAACAGGGACAAAGAAATCGTATTTCCCTGAGTATTCGTCGATAATAGCTTGAGTGCCGTCTGTGGAACCGTCGTTCACCACAATAACCTCAAGATCTCCGTGGGTCTGAGAAACAAGACAGTCAAAGGTTTCCCGTATATACTTTTCCCCGTTGTACACAGGTACTATTACAGATATTTCAGACATAGTTATTTTTCCCACTTCAATACGGTCTTGCCGAAGTTTCTCTTTATGTCCAGTTCAAAGGCCTTATGGATATCCGAGATCTTTTTTACCTCCACCACATCGCCCACAAGGTTTTCGTAGTACTGGACTATCTCCGGATATTTTTTCAGTATCTCCACGGTACGTTTGAAATCCTCTAAGCCGCTGCGTGAGGAACCGAACATACACAGCCCCTTTTCCAGCATCATTCTTGTGTTTATATCCACAAAATTTTCGCTTACGCCCATTATTGAGATCCTGCCCTCAGGATTTATGCAGTCGATTATCTGATTGATAGCGGGACGCGAACCTGCCCCGCCCACGCACTCAAAGCCGTGATCCACTTTCACATTGCCTATGTCGTCCACATGATATACCTCATCGGCAAAGGTAAAATAGGACAGCTTCTCATAAACCGTGCCGAAAACGCGCAGCTTTACCTCCGGGTAAAGATAATGCAGAAGCAGGGCTGTGATGAAGCCCAGATTTCCGTCTCCCCAGACGCCTATGCTTTCGATCCTGGAACCCGCGGCAAAGCGTTCAAAACGCGTGATAGCATGAACGCTGACGCTTATAAGCTCAGTGAACGACAGCACCTTAAGGCTAACTCCCTCGGGAGCGGGAACTATCCTGTCCGCCGGCATGACGATATAATCCTGTAAGAATCCGTCGTAGCCGCTGGACATGAACCGGCTGGATCTGAGGTAGTTTTCAGCCGTATAACCGTCGTCTTCCACGGGAATATTGGGTATGGGTATCACCGTATCTCCCACGGAAAATCTTCCGCTTTTGTCGTAAATCACCTGAGCCACACATTCATGGATCATAGCCATGGGCAGTTTTTCCCTGAGCACAGCCTGAGAGCGCATGCCCTGATAGTACCTCTGATCCGCCTTGCATATGGAAAGATACAGCGGTCTGATTATCAGGGAATCCTTATCAACTTCTATTTCTTTGTAGGCTACGTCAATAAGCCTTGGAGCAATCAAACGGTAAACTGTATTTATCATCTTATTACCATTCTTTCAGCATTTCAGTTATTACATTCTTCCTGCAGCAAAACCTGAGCCACCTTTAAATCATAGGGATAGGTTATTTTGATATTGAATACCTCTCCCTCAACAAGGCTTACCCTCTCGTTTCTCAGGGTAAACACCATGCACGCGTCTGTGAGCTTTGCCTTTTCCTCTTCCGTAAGGCTTTCACAGGTCATTTTCAGCTTCTTTGCCCTGAAGGACTGGGGCGTCTGCCCCTGATACATTTCTATTCTACTGGGAATATCTGAAATAAGCTTTCCGTCCTCGCTGTGGACTATGGTATCCGTCGCCGGGACCACTGTATCGCAGGCGCCGTACTCCCGGGCATATCTGATGTTATCTGTGATTATTCTATGTGTAAGGAACGGACGGACCGCGTCGTGGGTAACGATTATGGTATCATCGTCCATACCGAAATTCGACTCGATAAAATCAAGGGCGTTCATAAGGGTGTCGTTTCTTGAAGCTCCGCCCTCAATGACATAGATCTTTCCTTCTGTGTCAAAGTATTTTTCCACAATATCCCTGGTATGTCCTATCCACGGTTTGGGACAGGGAACTACTATCTTTTCGATCTCCGGATGATAAAAGAATTTTTCTATTGTGTGTATTATTATGGGCTTTGTTCCCAGCTTCATGAACTGCTTAGGGGTATCCGTGCTGCCCATTCTGCTGCCTGTTCCGCCTGCCATTATGGCTGCTATTACCATATAGATCACTCTTTTCCTTCAGTAATTATTTCTTGCTGTTGTGTATCATTTCTTCATATATTTCGCACACTTCATCCGCTGTGCCGCTTGCAATGATCCTGCCGTGGTCAAGGATTATGGCGTTGTTGCAGAGTCTGCGTACCTGATCGGTGTTGTGTGAAACGAAAAGCACCGTAACGCCCTTGTCAAACATGCTCTGGATCTTTGCCTCGCTCTTTATTCTGAACTTCGCGTCGCCTACGGACAAGACCTCGTCCACTATAAGTATCTCCGGATCCACCGCCGTGGCAATGGCAAAACCCAGCCTTGCCCTCATGCCGGAGGAATAGTTTTTTACCGGAGCTTCTATGAAATTTTCAAGCTCGCAGAAGGACAGTATCTCATCATATTTTGATTGGATGTACTTTCGGGAATATCCCATTGTCGCTCCGTAAAGGAAGATGTTCTCCCTGCCGGAATAGTTCATGTCAAAGCCTGCGCCCAGCTCAAGCAGAGGCGCGAGCACGCCCTCTCTTTTTACCGTGCCTGTGGTGGGCTTCATAACTCCCGCTATGACTTTGAGCAGGGTGCTTTTGCCTGCGCCGTTAAAGCCCAGAATGCCCAGCCTCTCGCCCTTTTCCACAGTAAATGAAATATCTCTCAGCGCCCAGAACTCGGAGAAATTCAGCTGACCCTTGAAAAACTTGATTATATATTCCTTAAGGTTGTCTATTTTTTCCTTGTTCAGGTTGAACATCATGCTGACGTTATCCAAAACTATTGCAGGTTCGCTCAAAACAGGTCACAACCTTTCATCATAAGTGCAGAATGAATTTGTCTTGCTTTTTATAGAATATCAACGTGCCCATCAGAAGCATGACTATACTGAAACCCAGGGAGTACCAGAACCAGTTCCAGTTCCACATTTCTCCGAACAGCACGCAGCTCCTGAACATGGACACCAGCGAATACATCGGGTTCGCCATAAGAGCTTTCATGACCATTGGTGAGACCTTCAGGGATTTTACGTTATAGAATATGGGCGTAAAATAGAAAAGGAGCATACAGAATACGTCGTAAAGATATTCGATATCCTTGAAGAACACTGACATTGTGGAAAGTATAAGACCTATCCCGAGACAGGTTATAAACAGTATCACCAAAGGCACCCACGCCAAAAGTATATAGGGGGTAACATTGGTGGGCTTGTCTGTAAACAAGTTAAAGTAAACAATGAATCCCACAAGCACAAGGAGGGAGATCAAAAAGGTTATAAAGTTTGATATGACGTTTGCAAGAGGATAAATGTACTTGGGCACATATACCTTTTTGATCACCGAGGCGCTGAGTGTAATGGAACGCATTGCCCTTTTTGTGGACTGTGTATAGAATTCATAGAGCAGACGTCCGCAAAGAAGGTATGTGGGGTAGTTCAGAAGCTGCGCGTCTCTGCTGCCGAACATACCGCCGAAGACAAGCACCAGTACTATCGTCGTGAGCAGGGGCTGGAGAAACGTCCAGAATATTCCCAGTACGGAATTCCTGTACTGGATCTTGATGTTTTTCACCACGATCTCCCGGAGCAAATACCGATATTTGTACAAATCCTTAAACATTGTATCCCGTTCCTTCAACAGCTTATTGTATGCGATCCGCCTTGCGCCACTTGCGGAAATAATACATCATTGATCTCATTTGTATGAGCATCAGCCGCAGGTTTTTCCTGCTGTCGTGATCCCATTCGTGGTAAATGATAACATCGCTGTACTTCACGGCTCTGCCATATTTTCTCATGGCGCGGGTAAGATCCGCGTCCTCAAAGTACATGAAATACCCTTCGTCGAACCCGCCGATCTTTTTGAACAGCTCGGTACGTACCATCAGGAAACAACCGGAGGCGTTTTCCACGTCAAAGGGCTTGCTCGTGTCGGCGTCCCTCATGGCAAATTCGTCTAAAGTTTTAAGGAAAGGCTTCCGCCTGAGTTTGCTTGACACCAGATATTTTATCGTAGGATCTCTCAGACCGAGTATCTGATCCCTGCCGTCGAGAAAACATATTTTCGGAGACAGAAGAACCACGTCTTCGTTAGCGTCCATAAATGCCGCCATGGATGAAATAACGTCCGTCCTGACCGATATGTCCGGGTTTATTATCACATGATATTTTGAATCAAGCCTGTCAAGCACAGAATTGTGCCCTGCTCCGAAACCGATGTTGCCGCCGCTTTCGATCAGCTCCACCTGTTCATATTGTTTTACTATATCCAGCGTGCCATCGGTGGAACCGTTGTCCACCACATACAATTTAAAATCAACGCCCTTTGTACACTCAAGAACCGTGTCAAGGGTCCGTTTGATCTTCTTTGCGTTGTTGTAAGTAACTATGCATCCGGTGACCGAATACTGGCTCATTTTCAACCCATCTTTCTTTTAAATGCCGCTGATCTGACCGATCCGTTTAAATTTTTGACCTGCGCGCAAGCACGTCCTTTATTATTGCGGCTCGCCAGCGGAGCTTCTGCGCCGCGGAGGTGCTGCCTCCCGTGACCGTGCCGCCGTGACGGCGGTAAATTATCAGCGGCTCGTCTATCATCTCCACCCTTCCTTTGACGGAAGCGATAAGACCTATCCACTGATCGTGCATGGGAAGGTCGTCCGGAAAGGGAAGTATATATTCCTTCAGCCGGGCGTCAAACGCCATACAGCAGCCTATGTAAGAATTTCTGATAATATTTGCCGTAACTCCCGGCTTTGTACCGTGAGCTTTAAAGAAAGAGTTTTCCGTTATGTTGAGATCTTCGTCCCCTATCTGCGCGTCGTGCAGCACAGCCAAGGCTCCGCCGTCAAGCTTTTCCGTGACCCGCTGAACCTTTTGTGGCAGCCAGACGTCGTCCTGATCGCACAAAAATATATAATCCCCGGTACAGTGAATAATGGCGTTCTCAAAATTCTTTATTACTCCCCTGCCGGGTCCTTCTGTATATTTTACCCGTCTGTCCGCGTCTGCGTAAAATTCGGATATTTTTTGAGTCTCTCCTCCGGGCAGATCGTCAGAAATGATTATCTCGTCCCCACCGCCCAGCTGAGGCAAAATCGAATCAAGCTGCCGGGACAGATATTTTTCGCCCTTATACGCGGCAAGCGCCACGGATATTTTTTTACCATTCATCGCAATAAGCTCCCCGGTCACACGATCCTGATCGTCATACTAATTTTAAAAAAACACGCAAAAACACATTTTACTATAAATATCTTATGTATTATATCAAAAATAAAGGCTGTTGTCAAACTGTGGCAAACTGCCGTGACAAAATATCCGGTCAGTAAATTAAAAAACCAAACAGTTTGACAAGTGATTTTGTCTTATGGTAAAATCATATTACAAATTGAATGAAGGAAGTGCTTTTATGAAAAAAACATTTAAGGTCATATTCAAGATCATAGCTATCCTTCTGGCGGCGGTAATTCTGGTCGTCGGCGGATACTTCGCGTATGTGTTTATCTCTTTCCACCGCATAGGGAATATGGATCTGGAGGTACACAACAGCATTGAAGCCGCGGTGCAGACGAATACGAATTACAAGATCGTCTCATACAACATCGGCTTTGGAGCCTATGAGTCGGACTACGGCTTCTTCATGGACGGCGGAGATCAGTCCTGGGCGTGGTCGGAAGAACGACTTGACAAAAACCTGAAAAATATTTCAAATCTGCTTGCGGAGGAAAACGCCGATCTCTATTTCGTGCAGGAGGTGGATATAGATTCCACTCGAAGCTATCACTTTGATGAGAGGGACTATTTGACCTCGGCTCTCGGCAATACGGACTATACTTTCGCTCAGAATTACGATTCGCCCTTCCTTTGCTATCCTTTCACCCAGCCCCACGGAGCTTCAAAGTCAGGTCTGATGGTATTTTCCGACTATGACATCACCTCAGCACAGCGTGTGGAGCTTCCCATAGAAAGCGGTTTTACAAAGCTGCTTGACCTTGACCGTTGCTACAGCAAGAACCGCATCAAGGTCTCCAACGGCAAAGAGCTTGTGGCGTATAATTTCCACCTTTCGGCATACACTTCGGACGGCACCATTGCCAATGAACAGCTTGAGCTTGTGCTTTCGGATGTGCAGAAGGAATACGAACAGGGCAATTACTGCATAGTCGGCGGCGACTTCAACAAGGACATTCTGGGAGACTCCTCCGTCTATTTCGGAAAAGCCGACAAGGAATACACCTGGGCACAGCCTATTCCGGATGGTATTCTTGAAAAGTATGACATTGAGCTTGTGGCACCATTGAACAAAGAAAACCCCGTACCGACTTGCAGAAACGCCGACTCCGCATACCATGAGGGACAGTATGTTCTGACAATAGACGGTTTCATCGTAACTCCAAACGTCAGCGTAACGGGCTCCGAGGTCATTGATACAGGCTTTGCCTATTCCGACCACAACCCGGTAAGCATGAATTTTACGCTTAAATAATATCGAAAATTTAATCATAAAAAAGAGAGGACCGCCAAAACGATCCTCTCTACTATTTTACTGTCCTGTGGAATTACGCCTTTTTCTTTGTCGCTGCCTTTATCACGAAGAGCGTTGCGATCATAAGAACGATGGCTATTGGCAGTGAGATCCACGCGCTCTTGATGAAACCTGCGCAGATGTAGCTCACGAATGAGACTGCCGCGACTGTAAGGGCATAAGGAAGCTGTGTGGAAACGTGGTTGATGTGGTTGGACTGAGCGCCTGCGGACGCCATGATGGTAGTATCCGATATGGGTGAGCAGTGGTCGCCGCATACAGCGCCTGCCATACATGCTGAAACAGCAATGATCGTGATGCTGCCGTCTGCAGCGCTGAACACGCTGAGAACGATGGGGATAAGGATACCGAAGGTGCCCCATGATGTACCGGTAGCAAATGAAAGTCCGACTGCAATAAGGAAGATGATAGCGGGAAGCAGCATCTTCAAGCCTGCCGCGGAGCCTTCGATCATCTGCGAGATGAATATCTTTGCGCCGAGGCTGCCGGTCATGGAATTAAGGGTCCATGCGCAGGCAAGGATGAGAATAGCGGGAACCATGGCCTTAAAGCCGCTGGGGATAGCTTCCATGCAATCCTTAAAGGAGATAACTCTGCGGCAAAGGAAGTAGATGACCGCAAAAATTATGGTAACAAATGAACCGTACACAAGGCCTACGGAAGCATCGCTTTCCGAGAAGGATGAAATAAAGTTGTGATATGTTTCCGCCTCTGAATCAAAGAAGCCGCCGGTGTAGATCATGCCGATAACACAGGCAATTATCAGGAAAATCACAGGAATAATGAGGTCGTAGACCCTGCCCTTGGGATTTGCCGATTCTTCAAGCTTCTCTTTGACTTTATCGCCTGTTGTGAAAAGGTCTCCGTTGAGAGCATTTTCCTCATGCTTCTTCATGGGGCCGTAATCGAACTTGCTCACGGCAAGGAAGATCATCATTACGATGGTAAGAACAGCATAGAAGTTGTAAGGAATAGCTCTTACAAAGAGAGACATTCCGCTTGTTGCGCCAGCGTCCTTAGCAAAGCCCGCAACTGCGGCTGCCCAGGATGAAATGGGAGCTATGATACATACGGGAGCGGCGGTGGCGTCTATAAGATAAGCCAGCTTCGCGCGGGAGACCTTCTTGTTGTCCGACACGGGGCGCATAACAGAACCCACGGTAAGGCAGTTGAAATAGTCGTCAACAAAGATGAGCACGCCCAGAGCTATGGTGGCAAGCTGAGCGCCTACCCTTGTCTTAATGTGCTTTGCAGCCCACTTACCGAAGGCCGCGCTGCCGCCGGTCTTGTTCATCATTGCGACCAGCGCGCCAAGAAGAACAAGGAAAATTACGATACCGATATTCCACGAATCGGCAATTGTAGTAATAAAACCGTCGTTGAAAACATGGACTATTGTCTTTTCAAAATTGAAACCGGCGTAAATAAGTCCGCCCGAAAGTATACCGATAAAGAGGGATGAATACACCTCTTTGGTGATAAGAGCAAGTACAATAGCTATGATGGGCGGTAAAAGTGACCAGATCGTCGCGTAGGACTTGACATCCTGACGTATAGTTGCAAGCGCGGTCTTGATGTGGCTCTCAAAATTTTCATCGCCTGAAAGGTTGTCAGCATAGGCGTCTACATACTCCTGTGCGGATTCGCCGTCTGTAAGATCGTACTCAACGGCATCCTCGCCCTCACCGAGGGTGAATGTGCTGCTTTCCGTCGCACCTATGGTGATGGTTGACGTAACTGTATTTCCTTCGGATTCCTCGCCGAACAATTCTTCTTCGGATATCATTGCCGGATCGGTCGCGGCGTCATCCACCGGTTCCGCCATTGCGGTAAACGCAAGAGCAAAACAAAGAAGGAAACTGATCAACATTGCGAAAAATAGTCTTTTCCTGTTTTTTGACATAATAAACCCTCCACTTTTTATTATTAAGAATAATAGCACAACAGTATTTAATTGTCAATCGGTAAATAAGGATTATTAGGGCATAAATTAAAGCGGAAGCCGCTGCCGACCTCCGCTTGTAAAATATTTTTCTATTATAATTTACTGTTACAGAACGTCAGTAAAACCGGGATATCCTCCTGTATGGATCTCCAAATTATATCTCTGCTCATGGAACCATCATTGTGCGCAAACAAGTTCCGCATACCGCGAATTGCCGACCAAGGAATATTTTGGGATGTTTGCTCACGGAATTCTTCTGACAGCTTCCCGCTCAGTTCACCGATTTGAAGCAAACTGAATGAAATGGATTTCTGATAATCAATATCAGATGTAAACGCTTCAAACGAGTTGCCGTACCTTTCCACAGTGCGCTCGATCTCAACGCAGTAATCCTTTATATGCGCAAGCCTTTGCAAATCAGGCGACAGCATAAAGATTCATCCTTTCTCTCAATACTGAATCCCTGAACACAAGCTCGCTTGGTCTTTGCGCCGGCTGCTCTAAAGATGACAGCGTAATTATGTCCACTTCTTTCTCAAACGCCTCCGCAAAATCCATATAAACAGCTCCAAGTTTAAAAAACGTATCAAGCCCGGTTCCGGTCGTATCTATCAGCAGATCGATATCGCTTTGCTCATTCGCGGTGCCTCGGGCATATGAGCCAAATAGAAATACTGCTTTTTAACCCATACTTTTTTGCTATGGTTTCGACAACGCTTCGAATTTCTTCCACAGTATAAATCATATCCAATCTGCCTCCTTTCTTTATTATTTTACCACACGCCGGGGTCATATTCAATCTTTTTTATTGATTTTAAGGCGACATTCTATTAACAAACGTCTAACCTTTCGGGACTAAAAAAATTCGTTTTGTTTTCAATGGCTTTTTAAAAGCTGAAAAATTTGTCGTAATTTTTGTTAAATTTTGGAATTATTCTAAAAAGTAATTAAACGTACGATCGTTTGGTATATAATATAATGTACTTGTGTAATCGAAATAAAACAGTAAGGGGTAATACGGTATGATTATAGACGCTCATGCTTATGTTTTTCCGCCTTCTTACAATATGAAATATCTCAGATCCGTTGAGGATTGCTACAAGCTCAAGGCGCTGTCCGCGGGCACTATTGCCGACGCCGTTTTGCAGGCCGACCATTCCGGCACGGACAAGCTTCTTATAAGCGGGATCGCCGATAATACCAGAAATGCTCTGATGGTCAACCAGTTTGTGGAGGACAGCGTCAAGGCTGATCCCGAACGTCTTATGGGACTTGCCTGCATAAATCCCGATATATATGACGCGGAGGATCTGCTCAACGACGCCTTGCAGCGCGGCTTCGTCGGAATAATGCTTCAACCGGGTTTCCAGAATGTCAAGCTGAATTCTCCCAAGGCGATGACCCTGTTTGAAATGGCTTATGAAAAAACGCCCATATTCATTCATTTAAATGGAGACGACGCCGACGAAACAAGGCTCAACAGATTAAAATTGGCCCTGAGGAGCTACCGGAACATGGACTGGATCATTTCCAACAGCGGAAGCTTTGACTGGATGAGATCAATTCTGGACGACCTTTCCGCTCTCGGCGCCAGGATCGTAACCTCCGGTATGGTCGAATTCATGGGAGTTGAGGAAACGAGAAAGATAATCGACCTGTTCGGCGCAGACAATATTATTTACGGCTCGTGTTTCCCAATGAGGGATATGAAACAGGAAATAAAGCTTCTTGAATCCGTACCTATGACCGACGCAGAGCATGAAAAAATATTCGGCGAAAATATTTTGGGCATATTTAAAAAATATGAACAAAAGCAGGATTGACTTTAAGCTTTGTAAAAACAGCTGACCCGCATCTGTCGATGCGGGTCGGATTTTTATTGTTCCTGATCGTTATTGTTTTTCTCTGCTTCAGCCAATTTTTGTTTTATCATCCACTTGTTTTCATACATGAGCTTGTCTGCGCGGCGAACCACATCGCTGACCGAGGTATCCTCATCGGGATCGAACACAGCCATACCTCTGGCAACGTCCACCTGCTCCCAGCTGACATTTGACGTTTTACGTTTTCCCGCACAGGTCTCGTCAAAGATGCGCAGCAGCTCATCACTGTTGACAAAATCCCTGTCCAGAAGTATCGCGGCAAATTCGTCTCCGCCTATTCTGAACACCGGGCTGTGACTGAACACCTCGCAGATAACGGTGGCGGCCTCTTTGAGATAAATGTCGCCCTTGTCGTGTCCGTTCTGATCGTTGACCTTTTTAAGGTCGTTGCAGTCAAAGATACATACGGCAAATTCAGGCGTTCCTCCCGATCCATTGAGCTTTGCCTCTATGTTCTTTACGTTTATGTCAAACGCGCCCTTGTTGTGAAGGGATGTAAGCGCGTCGGCATAAGCTAAATCGTTAAGATCGCTTATGTATATCTTCAGGTGAGATATAAGCTTTTTGAAGGTCCTTGTAAGTATGCCCACCTCATCGTCGCCGTTATATTCCAGGTCACATTCATATTCGCCGGCATCCACCTGCTCCGCCACCTCGGTAAGATTCCGAAGGGGCTTTGTGATCTGTCCTGTAAAGTGCATAATAAGAATTATAAAAATAGCCAGCAACACGGCGGAAACGATCACTATTTCAATGCTCCATTTAAGCCATGTGGCGTTTATCTCGCTTACGGGGACCGTAACGTTTATGCGCATTCCGTTGCTCAATGGCAGACATGCCGCCCGCTTATCCACGCCTTCATAGTTGTAATGAACGAACTTTTCATTGCCGATCAAACCCTCGGGCACCTTCGGTTGGGTCTCCATGGTAGTCACATCAATGTGGGGATGATAAATGATATTGCCTTCCTCATCGTTGATAAACGCATAACCGCTGTCATAAAGGCTGATACTGTCTACCTGCTCTTTTATGGTAGAATAGTCTATCTCGATACCGATGACTCCCACAAAGCTTCCTTCAAAGTATACCGGCACATTGTATGAAATAACACGAACATCCAGATTGTCTGTTATATAGGGCGGGAGCCATATGGGATTTCCGGTAAACTTCGGCACGGTGAACCAGACAAGAGAGCCTGTGTCCTCTGTGTCATAAAGGGTTATATCCGTGACCTCATGCTCCTTAAAGCCCTCACCGTCAAGGTTTACATACCAAAAGCCCTTTGCATTGGTCGAAACCGCAGGATCTATGCGGTAATAGTAGGTCAGAACGCCGTATGTCTTATATGTCAGCTTTTCAAAAATACCGCTGACCCTGTCAATGTGCGCCTGAAGGCGTACATCATCCAGCCCGTCCAGATCGGATTCCACATAAGCGGAAACCATTTCAACAGACTGCTCCACGCTTTCAAAGTAATGGTTAAGATTTTTCTCGCCGGATTCGCACAGAAGTGAAAGAAGCTGATTGGCGCTGCTGTTGGCAACGTTTCTTATAACAAACACGCCGGAAACGGCGGTAATAATAACAGCTATCAGAATAGCGCATACCGTCATAAGCATTATTTTCGTCTTTATGGAACGGATCCTGAACTCTTTTTTCATAATGCTTATACCCCCTTCTCAAAGCTAAATAAAAAGTAATTAAGATTATATCACGAATATGTAGTATAATATATTAATATAAAAATCAATATAATTCGATCAAATTTACACTTTTTTTACAATATAAGCCATATTGACTAATCGGATGATTGGTGATACAATTTTGTAAATCATAAAACCAGAGGTACTTATGTCGAACTATATCATAAAGGAAACTCAAGATTTCTTCGCCCTCTCCACACTTTTCAGTGAAAGCGGCATGGGAGTCAGGATCGAAGATCGGATGCCCGAAAGGATCCTTAAGATGTGGCGCATGGAAGATCCCCAAACCGGTGAGCTCATGGCGGCGTCCACGCTGGAAATACGGGACGGCTTTTATTCGCTGGGCGATATTGCCGTAAGGCGGGATCTGCAGCGGAACGGTTACGGAAAGGTCATGCAGAACGTGGTGTTCGATGCGGCAAGAGACATGGGGATATCGGAGTTGTGGGCATGTGCAAAGGAACCCGAGTACTATCTCAGATGCGGCTGGGAGGCTGTGGATTGGGAGTCCTCACCGAAAATAGCGGTCTATTGCCGCTGCTGCGAAAAGCGCGGTACTCTATGTCACCCTAAGATAATGAAATATAAGTTATGATGACAAAAGGAGCCGTCGCAGAATGACAAAGGTCATGAGCGACAGCTCCTTATTTTTTTCAATTTATTATATTCTCAGCAATGAATACCGCTCACAGTGACCGATAGCTTCGGCAGGCATATCATCGATCATTGTCAGACAGTTCATAAACGTCTGTATCTGTTCGAGCATCAACGTTTCGTCGAATTTATCCATCTCGTTTGTCTCGCTTATCACACACAGGCTGTCCGGCGCGGTCACAAGAGCGATCTCCGGGATATGCTCGTTAAACAGCGGCTGACCCTCGCCGAAATGCAGGAAGTTGTGACCCCTAAGCGTCAGGGTCCGTACCCTTGTACGGTCTTGCAGCGCAGAAAAATAAATGTCGTCCATCATGGAGTTTCCGGTATAGACCAGTTCAAGGGCAATGTCGCCGGTAGGCGCGTATCCTTTCCCCTCCGGCTGCCAGTCAAGGCAGCCCAGATGCTCAATGGACAGCCCCGCCACCGCTTTGAGATGACCGCGTTTTCCGTTCCAAAGGCTCTGATGATCCGCAAGCCAGCGGGACGTGGCCTGTACGCCGCCGCCTCCCGGAGAGCGAAAGTCCGGCAGGCGGAAATGACCCGTCACGAACAAAAAGATGTGTTTGCGGCGCAGCGGCTTATCCTTAAGTGCGCGTATGAGCGCAAGCAAAGCTATGGGACCGTTTTCTTCGATGCAGTTCGTACCGTCTGTGTGGGTATTGACGATCACCGATTCGCCGCTTTCGCTGCCGTCAAGAATGCAGTACAGGCTTTCGATCTCGCAGTTTTTCTCCCATTCGGCTTCAAGGGTAAATGTGGCGTGCCTGTGGTTTTCCGCCGCTTCAATTATCGTATTTCCTGCGGTCTCGTTGACCCAGAGAGCAGGTATGCCCTGATAATCCATGATGAACGGCAGATACTGACCCTCCGCCAATGCGTCAGGGAACCCCTGCCAAATACAGATCACAGCCTTTACGCCCACGTTCTTTGCAGCCGCCAGGAACGGGAAATTGACAAAGGACGTTGCCACAGGACCGCTGTAATTTTCCGGCAGGTGCAGACCCTCGGGAAGCGAGCGGCGTTCGTCAAAGGCAAGTTTTGAGGGAAGCACGTTCAAATTGTTGACGCGCACCACAGCTATCTTGCCCCTTGCCTTGAAATAGGTCACACGCTGACTTTCCAACAGCACCAGCTCACCGGTAACTCCGTCCGGGGGAGTTTCCCCGGAATACGGAAAAACGGATGAGACCGGAATGTCGATAGTCCTATCCACGTCGTGGAGCACTATCGAAGCCTTTTTTGCTTCCCATCGGTTGAAAAAGCAGGGATCGGAATAGACCTTAAGTCCCATATCCTGAAGCTGTCCGCGGATATATTCCACAAACTGTTTGTGCGCGGCAGAGCCGGTCAGGCGCACGCCGAAACGGTTCATTCTCTCCACTTCCTGCCGCAGCATTTCAGCGGAGATATGATCCTGCACATTATATTTCATCGGGTACACTCCTTATCTGCCGTTAAGTTCCGAGTACTGCAAAACGTTTCTGCACAGGAACAGAGCAAGCACCGATACAGGAATGTTCATGATCGCCAGGGAACCTATTGTTGTTATATATTCGTCTATGACGGTAACGCCCAGATTTGAAAGCAGTATTGACAGCGCTATGCCGGGCACGGACATTATAACAAGTATCACAAAATAGAAAAGTATCAGCAGAGCCCTGGTCTGAATAATACCCAATACTCTCTCTGCCACCACGTTTCCCACCGTGAAAAGGATGCTGAAGGTTATACGCGCGACAATGCAGATCACCGTCTCTGCCGTGGTCAGTCCAAGAATGAACTTGACCGGCACAAACAGCAGTATCGCCTGAACGCACCAGCCGCTCAGGCCCTCTCTGAGGCACTGTATGAGCTTATTCAGCGGAGGCTCCGGGACCATATATATATACGGCTTTGAAAGCTCCTTGTTGAATCTGCCCAGAGCAGATGAAAAGAGCTGCATATATACGGAAAATATAAACACAGCCGTTACGCCGTGTTCTCTCATGAACACCGAGAAAACAATGGAGACCAGCACAAATATCAGCGAAGGCATATCCAGTATCAGGATTTTTGAGCGTCGGTTTTCAATAAGGTGCTTATAATAAAAAGCGTTGGCTCCCTCGCCCTTTCCGATACCTGTTTTCCCCACCTTGACGTTGCGGGGCGCGGCGTCGGTTATTATGCCTTCCTTTTTGGCGGTTATTGCGGACTGGGAAATCTCCGCGGTCTTGAGCACGTCCTCGTAATAATCACGCTTTGACAGCGATATGATAAGAACGATAGCCGCAAGATAAACCACGGATATCACCGCGCCGAAAATAAGCGCCTTTATTTCTCCTGAAAGTATGCCTCCCACAGCCGCGGCCATCCAGCCGCTGACGGGGAAAGCTCTCATTGCATAGGAATTTGCCGTTTTAACAGCGGCGGAAAGATGATCCTCACTGCTGAAAACGTTTATCAGAAGTCCCGCGGCAAAGCCCGCAACGATAAGATAAAAGACCACCTTTGCGATCTGCCTGTGCTTTTCATTGCCGCTGGTAAAAGAATAGATGGTCATTGCGGTGAGCTGTCCCAGAAAAATCGTCAGGGAATACCCGATAAATATTGCTATCAGAGCGCCGAAGGTCACGCCGTAAATATCGTGCATCCAGGAATATTGGAACAGCAGAAAGATACCTATAAGCATGGATGAAGTCATCTGACGGAACAGCCCGTAAAACAGCACTCTCTGCTGTCTTATGGGGGCGGGGAACATAAGGTTTACGTCCTGCATACCGAAGAAAGTTCCCCCGTTGCCGAAGCCGTTCTGCGCTGTGGTGACAAAGATCACCGAAAAAAGCACAAGGGCTCCCGCGCTGAGTTCACTGATGTCTCTGACACTTTTGCCCGGAGCGTCCGACGCCTTCCCGCCAAAGATGGTAATACCCAGCAATCCCACAAAAATCAGGGCATAGATAAGCCTTGAGGGATGCTTGAAAAGGGATCTGATCTCATTTTTTAACCTTGTAAGCAAGAGGTAGGATAAAGCGCCTTTCATTCAGACCCCTGCCCTTCGGTTATTTTGAAGAACATCTCCTCAAGGGATTCCCCTTCATCCTCCGGATTGTTGACCTTGGTGGCGGCTATTTTGCCGTTGACCATGATATGGGCAACATCCCAGTAGTTTTCCACGCTGTCTATCATATGGGTACTGATAAGCAGGGACGCGCCCTCCTCCTTGAGCTCAACGAAAACTTCTTTGAGCTCCTTTATGGCGTGGGGATCAAGACCCACAAGGGGCTCGTCGAATATTATGATATGAGGACGGTGGACAAGGGCGCAGCAGATCGAAAGCTTTTGCTGCATTCCCTTTGAAAGCTCCTTGCCAAGCTTGTCCTTTTTGTCCCACAATTCAAATCTTTTCAGCAGCGTTTCACCGTAGCCGTCATCATCCATACGGTAGGCGCGGCGGATAAATTCCAGATGCTCCCCCACTGTGAGCAGATCGTAAACCGCGGGCATTTCCGGAACATAGCCTAAAATGCGCTTTGCCTCAAGGCTTTTGTTTGCAAAGCCGTCAACCGTTATCTCGCCCTCAAAGCGAAGCAGTCCGGCGATGCTTTTTATGATCGTCGATTTGCCGGCGCCGTTGGGACCCAGCAGAATGGCGATCTGCCCGTCATTCACGGAAAAGCTCAGATCGTCATTTGCTAAAAGCTTGCCGTATTTTTTGCTGACATTGCTTACCGAAAGCATATATTACACCCCCGAATACGCGGAGAAGCCGCCGTCAACGGGAAGGATAACTCCGGTAACGAACGCCGAATATTCCTCGTCGCAGAGGAAATAGAGGGCGCCGGTAAGGTCGTCGGTGGTGCCGAAACGGCCAAGCGGGGTATGTGTAAGTATTTTGTTTGAACGGGCGGTAAGACTGCCGTCCGGATTGTAAAGCAGGTTCTTGTTCTGAATGGTTGAGAAGAAGCCGGGAGCTATTGCGTTTACACGGATACCCACATCGGCAAAATGAACAGCCATCCACTGTGTGAAGTTGGATATGCCCGCCTTAGCCGCCGAATATGCCGGGATACGGGTAAGAGGACGGTAAGCGTTCATGGATGAAATGTTGATGATCGAAACGTTCTCGCGGCCAACCATATCAACGGCAAATGCCTGTGTGGTGATAAGTGTACCGAGGAAATTAAGATTGAAAACAAATTCGATGCCGCCTGCGTCAAGGTCAAAGAAGGTTTTTATGCCCTCCGCCTTTTCCGTAAGGTCGGACATTTCAAAGGTATCCTTGCTGGTGGTACCCTTGGGGTTGTTTCCGCCTGCGCCGTTTATAAGGATATCGCAAACGCCCAGCTCCTTGTTGACCTTTTCTCTGGCGGCGTCCATGCTCGCCTTGTCAAGCACATTGCAGCCTACGGCTATAGCCGTGCCGCCATCTGCTCTGATCTCATCAACAACTGCCTGCGCAGCCTCTTCACGAAGATCAAGGACAGCTACCTTGACTCCCGATTTTGCAAGATCCTTTGCGAATCCGCTGCAAAGAACTCCGCCGCCGCCTGTGATAACCGCAACTCTGCCCTCTAAATTCTTGTGTTTGATCATGATGATTACTCCTATCCTTTTATAGATTATTTATTATTTAAAGAATCGGCTGGATCAAAAGTGGTTCAGCACATCTGATACAGCCGAATTTATTATTATTTTGCGAAGCTGTTGTCCATGTCAGACGCAACGCCCTCGTTTACGTTTGTTTTGATCTTTGATGTGGCAACTCTCTTCTGAAGCTCCTCGTAGAACAGGTCGTCGTCAAAGGGAAGCTCAATATCCTTGCCGAGCCATGAGGAAAGGTGCGCCGCATTGGAAATAGTAAGACCGTTTATGCCCTCTGTGCCGTCTGCGTACATAGGCTCACCACGAAGAACGTGCGCGGCAAAGGCGTTGATAATGCCCACGTGCTGTTCGCCGCTGCCCTCGGGAAGCGGGATCTCAATGCGCTCACAGTCGGGCTTGGTGAAGCCTGATGTGGCGGTCTTGATGTGCTCTGAGGTGGAGCAGGCAAGTTTATCCAATATGAGCTTGCCCTCGCAGTATACCAGCTTGCCCTTGTCCATGGTGATCTCAAGTCTGTTTGTGCCGGGAGCGTCGCCGGTGGAGGTGATGAACACGCCTGTAGCGCCGTTGGGATATTCGGCGTAGATGGTCACATCGTCCTCAACCTCTATGTCGTGCCATTTGCCGATATGGCAGGTCGCTCTGATCTTTGAAGGCATACCGCAGATCCACTGCCAAAGATCAAGATTGTGGGGGCACTGGTTAAGAAGGACTCCGCCGCCTTCGCCTGCCCATGTGGCGCGCCATCCGCCGGAATTGTAGTAGTACTGGGTGCGGTACCAGTCAGTGATGATCCAGTTTACACGCTTGATCTCGCCGTACTCACCGCTCTTTACGATCTCGCGCATCTTCTGATAAGCGGGGTTGGTGCGCTGATTGAACATCATGGTGAACACCTTGTCGCTCTTTTCGGCAACGGCGTTCATCTCCTTGACCTGCTTGGTGTAAACACCGGCGGGCTTTTCGGATATTACATTGAGTCCCTTGTTAAGAGCCTCGATTGAAAGGGGCGGATGGAAATAGTGGGGAGTTGCGATAAGAACGCTGTCGCAAAGTCCGCTGTCAAAGAGCTCTGTCGCCGTGTTGAATACCGCCACGCCGGGGAGATCCTTCTTCGCAGCCTCAAGACGCTCGGGCTTGATATCCGCGATCGCTGTTATAACGACTTCCTTGAAGCGACCCTTAAGGAAATTATTCATGTGACCGGAACCCATATTACCGTAACCGACAATACCCAGCTTGATGGGTGTGACCTGAGCAAGTACTTCTTTTATAGCGTCGCAGGCGGCCTTGAAGCTCTCTTTTGAGCTGGAATAATGGAACGCCTTGCTGTCTGAAAGTTTATTGATCGTATCGTTGCTTGCCTCAAGAGCCTCAAGACCTTCAAACACCTTGAGATGGGGTTCAAGGGTCAGGAAGTAGGGAACCTGATGCTGAGCCGCAAGCTTTAGAAGCTCAACGAAATTGGCGTCGCCCTTGCCGGCGGGGGTTATCTGCTTGTCCGCATGGCGGGCGTCCTTAACGTGGAAGTATGTAATGCGGTCTTCAAGCAGACCGTAAGCGGGAAGCACCTCAACGCCGCACTCGATGAAGTTTGCGGGGTCGAAGATACAGCCGATGTCCTCGCCGATGGCGTCTATAACTTCACGGCAGCGCTGGGGAACGTCGCCGTAAATATTCTTCTCATTCTCGTGACAGCAGGTAATGCCCTGAGACTTGGCGTATCTTGCCATTTCGCCCACGCGGCGGATGACCTCGTCCTTGTACTCGTTGTAGTCCTCACCGTTTCTGAAATAAAAGCTGAATATACGGATGTAGTCGGTCTCCAGGATCTTTGCCACCTCAACGGTGTTCTTGAACGCCTCGAAATGAGGAGCAAAATCATCGGTGATCTCAATCTTGCCGTAGGGGGAACCTATGGATGAGACCTTGATGCCGTTGGTGTCAAGTAATGTTTTGAGCGACTTTGCCTCTTCGACGGTAAAGTCCGCAATGTTCTTGCCGTTGATGCCTCTGAGTTCGATGTGATCTATTCCGTTTTCCTTCAACGCAACGATCTGTTCGTTAATATCCTTGGAGGCTTCATCTGCAAAGGCCGAAAGAGTAAACTTTGCCATACTGTTCCGGAACAGGCGGTCAGCCTGAACCTCATACCACCTTTCAATATTATTTCAATATGAATAACATGGGTATTATACCACATTTACCCTGATAAATAAATAATTAAAACACACAAAAATAAAGAGCTATTTAAAAATATATAGGTATATATGATGTATGCTATCTGTTCAGCGCTCTGCGGGCTATCCAGTACAGGCGCTTAAAATTGAAACGTTTGAATTTTATATCCACCACCTCAAGACCGGATGATCTGGCGTAGGTGTGGATGCCGGTGGGAACAGGATCCCCTGTTTTCAGGTTTTCGGGAGATATCTCCGAATATAATTGTTCGTCGTATTTTTCCTTTGAGCATTCCGTGATCTCATAGAACCTGAGCCCCGCGCCGTAGACCCGGTTTTCGCAGTTCTGCGCCGGTCTTATCGTTTTGCCGCTATGCTGAAACACACGTCCCGCTCCCCGCTTGTCCAACCTGCGGGAATATACCGGGTTATATGAAGTTCCTTGCCCGTCAAAGTCATAGACAGCCAAATCGACGGTCATATCGTGTTCCGGACAAATAAGCGACGCTATCAGAAGATCCCCGTTTATAACGGTGTCAACGGCGTCGACATTGGAAACGAGGATCTTGTATTTTTCCCATTCATCCGGGAAATTTACAGCCCTGTAGAGCTGAATACACTCCTGCGCATGAGTTTCCGGCATCATGTATATTTCTCCGTCTTTTTCAAAAACATAAGGGTAGGACAGATGGAAGCTCTCTTCCAACACCACGCGGGGTTTGGTGAATCCGCCGTTTTCAAAAACTGAACATCCGATGACCCCCAGCTCCGTTGTGTTGTCAAACATCTCAACGAACAGCCAGGTTTTTCCGTCCTTTTCAAAGAGAAACGGATCGGCGTACCAGTAACGTTTATCGGCTCCGACAGTTTTAAAATCATACTGTTTTCCACCGTTGACCACAGAGTCGGACTCATCAAGAGGACGGAAACCTATATCCCAGTATTCTTCGACGAACAAATCTTTTACAGGGCGCAAAATATCACCACCACATTAAATATGTTTAATTATATCATTTTACCGTAAAGCTTTCAACACGAACATGCAACTTTTGATTGACAAAAGTGTCCTGGTTTGGCATACTTAAAGTACTGTATATAATATTTAGTGTTTGATCGGAGGCCGGGTCATGGAAAAATATCTGATAATCAACGCGGACGATTTCGGTATGTGTCATTCAGCAAACACAGCTGTCTCAAAGCTCCTTAAAAAGGGAGCAATAACCTCAGCCACAATTATGACGCCCTGCTCATGGGCGCCGGAGGCCTGCAGGTTTGCCGCCGCGAACCCGGAGCTTGCCATAGGCGTTCACCTGACCACCACCAGCGAATGGACAAATTATCGCTGGTCGCCGATAAGCAGAGGCGCGGTGGATTCTCTTGTGGACGGCGAAGGCTATATGCACCACGAGAGCGTGGACTTTGAAAAGGCGGCAGACCTTGAGCAGACAAGGCGCGAGCTTATCGCTCAAATAGAGCGCGCTAAAACCTTCGGACTTGACCCGTCACATCTGGACAACCACATGGGTTCTCTTTACGGCATTGAGACGGGCAGGTTTGAGATGCTTCAGCTGGCATTTGACATTGCCGGAGAATATAACCTTCCCTTCCGTTTTCCCACCGAATACCTTGAGGGGCAGTTTGACAACGCCACTCTTGACATAAAGATCAGCGGAGAGTTGCTTGAAAAGCTGTTCGCGCAGTTTCAGCAGTACGCCAAAATGAAGGGTGTCGCCACTCCGGATTATCTTATACCCAATGAGTGGGACGGTCCTCAGAACAACAGCTATGAAAATTTCAGAGAATATATGTATGAGCTTTACAGGAGCTTCCCCGACGGTGTGACCGAGACATATTCTCACCCTGCCGAGGAATCCGATGAACTGAAGAACATATCCGGGGTCTGGTACAGACGTGTGTGGGAGTACCGCTTCTTTGAAGACCCCATGACCATGCAGCACATAAAGGCCTGCGGGATAAAGCTTATAAACTACCGCGATCTGGCGGAAATGAGAAAATGATCTTTTGAGAGGAAGTAATTTCTTTGACTTTTGAACAGGCAAAAGAGAGAATAGCCGAGCTGCGGGAAATCATAAATTACCACAGCGTAATGTATTATGACAAAGACAGTCCGGAGATAGACGACTACGAATACGATATGCTGTCCAACGAGCTGAAGGCTCTTGAAAAGGAATACCCGGAGCTTGTCACCCCCGATTCCCCCACTCAAAAGGTGGGTGGTCACGCTATGAACACCTTTGCTCCCGTGGTTCACGAAGTGCCTATGGAAAGCCTGCAGGACGCATTCAGTTTAGATGAGATATCCGCATTCTGCAAAAGAGTGTCCGAAAGCGCGTCGGACGCCGTGTTTGTGGTGGAACCGAAAATAGACGGCCTGTCCGTATCCTTGGAGTACAAGGACGGAGTTTTTGTGCGGGGTTCCACAAGGGGCGACGGCAGTGTGGGAGAGGATATAACCGCCAATCTGCGCACAATACGCTCAATACCCCAAAAGCTCACAAAGTCCCTGCCTGAAATAGAGGTGCGGGGAGAGGTCTATATGCCCCGGGAAGTTTTCGCCGACATCGTGAATGAGCAGGAGCTCAACGGTGAAACGCCATTCAAAAATCCCCGGAACGCCGCGGCAGGCTCCCTCAGACAAAAAGATCCGAAGATAACCGCCAAACGCAAGCTTGACATTTTTGTTTTCAATATTCAGAAAATAAACGGCGAAGATATAACCATGCACAAGCAGTCCCTGGACTATGTCAAAGAGCTGGGCTTCAAAACGGTGCCTTTCTATAATGAATTTAAGGACGCTCAGGGCGTTATCGGCGAATTGAACAGGATCGGCGAAATTCGCAGCTCCCTCCCTTTTGACATTGACGGCGCCGTAATCAAAGTAAACAGCTTTGCCCAGCGCAGAGTTCTGGGAAGCACAGCGAAGTTTCCCAAATGGGCAATAGCCTACAAATATCCCCCGGAGGAAAAGTCCACAAAGCTTCTTGATATCGAAGTGACCGTGGGCAGAACAGGGGTCCTGACCCCCACAGCAGTATTTGAGCCGGTGCTTCTTGCGGGTTCCACCGTGAGCCGCGCCGTTCTGCATAATCAGGATTATATAACCCAGAAAGGTATCTGTATCGGAGACACCATAGTTATCCGCAAAGCGGGAGACGTTATCCCCGAGGTGGTTCGCGTGGAGGCTCACGGAGCGGACGCGGAACCGTATATCATGCCCCGGGTCTGCCCCTCATGCGGCAGTACCGTGGTGCGTGAGGAGGGCGAAGCCGCCCTGCGCTGTCTCAACCCTGACTGTCCCAGCCAGCTGGTAAAGAATATCATCCACTTCTGTTCCCGTGACGCCATGGATATCGAGGGTCTGGGGGACGCCATAGTCGAGCTGCTGGTCTCGAAAAAAATGATCGGCAACTGCGCAGATATATATAAGATCACTCCTGACATGATAAAAGAGCTGGAGGGCTTCCGTGACAAATCCGCGGAGAATATAGTCAACGCAGTCAATGAGTCAAAGTCCCGCGACCTTTCAAAGCTTCTGTTTGCCCTCGGCATACGCCATGTGGGACAAAAGGCGGCGAAGCTTATCAGCGACCGTTTCGGCAATATGGACGCCATAATAAACGCCGATCATGACGAGCTGGCGGACATCGACGGAATAGGCAGGATAACTGCAGACAGCCTGAAGGCGTATTTTGCCCTGCCCCAATCTGTGGAGCTTGTCGAAGAGCTTAAAGCTCTGGGAGTAAATATGTCCTCAAGCAGAATCATAAAAGACGAAAGATTTTCCGGACTCACATTTGTATTGACAGGCACTCTGCCCACCTATTCCCGCACTGAGGCGTCGGAAATTATCGAAAGCTTCGGCGGCAAGGTCTCCTCCTCCGTATCCAAAAAGACCGACTATGTGCTTGCCGGTGAGGAAGCGGGAAGCAAGCTGACAAAGGCCGAGGCTCTGGGCGTAAAGATAATCGATGAAAACGAATTCATGAACATGATAAACGCTTAGCGCAGAAAGCTTCTGAGCCTGCGGATATCATCCCGTGTGAAACCTCCCGTCAGGTACACGGTGGCTGAGTAGACGAGCATGAACAGGGCTATGGACGCTCCCAGTCCCGCCTTTGTTCCGATCTCCGATATGCCGAATAACAGCTTTCCCGATTTTAATATTATAAACGTTATCACCGCTCCCGCGGCGGCTTTTAAAAATGATCTCAGCCGCAGGAAATCGCTTTGAGTCACCGTTATCAGCCTGCGCATACTCAGGTAAAAATTTATTATCTCACTGGCAAAGAGTATGAAAATATAGCCCTTGACGGCGTACCGCGGCAGAAGGAGATACACCAGAACGACGCAGATCGAGGAATCCAGTATATTTACCCTCATTGTGTAAACCTGCTGATCAAGTCCCTTTAGTATGCCGTCAACGCCCATATCAAGATACATTATCGGAATAAGTGGAGCAAGCAGCTGTATGTAACCCGTCGCCTGCTGAGTTTTGTATATGATATTCGATAAAGCGCTGCCGAAGCAGTACATCACTCCCGCTATGCACAAAGAATATATCAATGTGATATTTATCACCGTCTCAGTTATCTGTATGATCTTTCCCCTCTGATTTTTTGCTCTGCATTCGGACATCTCCGGTATCAGCAGTCCCGCGAGTGAACTCAGCACCGCTGATGGATAAAGTATCACCGGGAACACCATTCCGTGTATCACGCCGTAGACGGACATCGCCTGTTCCGCGGAGCTGCCGGATTTTTTAAATCCCTTTGGTATGAGCAGATGCTCGATGGTAATAAGTATTGACCTTGCCCCCGTTCCCACGGCGTCGGGCACCGCTATGTGGAGTATCTTATCAAGGCTTATATGCTCTTTTTCATTGGTTTTCTTCGCGGTTTTGCTCTTAAAACATATTATAAATGAACAGATATATGAAAAGATCTCCGAAGCCAGCATACCCGTGACCACGGACATACAGGAATATTCCAGCCCTTTCGATACGGCGCGTTCAAGTATCAGCGCCACCACTGTTATTTTCACGCCCTGCTCCATAGCCTGTATGACGGCGTATTTATATATCGTCCGCACGGCGGTGTAGTAACCGTTTATCGCCGAGGACATGGAAACGAAGGGCAGGCAGAAAGCCAATATTTTCAGCGAGGGTACGGCGCGCATATCTCCCAGCCACTTCGAGCTTATAATCCCCGAGGCGAAGTAAAGTATCCCCGCGGTGACCGCGGCGGTGAACAGTCCGTAACAGATACAGCTTTTCACTGTGCGTCTCGCGGTACTGCTGCCGAGGGACAGCGTGTCCGCAGTAAGCCTTGTGGACGCCAATCTTATCCCCCCGCAGGCGAAAGTCACAGCCATGGCGTATACGCTCATTATCAGCTGGAAAAGTCCTATCCCCGCCGCTCCCATCCTGTTTGTCAGATAGACGTTGAAGGAGACGGAAACGGTCTGCATGGCAAATGACGACGCCGTGAGCAGCAATGTGTTCATTACAAGTTTTTTTGCTTTTTTCATAATTTCCCCGCTTAGTTTTTTATATATAAATATGATATCAATAAACAAAATTATGATACCGGAGGTTTGTCATGGAATTAAAATTCAAGAACAAAAAATTCAACATTATGGTCATCGGCGACGTACATGAAAAATACGACGGCGGTAAAAATACCGAGGATTTTCTCCGTATGCTCAACAAAATGGCGGAGGAATTGAAGCCGGATCTTGCCATGTACATGGGCGATCTTGTCAGTCAGGACGTCTTTGACGAAAACGGCAACAGATACCCGGCTACCAAGGAGCAGATCTTAGCTCAGATAGAGCGCATCACCGAGCCTGTCACCTCAAGGAATATCCCCTTTGCGCTGGTGTTCGGCAACCATGACGGAGAGGGCGAGGACGTATTCCCCAAGGAGACCCTGCTGGAGCTGTTCCGTCAGATACCCGGCTTTGTTGTTGACGATACCGTGGTAACAAAAGAGGATATTTTCGGCTGCGGCAACGGCAATATCCTGATAAAGAGCAGTGACGGCACAAAGAATGTTTTCAATCTCTGGCTCATCGATTCTGGCAACCTCAACCCCGACGGCGGCTACGCCTATGTTCAGCCGGATCAGATAGAATGGTATGAAAGGACAGCGGAAAAGCTCAAGGAGGAAAACGGCGGCGTTCCTCTCCCCGCGGCGGTGTTCCAGCATATCCCCATTCCCGAGGAGTATGAGCTACTGAAAAAGACGAGCAAGTTCAACCCCTTAAACACCAAGGGCTACGGAATAAATTCAGACAAGTACTATCTGCTTGACCGCGAAAAGGCCGCCGGTTACCTGGGCGAGGGTCCCGCCGCTCCCAACGTCAACAGCGGAGAATTTGACAGCTGGAAGCGTATGGGCGACGTGGTCTGCGCATTTTTCGGTCACGATCACATGAACGAATTCATCGGAGAGGTGGATGGCATCACCCTGCGTCAGTGCAGAGGCAGCGGCTTCCATATCTACGGCGACGGGCTTAAGCAGGGGGTCTGTATGCTAAGGCTCAACGAAAACGATCCCCGCAATTTCCAGATAACCTCACATCATTACAGAGACTATTTCGGCACAAAAAGCGAAACCATAAAGGGCTATATGCTTTTGTCAGACCGCTGGCACACAAACTTCAAGAAGGCTCTTACCGGTCTGGGTATCGTCACCGGAGTTACCGCCGCGTCAGTCATCGTTAAAAAGCTCAGAAAAAAATAAAAAAACAGGCTGTCCCATTTCAAAAATGAGACAGCTTTTTAATAGTTTCTTTGAGAGGAGCTTTTATCATAATGCTTTTTAAAAAATTTTTCGCCGCGCTTTTATCCATTATTCAGCTTGCGTTCACATCGGTATCTTACGTTAAGAACAAGCCCGTGCTTCCGCCCCTCTCCTCTTCCGGTATAACCGGCAACATCGACGAAAACACGCCCATGGCGGACACCATCCGCTACGCCGCCTCCTGCGCCAACACCGTGCAGGGCGCGTATACCGACGGCGGCCGCGGCGCGTATCAACTGTCCAACAAACAGATGCGCCTGACCCACCGTCTCAGCGCTCTCGTCGGCAAAACGGCGACCCTTCGGGACACGGAGGGCAACATATATGTCAGGAACAGCTTTGACGTATATTATACCGACCGGAACGGCACTACCCGTTACGCATCCGAAAGCGGCGCAGAGGCACGGATCAATACGATCCGCCTGGGTGAATACTATTATGACACCCACGTACGGGATATGGACTTTACCCTCACGGGCAAAAACGCCAAATTTAAAGCGGACAAAAATTATCATGTGTACGCCGACCGTCTTTACGAACAGCTTTCCCTTTACGCTGTCAAGCCCACCACAGATTTACAGACCTTCGGCGCGGTGATACGCATACCGGCAGACACGGTTACCGCCGTGCAGATCAGAGACGCCGCCGGTATCCACGGCAATGTTGACGGCATTGACGCCGCATCTGTTGAGTATGCCGCGTTTGACATTGCGGGAACAGGCGTTTTCGCGGTGATCATCCCCTCCGACGGCTCCACCGGCAAGGTGACGGTCACGATGAATAAGGGTTATTACATAATAGATCAGACCGCCGCCTACACCCCCGGCACAGGCATCAATCAGTACGATGAGACCGGCGGATATCAACTCAACACCGTGACCTTCGGCAGACGGCTGTACACCGACCGCACCCACAGCTTTGAGAAAGTGGACAAAGCGGCATGGCTGGAGCATAATCCTCTTACAGGCATAGCCGTCAAAGGCGGCAACGGCGCCGCAAAGTTCCTTGGCTATAATGCGCTTAACGGCGCTTACACCTTCTCCATGCGGGGCGCCGGTTTTAACACCGCCTACGCGAATCCCGATCTGCAGTTTGCCGCCTCCATAAGCATGACCGGCGACGGATATGACCGAGATATTGTTCTTCGCACCGCAGGTGAAAACGGCTGTCTTGAGGCGGGGGCTCTGCTTTCAGCGGATAAAATGCTGCTGCCCGTGGATGTTCAGGTCTGCAAGAATTTCCAGGGCGACGGTGGAGAACCGTTTTACAGTGTGCTTGACAGACAGTACGGCGACTGCTATATTCCCCTTCACATCTCTGCGAATAAGACCGAGACCTTCACGGTACTCAATCTCTATCAGAACTGGGGAAAATATCCCCTCAAGCAGCTTTCCTCAATTGAATACTATAAATCATATTATCATATTTCCACAGGCACCACGGAATCCAACTGCATACAGATATACAGCCCCAAAAGCTTCCTGCCCGATTTCCGCGGCAGAAGCGGAACAATGTGGAAGGAACAGCCTCAATTCAACTCCGTGGGCACCCTGCGGTTTGTGAACTTTCAAAGGAAATACTTAGGTCTGTTCGGCGACAAAGGAGATTACGGCGAATATGTTGACGGTAATATCAGAAGCGTGGGACAAACCTACAGCGATATCACCAACCGCTTTGCCGCGAACTGCGGCGCATATACATATGAACTGCGGCACGTGGAATTCCCTCAGACCGACGAGAACAGGACATTTTATCAGGTAAAGATCGACTTCCTGTCAGACATTACATTTTCAAACTTCCGCCGCGACTTTAACCTGTTCTATATTGACGGGAACTTTGTCACCTTCAATAAATGCGGCTATCTTGACGAAAACAACACGGCGGTCAGCAAAGATACCGTCACCTCCGGCAAAGATGTTTACCATGCTCTGGGCAGCGATCACCCTTACTTCGGCTTTTACAGCGTAACGGAGGAGACGGATCACCGTATCGACGAATATTTCGGCAGTAACTGCGCCTTTATCGTCCGGGGCTTTTCCGTTGAAAAGGGCGGCAAGGCTTTCAGCGTTCCCCTGACTGTCCGCGAAAACGGAGACAGTGAGGCTAACAGCGCCTGCCTTACGCTGGATACCAAAAAGATAAGCTTCACCGCCGGAGACAGCATTACAGTTGATATGATACTGCTCCCCTGGGGCACGGGAAGAGAAACGAATGACGACAACGTCCGCGCCGTCAGATTTGACAGCGCCCTGCACCCCATGGCCGCGGCATCCGACAGATACACAGTACAGGAAGACGCTGTCATCCCCACGGTCAAGAGCGAGAATAACCGCGCGGAATTCACCGTCACCGGCGGAAAGAATAATGTTGCCGTCAAGGTGACCGGATTTACAAAGCTTGCCCGTCCTCAGATACAGATGGAATACGGCGGCGTTTCTCAGCGTTTAGCCCTCCCCTCCTCCAACGGCTACGACGGATATTCCGTCAAATACGAGGCGGACGGGACGTATACATATTCTTTTGTTTACACTGTGACCGATCCTGAAGCGGCATATAATTTCACCGTTGAGGTCTGATAATGTTTTTAAATAAAAATCAAGCTGTCCCATGTAAAAACGGGGCAGCTTTTGATATATTATGTTGATTATTTTCAAGCAAGCATATCTGTTTAAAAATCTTCCAAAGTTGCGTAAATTGAAAAGCCGTAAATTTTCTTTATGCTTTCAGTTTCCTTAATGTGATATTTTCCTGAACCGCCCTTGCCGTCTTTTTTGTTTTCATAGAAAGTAAAGCCATATTCACTCAATTCTGAATTGATCGCTTGTTCATAGCTTGTATATTTTCCATCTGTATCGACTTCGCCATCATCAAATCCGTAAAGCTTACCGTTTTCATAATCATAATCACTCCCGTTTTCTTTATCCAGATACAGTCCCACTCCTCCTGTATATCCAGGATCAGTAACACCTTTAATCCAAGTGAATTTTCCATTTTGAAGCTTGTAAACATCATATTCGACTTCCCACGCCATAAATGATCTAAAGCTGCAAACACATATATAATCACTGTCTGATATAAAAACTTCCTGCGCCTCTCCGCGATAATCACCGTATGTGGTTTCATCGTATATATTGTCAGTGCCAATGTAATCGTTATTATAGTTCTGTGTCAATACATCCGAAACAATTACGTTTTTATCTTTCAATGTCATATAATATAAAGCAGTTTTCTTCACTGATCCGTTTGTCGCCGCAACACGTTCAAAGGCAAGCATTTCTGCCTGTCCGTCCCCGTTAAGATCGCGCAGGACATACCCCGAAAAATCCGGATCGAAATGATCCTTGTAATAAGCCTCAAGCAGATCATTTGCATCTGACGTTTTTGTTAAATCACCGTTGTCAGATTTATCCTCCGTATTTTCTCCCGTCGCTTTCGTCCCCGGTACGTCAAGATTGTGTTCGGCACCGCAGGCGGTAAATGATAATAAAAGCACAAGAGACATAAAGAACATCATAATTTTTTTCACAATTAAGAATCCCCTTTACTTGATAAACTGATTAACATTACCTGAAGCTTTTTCAGATCCGTTGACGTTATATTACTACATCTGTTACTGATTTTCTACTCTTTTTAACACATCTTAATAAAATCTTAAGGTATGAATTGTATTCAGTCCATATTTTAGCGGCTAATGTTTATAAACATCAAAAGGGGCTGTCTGTGCAGGTTTTCCTGCATGACAGCCCCTTGATTTTATAATTATAAATTATTTGTACTTCTTATTTGTACTTCGGACGGGGAACGTATGAAGTATGAAGAACCTCATGCGCCTTATGACTGCCGGGCTTGCCGAGGAACTCCTCGTATACGCGCTTGACAGCCTCATTCTCATGGGATTTACGCTTGGGCATAGCCTTATCCGTCTCATAAAGAGCGGATGCGCGGATAGCCGTAAGGTCAACGAAGTTGTGAACAACAGCGTGCTGGATAGGCTGACCGCCGCCGTTTACACAGCCGCCGGGACAACCCATGATCTCGATGAACTGGTAGTCCGCCGTGCCTGCTCTTACCTTGTCCATGACTATCTTGGCGTTCTTCATTCCGCTTGCTATGCAGACCTTGACATCCATGCCCGCCACGGAATAGGTCGCTTCCTTGACGCCCTGAAGTCCTCTGACCTCGGTGAATTCAAGGGGAGAATCGTTCTCCTGACCTGTGATCTTAACAACAGCCGTACGGAGAGCAGCCTCCATAACGCCGCCTGTTGTGCCGAAAATGACAGCGGCGCCTGTGCTGTCGCCCATGGGATTATCGTACTCTTCATCGGGAAGATGATTGAAGTAGATACCTGCGCTCTCGATCATTCTCGCAAGCTCACGGGTGGTAAGGGAAACATCAACGTCGGGATAACCGGAAGCGTTCTGATCGTCTCTCTTGTTCTCGAACTTCTTTGCCGTACAGGGCATGATACCCACAACAAATATGTTCTTGGGATCGATACCCATCTTCTCCGCATACCAGGTCTTGATCATCGCGCCCTGCATCTGCTGAGGTGACTTGCAGGTTGAAAGATGGTCAAGCTGATCGGGATAATAATGCTCGCAGTACTTTATCCATCCGGGTGAGCAGGAGGTGATCATGGGCAGAACGCCACCGTTCTGGATCCTCTCAAGAAGCTCGTTGGACTCTTCCATAATGGTAAGATCCGCGCCGAAGTCGGTATCGAACACCTTATCGAAGCCAAGTCTGCGAAGAGCCGCCACCATCTTGCCCTGAACATTGGTGCCCAGATGCATACCGAAGCACTCGCCGAGAGTAACTCTGATGGAAGGAGCCGTGTGGACAACAACGAATTTTTCGGGATCGTTGATGGCCTCGAGGACCTTGTCCGTCTCGTCCTTTTCTCTCAATGCGCCGGTGGGGCAGTTTACTATACACTGACCGCAGGAGATACATGAAACATCGGCAAGATCCTTCTCAAAGGCGGAACCGATGTGGGTATCAAATCCGCGGGCATTTGCTCCGATAACGGAAATGTTCTGATTGTCGCAAGCTGCTACACAGCGGCGGCAAAGGATACATTTGTTGTTATCTCTTATCATATGGGCTGCGGAATCGTCGAAATCGTAACGGACGTTCTCGCCCTTGAAGTAATCCTCATCGTCAACGCCGAATTCCTTGCAGAGCTTCTGAAGCTCGCAGTTGCCGGAACGGACGCAGGAAAGGCACTTCTTGTCGTGGGTGGAAAGAATAAGCTCAAGGGTCAGCTTGCGGCTTCTTCTTACCTTTTCGGTGTTAGTGAAGATCTCCATACCCTCGTTTACGGGGTACACGCAGGCGGTAACAAGGCTCCTTGCGCCTTTTACCTCTACCATGCAGATACGGCAGGCGCCGATCTGATTGATCTTCTTAAGGAAGCACAGGGTCGGGATCTCGATCCCGGCGTAACGGGCAGCCTCAAGAATCGATATACCGTTAGGCACACTCAAGGGCATGCCGTTTATTTTAATATTCACCATTTCCATTTATGGCACACTCCTTTCGTTATTTCTTGCTTATAGCGTTAAAGTTACAATTTTCCATACATGCGCCGCACTTGATACATACCGAAGGATCAATGGTGTGCGGGTTCTTGACGGTACCTGAGATAGCGCCTACGGGACAGGCTCTTGCGCACTTGGTACAGCCCTTACATTTTGCGGGATCGATCACATAGTTGAGCAGAGCCTTACATACGCCTGCGGGGCACTTCTTGTCCACAACGTGGGCGATGTATTCGTCTCTGAAGAACTTGAGGGTGGCAAGCACCGGGTTGGGCGCTGTCTGACCAAGACCGCAAAGAGAATTCTGCTTGATGTAATAAGCAAGCTCCTCAAGCTTGTCAATATCCTCCAGCGTGCCGTTGCCGCTGGTGATCTTTTCAAGGAGCTCCATCATGCGCTTTGTACCGATACGGCAGGGTGAGCATTTGCCGCAGGACTCGTCAACAGTGAAATCCAGGAAGAACTTCGCGATATCCACCATACAGTTGTCCTCGTCCATTACGATAAGTCCGCCGGAACCCATCATGCAGCCGATGGCTGTAAGGTTGTCGTAGTCGATGGGGGTGTCGATAAGGCTTGCTGGGATACATCCTCCGGAGGGACCGCCTGTCTGCGCGGCCTTGAACTTCTTTCCGCCGGGAATACCGCCGCCGATGTCCTCGATGACCTCACGGAGCGTTGTGCCCATGGGGATCTCAACAAGTCCGGTGTTTTTAATCTTGCCGCCTAAAGCGAATACCTTTGTGCCCTTTGAGCGTTCGGTACCCATTGAGGCGAACTGCTCAGCGCCGTGGAGAAGTATCTGAGGAATGTTTGCAAAGGTCTCAACGTTGTTTTCGGTGGTGGGTTTGCCGAACAGACCCTTTACCGCCGGATAGGGAGGACGGGGACGGGGTTCGCCTCTGTTGCCCTCGATGGATGTCATAAGCGCTGTCTCCTCGCCGCAAACGAAGGCGCCGGCGCCCAGACGGATATGAAGATCGAAATCAAAACCTGAATCAAAAATATTCTTGCCAAGCAAGCCAAGCTCTTTAGCCTGACCGATGGCGATCTCAAGACGTTTAACAGCTATGGGGTACTCCGCGCGGACGTAGATGTAACCCTCGGTAGCGCCTGTGGCATAACCGCAGATGGTCATTGCCTCGATGATGGCGTGGGGGTCGCCCTCAAGAACGGAACGGTCCATGAACGCGCCGGGGTCGCCCTCGTCGGCGTTACATACGACGTACTTCTGGTCAGCCTGATTCTTGGCTGTGAATTCCCACTTGAGACCGGTGGGGAATCCGCCGCCGCCTCTGCCTCTCAGACCTGAATCCTTGACTACCTTGATAACGTCGGCTGGAGTCATTTCCGTAAGGCACTTTGCAAGAGCCTGATAGCCGTCCATCGCTATGTATTCGTTTATGTTTTCGGGATCGATAACGCCGCAGTTGCGAAGCGCTATTCTGTGCTGCTTTTTGTAGAAATCTGTCTCATTCAGGGACTTAGCCATATTGAGGCTGCTGTCCTCTTTGTAGATAAGACGCTTGACCGGACGACCCTTGAGCAGGTGCTCCTCAACGATCTCGGGAACATCTTCCACCTTTACTCCGCAGTAGAAGCAGCCCTCGGGGTAGACGATCATGATAGGACCGATTGCGCAGAGACCGAAGCAGCCGGTTTTGATGACCTTGATCTCTTCGGCAAGGCCCGCCTCTGCGATGGAATCTTCGAGAGCCTTGATGATTTCCAAGCTGTTTGAGGAGGTACAACCGGTACCGCCGCAAACAAGTACATGGGCACGATACATAAGTTTAATCCTCCTAAATTATTTGGCGATTGCGCCTATTGTGTATTCTTCAACCACATTGCCGTTGACAATGTGGTCATTTACGACCTTTGCGACCTTGTCGGCTGTCATTTTAACGTATGTTACCTTTTCCTCGCCGGGGATGAACACCTCAACGATGGGCTCATACTGGCACATGCCGATGCAGCCTGTCTGAGAAACGCTTACACCGTCAAGCTTACGGCGGGCGACCTCGTTAACGAACTCGTTGAGCACCGGGCGGGCGCCTGCCGCGATACCGCAGGTAGCCATGCCCACGACTATGCGCTTAAGCTCCGTGTTATCATCTCTGACAGTCATTGTTGACTTAGCTTTTTCTCTGATAGCGTTTAATTCAGCTAATGATTTCATAAAACTTATTCATTCCTTTCTATTGGAGTAATAATTCCGTTTGTTCCTTAAAGTATTCGTTCATCCACTCGACCACATCGGGAGTATCTAAAGGCACATCCCCCAGTATTTCTTTCAACTCCCGGGTATCAAGGGCAAACTCTTTACCGTCTATACGGTAGGTGAACCGGAAATCCCTGTCGGTATTCATCGTTATCAGGGTGATCACCGTGGAGCGTATATCGCCCAAAGGGGTAAAATCAATACTGCCGGTGTTGAAATGTGTGGTCACTCGGGTGCCTTCACCCAGCTTTGAATATATTTCAAAGCTGCCCCCCGTCTGCTCCGCCGCCATTTTGAACAGCGGGATCCCCATGCCCACCTTTCTGGTGGTCCTGGTGGTAAAAAACGGATCCGTGATGCTTGCGGTCTGTTCCTCGGACATGCCCTTGCCGTTATCATATATGCCAATGAGCAGATCTCCGGCGGTTCTGTCTTCCACAAGCTCTATTTCAATAAGTGAAGCACCTGCTGAAATCGAATTCTGGGCAATATCCAGAATGTTGAGAGACAATTCACGCATATTGATTATGCCATGTACTTGTCCAGTATGCCGTCCACCTGGCTCGGGTCAAGTCTGCCGTAAACGTCGTCGTTTACCATCATGACCGGAGCAAGTCCGCAGGCTCCTATGCAGCGGCAGGCCTCTATTGAGAACTTACCGTCGGGTGTGCATTCACCGGGCTCAATACCCAGCTTCTCGCAAATCTTGGCAAGTACGTCCTTTGAGCCCTTGACATAGCAGGCTGTTCCGAGACATACAGAGATGCTGTACTTACCGCTGGGCGACAGCGCGAACTGTGCGTAGAAAGTGGATACGCCGTAAACCTTTTCCAGTGGGATGTCCATACCCTCGGCAATCATGACCTGGACCTCAAAGGGCAGATAACCGTAAATAAGCTGAGCCTGCTGCATTACGTGCATAAGCAAACTCTTGTCATGCTTACTCTCGTTAATGACCTCTTTGAGACGGGCCTCTTGCTCAGGGGTTCCGTTGAACGGAATTTTGCTGATTTTCTTGACCATTAATTGATTTCCTCCTTCACAAAAGAGACTTTTATGTTAATAATTTACACCAAAATTGAGCATAAACTATTGCATTGAATAGTAGTATAACATACTAACACAAAAAATGCTATAGTTTTTGTATATATAAATATCTCCATTTTTTATATTTATGTAATATTAACAAAATATCATAATATTTTGTATATCATAATATCCAAAAATCTGTTGCGGACAATAGTCCTCCCACGTCCCGGGGCTTATACGTAAAACGGGGACTGCCAAAGACAGTCCCCACAATGAATATACAGATTTATTGAGATTATTTCATGCCCTTTTCGTAAGCCTCGATCATTCTCTTGACCATCTGGCCGCCGACAGAACCAGCCTCACGGGAGGTAAGGTTGCCGTTGTAGCCCTGCTTAAGGTTTACGCCTACCTCACTTGCAGCTTCCATCTTGAACTTATCAAGAGCCGCGCGAGCCTCGGGTACTACGTTATAGTTACCGCTCTTTGCCATTACTTTTTCACTCCTTACGCAAATAAGATCATCGCGTTTGCAGTTATATTATTTGACGCTTTGAGGGAAATATAACTGTTAAGTTTTGCAAGGAATAAAGACAAAATCATCCGGTTCGTTGATCTTCTGAACCGGATGTTTAAATATTATAATGTTGTATTTTTAAATCACGCTTATCTCATCGCCCTCATACACAAGGCCGCCCTCTATGACCATGGCAAAGACGCCCTCTTTGGGCATAATGCACTGACCCACCAGCTTGCTGACGGCGCAACCTTCGTGGCACTCCTTGCCGATCTGGCTTATTTCTATCACGCACTCGCCCACTTTGAGCCTTGTACCCACCGGCAGGGTGTGCAGAGTTATGCCCTGGGTGGTGATATTCTCAGCAAAGGCGCCGTAGCAGAGGCCGTCTGTGCGCATACCTTTTGCCCTTTCAATACTCTCCTGTGCAAGCAGGCTTACCTGCCTGTGCCATTTGCCTGCGTGGGCGTCCCCTTCAAAACCGAAATCCTTTATCATTTTGCCAGGGTTCACATAGGTCTTGGGCGTGCCCTTTGCCTTGCTTATGTTTATGGACAATACTTTTCCTTTCATAACTATCCTCCAATCTTATTCATGGCATGGGAATTGGCGTAACCGCAGTTGAATTCGTGTCCCTTGGGCTTGGACATTATGGCCGCTTTGACCACCTCAAGCAAATTGTCATCCGAACACCTGCGCAGGTCGATCACGTCATCGTGACCCAGGCAGAGCCTTACCTTGCCGTCGGAGAGCAGTCTTATCCTGTTGCAGTTGTCGCAGAATTTGTCGCTCACCGGTGTGATAAGCCCTATCCTGCCCCTGAAGCCCACCGCTTCGTAATACCGGGCCACGCTCTGCTCAAAGCCGGTCTTCTTTGACTGCACCGGTTTAAGGAACGGGAAACGTTCCAGTATCTCGTTGCCCTTTACGATCATTTTTTCGTTTTTTCCGGTATCTGAAAAAGGCATTAACTCAATGAATCTGACGTCGATCTTTCTATCCTTCGCAAGCTCAATGAGCGACCCTGCCTGATCGTCGTTCTGCCCTTTTATCAGCACGGCGTTTACACGGATCTTAAGCTCTGCCCTCTCCGCCTCGTCAATACTCTCCAGCACCTGCGGCAGGCAGTCCCTGCCGGTGAGGAGCTTGTATTTCTCCCTGTCAAGGGCGTCAATGCTTATGTTTACCGCGCTCAAACCGGCTTTTTTAAGATCACCTGCGTATTTTTTAAGGTAAACTCCGTTGGTGGTGAGGACTAATTTTTCTATGCCTTGAATTTCCGATAAAGCGGAAACGATCTCGACAATATCCGTACGCAAAAGGGGCTCCCCTCCTGTTATGCGCACCTTGTTTATGCCGCATTGAGCAAAGGCTTTTACGAAACGGGATATCTCGTCGACCGTCATTTCAGCAAGGTCAGGGCTACCCGAACCGCAGTAAAGGCAGTTCAGGTTGCACCGCTGGGTAACGGAGACCCGCAGATAGTTTATTTCCCTGCCGAAATTATCCTTCATTGTGATAATCCCCTCTTGTACCGCCGGTCTTGCTCAGGAGCTTTATCTCCTCTATGACGATGCCCCGGTCGACGGCCTTGCACATATCGTAGACGGTGAGCGCCGCAACGGACGCTCCTGTGAGAGCCTCCATCTCGATACCCGTTTTGTAGGTGCATCTTGCGGAGCATCGGATATACAGTTCATCCCGTCCGTTATTATCAAATTCGATCTTTACGCTCTCTATGGGTATATTGTGGCAGAGAGGGATAAGCTCGAAGGTGCGCTTTGCCGCCATTATACCTGCGACCCTCGCCGTTGCCAAAGCGTCGCCTTTTTTCAGCTTGTCTGAAAGCAGAACTTCCAATGTTTCCGGCTTCATTTTGATTTTGCCGAAGGCTTCCGCGGTGCGGAGTGTAAAATCTTTTTCCCCCACGTCCACCATGATCGCCTCGCCTTTTTTGTTCAGATGTGTAAGCTCCATATTATCCCTCCGTACTGTATCCGCCTATCTCGCCGAGCCTGCGTTTGAATTCACCGCTGCGGAGCACTTCAAAGAAAGCCTTGACCATGGGGCTGTCAACATACTCCCTGTCAACGAGAAAATCATATTCTTCATTGCAGATGGGAATAAAATCAAGGCCGTACATCTTTGCCGCGGAATAGATACCCAGGCCTGCGTCCGCGTTCCCTGCGGCGACCAGAGCCGCCACAGCCGTGTGGGTATAGAGCTCGTTGCGGTAGCCTTCTATCTCCTCCGGGGATATGCCGTATTTATTAAGAAGATAATCGAAAAGCACCCTTGTGCCCGCTCCCCTCTGGCGGTTCACATATTTGCAGCCCTTAAGGTCGGTGATGCTTCTTATGTTAAGCGGATTACCTTTTTTTACCATAAGGCCCTGAACCCTGCCCACGCCTTTTATCAGCACGGCGCCTGAGTCGGGAAAATTCCTTTCAACATAGGACTTGTTGTACTCCCCTGTCTCACCGTCAAGCAGATGCACTGCGCCCATATGCGCCTGTTTATTTTTTATCGCGTTTATCGCGCCCATACTACCAACGTGTGAGGAGATCACCGTAAAACCGCAGTTCTTTTTTTGCAGCATATCGGCTATCTCGTCAATTATGGGGTCGTGGCTCCCGGTTATTATGAGGGAACTTTCTATCTCGTTTTTATCCTTTAACAGGCGAACCGAAACGGTCTCCCCTGTTTCAATGCCCTCAAGATTTTGTGGGACTTCAAGAATCCCTGCCGCCTTGGTGAAGCTGGTTATTATCCCCGCTCCCCTGGGCAGGGGCACGGCAAAGAAATTATCCCCCAGCCTGCCCAATGCGACCCGGACATATTCTTTGTATTTCAGGGACGATACCACCCTTTTGGACAACACGGCTTTTATTGTCTCCGGCTTTTTGCCGGGTCTGTTATAACAAAGGTCAATAAGCGGTTTTACAAACTCCTCCATGACCACAATGGCGGAAACGGGATAACCCGGCAGACCTATTACAGGGGTGCTGCCTATCAAGCCCAGAACAGCGGGCTTGCCCGGCTTTGCCGCCACGCCGTGGACGATGACCTCACCCAGGCCGGAAATGATGGCGCTTGTATAGTCGTCCCTGCCGGCGGAGGAGCCTGCAAGCACAAGAACAGCGTCGCACTGTTCCGCCATATCCGAAACCGCAGCGGAGAGAAGCGCTTTTTTGTCCTTTACTATGCTGTGGATCTTGCAATCGGCTTTCCACTCCCTGAGCATGGCCGAAAAAATGGTGGAATTGAATTCTATTATCTCGCCCTTTTGGGGATCATCCGTTGGTTCAACTATCTCGTCCCCGGTGGGTATGATCCCGAAAACAGGCTGTTTTTTTACCTCAACTTTGAGCACGCCACCTGCGAGGAAAGCTCCGCACAGAGATGGCGTGACTACTGTGCCTGTAGGGGCTATCATATCCCCAAAACAGATATCCTCCCCCACCTGGCGCACATTCTGCCAGGGAGCCACGGAGGAAATGAGCTTGACATAGCCCTTTTCGTCCTCGGTGACATCTTCGATCATTACCACCGCGTCGCAGTCCTCCGGCAGAGGATCGCCGGTATCCACTACGGTGTATCTATCCGGGGAAAGGATGGTAGGCTCCGCCTCGCAGGCGCCGTAGGTATCCTTCGCCCTGACCGCTATACCGTCCATGGCGGAGGCGTTGTAATGGGGGGAACAGATCTTTGCGTAAACCGCGTTTGCCAGCACCCTGCCGTGGGCGGCGGAAACGGGAACGCTTTCGGTCTGAGCGCCAAAGCCCGATGAGGTGAGAGCGGAAAAATATTTTTCCCTCGCCTCGGTTATCTCCGTATTGTTAAGATAATTGTGTTTCATATTTACCTCCGGAAAAGGAATACTTTGACCTTTTCGCCCTTCTTTAAGCCCTCGCAGTTGCGGTCTATCTTTATGTATCCATCCGAGCGGCAAATAACGGACATGACCCCGGATTTCGCATAAACCGGCAGGGCGATATTCCCCTCTGTTTTTACGCAGAGGTATTCCTCTCTGCCGTGATTTGATGAGATATTTTCTCCCAGTTCACAAACCATCGTGTTCTCTTCAACGGTTCTCCCTGTCATTATGCCGACAAGAGGTTTGATAATTATTTCTGTTACAAAGAAGCAGGCGGCCGGGTGCCCGGGCAGACCTAAAACCGGCTTGCCCCCGATCTCCCCTATTATGGTGGGCTTGCCTGGCTTCATGGCGAGGCCGTGGACAAAAACCGATCCCATATCTTCAATGATCTTAACGGTCATATCCTTTGTGCCTGCGGAGGAACCGCCGGAAATTACTAAGGTGTCGCACTCTTCCGCCGCTTTTTTTACGGCGGTATAAATCACATCATATTCGTCTTTGACGGTGCCGTACATGATCGCATCGCAGCCATTTTCTCTGCAAAATGCGCTTATGATATGGGAGTTTACCTCCCGTATTTTGCCGGGGGGCAGGGGCTCGTCAAGCCCGGCTATCTCGTTGCCGGTGGAGATGATGCCTACCACGGGCTTTTTACGCACCGTCACTTGGCCTATTCCGGCGGAGGCGAGCAGACCTATCACAGCCGGGCTGATATATTCGGAATCGTTTACTATTCGCTCTCCGGGTTTTATATCGTCCCCGGCTTTGGTGACGTTTTCAAAGACGCTCACCGCCTTGTAGACAAGGCACATGCCGTTGTCTTCCTCGGTATTTTCCACCGGGATGACCGCATTCGCTCCGGGGGGCAGCATGCCTCCGGTGGAGATCCTGAAACATTCGCCTCTCTTTACGGGCTTTTCCGCACTCTCACCCATATTGATCTCACCGATCACTTTAAGCCATGCGGGCAGGCTCTCTCCGGCGCCGTAGGTATCCTCCGCTGTCAGGGCGTAACCGTCCATGGTGGAGCGGGCAAAACCCGGCACAGGCCCGACGCTGTAAACCGCCTGAGCCGCGAGCGCTCCCAGCGCCTCGTCTATGGGCAGGATCTCTGTTTTTATTTTGCCGGCCGAGAATTTTTCTTTTATTATTTTCAGTGCTTCGTCAACTGTTATAACGTTCAGCATTTTATAATCTCCACTGGTCTATAAATTTCCTGCCGAATTCGCTTTTCGGAGCCTTCAGGTCGGAGACTCCGCAATACTCCGACACCTCGCCGTTGTTCAGGATCAGAACCTTTGTGGCCACGTTGAGCACCTGCCGGGGCAGATGGGTGGATATGAGCAGCGTTTTGTTTCCATTTTCGCAAACTTCAACAAGGTACTCCTCCAAAGCCCGGGTGGTTTCGATATCTGCGGCGCTCATAGGCTCGTCCAGCAGAAGGAGATCATATTTTCCGGCTATCATTCTGGCAAAGCACATCCGCTGTTTTTCGCCCCCGGAGAGCTTCGACGGCGGTTTGTCTTTTAAGTCGGAGAGCATACATCTTTCCATGATCTGCTGAATATCCTCATTTTGATCGGCGCCAAGCCTTATATTCTTTTCCGCGTTGCATTTAAAGCAATAGGGCGTCTGCGGCTCATAACCGACAGTGCTGTTTTCCTTGATCTTAACAATTCCCGAATCGGGCTTTATGATCCCGGCGATAAGACGGAGAAGTGTGGATTTTCCCGAACCGTTGGGACCGATGACCGCTACCCTTTCCCCTTCTTCTATATAAAGCTCATCTATTTTAAGAGAAAAAGATGAGAAATTTTTTTCAAGTCCGTTTATTTTTATCATTTCATTTTCTCCTTAATGCCGTAGGCGACGGAGTTCACCAAAAGTGAGATGCACAGGAGAATTATTCCCAGCGCAAGGGCTTTTTCAAAATCGCCCTTGTTGGATTCCAACATTATTGCCGTGGTCATTACCCTTGTTTTAAACTGAATGTTGCCGCCCACCATTGAGACGGCGCCCACCTCGGCAATGGATCTGCCGAAACCCATTAAGATAATGCTTACAAACTGCCCTGCGCACTCTTTGAAAAGCAGGGTCATTTCTTTATGCCCGGGCAAGCCGAGCCCTCTGGCGGTCTCGGAAATAAGTTTTGATTTTTCCTCCGTTGCCGAAGCTGTCAGGCAGCAGATCACCGGGGTTATCAGCAGGATCTGGGCGATTATCATAATTTTAACGGAAAACATGATGTGAAATGAACCCAGAGGCCCCACCGAGCGGAACAGCATAAACACCACAAGGCCTGCCACCACAGGCGGCAAGCTCATAAGGGTGTTGAGTATCCTCATTATTATCCCCTTGCCCTTTATCCGGGTACGTCCAAGGCAGATACCCAGAGCAATACCCAGCAGGGAGGAGATCGCCGTGCTGAAAAAGGACATTGTCATAGTTGTCCTGATTATCTGTATCAGCTCGGCGTTATCGTGTAATATCAGGTCAAAGGCCTGTTTTAAATATTGCATAATAATCACTGCAAGCCGTCACCTTGCGATGACGGCTTTTCGTTTTGGTTTATTTTTCTATGAGATAGAAGAGCTGCTCGCCGTACTCCTTGACGCCGTAATCTTTGATGAGCGCCGCGGCCTCGTCGCTGAGGAGCCAATCAATAAGAGCCTGCGCGCCCTCTGTGTTTATCTTGACGTCTTTGCCCGCAAATTCAGTTGCCTCGGGGTTAACGCCAAGCAGCGAGTAGGTGTTCTTCATATCGTCGGCTTCTGCCTTGATAATCATAAGGTTTGCCAGAGAATCCTTCATTGAAAGGAAGGTTGCCTTATCCGTAAGCACATACGCCTTGAGCTCATTTGCCTTTGTAAGGGTGTCGCCCATGCCGGACCCCAGAGAGTTGTACCAGCTCTCATTTGCGGGATCGATCCCGGCAGACTCCCAGATGCCTGTTTCTTTGTTGTGGGTGCCGCTGTTGTCGCCTCTTGAGGCAAAGGGCTGTTTGGCCTCTGCTATCTTCTTGAAAGCGTCAGCCGCGGTAGCCGTGGTTGCAATGCCTGCCGGGTCATCGGCGGGTCCGGCAATAACAAAGAAATTGTACATGAACGAAAGACGCTCGGTTGAGGCAAAGCCGTCGTTGATGAAGGCTTCCTCCTGCTTTTTGGAGTGCACCAGAAGCAGATCTGCGTCGCCGGACTTTGCGTAGCCTATGGCTATGCCCGTGCCTGCGGAAGCCACTTCCACCTTGTAACCCGTTTTCTGTTCAAAGGTGGGAAGCAGATACCCCAGAAGACCGGAATCGTTTACCGACGTAGTGGTTGCCAGCCTTATTGTGCCCTTTTCAGGCACGGTCGTACCTTCCTCCGCCTGCTTGCCGCCGCAAGCCGCGAACGAGAGCGCCAGCGCCATAACGAGTAAGACTGCAAGAAGTTTTTTCATAATTCATTCTCCTTTTCAAACACGGAAGGCAGCCGGGTTTCCCCTGTTACCCTTAGCCGAGGGCAGAAAATTGCCGTGATATTTCGGCTGCGTTCCTGCGGACGTGCGGAGGCCGTTTAGCCCGCAGGAATCAGAAAATAAATTAAGACGGATGACCGCCAACTTCCCGATTTATATTTCCAAAAGACAAATATTTGCTTTGCTATTGTATTTTTTATATCTCTATGGTAAACTTTAACATAGAATAAGTATAATTTCAAGGGGGTGTGTTAAAATGATAGTCTCAGTAGTGACCGTCAGCGACAGATGCAGCCAAAAACTGTGTGAGGACAAAAGCGGTCCGCTTATCTCCGAGCTGTTATCAGACATAGCGCAAACCGCCGAATACGTTATCGTCCCCGACGAAAAGGAAGTAATATCGACCGAGCTGATAAGGCTTGCCGATGAGGTGAGGTCTGATATAATTTTCACCACCGGCGGAACAGGGTTCGCTCCCCGGGACGTTACACCCGAGGCTACAAAGGCAGTCATCGAAAAAGAGGCTCCCGGCATATCCGAGGCCATTAGGCAAAAGAGCCTTGATATAACACCCAAAGCAATGCTCTCAAGGGCGACCGCCGGAATAAGAGGCAAGACTTTGATAGTCAACCTCCCCGGCAGTCCGAAAGCTGTGCGCGAAAGCATAGAAATCATATTGCCCGTGCTTGAACACGCCGTTGAGACCCTGCAGGGCAACACACAGAACTGCGGAGGAAACTATGGCAGATCCGTATAAAACAAATGCAGTTGACATAAGCGAAAAATCCGCAGCGGTAATTGGCTGCGGCGGCTTAGGCTGCAACATCTCAGTACACCTTGCCGGACTCGGTATCGGCAGGCTGATACTCGCCGATTTTGATACTGTGAGCAAAAGCAACCTTAACCGCCAGTTTTTGTATAAATCTGAAGATATTGGCAAACCCAAATGCGGCCTTGCGGCGCAAAGGTTAAAAGCCTACGCTCCGGAGTGCGATATCATAACAGAGAGTGTAAAGATAAAAAGCGAAGCCGATCTTAACTTTGCGAAAAACTGCGACATTATCTTCCTGGCGGTGGACAACAACGCCGCAAGAAAACTGGTACAGGGATTTTGCGCAAAGCATAATATCCCCCTTGTCAACGGCGGTATAAACAGATTTTTCGGCACGGCGTATCTCTATGTGCCGGGGAAAGCTCCCTGCCTCGCCTGCGCCGGGCTTGTGGGGAACGAGACGAAAGACCTTACCCCCATCACCTCAACGGTGGGGATCATCGGCGCATTGCAGGTTGAATTAGGGGTAAAATATCTGTCCGGTTCATACTCGCAGGCAGGTATATTATACATTTACGACAACGGAACAATGGAACAAATTAAAATAACGCCGCAAAAGGATTGCGGCATATGCGGGGTGAAAAAATGAGCGAATTACTCGGTTACATGGGCAAAGTTCTGTTTGTTGACCTGACCAACAGAACGCACAAACTGTTCCCCTGGACAGATGCGGACAGGAAACGCACTCTGGGCGGCAAGATCATGGCAGGAGACATCCTTCTGCACCACGTCAAACCCGGAATGAAGGCGTTTGATGAGGACAACTGGATAGTTGTGACAACAGGTCCCCTAACCGGCTGCGGCTGTCCCAATTCTTCCCGGTTCAATATTTCCACAATATCACCGCTTACCAACATCGTCACCTCATCAAACTGCGGCGGCGATTTCGGCCTTTATCTTAAAAGAGCTGGTTACGACGCGGTTATATTCACCGGCAAAAGCGAAACGCCGGTCACCGTCAACATCACTGTTGATAACGTGACTTTTGAGTCTGCTGAGGAACTCTGGGGCAAAACCACAAGCGAGACACAGGAGGCATTGCCCGACAAGGCAGGCAAGCTGGTCATCGGCCCTGCCGGTGAAAACAAGGTGCTGTACGCCTGCGTTTTCAGCAACGAGCGCACCGCAGGCCGCGGAGGCGTGGGAGCTGTTTTCGGGGACAAGAATCTCAAAGCGGTCACAGCCTTCGGTCATCTTATGCCGAAAGTATCTAAGCGGCAAAAGCTCAACGAACTGAACAAAAAGTGGTCTAATATATTGAGGACCCATCCCCTCACAGGCAGACAGCTGCCCAAACTGGGCACCGCCGGTCTGATAGCCCCCATGCAGGCGCACAAGATACTCGCAACCAAGAACTTCTCCGCCGGAAGGTTTGAGGACTTTGAAAAGGTCTCCGGCGAGGAGCTGGCTGAAAAGCACCTTATCCGCAACGCCGCCTGCACCACCTGTGTCATCCGCTGCGCCAGGATGGTCAGCGTTGACAACAAGATCGTAAAAGGCCCGGAGCTTGAAATTTTAGGCCTGATGGGTCCGAATATAATGAACAACGATCTGGAAAAGATCATAGAGTGGAACTACGTCATTGACGAGATGGGAATGGACGCTATCTCCACCTCCGGCGTTGTGGCATTCGCAATGGAGCTTGCGGAAAAAGGTCTGCATGACTTTGGCCTTGAATTTGGCAAGGTAGATAATATAACGGAGATCATCAAAAAAATTGCCCTGCGCGAGGGTGAGTATTCCGAGCTTGCGGACGGCACAAGGCTCATGAGCCAAAAGTACGGCGGCGAGGACTTCGCCATCCAGGCAAAGGGCATGGAGCTTTCCGCCTATGAGCCCCGTCACGCGGTGGGTCAGGGTTTGGGCTATGCCACAAGCAACCGGGGCGGCTGTCACCTTAACGCTGGCTACATGGTCTGTGCGGAGGGTCTTGGCCTTGACGTTGACGCATTAACTCCCCACGGCAAAGCGGCGCTCTCCATTATGTTCCAGAACCTTATGGAGGCCGTATCCTCCTGCGGTGAATGTATCTTCACCTCATACGCGGTATTCCCCGGTTTTCTGGTGGACAAACCCAACTGGGGCGTGACCAAAACGATACTTGCCGTGTTCCCCTATGTGGGTCCGGTTGTCAACCTGCTGAGCCACTTTACAAAAGCGGCGCAGATCAACATTCCGCCCCTGCTCCCCCATCCCATCGCCGTTTCATACGCCACGGGCATGAGGGCTAATATGGCGAGCATCCTCACCTGGGGAGCATACGGTTTCAACACCGAACGAATGGCTAATATAATTCTCGGTCAGAAAGCGGGAGCAGACAAATTACCCAAAAGGCTTACAGAGGAGCTTATGGACCCGGATGATCCGCGGACTAAAGTTCCCCTTGAAAGGATGAAAAAGGTCTATAACCGAGCCAGAGGCTGGAAGGACGGGGTGCCCACTTATCACAGGCTGAAGTCCCTCGGCATTGAGATCGATAAAGAGTTCTATGATCAGGTCGTTGAGGAGGCGTTTAAAAATGGCTGATGTAACAATTAAACTTTTCGGCGTTTACAGGACGGATACCCAGATCTCCGCCACAAAAATCGAGGCTGACAAGATAACTGACGTTTTTGCCGTCGTCAATAAAATGGCGGAGGAAAAGTTTGCGGAAAAGCAGAAGGAAAATCCCGATCTTGTCAAACCGGATGAGATAAAATTCAAGGACGCCGTGGTCTACGTCAACGGCGAAAAATGCAAAAGAAAAGGCAGGGCGCTCCATAATGACGACGAAGTATGGATCATGTCCCCTGCGTCCGGAGGCTGAACTATGGCTTTTTATATTGACAAAAACGAATGTCTGGGCTGCGGCGCCTGCGCCTTTGCCTGTCTTTACAATATCCCCGCACCAAACGAGGACAAAACCTGCTATGAGATCGACGGGGAGAAATGCATTGGCTGCGGCCAATGTGAAAATATCTGTCCCAACGGCGCCATCAAACCCGCCCCGGGGCACAGACGCATCCTGAAGGTCACCATTGACAAGAACAAGTGCATCGGCTGCTCCCTGTGCGCGAGAAAATGCTTTGCCAACGCTCCCCAGGGTAAGATCAAGGAGCCCTTTGAGATCGACCAGAGCAAATGCTTCAAGTGCGGAGCCTGCGCTCTGGCCTGCAAAAAAGACGCCATTATTGTGGAATACGAATAATACTGAACTGAATTTTCCAAAAAAGAACGCTGACCGTGTCAAAATCAGCGTTCTTTTTTTATATGAAAACGAGACTGTTTTAAAACAACAGCCCCATTTTTTGAAGTTATGTAAACAGCAAAATTTGATCGTTTGATGGTTTTGAACACCTACTACGGTGATTTTTGCAATCTAAAAAAGCCCGGAAAATGGGGATTTGTGAGCTTGTGAGATGGTTCTGAACTCCTACCTCTGAAGCAGCCTCCATCTTGAACTTATCAAGAGCCGCGCGAGCCTCGGGTACTACGTTATAGTTACCGCTCTTTGCCATTACTTTTTCACTCCTTACGCAAATAAGATCATCGCGTTTGCAATCATATTATTTGAAGCTGTGAGGAAAATATGACTGTTAAGTTTTGCAAAAAAAGAAGGAAAAGCCAGGTGTGTTTTTTGCGCAAATGATCCCCGTGGTCCGAAGAAAGTCGGATCGCGGGGATAGCTTTTTACGGGATGAATTTTTCTATTACGTCCGCGCCGAGGTAGCCCTGAACGACTTTGGGCAGGGCGCCGAAAATTGATTTAAAGAACGCCGCCAGCTTTGCGAAAAAGCCTGTTTTCACGTTCACCGACTCCACACCGGACTCGGCGATCACCTTGCCGTCCTTGATATACTTCGCCTGAACTGTGTAAGATTTCTTAGCCTTGGTCACGGTGTATGTGTCGCCGGTGCCAACGTCCTTGCCGTCAATGAACCAATGGACGGTTGCGCCGCTTACCGCATTTTTGACTTCTGATGTGAATGTAATGGTGGTCTTGTAGTCAACCGTCTTGTTAGCAACGAAGTTGCGGATGTTGACGGTGGGCTTGGCTGATTTTTCCATTGCAAGCGCATAATAGCTGAAGTGGTCGGTCTCAAAGACCATATAGCCGTCCCGGTACTGTGCGGGCATCTTTTCCAGCTTACCTGTTTCGGTGTTGACGTGGTAAACAAAGGTCTTTGCAGGATCAAAACCGGCGGGCAGAGGTATGCGTATTGTGACTTTGCCGCTGGGCTGTATTGTAACGCCGTCCTTAACGGTGGTGATGTCGAAAACCACGTTTTTATCACTGTTCACATCCACCAGATTGAACGCCGCGCCGTCGAAGACCTGCTGGATTTTCAGCTCCACCTCGCCGTCGTATGCGTTCTCCGGGTAGGTCAGAGAAATGTCGGTCTCCTCATTTGTGACTGTGGTGGTGGGTATCTTTGGCAGGACTTGGGTCTCCTTTGTGCCGCAGTGGTATTTGCAGTAACGCTCCTGCAAGCCCTCCTCGTAGGCGGTGGGCTCTTTTACAGTGACCCATTCGCCGAAATCGTGGGCAAGCTTTGACAGCGTTACGGCTTCGCCTATTGATTCGCCGCATACGGCACAGATCTTATATTCCGCACCGGCAGCCATACAGGTGGGCTCAATGCGCACTGTCTTTTCCGTGTGGGGCTTCTTCGCTATGGGTTCCGTGTAGCTGTCGGGGCAGCGGGAGCAGGTGTAGCTCATTACACCCTCTTCCTTGCAGGTGGCTTCCTTTGTCACCGCGCCGACGTAGTCATGCCCCAAAGTGTTTTCGTAATTGTCAACGTAGCTGTCGCCGCAAGCGCAGGTGTATGTGGTGTAGCCCTTCTCGGTACAGGTCGGCTTAGTTACAACTGCCGTATAGTGATGTCCTGTTGCGGCTATTTCCTGCGTTTCTGTAGCGTCACAGCGTGAACAGTATCTTGTCTCTTCGCCCTTTTCGGTGCAAGTTGCGGGTGTTGTCACTTTCCATTCCCCAAAATCGTGACCCAGGGCGGCTATCTCCTGCGTTTCTGTGGCGTCGCAGCGTGAGCAGTATCTTGTCTCCTCGCCCTTTTCGGTGCAGGTTGCAGGGGTGGTTTCTGTCCAGTCACCGAAGTCGTGGCCGAGAGAGTTTACATAATCGTCAACGTAGCTGTCGCCGCAGGCGCAGGTGTGGGTAGTGTAGCCTTTTTCCATGCAGGTGGGCTGGGTAACGACAGCTGTGTAGGTGTGGATGTGAGAAGGGGTAAAATTGTAATGCCAAGTGGCGTTATTCAAGGGATCGTTATATGAACTAATTGATATTTTTTGTCTGTCTTCTTCACTGCCGACGTAATACACGTCCGTCAAACCTGTGCAGCCGTCAAATGCCCCAAAGCCAATGCTTGTCACGCTGTCAGGTATGGTCACGCTGGTTAAGCCTGAGCAACCGGAAAATGCCCAACCGCCAATGCTTGTCACGCTGTCAGGTATGGTCACGCTGGTTAAGCCTGTGCAGTCGGCAAATGCCTCAAAGCCAATGCTGGTCACGCCGTTGCCTATGGTCACGCTGGTTAAGCCGGTACAACCGGAAAATGCACTACCGCCAATGCTTGTCACGCTGTCAGGTATGGTCACGCTGGTTAAGCCTGTGCAGTCGGCAAATGCCTCAAAGCCAATGCTGGTCACGCCGTTGCCTATGGTCACGCTGGTTAAGCCGGTACAGCCGTAAAACGCAGTACCCATGCTGGTCACGCTATTACCTATGTTCACGCTGGTTAAGCCTGTGCAGTCGGCAAATGCAAAAGAGCCAATGCTGGTCACGCTGTCGGGTATGGTCACGTTTGTCAAGCCTGTGCAGTTGAGAAATGCCCAACCGCCAACGCCAGTCACGCTATCGGGTATGATCACGCTTGTTAAGCCTGTGCAGTTATAAAACGCATTATTGCCAATGCTGGTTACGCTGTCGGGAATAATTGTATTTTTACAGCCACATATCAGAGTGTTGCTCTCTGTTTCAATTATCGCATTACAGTCGTTTCTACTGTCATATTTTTTATTACCGTTACTGACAGTTATGCTTGTCAAGCCTGTGCATTCGGCAAATGCCCAATCGCCAATGCTGGTCACGCCGTTGCCTATGGCCACGTTTGTTAAGCCTGTGCAACCGTAAAATGCAGAATTGCCAATGTTGGTCACACTGTCTGGTATGGTTACGCTTGTTAAGCCTGTGCAGTTGTAAAATGCATAATTGCCAATGTTGGTCACGTTGTCCGGGATAACCATTTTTGTTAGAAGTTGATTGTTGATATATAATTTGTGCGCGTAAGTCACTGGATTTGAATCGGATCTATCAAATTCAAATTTACACCACTGTTCCAACGAACCGTTATAATAGACGCTTGTCAAACCTGTGCAATTGTAAAATGCACACTCGCCAATACTGGTTACGTTGTTGCCTATGGTCACGCTGGTTAAACCTGTGCAGTCGCAAAATGCCCACGCACCAATGCTTTTCACGCTGTCGGGTATAATCACGCTGGTCAAGCCTGTGCAGTTATAAAATGCAGAACCGCCAATGCTGGTCACGCCGTTGCCTATGGTCACGCTTGTCAAGCCTCTACATTCCATAAATGCCTTCCAACCAATACTAGTCACGCTGTCAGGGATGGTCATGCTAGTTAAACCTGTACAGCCTTCAAATGCCTGATCGCCAATTTCGGTCACGCTGTCAGGTATAGTCACGCTTGTTAAGCCTGAGCAACCTGAAAATGCACGACCGCCAATGCTGGTCACGCCGTTGCCTATGGTCACGTCTGTTAAGCCTGTACAGCCGAAAAAGGCAGATGCGCCAATGCTGGTTACGCTGTCGGGTATGGTCACGCTTGTCAAGCCTGTGCAGCCGTAAAATGCATACCTACCAATGGTTGATATACCGTTACCTATGGTTAAATATTTAATGTCAGAGCGATAACTATACCAAGGACTACTATTATAGTTATAATCCCCCATCGCTCCGATGCCTGAGATGGTCAATTTGCCGGTATCCGTGTTCAACGTCCATGTAAGGTTTTCACCGCAGGTGCCGCTGACCTTAGATGAGCTTTCGTCATGTCCTTCACAAACGCGATATTCGATTTCATAGAGTTCAGCATATTTTTGTATATAGAAGCTTGAGGCATCCGAACAGATATAATCCAGCGACATACCATTTATGAATGCATCCTTCCCAATCGACGTAATGCCGGACGGAATGTGGACAAATGACAGGTTATCGCAACTGGAAAATGCATATTCGCCGATAGTTTTCAAGCTGTCCGGCAAAATGATACTTGTCAGACCGGAGCAATTAAAAAAAGCATATTGACCGATACTTGTTACGCTGTTTCCAAAAACCACTTCTGTAAGGTTTTCACACCAATTAAATGCATACTGAGTAATGCTCGTAACATTGTCCCCGATTTTGATCGTTTTGATAGACGATCTATACTCCTCCCATGGAATCCCGAGAAAAGTGCTCACCATCGCGCCATTGCCGTCGATCAACAGTACACCGCTTTCTGTATTGAGCGTCCATGTTACGTTGCCTCCGTCCGCGCCACAGGTACCGGAATAGCTCACCGACGCCGCAGTCACAGAAAGCCAATCCATAAACCCCGCCAGTCCCGCCGCGGGCGCGGCGCCCCCCAGCATAATAACCGCAAGAAGTATAGCAAAAATTCGTTTGACAGTTTTCTTCATTTTCTTGATCCTCCATAAAACAAAAAATGCGCAGCCGAAGCTACGCACAAAAAACGCATAGCTTCAATTGCTGCGACACAATTCCCATAACCGAAAAATAAGTATGTGAAAAGAAGCCTGCATTTTTATCAAAAGATAAAAACACACACCTATTTTTCGGAAAAATATATAATTGTGTCGCAAAAAAAGCATAGCACATTTTTCAATATATTGTCAACAGAAATATATGCAGTCTGTAATCATTTAAACCAATCATCAAACAAAGTTTTAATGATTCAGCACAAACTACATGAAATTTGTATCTAACGTATGAATAATATAAATCTGGATTTGGAGCTTACTGTTTTGGTCTATATAATCAGTTTTTTCGATAAAAAGCGAAAAAGCCCTTGACAAGTTAGCGTACACTAACTATAATGTAGGTAGTTAGCTATGGCTAACACTTATTTCGGGCTAAGGTTAACCAACGCTAACTTGTGACAAGGAGGGTTTTGAGTGGCAACATTAAAGGAAACAGGAATCGGCGAAAGCGTGGTTGTAAAGAAGTTGAACGGCGAAGGCGCACTTCGTCAGCACTTTCTTGATATGGGCATTATCCCCGGAACTGAAATAACGGTTATAAAATATGCCCCTATGGGCGACCCTCTTGAGCTTTTGATACACGGCTACAAGCTCACGCTGCGTCTTGCGGACGCTCAAAAAATTGAGGTCGAGCCTATAGAGAAACGCGAATCGGTTAACGAAACAAAATCGAGATCAAAAGAAACCGAGCATCCCGGTTTCGGCGAAGGCGGCAAGTTTCACCCCAAGGGCAGCGGCGATCCGCTGCCGGAAGGCACGACGCTGACATTTGCCCTTGTCGGCAACCAGAACTGCGGAAAGACAACGCTGTTCAATCAGCTTACGGGAGCCAACCAGCACGTCGGCAATTTTCCCGGCGTAACCGTTGACCGTAAGGACGGCGCAATTAAAAGACATCCCGATACCTGCGTAACCGACCTGCCCGGAATTTATTCAATGTCGCCGTACAGCAGCGAGGAGATAGTTTCGCGCGACTTTGTTATATATGAAAAGCCTAAAGCGATAATAAACATAGTTGACGCAACGAACATAGAGCGCAATCTTTATCTTACGATGCAGCTTCTTGAAATGGACGTTCCAATGGTAGTCGCGCTGAATATGATGGACGAGGTGACCGCAAACGGAGGAACGGTAGATATCAATGAAATGGAAATGGCTCTCGGTGTGCCGGTAGTTCCGATTTCAGCCGCAAAGAATCAAGGCATAAAAGAACTGGTCGAGCACGCGATCCATGTAGCGCATTTTCAGGAAAAGCCGCTTCGTCAGGACTTTTGCGACGAGAGTGATGGCGGAGGCGCCGTTCACCGCTGTCTGCACAGTATATGCCATCTTATTGAGGATCACGCCAGGTCAGCCGGGCTTCCGCTTCGCTTTGCGGCAAGCAAGATCATCGAGGGCGACGATCTGATCCTCTCGCAACTTAATTTGGATCAAAACGAGACCGAAGCAATAGAACACATCGTTATCCAGATGGAGAGCGAATGCGGACTTGACCGCAGCGCAGCGATAGCTGATATGCGCTATGCCTTTATTATGAAGGTTTGCAAAGCCTGCGTCAAAAAGCCTAAGGAAAGCAGGGAAAGCGTCCGCAGCGAGAAAATAGACCGTATGCTTACAGGAAAATGGACTGCAATACCGTTCTTTATAGTCATAATGGGACTTGTGTTCTGGCTGACATTTGAGGTTATCGGCGGTACGCTTCAGGGTCTGCTCGAAACGGGCATTGACCTTCTCACCGAAATCACCGACAGACTTCTTACCTCGGCAGATGTCAACGAGGTCGTTCACGGGCTTATCATTGACGGCATTTTTGCAGGTGTCGGAAGTGTTCTGAGTTTCCTTCCGATCATCGTAACGCTGTTTTTCTTCCTTTCCCTGTTGGAGGACAGCGGATACATAGCACGCGTCGCCTTCTTTATGGACAAGCTTCTTCGTAAAATCGGTCTGTCAGGAAGAAGCATCGTGCCGATGCTTATTGGCTTTGGCTGTACCGTTCCCGCGGTCATGGCAACGCGCACGCTCCCCAGTGAACGCGACCGAAAAACGACTATACTGCTTACTCCGTATATGAGCTGTTCGGCAAAGCTGCCGATATACGCCTTCTTCGTTGACGCATTCTTCCCTGAACATAAGGCGCTGATAATGGTAGGTCTGTATTTCCTCGGAATCATTGTCGCCATACTTGTTGCGTTGTTGTTCAAAGGAACACTTTTCAAGGGTGAGGCGGTTCCGTTCGTAATGGAGCTGCCCAACTACCGTATGCCCGGCGCAAAGAACACATCAAGGCTGCTCTGGGAAAAGGCCAAAGACTTTTTGCAGAGAGCGTTTACAATCATACTTGTTGCAACCGTTGTCATCTGGCTTTTACAGAGCTTTGACACGCATTTCAGATTTGTTGAAGATCAACAGGACAGCATACTCGCGCTCGTTGCCGGTTGGCTTGTTCCGATAATGAAGCCGCTCGGTCTCGGTGACTGGAGGATCTGCACCTCGCTTATCAGCGGCTTTATGGCAAAAGAGAGCGTTGTTTCAACGCTTGAAATACTGTTCGGTCAGAACATAGCGTCGGTTATGAGCGCAACTTCGGCGGCATCGCTGCTCGTGTTCTCGCTGCTCTACTCCCCCTGCGTCGCGGCTATCGCGTCGATCCGCCGTGAGCTTGGCAGAAAGCGCGCACTCGGCGTAGTGGTATGGCAATGCGCCGTCGCATGGGTCTGCGCCGCAATTACTTATCTTATCATGAATAGGGTGTAATATTATGAATATATGGGACTATCTGATAATCGGAATTATCGCTGCAGTCGTAATATTTGCGGTAACGGTAATTCATAAAAACAAAAAGAACGGCAAATGCTCCTGCGGCTGTGACTGTTCACACTGTCAGGGATGCGTTGATTTTAAGAAAAGCAAATAATAACGGTGATCGTTGAAAAAGCGATCGTCCATAAAGACAAGTCTATTAAATTCATATTTTACAACGGCAAAACGCAAAACGGCTCTGCGCGGTCAAAAATCAAGACCCGCAGAGCCGTTGTCATTTATGGGTACGCATTTTTATAAAATGTAATAACAGCCGGGTAATTTTTAAGTTATCATTCCGCGTCGATGGTTGAAACGCCAAGGGTCATTTCCTCCATGACGTCCAGCAGCATACGCACAGTGTCAAGTGACGTAAGCATAGTTATATTGTTCTGAGCCGCGGCGCGGCGGATGGCTACGCCGTCGCCGTAATGCACGCCTGATAAAACTGCCCTGGTATTGATGACATAACTGATGTGCCCGGCGCGTATGGAGTCGAGGACCTCCTCGCTGTTTTCGCTGGGCTTGTGGAGGATCTTTGTGCGTATCCCGTGGGCTCTAAGCACCTCTCCCGTGAGGGTGGTCGCCTCAATATTGAAGCCCATTTCATAAAAGCGCCGGATAAGGGGTACGGTCTCCTCCTTGTCCTCATCGGCTACGCTGACCAACACCGTGCCGTAATTACGCAGGGTGAGCCCGGCGGCGATCATGGCTTTATACGCCGCACGGTGAAGCTTGCGGTCATAGCCTATGGCCTCTCCGGTGGACTTCATCTCCGGGGAGAGGTAGGCGTCCATGCCGCGGAGCTTTGAGAAGGAAAACGCCGGTACCTTTACGTAATAACGTCCCTTCTCTTCAGGATACCGCACATCTATCCCCTGCTCATGCAGTGAAACGCCCAGCATGGCAAGGGTGCCGATATCCGCAAGGCTGTAGCCCGTCGCTTTTGAAAGGAAGGGCACCGTACGGGAGGAACGGGGATTGACCTCTATTATGTACACTTTCTCATCTTTATCAACAATGAACTGGATATTGAAAAGTCCTACAATCCCTATTCCAAGCCCGAGTTTTTCAGTATAATCTAAAATTGTCTGCTTAACTTTTTCAGATAAGCTGTATGACGGATAAACGCTTATAGAGTCTCCGGAATGTACGCCGGTACGCTCCACAAGCTCCATTATGCCCGGCACAAAGACCCGCTGTCCGTCGCAGACAGCGTCCACCTCAACCTCTTTGCCACGGATGTATTTGTCCACAAGCACGGGCTTATCCTTGTCGATCAGGGCGGCAGCTTTCAGGTAGTCCCACATGGACTCCTCCTTTGCCACGATCTGCATCGCCCGCCCGCCGAGAACAAAGCTGGGACGGACGAGGACGGGATAGCCTATCTCTTTGGCGGCTCTCATTCCGGCTTCCATATCCGTGACGGCTCTGCCTGTGGGTTGCGGGATATCAAGGGACAACAGCAGATGCTCAAAGGCGTCCCGGTTTTCCGCCCGGTCGATGGCTTCGCAGTCCGTGCCGATTATCTTAACGCCCCGGTCATGGAGGGTCTGCGCTAAATTGATGGCTGTCTGTCCGCCCAGAGTGGCTATAACACCCTCCGGTTTTTCCAGCGTGATGATGTTCATAACGTCTTCCACGCACAGGGGCTCGAAGTACAGCTTATCCGAACAGGTGTAGTCCGTGGACACAGTTTCCGGGTTGTTGTTGATTATTATAGCTTCATAGCCGGCTTTTTTGATGGTCTGCACTGCGTGAACGGTGGAGTAGTCAAACTCCACGCCCTGACCTATACGTATGGGACCTGAGCCCAGCACGATCATCTTCCGCTTGCCGGAAACCAGGGACTCGTTTTCCTCCTCGTAGGTGGAATAAAAATACGGAATGTAGCTGTCAAACTCGGAGGCGCAGGTGTCGATCATTTTATAGACGGGAACGATACCGTTTTTGACCCTGAGGTCAAATATATCCTTCTCGGTTTGTCCCCACAGAAGGGCGATCTCCCTGTCCGAAAAACCCAATTTTTTTGCGCAGAGCAATTCACCGATATCCTTCGGATTTTCTTTCAGATCATTTTCCGTTTCAATTATCTTCTGTATCTTGCGGATGAAAAATCTGTCTATGCCCGTAGCTTCAACAACGCTTTCAACGTCACAGCCACGGCGGAACAGCTCCGCTATGGCGTATATCCTGTCGTCCGTACCGATTTTTATATATTCCGAAAGGGCTTCGGTCTCCATGCCGTCAAATTTTTTCAGGTGTATATGATACGCACCGATCTCAAGGGAGCGTATGCCCTTGAGCAGGCTCTCTTCCCATGTCCTGCCTACGCTCATAACTTCGCCGGTGGCCTTCATCTGAGTGGAAAGGGTGTTGTTGGCGTCGGCAAATTTATCAAATGGGAAACGCGGCAGCTTGGTCACGATATAGTCCAGAGCCGGTTCAAACGCGGCGGGGGTGTTTGCAATTGGGATCTCGTCCAAAGTCATGCCCACGCCAATTTTTGCGGAGACTCTTGCGATGGGATAGCCGCTTGCCTTGGATGCCAAAGCGGATGAACGGGAGACACGGGGATTGACTTCGATCAGATAATATTGAAACGACTTGGGGTCAAGAGCAAACTGCACGTTGCAGCCGCCCTCTATTTTAAGCGCCCGAATTATCTTCAGAGCGCTGTCCCTGAGCATATGATATTCCTTGTTTGTGAGCGTCTGAGAGGGGCAGACCACAATGGAGTCCCCTGTGTGGATGCCAACGGGGTCAAGGTTTTCCATGTTGCAGATGGTTATCGCCGTGTCGTTTTTGTCGCGGATGACCTCGTATTCTATCTCCTTGTAGCCCTTGACGCTCTTTTCCACCAGCACCTGACTCACAGGTGACAGCTCAAGAGCGTTTTTCATCATGGGCACAAAGTCCTCCGGGCTGTCGGCAAAGCCGCCGCCTGTTCCGCCCAGAGTAAAGGCGGGGCGCAGTACAACGGGATATCCTATCTTTTCGGCGATCTTCAAGCCTTCCTCCACGGTTGAGGCTGTGTCCGATGGCAAAGTGGGTTCTCCCAGCTCTGCGCAAAGCTCTTTGAACAACTCCCTGTCCTCAGCCTGAGCTATAGAATCGCTCTTTGTTCCCAGCAGCTCCACGCCGCATTCGGCGAGAACGCCCTTCTTCTCAAGCTGTACGGCAAGGTTAAGCCCTGTCTGACCGCCGATGCCGGGGAGAATGGCGTCCGGGCGCTCGTAGCGGATTATCTTGGCAATATATTCAAGGGTCAGGGGCTCCATATACACCTTATCGGCAATTGAAGTGTCGGTCATTATTGTAGCGGGGTTTGAGTTGCACAGGATTACCTGATAGCCCTCCTCTTTCAGAGCAAGGCACGCCTGAGTGCCGGCGTAGTCGAACTCCGCCGCCTGTCCTATAACGATGGGGCCGGAGCCTATGACCAATATTTTATTTATATCTGTTCTCTTAGGCATGATCTTCCTCCATCAGCTTTACAAAACGGTCAAATAGATGTGCGCTGTCCTGTGGACCCGGAGCGCTCTCCGGGTGGTACTGCACGCTGAACACCCGATCCCGTTCGCATTTGACTCCCTCAACGGTGCCGTCCAGCAGATTTCGGTGGGTCACGGTGAGGGGCGTACCGCGAAGGCTTTCGGTATCTACGGCGTAGGAATGGTTCTGAGAGGTTATCTCTATCCTTCCTGTTTCCAGATCCTTTACCGGATGATTTCCTCCCCGATGTCCGAATTTAAGTTTATATGTTTTTGCCCCATAGGCAAGGGAGATTATCTGATGCCCCAGACAAATGCCGAAGATGGGATAACTGCCGATAAGCTCCTGTATTGTTTTGACGGTTTGGGGTACGTCCGTGGGATCTCCCGGCCCGTTGGAAATAAATATTCCGTCAGGGTTCATAGCGGCGATGTCCTGTGCCGTGGTGTTCCAAGGAACAACTGTGACCTGACAGCCCCGTTTTATCAGTGAACGCACGATATTGTGTTTCATCCCGCAGTCGATGGCTACCACGTGAGGTCCCGATACGGCGCCGCCGATCTTACGCGGAGCGCGGCAGCTGACTCTTGAAACAGCGTCTTTCGGAAGCTCACAGTTTCTTAATTTTTCTATTCCCTCATCCAAAGACGTATCGGCGCCGGTTATCATCACCTTGCGGCAGCCGAAATCACGGATGGAGCGGTTGATTTTTCTTGTATCCACGCCGTAGATGCCTGCGATGCCGTACTGCTTCATCACCTCATCCAGCGTTTTTTCGGAGCGGAAATTTGAAGGCTCGTCGTTGTATTCATGCACCACAAGGGCGCCTATTGACGGCACGTCCGTCTCATAGTCCGCCGCCGCCATGCCGTAGTTGCCGATGAGGGGATAGGTCATCACCACTGCCTGATCGGTGTAGGACGGGTCGGAAAGGATCTCCTGATACCCCACCATGGAGGTGTTGAAAACGATCTCAAGGATTTTATCCTCCTCCGCGCCGAAGGAATAGCCGTAATATTCCCCGCCGTCCTCCAGTATTATCTTCTTGTCGAACTTTCTCGTCATTGAATATTGCCTCATTTCACTTTATCGGAAAGCTTTTGTTCAAAGCGGTTTTTTCTTGTGTCTTTCGGTATCTCCGTGGGGTAATTGCCGTCAAAGCAGGCGCTGCAATAGCATTTATTGCCGGACAGCTCACCAAGGCTTTCCACGGGCAGATACCCAAGGGAATCCACTCCTATCATCGCCGCTATTTCCGGCACGGTATGTCGGCAGGCGATCAGATTATCCTGCGAGTCGATGTCAGTCCCGTAAAAGCAAGGGAACAGGAAGGGCGGCGCGGAGATACGCATATGTATCTCTTTTGCTCCCGCTTCACGGAGCAGGGCGACGATGCGTCCGCTGGTGGTGCCCCGGACGATGGAATCATCGATAAGAACAATGCGTTTGTCCTTCACCACGTCTTCCACGGCGGATAGCTTTATATTGACCTTGTCCAACCTGTCTCCCGGAGCGATGAACGTTCTGCCTATATATTTATTCTTGATAAGCCCTATGCCGTAGGGTATGCCCGAAGCTCTGCTGTAACCCAGAGCGGCGTCCAGTCCGGAGTCCGGCACGCCGATGACTATATCCGCTTCTACGGGATGGGTTTTCGCAAGGACTTTGCCCGCGTTGACCCTGGCTGTGTGAACGCTCCTGCCGTCTATGACGGAATCGGGGCGGGAGAAATATATGTACTCGAAAATACAGAGCTTTTTCTCCTTTTTGCCACAGTGTTCCCGTCGTGAAACTATGCCGTCTTTGCTGAATATCAAAATTTCTCCCGGCTCCACGTCACGGACAAAATGCGCGCCAACGGCTTTGAGGGCGCAGCTCTCCGAGGCGACAACGTAGATACCGTCCTCCGTCTTGCCGTAGCATAGAGGGCGGAAGCCCCGGGGATCTCTGGCGCAGATGAGCTTTTGCGGGGACATGAGCACCAAAGAATAAGCGCCCTCTAATATGTCCATAGCCCGACTGAGCGCCTCCTCAATGGAGGGCACAGTCAGGCGTTCTTTTGTTACTATGTATGCGATGGTCTCGGTGTCGCTGGAGGTGTGGAAGATGGCTCCCGTCAGCTCCAACGCGGAACGGAGCTCCGCCGCGTTGGAGAGATTGCCGTTGTGGGCTATCGCCATGTGTCCCTTCTGATGGTTCACCTCAATGGGCTGGCAGTTGCTCCGGTTGCCGGCTCCCGTGGTGCCGTAACGGGTGTGCGCCACAGCCATGGTCCCTTGCGGAAAGGACATCAGGACCTCCTTTGAGAACACCTCGCTGACCAGCCCCGTGTCCTTGTGGGAAACGAACAGCCCGTCCTCATTTACGACTATCCCACAGCTCTCCTGACCCCGGTGCTGTAAAGCGTACAGCCCGTAGTAGCAGATATGCGCCGCGTCAACGGGATGATCCGCCATAACGCCGAAGACACCGCATTCTTCGTGAATACTCATTTTTATCAGTCCTTATTCAACATCCTGCAAGGCGTCGTAGCCTTCCTCGCCGGTCCTCACCTTGACCACGTTCTCAACGTCGTAGACGAAGATCTTTCCGTCGCCGATATGTCCGGTGTAAAGCACATTCTTGGCGGTCTCGATGACCTGTCTTACAGGAATTTTGCTTACAACTATATCCACCTGTATCTTAGGCAACAGATTTGCCTCCACCTGAACGCCGCGGTAATACTCAGGCTGTCCCTTCTGCGTACCGCAGCCCAAAACGTGGGATACGGTCATACCTGTAATACCTATCTCCATCATGGCGTTTTTAAGAGCTTCAAAACGGGGCTCCTTGCAGATGATCTCGATCTTGGTAAACTTCGACGCGCCATCTTCAAATGCGGGCACCTTTTTGACGGGTATAGCCTCTGATACGGGCGTCTCGCCCACCACCGCCACGGCGTTTTCATATCCGTCGTAGCCGTAGATCGGGTTTTCCATTGCGGGAACAAAGTCCGCATAGGCGCTGGGCAGACCGTGTTCCGTTTTATCAAGGCCGCTTATCTCCTCTTCCACAGAGACACGGAGACCGATGGTCTTCTTCAGCACAAAGAAGGTCGCCGTCATCATAACCGCCGTCCATGCAAGGATAGCAGCGATACCGAGTATCTGAATACCTAAAAGCTTAAAGCTGCCGGTATAGAATAAGCCGTTTAAGCCTGCCGGAGCGTCGGGGTCGGCAAGCAGACCCACCGCCACGGTGCCCCAGACGCCGTTTGCAAAATGTACGCCCACGGCGCCCACGGGGTCGTCAATATGAAGTTTGATGTCAAGAAATTCAACAATAACAACTACAAGTATTCCGGAAACCACGCCCACTATCACGGAGCCGAAGGCGCTCAGCGCATCACAGCCGGCGGTTATGCCCACAAGTCCCGCAAGGGAGGCGTTTATGCACATGGAAACGTCAGGTTTGCCGTTCTTTACCCAGGTGAATATCATGGTCACGCAGGTGGCGACTGCCGGGGCAATGGTGGTGGTGACGAAAATTGATGCAAGGGATTCTCCGTCCCAGGCGGCGGCGCCGTTAAAGCCGTACCAGCCGAACCAAAGTATGAAGCAACCCAAAGCGCCAAGGGTGATGGAGTGACCGGGTATGGCGTTGACCTTGTCCACCTTGCCGGATTTGTCTTTGATGTATTTGCCAAGACGGGGTCCTACCATTATGGCGCCGATAAGCGCTGTTATACCGCCTACGGAATGTATTGCGGCGGAGCCTGCAAAATCATGGAAGCCCAGCTTTACCAGCCAGCCGTTCTGATTCCATACCCACCCCGCCTCAACGGGGTAAACGAACAGGGAAATAACTCCGGAATATATGCAGTAGGAAATAAACTTTGTCCTCTCCGCCATGGCTCCCGAAACGATTGTCGCCGCCGTTGCGCAGAACACAAGGTTGAACACAAATGAAGGTGCGTTGCCGCCTTTCAGAAAAGCTCCGAAATCGGTGAGGATCTTTAAATTCGGCACACCGATAAAACCCAGCGCATAATCCTCCGCCATCATAAGGCTGAAGCCCAGCAGGACGAATACCACGGTACCGATGCAGAAATCCATCAGGTTTTTCATTATGATATTTCCCGCGTTCTTTGCCCTTGTAAAGCCTGTTTCCACCATGGCGAAGCCTGCCTGCATGAAAAACACAAGGGCGGCGCCGATAAGAAACCAGACCCCAAAGACCTCTTTTTGAGCGGTGGCTTCAACAATTTTTGTGAGCTCTTCCGTAATCATTCTTAAAACACCTCTTTGTTTATCTTACGCTGAATAAAATATCCGCATATGTGGGGAACGGCCAGTAGGATTTTGCCGTTATCGTTTCCGCCTCGTCACAGGCAGTTCTCAATTCGCTCATCTTGGGCAGTACGCTGTCGCGGATCATAGCGGATTCCGCGATTATATCTTTCGCGTCACCGAGGGCTGCTACCGCGCCTTGCAGCTCGTCCACCTTTGCCACGATAGTATCGGTCAATGCTGAAAGCTTTTTCACAAGTCCCGTCTCATAGGCGCAGGCGACTGACGCGTCCAGAGCCTTTTTAGCCGCGGCGTTTTTCGCGATATCGGCGGTGAAGCGTTCCACTGCGGGAGCTATCTGTGTCTTTGCCATGTCGATCATGGTATTTGCTTCTATTGTCACTGATTTGCAGTAGTTTTCCAGCATGATATCACAGCGGGACTGCAGCTCCGCAATGGTAAACACCTTCTGAGCGGTGAGCATATCCGCGTTCTTCTTATCAAGCAGGTGGGGCATACAGTCGGCTGTGGTGCGGTAGTTGAGCAGACCGCGGACTTCCGTAGCCTCTTTGATCCAGGCGTCGTCGTAGCCGTTGCCGTTGAAGATGATGCGCTTGTGATCCTTGATTGTCTTTTTGATCATCTCGTGGAGCTTCGTCTCAAAGTCCTCCGCGCCCTCCAGCCTGTCGGCGTAGATCTTAAGGCTCTCCGCCACAGCGGCGTTAAGCATAATGTTTGCGCAGGCTATGGAGTTGGACGAGCCCAGCATACGGAACTCAAATTTATTGCCGGTAAAGGCAAAGGGAGAGGTACGGTTACGGTCTGTGGTATCTCTGTTGAACTTGGGCAGAACGTCCACGCCCAGCTTCATCTGCGTTTTCTTTGTACCCTCATAAGGTGCGTCGTTTTCAATAGCCTCAAGCACTGCGTTGAGCTCGTCACCCAGGAATATTGATATAACAGCCGGAGGCGCTTCGTTTGCGCCCAGTCTGTGATCGTTGCCCGCGGTTGCAACGGAGATACGGAGCAGATCCTGATAATCGTCCACCGCTTTTATGACGGCGCACAGGAACAGCAGGAACTGAGCGTTCTCATAGGGGGTCTCTCCGGGAGAGAGCAGGTTCTGTCCCTCGTCCGTGGAGATCGACCAGTTATTATGTTTACCACTGCCGTTGACTCCGGCAAAGGGCTTTTCGTGGAGCAGGCAGACAAGTCCGTGCTTGGAGGCGACCTTCTGCATGATCTCCATGGTCAGCTGATTGTGGTCTGTGGCAACGTTTGTTGTTGTATAGATTGGAGCCAGCTCATGCTGAGCGGGAGCCACTTCATTGTGCTCGGTCTTTGCAAGAATGCCCAGCTTCCAGAGCTCATCGTTGAGCTCCTCCATGTATGCGGCGACCCGGGGCTTGATTGCGCCGAAATAGTGGTCATCCATCTCCTGACCCTTGGGAGCCTTTGCGCCGAACAACGTTCTGCCGCAAAAGCGCAGGTCGGGACGGGCGTCGTACATCTCTTTTGTAATAAGGAAATATTCCTGCTCCGGTCCCACGGAGGAAACAACACGCTTTACAGTGTCGTTGCCGAAGAGCTTAAGTACGCGCAGAGCCTGTTTGTTCAGGGCTTCCATGGAGCGAAGCAAGGGGGTCTTTTTATCCAGAGCGTGTCCGCCGTAGGAGCAGAACGCCGTGGGGATACATAAGGTCTTACCTTTAATAAATGCGTATGAGGTGGGATCCCATGCGGTGTAGCCTCTTGCCTCGAATGTGGCGCGAAGACCGCCTGAGGGGAAGGAGGATGCGTCCGGCTCGCCCTTGAGCAGTTCCTTGCCGGAGAATTCCATGATAACGCTGCCATCGGGGGAAGGAGAGATGAAACTGTCATGCTTCTCCGCCGTGATTCCGGTCAACGGCTGGAACCAGTGGGTGTAGTGGGTGGCGCCCTTGGAGACCGCCCAATCCTTCATGGCCTGCGCAACGGCGTTGGCAACGCTTGCGTCAAGGGGCGCGCCCTCGTCTATTGTTTTCTTAAGGGAGCGGTAGACCTCCGCGGACAGGACGGATTTCATCACTCTGTCGTCAAACACCATGCTGCCGAAGCTTTCTGTTACTGTTTTCATTTCGATTTCTCCTTTTCGTGTTAAAATAGAAAAGACGCCTTTTATGCTCTGTGCACAAAAGACGCCTTTGCCTTTTCATGATCAATATTTTGTTTGATGGAATAAAGAAAACGTCTTTGAACCCGAAAGCTCAAAGACGCCGTTGCCTTTATGCTCCGCATTATACGCCTGTGATTTTGATTTGTCAACACATTTTTTCATTTTTTTCAAAAATTTTTGCAAACAAGCCTCTTGACAAAGAAAAAAAGCTGTGCTACAATGCGGGCAATGAGCAATGGTGTTCATTTCCGTTCCGGCGGAAATGGGCGCCTTTTTTATTATGTATTTTATCAGAATGGGGATGTTCCTATGATGAGAGAAGGTCAGGTAAGAATACCGTCGGGCTGTGCCATCGCCGCAGTTATATCTAAAGAAGGCAAGCTCATGACGGGAGAAGCTATCGTAAATGCGATGAAGCCCATGCACGACCGCTCCAACGGTCTGGGCGGCGGCTTCGCGGCTTACGGTATCTACCCCGAACATAAAGATTTATATGCTTTTCATATGTTTTTTGATTGCCGCGATACCAGAAAGACCTGCGAAGCGTTTCTTAAAGAACAGTTCGAGGTGGTCAAGGGTGAGAGAATACCCATCAGAAAGCACCCGCGTATCACGGACGAGCCCCTGATATGGCGCTACTTTGTAACGCCTCTGCCCTCGGTGCTTGCCGATCTTCAGCTGGACGAAAAGGAATTTGTCGCCCGTACTGTAATGAAAATAAATACCAATATGAAAGGCGCCTACGTTTTCTCCAGCGGCAAGAATATGGGCACCTTCAAGGCTGTAGGCTTTCCTGAGGACGTGGGAGTGTTCTACCGCCTGGACGAATACGAGGGCTACAGCTGGACTGCCCACGGCAGATATCCCACAAACACCCCCGGCTGGTGGGGCGGCGCCCATCCCTTCACATTGCTGGATTATTCCGTAGTCCACAACGGTGAAATTTCATCCTATGACGCCAACAGGCGCTACATTGAAATGTTCGGCTACAAATGCACCTTGCAGACCGATACGGAAGTCATTACATATATCCTTGACTATCTTGTCCGTGTTCAGGGTTTGACCCTCAAGGAGGCGGCAAACGTTATCGCCGCGCCCTTCTGGAGCACCATCGAGGGCAAGACGGATAAGCGCGAACAGGAGACTCTGCGCTATCTCCGTACCGTTTTCCCCAGCCTGCTTATCACAGGTCCCTTCTCCATTGTATTGGGATTTGACGGCGGACTTATGGCGTTGAACGACAGGCTCAAGCTCCGTTCAATGGTAGTTGGCGAGAAAGACGACAAAGTATTCATCGCCAGCGAGGAGGCGGCGATCCGCATAATGGAGCCCAACACTGAAAACATTTACGCCCCTGCCGGCGGAGAACCTGTCATAGTGACTGTAAAGGAGGGTAAAACTCAATGAGCGTGGAATTTATCTATCCTGAATTTGAGGTCATCCGCAATCCGGATCGCTGTATAGCCTGCCGGGTCTGCGAGAGACAATGCGCAAACGAGGTGCATATGTTCAGCACCGAGTACGGCAAGATGATAAGCGACGAGCGGAAATGCGTCAACTGTCAGCGCTGCGTGTCCCTCTGCCCCACAAGGGCATTGAAAATAGTCAAAAGCGACTGCGTGCTCCGTGAAAACGCTAACTGGCAAAACGACACCATAAGAGAAATATATAAGCAGGCAAACAGCGGCGGCGTGCTGCTCTCATCAATGGGAAATCCCAAGCCCCTGCCTGTGTATTGGGACAAGATCTTGCTCAACGCCTCTCAGGTCACCAATCCTCCCATCGACCCCCTGAGGGAGCCCATGGAAACCAAAGTGTTCCTTGGTAAAAAGCCAAGTAAGATCGAAAGAGACGCGCAGGGACATCCCATCTGTTCTCTTGAGCCTCAGATAGAGCTTGCCATGCCGGTGATGTTCTCCGCAATGAGCTACGGCTCCATAAGCTACAACGCCCACGCTTCCCTTGCAAGGGCGGCGGCACAGCTGGGCATACTCTACAACACCGGCGAGGGCGGTCTGCATGAAGACTTCTACGCATACGGCGCAAACACGGTGGTTCAGGTGGCGTCGGGACGTTTCGGCGTGCATGAGGATTACCTCAACGCCGGAGCGGCGATAGAGATCAAAATGGGTCAGGGCGCGAAGCCCGGCATTGGCGGACATCTGCCGGGAGCAAAAATAGTTGGCGACGTTTCCCGTACCCGAATGATACCGGAGGGCTCGGACGCCATTTCACCCGCGCCCCATCACGATATTTATTCAATAGAAGATTTAAGACAGCTTGTCTTTTCTCTTAAAGAAGCTACACAGTACAAAAAGCCCGTTATCGTCAAGGTCGCCGCGGTGCACAACATCGCCGCCATTGCCAGCGGTATTGCCCGCAGCGGCGCGGATATAATCGCCATCGACGGCTTCCGGGGCGGTACGGGAGCGGCTCCCACCCGCATTCGGGACAGCGTGGGTATTCCCATTGAGCTTGCCCTTGCGGCAGTGGATCAGCGCCTCCGCGACGAAGGCATAAGAGGCAACGTTTCACTTGTAGCGGGAGGCTCCATCCGCTCGGCGGCGGACGTGGTCAAGGCTGTCGCTTTGGGCGCGGACGCCTGCTACATAGCAACGGCGGCTCTGCTTGCTTTGGGCTGTCACCTTTGCCGCACCTGTCAGAGCGGCAAATGCAACTGGGGCATCGCCACACAGCAGCCCGATCTGGTCAAACGCCTGAATCCCGATATAGGCAGTCAGCGGCTGGTAAATTTAATGACCGCCTGGCGGCATGAGATCATGGAGATCATGGGCGGCATGGGCATCAATTCCATTGAGGCCCTGCGAGGCAACCGCCTTATGCTCAGAGGCGTTGGGCTCAACGAAAAGGAACTGGAGATACTGGGTATCTCCCATGCGGGGGAATAAATTATGAAACGAATTTATGTAAATGAAGAATGGTGCCTCGGCTGTCACCTTTGCGAATACAACTGCGCCTTTGCCAATTCCGGCATGAAGGATATGGCGTTTGCGCTAAAGGACAAGACTATATATCCCCGCATCCACGTGGAGGGGGACGACAAGATAACCTTTGCCGTTTCCTGCCGTCACTGCACCGATCCCATCTGCGTCAAAAGCTGTATTGCCGGTGCCATATCAAAAACCGACGGCGTGGTAAAGATCGACAGGAGCAAATGCGTGGGGTGTCTTACCTGTGTGCTGGTCTGCCCATACGGAGCTCTCAGCCCGGGAGAAGACGGGATAATGCAAAAGTGCGAGCTTTGCTTAAACAATTCCTGCGGCGCTCCTGCCTGCGTTACGGGCTGTCCAAACAAAGCCATAGTTTATGAGGAAAGGGAGGATGAGCAATGAAACGCTATGTGATAATCGGCAACGGCACCGCGGCGGTTGGCTGTATCGAGGGAATACGATTCGCAGATACCGACGGCGAGATCACCGTTATCTCCGAGGAACCCCACGCCGTTTACGGCCGCCCTCTCATTTCCTACTATCTGGAAAACAAAACCGACCTTGAGCATATGCACTACCGCGCCAGCGGATTTTACGAAGAAAACGGCTGTCAGGTGCTGTACGGCGTTCGCGGCAAGGAGATAGACGCGGAGCAAAAAAGCGTTCTGCTGGACGACGGGAGCAAGATCGACTATGACGCCCTGTGCGTGGCGACAGGCTCGCGGCCCTTCGTCCCGCCCATGGAAGGCTTGGACACGGTCGACAAGAAATTTACGTTTATGACTTTGGACGACGCTCTTGCTTTGGAGAACGCCATCAACAGCAAGTCCCGTGTGCTCATCGTGGGCGCCGGACTCATCGGGCTCAAATGCGCCGAGGGTATAAGGGACAGAGTGGGCAGTATAACCGTCTGCGACCTTGCGGACAGGGTGCTTTCCAGCATTCTGGACGCAGACTGCGCATCCGTTGTACAGCAGCACCTGGAGGCAAACGGACTTCGCTTCCTGCTTGGGGACAGCGTTGCGCTGTTTGAAGGTCACGTCGCCCGCATGAAGAGCGGCGCCGAGATCAGTTTTGACGTGCTGGTGCTCGCCGTGGGCGTGCGTGCGAACACCGAGCTTGTAAAGAATGCCGGCGGCAACGTGAACCGCGGCATTATAGTAAACGAAAAGCTGGAAACAAGCGTTCCGACTATATGGGCGGCAGGCGACTGTACCGAGGGCTTCGACGCCTCCACAGGCGGAAACCGGGTGCTTGCCATTCTGCCTAACGCCTATATGCAGGGTTACACCGCGGGAGTAAATATGGCGGGGGGCAACAAAGTTTTTGACACCGCAATCCCCATGAATTCCATCGGCTTTTTCGGTCTGCACATCATGACCGCCGGAGCGTATACCGGCGAAATGACTGAGGAAAGATCAGAAGACGGACTTAAGCGCTTCTTTGTTGAGGACGGAAAGCTGAAAGGATACATACTCATCGGTCAGACCGAGCGAGCGGGAATATACACCGCACTGGTGCGGGAACAGACGCCCATATCGGAGATCAACTTTGATTTTGTGAAAAAGATCGCGTCCAATACAGTTTTCTCTAAGGAGACCCGAAGGAAGAGATTCGGAGGTGTTGTTTGATATGAAAATAGAAGCGGCACAACTGGGATATAAAGAAATAAACGAAGCTCTGCGCGGCGCTGAAAAAGACGTCACCGTGGAGGGCTGTATCGGTCAGCGTTTTATCGCCGCGGGTATGGCGAAGCACTCCGTCACCATCACCGGCATACCCGGCAACGCCCTTGGCGCGTACCTTAACGGCGCTCAGATAACCGTGGAGGGCAACGCACAGGACGCGGTGGGAGATACCATGAACGACGGCAGGATAGTTGTTCACGGCAACATCGGCGACGCCACGGGCTACGCCATGCGGGGCGGTTCCATCTACGTCAAGGGAGACGCCGGATACCGCACCGGCATACACATGAAGGCATATAAAGAAAAGATCCCCGTTATGGTCATCGGCGGCTGCGCCGGCAGCTTTTTAGGCGAATATCAGGCGGGCGGTCTGATAGTTGTTTTCGGGCTGACAGCAGGCGCTAAGCGGATAGTGGGCAACTTCCCCTGCACGGGAATGCACGGCGGGAAAATGATCCTGCGCAGCGATTGCTCAGATGTGAATTTGCCGAAAAACGTCAGCGCACAGCCTGCAACTGAGGAAAACTTAGCGGAGATCAGAACCTATGCGGAGGAATACTGCCGTCTGTTCGGCGGAGACGTTGAAGAAATTATGAACGCGCCATTTACCGTGGTCACCCCGGACAGCAAAAATCCCTACCGGCAGCTGTACGTTGCGAATTAAAAAAGAGTAAAATAAAAATAATGTGGATACAAACTGCACCCCGCATCAGGGCGTGCAAGAAGGGCTGCCGTCAAAAATGCGGCAGCCCTTTTTTGAAGTTATGTAAACAGCAAAAATTGATCGTTTGACTTAGTGTGTCAGTTATCAATAGTTTTAAGAAATTTTACACCGCGTGTGAACGAAAGGCGGAACCACTGTATGGAAAAACGTAAGCGCTGTACCGCAGAGATCAAGAGCTTGGCAATGCCTGTCTCTTCCGCGGCCCGGCTCCACTTCGGAATAAGTATCATGTCCGAGAAAAGCTCTATCTCATCTCCGGCACAGTAGATTTCATCAGAAAAAGGTTCCGACCAGCCGAGGAAAACATCCCCGTTGGAGTTTGTGGGGTCAAGGTCGGGAATGGTGTAGATACAACGACCTGTCAAAGCAAAATTCCGGTGCTTGGGGCTGACGCTGCTCATGTCGAAGATAAGCCGCACCGAGGGCTTGTCCGATATCTTTTTCAATGAAAGCTCCGCTTCAAACGTATCGTCGTTATTTGAGGAAATATAAACCTCAAATATATAGGTTTTGCCTTTGTGCAGTGAAAAATCTACGAACGGATCTGCCAGATTCTCACAAAAGAGATTGTTGCCCTGCGTGTCGTAAAGACACAGCCATCTCCATACCTCGACGTCTTCGTTTTGACCCAGAAGCTTGGCAGAGAAACGGTATGTACCGTCGCCGTCAGGAGTAAACGAGAACATACGGCCATTGGAGATCGCGGGTTTATATGTGAATTCCTGTACGCCGTTTGACGGCATTTCGGTTATCGGGAGCCACACCGCATACAGATCGGTATCTTTTCCCTGTGAAAAATCTTCGTAGGGAACAAACTGTGCCGCTGTCGCATTGGGGCTCGACGCCCAGCCGGCGAATTCCAGGTTCATATTCCGCGCAGTGTCATAATAATCTATGTGTTCAGGATCTTCGTGATTTTCAAAAAGTATTCTTTCACCGACAATGTAAAGCGGATAAATAATACAGTTATTCAGGCAGCGCTGTTCCGCAAAAAGATTTTCCATGCCTTTAAGATTTACAAAGTACCGCACCGTATGGTATTGCGGCATATAATCTACGCCCAGCCAGTGCTCTCCGTATGTGTCTCCAAACGTGGGACCTGTGTATATGTCATATACTGTGCCCGCGTTCAGGTCATAGTAATTTTCTATATGATCCCTGTTGTTATACAACCATTCGTGTTCCTTCCAAACGCATTCGATTTGTTCTCCATCAGAGTAAATCTGCGCGTAAGTGTCTGTTGTGATCAGATAGCAGCCGCTGTCTTCGGGAACAAAGCGGAAACAAAAATCTCTGTTGTATTCACATTTAAAAGTCAGGGTTTGTTCTGCCGATATTGTACGGGCATCTTCCCAGACTGCATAAAGAAAGGTTACTTCGTTCGGTGAAAGCGGGATCGGGTCATTCCGATCCTTATACAGAGGTTCTGCTGCGTCAGGGTCGGTACTCCAGCCGAGGAACACCTTTCCGGGTAAGTAACCGTCGGGATATTTCATGCTTTCGGTGTCTTTAAAGCGGAAATAAGATTCTTCTTCCCAGACTCCGTTGTTCCAGTCATAGATGACGGAACAACCCGCGCCGGTTATACCAACAAATACCATATCCTTGCCCGCCTCCGTTACACAGGCGGTACCGGTTTTTACGTTGTCTATAAGATAGAATGCCGCCATACCGCTGCGGATGTCCTGACTGCCGTTCTCAGGCAGGTCGTCCAGGATCGTCGCCTCCACAGGGTTAGCCCAGCCTTCTCCGTTGAAGCCGTATATGCCCTTATCCTCCTTGCACAGCACAGACAGCCAGAAGTCTTTTATCAGCTGTCTGCTGCGGCTGTCCGAGGTTTTTAACTCAGAATAGAGGGATGTGGGATACAACAGATCCGCCGCGATGTACAGGGTGTAGTCGCTTTTCTTGTTCGCGCGGATATCCAGAATGGTTTTGTATACGTCCTCGCCATTCGCTACACCGGGCAGCTGAGCGTATCTTGTGCGCAGGTATTGACAGAAGACATAGCTGAGAGCATATGCTCCAGCGTCAAAATACCAGTTGACCAGGGAAAATTTTTCGGTGTCTGCCGAGGAAGAATTAAATAACTTTATGTGGGACTCCTTTGCAATAAGATATTCCGCACAGCGGGAAAAGCCTTCATTTATATATGATTCTATCGGATTGTCGATATATGTTGAATTGGTTTTTCCCACAAACTGCCAGCTCTGCTGGGTATAGTGCTGGTATTCGTGTATAGCGGTCGAAATGCTGGTAGAGCACAGATGTACGCAGTCGCAGACATTGCCGTTACTTATCGGATACCAGACATCACCTATACGGCCAAGAGGATCCACAAGGTCGCCGGGAGCAAAGTATCCTCCCACATCATTCATGTCATAGATGAACAGAGCTATTTTGCCGTCTTTATCCGTATCGATGCGCTTGTCGCCGAACAGGGCGAGCTCCTTAGGTATGATCTTGTCAAATTTTTCTCCGAGCTCAATGCATACGTCTTCGGAATAATCGCCGCTGCGTTCCATCCATGCCGTGCAGTTGTTACCTGTATATACACATTCAAGGTAAACTTTATCAGTGGAATATTTGTCTCTGTAATGGGATGTAATGGTTTTCTGACTGCCTACGCTGTAGTCGGCGGGAACGGCTTGCTCTGCGTTTTTTCCCAGCTCCGCCTGTTTCCTTGCCGCTTCAGCGGGAGAAAGGGGCTCGGGCAGGGTGTCGCAGGTGCCGCACACCGGCGTGTCTTCGTTGTCGCCGTTTTCATACGTCAGATGGGATGCATTATTCTCAGAGGCAGCTCTTGCAGGGGACTTGCTGTAAGCCGAGAAGGTCTGTGTAAAATCGTCATAGTTTGTGTTGATGGCCGCAAGGACCGTGCCTGTATAGTCCGCCGTTGTGTCCAGAGAAACAGCTGCCGTACCCGCGCCGCCGACCGCAAACGTGCCGAACGCCATCAGCATCGCTAAGAATAAAGCCATAACTTTTTTCGCGATTTGCATAAAAGCAGCCCCCTTTTGATATGTTAATTCAAGTTTACCATATGTATCCGCGCGAGGCAAGAAATTTTTCCGGAGATTTACCTATGAGTTTCTTTTACTGCAACGGCAGAAATGTCAAATCCGGAGCGTGACTTAGGCTCTGATTTTTCTGTTTCAAACTATTTAACGAAATGTCAAAAACAGATGGAAAAATGTAATAACATCTGAGTTGATTTTAAAGTTATCATTCCGCGTCGATGGTTGAAACGCCAACGCACCCTTTACCGTGGTCACCCCGGACAGCAAAAGCCATACCGGCAGTTATACGTTGCGAATTGAAAAAGAGTAAAATGAAACCCGCTGCCGGCAGGATGATCGTCGTTATCCACAGGCGAGCGGGTTCTTTCTATTTGTTTTTCAGCGGCGCAATGATATTATTTATGCACCGGGAACGTACGTTCAAAGAAAAGCATGATCGCGCGCAGGGCAGGCGTCAGCAGACGGAGAACAGGAATGGCTTCAAGTTTTTGAAGGAATGCAGCAAAGCGGGAAGCAAAGCTTTGCTTCTCCGGCAACGCTGAGCTTGTCATGATCTCGCTCGGTTCTCCCGAATAAGAGTTTTCTATATACCGGAAATCATACTCATCCGAAACGTCTACATACCCGCAGGCCTGCACTTCGTACTGCGTGCCGGAAGTCAGGCCGGTGAGGGTCAGCTCAGTGCTTTCGGCGGAGAATTGTGCTGATTCCCATTCGGATTCGCCAAGCGGGCGATACATTACCGTATACCCTGTGATGCCCGTATCCTTCTGATCAGCCACGCTGACGGTGATCTGACCGACCGATTCCGTCAGATTTGTGATCGTTGCCTTAGCCGGATAGATCGGGAACGGCAGTGTAAAGCCCGGCGTGCCATCCAGCTTACCTATAGGGACGATTTCCAGATTTCCGACGCCGCACCTGATGTTATCTGAATATTCCACAGCATAATCTTTATCCTTTTCCATCTGCCAATACAAGGGGGCGTCAAGGTATATGATGACTTCCGGTTCGATCGGTTCTCCGGTATAGACCCGGTCGATCGGTGAGCCGTCGTCTTTGCAATCCACAAACGCGAAATACGTCGCATGGATCCTGAATATATTGAGCCGCTTGACGGTTGTCCCGACGCCGTCAACCGTTAAGATCAGATAGGTTTCTCCCTCTTTCTTGGGTATCAGTTCGGCGGTTGAGCTGCCGTTTGAAGTGTCAACGGTCATATCTACCAGTTCCTCTCCGCCGTCGGCAAGCGCCCAGCTGATCTGCGCATCCTCAGGGAGTTCGGCATCGGAACCGCTTGCAAATCTCAATTTATACGTATATACAATTCTCCCGTAAATCGCCAGGTCTGAGTCGCCAATCAGGCGGATCTCAAGATCCTTGTTTTCTTCGTTCATAGCGGTGCAGAAGCCCTTGATCGGGAAGTTATCGAAGGCGGGGTTATCAATGCCCGGATTTGCAAATACGGAATCCCGCACAGATTCGTCGGAATAATCATACCATTCGCCGTTGATCAGAACAAAGCTCTCATTTTTGTTGATGATTCCGACCTGATACGTCATGTAGTCCGGGTCTTCCCCATAACCGAGCGGCGTATTAAACGCGTAAGTGCCGTCGGCGACCTGCTGCGTCACAACGATGGAATAATACTGACCCTGCTGAATGAGGATACGATCCGACGGAAAGCTTTCGACCAGTTCGACAGCTTTTTTATGGAATCCGCCGTATTGATAGTCATCCTCCATATGTGCCACGAGAATGCCGTCCTCAGGATTCCGGAAATCATCCGACAGCAAATAGACTTCATAGGTGACGTGGGTCTCCGGGAACGTAGTCTGGCACGAAACTTCGTTGAGCTGCTCGCAGACTTCAGCCTGGAACACATTGGATACCCTGGTCGGCGCTTCGCTCTGAGACGCCCACATAAAAGATACCTGCATATTGTCATGCTCATCGAGATAGTATCCGTCCTCAATGTTCGCTTTATCGAATGAGAGCGCTTCTACCATGCTTATCGACTGATCGTAATACATATTTTTCCATAAAATCAAGCAAAAAAGATGGAATATGTGTCTATCGGATGAATAATATTCAGTCGGCGGCAAATACTAATGCCGAGGTGAATAATATGCAGTTAACGCAAAAGGAAAAAAGTTTATTGAAGGATCTCAAGGGTCAGGAGCAGCTTTGTATCGACAAATATACAAAACATTCCGAGTGCGCTAAGGACGGACAGCTTAAAGCGCTTTTCAATCAAATAGCCGCGGACGAGCAGAAGCATCTTGATACTTTGACCCAGATAGAGAACGGTTCTGTTCCCGCAACCGGCGGTCAAAACAAGCAGCAGCCGACATTTACGGCAAATTATTCGATCAGCGATACCCCGGAAAAGCAATCCGACTGTTATCTCTGCACCGATCTTCTGACCACCGAAAAAGGCGCGTCGCATCTGTACGACACCTGCGTTTTCGAGTTTGCAGACGACAATGTCAGGGACACATTGAATCACATTCAAAAAGAAGAGCAGTCACACGGAAAAATGATCTACGACTATATGAAAGCAAACAGTATGTACGCATAAATAAACAATTAAAAGTATAAATCTCAAAAGTCACAACCTTCGGCTAAGCCGGAGGTTGTGACTTTGATGGCCGGAATCAATAATGGAGCACGATCGAATATCCGCTGCCTTACCGGTTTTTTATTATCATTCCCGCAATTGAGGCGGCGTCGTGTTCGGGATCCTCTGACTTTACCGTTATAACTGCGGTTTCAATAGCTGAGACGGTAGCGGTGACGCACATTGCCACAAAGCAAGGTATGATAATGCCGAAGCGCAGCGCGAACGGCATCAAAAACGCTGTCAGTCCCATAAGTTTACCGAAAAGAGAGTGTATCACAAAGAAATGCCTGAACCGCGCAAATGCTATAAAACCCGAACAAAGAATAGAAACCGCCGCCGGTATATACCAACACAATACCCATGAAGGCACCAGATGTTTGCTTAACAGTATTTTTGCAAGCGCAACATAAGTAGCTATGTCGCCGACAGTGTCCAGCAACGCACCGGCGGAACTTTCCGACTGTGTTTTTCTTGCCACGGGACCGTCTATAAGATCGGTAAGACCGCAAAAAGCGTATATACAGAGAAACGCGCCGTTTACATCTTTAAAGAAGAAAAGCACAACAGCTCCGATTATCCTCGCGGAAGTTATAATGTTTGCCAGTTGTTTTTTCATAACAGTATGCCTCCGATTGACACAACAACAAAAACCGTTTAAGCGAATATACGGCAAATGCTGCAAATCGAAATCCTCTTTAAATATTCGCACATTATTTGTTCATTGTCAATAAAATCACCCGAATATTTTCATCTTGCGCATTGTCGTGAGTATGTTATAATGAATTTGTAACATCGCAAATAAAACTTACAAGGAAGGGTAACACTATGGGCATGAAAATTTTTAACATCTGGATAACTGTGATCGTTTTTCTTTCCTCGATCATCCGCGTGGACATGGGATACGGGCTCAAGCCCACTAACAAAACCGTTGACCTGAGCAACTACTCCCTTGTTTGGAGCGACGAGTTCAAGGGCACGGAGCTTGACAGAAACAAGTGGAACGACAATCAGAACGTCAGCGGCATACACTGGGGCGAAGTTCGCAGAGGCGGCTACTGGCACAAAGATCTGATAAGCGTTTATGACGACTGTCTGCACATCAAGACAAAATATGTGGACGCGGAACAGGCAGCGGCATACGGCGGCAATTACAAAGAGGGCTGGTACACCGGTCTGGTCACCACGCAGGATTCCAACCCCGCCGATGAGACCAACCCGGACAGGTTCCTTTACGGCTACTTTGAGACCCGCTGCATCCTGCCCGCGGGAGAGGGCTTGTGGTCGGCGTTCTGGATGATGAACGACGGGGTCTATCAGGTCAACGGGGATGGCACCGACGGCACAGAGATAGATATATTCGAGGGCTTCGGCTACCGTCAGGGTGAAAAGAAAACGCGGGATCTGGTATCCTGCAACCTGCACTGGGACGGCTACAAAGAGGATCACAAATCCCAGCACGTGGGCAGCTTCTACGCCAACGACCCCTACACGGAGTTCAACACCTACGGCGTTATGTGGACGCCTGAGGAATATATCTTCTACGTCAACGGTCACGAATGCGCCCGCACGGACAAGGGCGGCGTTTCAAAGAACGCTGAGAACCTCATCCTCTCCGTGGAAATTTCCGGGCTTGACGGCATCGCCTCCGGTCAGGGAGATATAACAAAGAACACCGGGGACGTGGACTTCATAGTTGACTACGTTCACGTTTATCAACTGAACGAGGCAAAATAAAAAGCAGCAAACAAAAACCAACTCCGTGGGGATCAACCTCACGGAGCTTTTTCTGTTAAGTTTTAATTGCCGTAACTTTCCAGCGGCATCCAGGGAAGATCTATCGGGCCATAATTTTCACCGCCCTTGTACAAGGCACTTTCCTGCTCTCCATATACAGAATCATGGATGAGGGCAACAGGCAGCCTGCCTGAGCCGTCACGGTTTGAATAATTGTAAAACACATACTCCATGTCTTCATATGGTCCGTAAAACCACAGAATATTAGTTGTACCGAAGGTCGTATATTGTTTTAAACGGTTAAGGAATTTACCCTCGGATATGACATACGACTCAAGTACCCTGCCGTTGCCGAGCAAGCGTGTGTACTCAAGCCACGCCGGATTAAACTGACCGACGGGCATTTTCTTCATGCCTTCATCCGTCCAATAACGGACGTCCTTTATAAGTATCTCGCCGTCTTTATTTTGTTCGCCGAAAAACAACTCTTCACCCCCGGCGCCGTCCACATTGTAAACGGCATAGTACCGCCTTGCCGGTTCTTTCGCATTGAACAGCGCATCCGGAGCCTGCGCTGCCTTTATTTTGCTCAGATAAGCCGTCTGCTCTGTTTTCAGCAGAGCTTCATAGCTGTGGATCGAATCGGTATTTTTGTATACGATGGGGTCCTCCTTGGGCGTGGGGACGGAAACGACATCATTTACAGGTTCACTCAGCCATTTAAGGGAAAGCTTCTGCTTCTGCCCGAATACCAGAAGCGACGTTATATCCAGATCCGCCAGTTCGGCACCGTCGTTAAGTTCGGCAATAAGTCTGTCAAAATCCCCGGCGGCAACGGTTTGTGTTTTCATATTTCTTTTTTTGTGTCCACCGTTATAATATTCATCTTCATAGTGACGGAACTCATAGTTTTTCTGATTGTGCGTTTCGACGCTGCAGGGTGGTGTCAGGATATCCTTTATCTCATACGCTCCGTTTATAAGCTTAAGATAAGCGTAGCCCGGAATATGGCCGAAGCCCACCTCCGCACGCAGCGTACCGTCATTAAGCACCACCGGGTGAAAGGCGACCCCGTCAAGTTCACACCTTATGGGTATCTCCTTCACCGCGCCGTCACGAAGAGAGTATATGTTCTGTATGCGTTTTTCATTGTCGGTACCGGGGCCTTCCAAATGAAGCAGGTCATTGTTCCCGTCCTTATCCACATCGTAAAAAGCGTATCTCTGCTCCGCAAGATCGAACTGGGGCGGTGTCCGCATCCCTTTTCCGTCGTCCTTTACGCAGGCGTCAAACTGCTCTGTCAGGAATTTATAATAGATCGCCTGTTCGGTATCGGTAAGATATACTTCTTCAAAATACTCCGGATGCTCCGGCTTCTTTTTTGCGGAGGGAACCTTTTCCGGCGGCTGAGTTTTTCCTCCGCAGGCAGTACAAAACAAAAGTATAAAACAGATGACCGCCGCGATAAAACTTTTGAATTTCATACTATCTCTCCTTTCGCGAGGATAAGCGAACCGGATATTCTATTGCCCGTAACTTTCCAGCGGTATCCAATTCAGCTCTACTGTCTCGGCTCCGTCCTCAAGGTCGGCACGATATCTGTCATACGCCTCCGGCGTAATAGAGAGAGGCTTGTGACCCCAGATGTCCGGATCGGAATAATCATAGAGCGCGGCTTCATCCCCGTACCGCCAAAGGGAAACGCCGGAGACGCCTATGCCGTTGTACTTCAAATAGGAATTTTCAACGTCTCCTTCGGTTATCACGTATTCCTGAACGACCCAGCCGTTGGAAAGCACCCGGGTATCCTGCAGCCAATCATAATCATACAATGCAACAGAAACACTGCTTCTGCGGTTGGAGTAATAATTGTTTTCGTCTATCCAATAATAATATTCCGTTATGCGTATTTTGCCGTTTTTGCTCTCTTCTCCAAAGAAGACCTCATCGTCGCCGTTGCCGTCGATATCGTATAAGGCGTAGTACCGCTTTGCCGGCGTTTTCAAATCATAATACGCGTCTGGTTTGTTTGGCGCTTCAATATACCGCTGATATTCTTCGAGTTCTTCCTTAAGGATTATCTCCTGCTCCTCCCGGGCATAGTTCTGACGCGGCAGCGGCGGGTCGCCGGGCTTTTCAAATGAAAGCTGCTTGTTTCTGGGCTTATCCAGCCAATCTAATGAGATGCCTCGGGTCTGTGCAAAATTCAAAAGCGAAAACGGCTCCAGTTTTACCGGCGCTTCCTTCTTTTTCAGCTCGGCGATCCGGCGATCAAACTCCTCCTTTGTAATGACCTCATGCATATATTCATAGTTGTCCTGCGGAAATATCTGATGATCGCTGGGCGGCGTGAGAAAATCGCTCATTCTATACTCCCCGTCCACCAGATGCAGACGCTGATAGCCGGGCACATGACCGAAACCCGCGTCCGAGCAAAGGGAACCGTCCTCCATCAAAGTCAGCGAAAACGTATAGCCGTCTGACATAAATTGCCTTATTTCTATTTTCGCAACTTCGCCGTTACGGACGGTATATATTTCATAAATATATTTTCGATCGGTCTGGATGAGCTCATCCTGTCCGTCCTTATCCACGTCATAATAGGCGTAGCACGCGTTTGCAAGGTATATTTGAGGCGGCTCCTTCAATTGTCCGGCACTTTCATTCTCGTATCCTGTGAACAGCTTGATCCTCTCATTCAGATAAGCTTCATAGATAGCCTGCGGCTCCGCAGAGGAATTTGCCGCGGACTCCGTGACGGTTGGCGCTGTGGAGGAATTTTCCGTCTCCGCCGGCTTGGATCTATTGCCGCAGGCGGTACACAACACAAATATAAGACAGATAAATAATGAAACAAGACCTTTGATTTTCATGTTGAACCCTCCTTATATTCCGGATCAAAATAAGCTTACCACTCGCTGCCGTCGAATTTATATCCCGCAATGGGATAGACTTTGATATCCTCCGTTTTGCCGTCTTTGATACTGAATATCCTTGTGCAGTCCCCCGCGAGATAGAACTTGCGCAGATCATAGTACTTGCACAGGACGTCAAAGTTGTGCTGAAGATTCAGTTCGATAATATATTTGCACTCAGGTATCAGTATTGTTTCCGCCTTTACGAAGGAGTAGATATTCTCCACCTCGTTTATGCAGTGGTGCGCCGCCTGAAGGAATTTGCAGGACAGCTCGCTGTACGTCGCCCGCAAGAAGTCGCCGTTGCGCTCCTCGCAGTCCCCCAATAACAGTATGGAGGAACCGTCAAAGCTTATCTTTACAACAGTTGACGACTCGTTGTGGGAGTGGAGCCTTTTGTTCCCTTCTTTATCGTACCAATCAAACACCAGATCCTCGTTTGTGGTCAGCACTTCGATCTCCGCATTGGAGAGGTTGAACTTCATGCCCGTGTGGGGCTTGAGGAAGAGAGCCTTGGGATAATGTCTGCTCAGCCTTTCCTTCATTATATCCGTGCAGGGGTTCACATAAGTGATAACGCTCTTTGAGGGGAAGTTGAACATTATCCTGCGCAGGTCAAAAATATCGGAATGGTACTCTGCGAGCTTCAGGAAGAATTCCATATGGTCGTCGTGGTTATGTGTGCAGAACCAGGCGGAAATGACCATCTTCTCCCCTTCGGGGGTTTGGGTCATTTCACGGGCGCGGGCTATGAATTCCTCCACGGCTTCATCCGTCGCCTGCTCATGCTCTCCCCCGTCGATTATCATAAGTGAATTGTCGTGTAGGCGGAGGGCGTACATCATACCGCAGTCGCAGGTCACGTTCTTGACCCCATAGCTGTAATAGAGCCCGAACTGCATAAGCTCAGTGTCGTCACGGATCGGCATATCGTCCCCGTATGAGAACTCCGACAGAGCCACGCTCGTCCTGTCAATGATGATGGTGGTAATACCCTTGGGGATGTGGTGATATGTGTACACTATAAACTCCCCGCCGATATATTCACGGCAGACGAGGCTCTCCGTCACGTTCTCAAAACCGCATTTAAAGCCGCCGCCCTCAAGCTCGCCGCAGTAACGGTCAAAGTCCGCCCTGTTCGTTTGAGTCACACGGGTTATGTACGACTCGTTCTCCGAGCCGTTCTCGTTTTCTATCTCAAGACCCGTACCGTCCTTGAGTATAACATCCTTTACCCCACCCTTGTATTCTGGCAGTTTTGCGAACAGATCAGCTCCGTTTATCATAAAAATACCTCCCTATATTCTATATTTGTATTTTATCAAAACCGCTGTTTTAAGTCAACAATATCCCGTTTCCGCATAAGATCCGGTATCGATGTATTGTTATTCATTTATCCGTCAAAGATAAAATTGGAAAACAAATATTTTTTTGTAAAACATCTTGCATTTTGGAAAAAATAGTATTATAATGAGAACATTGGTAATGTAATTTGCCCGAATATCGCATATTTTGCGGTAAATATTGCATATGTGCCGAAAAATCAGCATTTCTTTCAGGGAGGGATAATTCAAAATGGCTGTCGATCTGCACTGTCATACACGGTTGTCCGACGGTTCTCTCGGTATCGATGATCTTATCGTACTGGCAAAGAAGAGGGGTCTTTCCGCGATCTCCATCACGGATCACGACTGTCTTGCAGGTACAATAAGAGGAAAAATAATAGGTGAACGGCACGGGGTCAGTGTTATCCCCGGCGTGGAGCTGTCCTGTACGGATCACAAAACCGGCAGAAGTGTGCATCTGATTTGCTATCTTTGTGATTATCCTGACAGGCTTGAAGGGCTTTGCCGCCGTAATCTTATGGCTCGTAAAAAGGCAAGCCAGTACATGATGCTCAAGCTTGCTCAGCGGTTTCCCATAACGCCGGATCTCGTTATCAAATGCGCTACGGGTTCCACATGTGTATATAAGCAACACATGGTCCACGCTCTCATGGAATGCGGACTGACGGACAAGATCTACGGTGATTCCTACGAGGATCTTTTCAAGGATAAAGAGAACGGCGTTCTTGTGGAATGCACCTTCCCCGATCCTGAAGAAACTCTTGAGGCTATACATGAGGCGGGCGGTATTGCCGTACTGGCGCATCCGTACCTGTATGACAGTATTGATGTCCTTAACAGGCTTATTCCTTTAGGGCTTGACGGCATTGAGGTGTGGCATCCCAGCGCGACCGACGAACAGCAGCGCGCACTTCAGCAGATAGCTAGGAGAAACAGCTTGATCATGACGGGCGGCAGCGACTTCCACGGAATGTATTCCTACAACTCCACCTGCATAGGCTCAGTAAGCGTTCCCGATTCCATTCTTCAATCGCTGATATCTTACAAAAACAAAATGCGCAGAAAACAGCAAAAGGAAAACGAGGCGGCAGCTGCCGCTAAAGCAACCAACGAGTGATCGGCGGTCATTATCTACACCTGAGCGGAGGTGATATTTATGTGTCCCGGAGATGACAGAGATATAAAAATTTTTACCGGTTCAAAGGTTGCTTCACCGGATGATCCTGAGCTTCTGGCTCAAGATATCGAACACCACCGTGAAAACGGCAACATGGATCGCGCCAAACGGCTGGGTGAACGTATGTCTGCCCTTAATCCCGACAGCGCGGATATAAGAGAGCTGGCGGGGTACAAGGCTTTGCCCTTATCGGTGCTGTATCAGATGCGTATTCTGATGATCTTCACGGCCATGACCACCATCGACATCTCCCTGCCCGTAAATATTCTTTCCTCTGCCGCAACTACCGAGATGACAAACTGCCTGCTTGAGACATCAAAGAATTTTTATGACAACATTTCAGACGGCGGAGCATTCACTTTCTACTATCTTATCCTGCGCAAGGGTGTGGACGTGCCCCGCAACATCGGTATACAGTTCGCCTCCCTCTGCGGAAAAGATAATGACGAGTATTACATCGGTCTTGGCGAATCCATCTATAATAAGATTTATAACGATATAAACAAAATGATCAATGAATTGGGCTTTGTTTTTTAAAAAACAGGCTCAATTTTCTATTGCCTATATCGCCGATTTGTGTTAAAATTTGTTTAGTACTGGGTTTCTTACCCGTTGCTTATAAAACCGAAAGGAGAATAAAATATGAACTATTCCCACGAAGTGGAAAATATGTGCATCGTTGCGAAAGGACCCCATCACGGTCCGGCGCCCATTCCCGAGGAAGGAAGATGGGTAAAGCCGTATGAGATCAAGGACATTTCCGGTCTTTCACACGGCATCGGCTGGTGCGCCCCTCAGCAGGGCACCTGCAAACTTACTCTTAACGTTAAGAACGGTATTGTGGAGGAGGCTCTCGTTGAAACCATCGGCTGCTCCGGCATGACCCATTCAGCCGCCATGGCAGCTGAGATCCTTCCGGGCAAAACTCTGCTTGAGTGCCTCAACACAGACCTTGTGTGCGACGCCATCAATGTGGCAATGCGCGAAATATTCCTCCAGTTCGTATACGGCAGAACTCAGTCCGCTTTCTCAGAGGACGGTCTTGTTATCGGCGCCGGCCTTGAGGATCTGGGCAAGGGTCTCCGCTCCCAGATAGGCACCATGTTCAGCACCAAGGCAAAGGGCGTGCGTTACATGGAAATGGCGGAAGGCTACGTTACCCGCATGGCTCTCGACGCCGACGATCAGGTGATCGGCTACGAGTTCATAAAACTGGGCAAGTTCCTTGAGGACATCCGTCACGGCATGACCCCCGATGAAGCTTACAAGAAGAACACCGGCAGCTACGGCCGCTTTGCAGACGCTGTGAAGTACATCGATCCGAGAGAAGAATAATTGAGAAGGAGGAACAGAAAATGGCTAATGACGTAAGATTCGAAGGCAAAGAGAGAAGAATGGAAAAAATCGAAAAGTGTCTCGCCGATAACGGTCTGGAGAGCTTGGAGGCCGCTCAGGAGCTTTGCCTTTCAAAAGGAATAAATGTTGAATCAATAGTTAAGGGCGTTCAGCCCATCGCCTTTGAGAACGCTGTCTGGGCGTACACCCTTGGTGTTGCTCTCGCTCTCAAGAGAGGCGTTAAAAACGCATCTGAGGCTTCCGCCGTTATCGGTGAGGGTCTTCAGGCTTTCTGTGTCCCCGGCTCCGTCGCCGAACAGCGCAAGGTGGGTCTCGGTCACGGCAACTTAGGCGCTATGCTTCTTAAGGAAGAGACTAAGTGCTTCGCCTTCCTGGCAGGTCACGAATCCTTCGCGGCGGCTGAAGGCGCTATCGGTATTGCCCGCACAGCCAACAAGGTCCGCAAGACTCCCCTTCAGGTCATCCTTAACGGTCTCGGCAAGGACGCGGCAATGATAATCTCCCGCATAAACGGCTTCACATATGTGCAGACAGAGTACGATTTCTTCACCGGCGACCTTAAGATCGTCAACACCACCCCCTACTCCGACGGCGAGCGCGCCAAGGTAAGATGCTACGGCGCAAACGACGTGCTTGAGGGCGTTGCCATCATGAAGCATGAGGGCGTTGACGTTTCCATCACCGGAAACTCCACCAACCCCACCCGCTTCCAGCACCCGGTTGCAGGAACCTACAAGAAAGAGCGCTGGGAAGCCGGCAAGAAGTATTTCTCCGTTGCTTCCGGCGGCGGTACTGGCCGTACGCTGCATCCGGACAACATGGCCGCTGGCCCTGCCTCTTACGGCATGACCGATACCATGGGCCGTATGCATTCAGACGCCCAGTTCGCAGGTTCCTCCTCTGTCCCCGCTCACGTGGAGATGATGGGCTTCCTCGGTGCAGGCAACAACCCCATGGTTGGCATGACTGTCGCTGTGGCTGTGGCTGTACAGCAGGCAATGAGCAAATAATTCTATATACGATTGCAAAAGGCTTCCGGGAATCTCCCGGAAGCCTTTTGTTTTATAAGTGAGTAAAATCATTTCTGTGAATAAGCGGTTTTACAGTTTATTAGTGCTCAGTCATCACAGTCAAAAATAGCCTTCTTCGCAATCAGCTCACCATACCGGTTCTTCCAGCACAGATGCGGTTCGGAAGTGTCATAGGCAGGCAGGGCCTCTTTATCCATGTCCAGAATGATCATGAGATCAAAACGGTTTGATCTGTCCGAATTGGAGCTCTTCAGTTCGAGACCATGAATCCCTGGAATAGACAACGTCCGCGTAAAAATCTCCCGCACCGGCTCTACCAGTGCATTAACGTCAGTCCCTTCGATAAATTTCACGATAATATAGTGCTTCATACAACAGATTTCCTTCCTGATATCCGTTTCTTATCTGCCTGGATAAGTTTAATTCATTGTAGCATGGATCACTCAGCAAATCAAGACCCGGTTAAGAGACGTTTAAGCGCAGTATACAGAAACGGGTAGGCCACAAAGTCCAAAATCAATATTGTTTACAATTTACGTGTTGAATAAAAAACAAAATCTTATTACACTGAACCAGTAATTATTCTGAATTGGGCAAGAATCCGAAGGAGGATATTTCCATGAAAAAAATACTGGCAATTCTATGTGCAGTGATTCTGGTGCTCAGCTGCATTCCGGCAGGATCAGCAGATGCCGGATGGCAGCAGGCCTATCTGGATGTTCTGAAAGAAACTGTTCTCGTCTGGGAGCCTCAGGCTGATGATGTCGCAGTGGAGAACTCTTATTTTGTATATGACATCGATATGGACGGAATTCCGGAGTTGGTTGTCAAAACAGGAACCTGTGAAGCGGATTATATGGCGGCCGTCTTTTCCTATCGTGACGGACAGGCGGTCAGGATCGGGGAACTGGGTGCAGGCCATTGTTCTTTTTACGGAGATCCTGTCCATGGCGGGCTGATTATCCACTGGGGTCACAGTGGCTATGCCGGTGCATACCGCAACTATATAAAAGATGGCCAAATTACTGACGAAACACTGTTTGAGGATAATCT
>JAIKWV010000031.1 GCA_024684435.1 Clostridiales bacterium
GTGACAAAGGCCCGTTTACGGGCGGCAAGTAACAATCCTACGCGGCTGGCAGACCGTATTACGCGTTAACGCGTCTGCGAAGAACAGAGGGCTATGCCCGTCAAAGAAAAACCACCGGCTTGGCCGGTGGATGTTTATTATCGCTCATACAATTTAGAGGCAGATTTCAACACCCGTCCGAAAAACAGCCGACAAAAATTTTGAGGGAGGGCGTGGAAGCCCTCCCCTACGTAGGCTCATAAGCGGCAGATTGTCGTACTCAGCTGTTTATACAAATAAATAATATGATTATTGTGTTACAACCCCTCCGAGTTGCCTTGCGGCAACCCACCTCCCCTTACACAGGGGAGGCAGTTATTAGATATATCGTTAAAAATCTACACAAATTAATAAAAATCAAATTTTTCAATCCGAAAGATATTCTTTCAGCTCGTCGCAGCCCTGACCTGTATAGGCGCTGGTGACGAAGACTTTTTCAACGCCGGCAAGTTCAAGCAGTTCAAGCGCCTGGGAGATCTGCTCCTCTGTTGCAAGATCGGCTTTGGAAACGATGCCGATAACGGGTATGGAGAAAAGTGTGGCGTGCTGAGGTGAAAACCTGAACCGCTCGTCGGTGGCGTCCTGAACAAAGGCTATCACGTCCGCTTCAACGGCAGTAACAACTATCGCCTTATAAAAATTCCTGTTTTCCAGATATTCGCCCGGGGTGTCGATGGTGTTGTCTATGACCTCGATCGCCTGAGTCTTTTTGTAACCTATATCGTAGCCGTTGAGCCGCTGGCAAAGGGTGGTCTTGCCGCAGGTGGACGAACCGATAAGCATAAATTTTTTCATGACCTGGTTATCTCCGTAGCAGTGAATTTGAGAATATTATGGAGTACGGACAGAACGTCCTTGAGCGCCGCTTCGACGCTGGCAACGTCCCCGCAAATAACAAGGGAGCCGCTGAATCTGTCAACAAAGACTATGTCCACGTCCGCCGCCTTTGTCGCGGCGTCGGCGCCGATTATCGCCGCCTCGCTGGGAGTAATGGTCAATATGCCCAGAGCACCTCTGCGGTTGCCCACAACGCCCAGCTTCTTGTATAAGTCCTCGTTGGGATTAGCTATCAGATGCGCCATGGTAACCTGTTTACCCGGCACAAACTCCTGTATTATGCGTTGTTTTTCTTTTGACGCTTCATCAAACATTTGAAAACCCTCTCCACAACATCACAGTAATAACCGCAAGCCTTACTGTATGCTCTCGAATATCTCCGGTCTGGGATTGGCTATGACCACGCTGGACACCACCATGCCCTTGCTGTTTTCGGTGTTTATACCGCAGCGGACAGATTCCGCAACAGCGGCGACTTCGCCGGTAAGTATCACAAAGGACTTGCCGCCTATACCGGTGCCTAATCTGACGTCGATAAGGTCAACGTCCGCCGCCTTCACCGCGGCATCGGCAGCGTATACGGAAGCGGTAACGCTGTAAAACTCCATTACGCCCAGCGCTCCTGTCTCAACAGGGCTTGCCACGGCGTTTATCGCCTTTATGACCTGGGGATGCACCCTGGGTATAACGCATTTGTCAACAACGTGGGACTCGCCTATCTTCTCTCCCGCTTCAAGGGAGGATTTGACGGCGGCGACCTCTCCTGTAAAAAGTATATAATACTTGCCCGGGCAGCCCGCCTTGGCAAACAGAAGCTCGGTATCAGCCGCCTTCAGGATCGCATCGGCAGCCTCCACGCCCTTGGCTATACTGTTAAGCTCTAAAAATCCAATCGTTTCAAGCATAATTCATGTACACGGCTCAGTCAGACAAAGGGCTGACAAAGCCTCACCTTTCTGAAAAATGTGCTTTATTGCGTAATCACCGATCAAATCAGCTCTCGATGGTTATCTTATCACCCACAGCGGTGACCTTGCCCGCAATGGAGGCATGGTAGTTGGTACCAAGCTTCCCCTCGGGACAGGCGGCGATGAGCTGACCCAATTCAACGGTGTCTCCCACATTGACCTTTGGCTCCGCCGGTACGCCTATGTGCTGCCTTAAAGGAATCGTGACCTTGCCAGGTGTATATTCCTTAAAGCTGTTGATATTTATGTGATAGTATTTACCCACACCGGCACGGGACGCTACCTTTGGGGTGGGCAATTTCCTGTATTCTCTGTTTAAGTTGGGGGTGTACTCCCCTTCGCCCTTCTGAGGACGAATGCCCTGTTTCGCGTACTCCTGCTTTATCAGCACGTTGATACGTCTGGGCTGAAGCTGCATGGGACAAGCGTACAGCTCACAGGCTCCGCATTCACAGCAATACTGCGCGTTGCGGATAACGGGATCGTCCAGCATATCGGCTATGGGCGTTCCTCCCGCCACCTTGCGCATGATCTTGTTGGGCTCAAGAGGATGACCCAGCATATGACGGGGGCAAAGATCCGTGCAGAATTTACACTGTATGCAGGCGGATTTAGCCCTGTTGAGCATATGCTCAATGGCTGTGGAATTCTTGATGTTCTGCACGCAGTCCGGAGGTAAGATCAAAAATCCGGACGTGGTTTTTGTAACCACAGAATCAAGAGCCTGCTCACGGGTAAGAGGTTTGCCCATCATGGGACCGCCGGAGACCACAAAGTAATCCGACAGCGGCGTGCCTCCTGCCAGTTCAAGACACTCGGCAAAGGACGTGCCTATGGGTACGCAAAGCACGGTGGGGTTATTTACCTCACCTGTGACCGTGAGATACTTTTTTATAAACGGTCTGTCATTCATAGCGTTGTAAATACAATAGACCGTGGCAAGGTTGGACACAACACAGCCCACATCAAGGGGTATGCCTGCCGGAGGCACTACCCTGCCCGTCACCTCGCAAACGATGACCTGCTCGTCACCTGCAGGATAAAAGCTGTCCATTTTATGGAGCCTGACGGAGGAACCTCTGGCTGATATCGCCTTTTCAAGGGCGGCTATCTCCTCATGATAACCCGCCTTGAGGGCAATAGTGCAATCCGCCGCGGACAACTGCTTTTGAACAGCCTCCGCCGCTTCGATTATTTTATTCGCCTCGGTCTTCATGAGATACCTGTCCGTGCGAAGCAGGGGCTCGCATTCGGCGGCATTTATGATGAAATGCTCAACCTTTGCGTTCAGCTTTACATGGGTAGGAAAGCCCGCGCCGCCGCAGCCCACGATGCCCGCGTTAAAAATCTTATCTATCAAATTCAATCAAATCACCCCTTATGCCTTTACAGCTTTTTTGGGTACGGTAGCTTTTGCCTTTTCTCTGTCAACCTCAAGGACATCAATGATGCCGACAATGGCAGCGTCCACAGCAAGCTCGTCTTTTCCCAAAGCGCGGCGGGCGGTACTTCCGCTGACTACCAGGACACGTTCGCCCACACCGGCACCGACCACATCAGCCGCAACAAAAGTGTCTCCGTTTTTCTGATTCGTTTCAACTTCCTTGACGACCATGAGCTTAAGGCCGGAAAGGGTCTCTTCCTTCTTTGTTGCCCAGACATGACCTATAACCTGACAAATAATCACAACGCCACCTCCTTAATCTACAAACTCAACCTTTTTTTCCGAATGGTTAAATATATCTTTTGCGGACGGGGTAATTACCGTTCCTCTTCTCAGGACTATGGTGTCTCCGTCCTTTTTGATAAGCTGTTTTGCAAGAGCCTCGGTGATGACCTTGTCCACCGAATTGTCGGCTATTGCGCTCTTATTAAGATTCTTGCCGTATTTCTGCTCTCTTATAAGCTCCACACCGAAGCTCTGGAGCTTGCATACATAGCCCTCGAACATCTGATAGATCGTTCTCTGGGCTGTAGCTGAGTATTTGCGGTGCGGGAGAGCGGATTCCATGAGGCATACGCGTTTGCCGCTGAGCAGAGCCTTGATAACGGCGCACTGGGCGGGTTTTGCGTCCCTTCCCATGGCGATATCCGCAAGCTCTGTATTGGACAGCGCGGTGATGTACACGCACTCATAGGCATCAATGTCCCCGTCCTTAGCGTAGTCATCGACACAGGCAAAGCGATAGGTATCCAGCGCAAATAAGGGCAGCTTTTCTTTGTCGCCTATTACCAGCGCAAGAGGCTTTGACATATCGTCCGCCGCTCCGGCACAGGGAGAATTATCCAGATGCATAGCCTTGATAACTTCCTTGGTTATCAATTCAACTAATTTCTCGTAATCCAATGCTCAAACCCACTCTCGTTATAAAATAACTGTTCCTTTAGTATCCTTGCCCAACAGGCAGGCGTTTGCCTCGTCAAAGTCAATGTGCATTGCAAGGCTGAATTTCGGGCTGACGCGGATAACAACGTCCTCAAATCTCACGGGACGCTGGCTGTTGACCCTGACCTTTACATGGGCTCCGTCCGAAACGCCGAAACGGCGTGCGTCATCCGGAGTCATGTGAATGTGATTCTGGGCGATAATAACGCTCTGCTTTGCGTCAAGGAAACCTTTGTCCCCTATTATCATAACAGAACCCGCGCCGTTAAGGTCGCCGGAAAGGTTCACCGGGGCGTTGATGCCCAGCTGTCTGCAATCCGTGGCGGACAGCTCCACCTGGACGGCCTTTCTTTCGGGACCGAGAACAGCAACATTTACTATCTCACCCTTTGGTGTGACCAGCTTTACCCTCTGCTCGCTCAGAAATTCGCCGGGCTGAGAAAGCTCGCGCTTCTTTGTAAGGCGCATTCCTTTTCCGAACAGAGTCTCCACAGCCTCAACAGTCAAATGCACATGGCGAGCCGAGGCCTCGATCAGAACTTCCCCGTCTGAAGACGTCGCCTGACCAAGCCCTGACTTTTCAATAACCTGTCGGACTATCTGACTGATTTCATATTCGTTCATTTTGATCGCAGTGCGGCAAATATCCCGTATGGGAAATGCCGCTGCCTTCCATAGTTAATTATAGTCTAACCGTGCAATTCGCCTGAAAGTACACGGCAATAGACGATGTACACACAGCTGCTGAGCCTGTTCAGGGCTTCGATGATATCCACTCTGTCCGTAACATTCTCTTTGGTAAAAGCCTGAGCCGCCGACAGCTCAGTCTCACGGACAGCTGTACGCAGCGCATTGAGCGCAACGCAGAGCTTGCCCATGGTGTAGCTGGGGACATAATGACCGATACCGAACTCCTCGTGTACATGGTGTGATGCATAACGCAGTCTGCCGCTGTCCATACCCAGCAGCTTAAACTCACCCAAGGGTTTTTCATTGACCTCAGCGGATAAGACCGTGCGGACAAAACCGTAGATCTCCTCAAGGTCATTGACCACGTCGCCGCGATCCATTTCCTGAGCAACTATCTGCGTTTCCATTATTTTTGCCTCAAGGCTGTCAAGTTTGCCCCTGAAGGCAATGCGGGGATGGGTCTTGCTGACCAGCAGATTTCCGCGTATATGCGTCATATTCTCAGGCTTGTATGAATATCCCTTGCCTGTTTCATAATCAACATACTTGTCGTCACCGCCGGACTTTATAGCGGTCTGGGGCATGGGATTGAATTTTTCATCTTTACATTCGCACCCTTCGCCCACTACCAGCTTTATCCCACGCTCCCTGAGATATTCCTTCGCTCCGGGCATAACAAACGTATCCCCGCTGACACGGTACTCCTCTGTGCCGAGAGGTAAACATTTGGCTCTGAGCTCATATTCGGAAAGAATTTCCATCAGTTTCCTCCCGTTTTAGTAAGTATCAGGCTGCCGTATTATTTACGGTCGCAGTTGTCAAGTGTGGGAAGGATGTACTCAACTTCGTTGTGAGGACGGGGAATTACGTGTACGGAGATGAGCTCGCCTACGCGTGAAGCTGCCGCTGCGCCTGCGTCTGTTGCCGCCTTAACAGCGCCGACATCGCCGCGAACCATAACTGTTACAAGTCCGCCGCCAACATGGACCTTACCGATAAGGTTTACGTTTGCCGCCTTGACCATAGCATCAGCTGCTTCGATGGAACCTACTAAGCCTTTTGTTTCTACCATACCGAGTGCTAATAATGTTGTTGCCATTTTATTTTCCTCCTAATAAAATTATTTGTAAAATTATTATTTATCAGCCGATAAACGGCGAATAACCATTTTTGTGATCTCCTCTACCTGCTCCTTTGAAATTCCGCTTGAAGCTGACGACGTACTGCAACCGCCGCAGTTCTGAGACGAAACGGGCTTGGGTACAGGCGGATTGTAGATCGGGATGTAATTGTTTGACGTCTGGGAAGAACGGGTGCCGGATGCGGAAGGCGCGGGGTTAGTACCTCTCAGGTCTGACAGCTCCTTAACGCCGTAAGCAACGCGCCTGATGTTGATAAGGTTCATGGGACCTACGTTATCAGACGTTGCGCTTCCGCCGACTGCGCCGCAGCCCAAAGTAAGAGCAGGAGCAAGATTTGTGGTAGCTCCAACGCCGCCTAAAGCCGCCGGAGTGTTGACCAGAAGTCTTGATACGGGCTTCTTGAGAGCAAATTCCTTGATGATCTCTTTGTTTTCGGAATGTATTGTCATGGTATGACCCACACCCTCGTTAAAGAGGATCTCCATTGAACGCTCACAGGCAGCCTCCCAGCTGTTCTCCGTGTAGAAAGCAAGGATGGGACACAGCTTCTCACGAGAGAAGGGATTGGTCTTGCCCACGGTGGTCTGCTCGGAAACAAGGACCTTTGTGCCCTCTGGGATCGAAACGCCCGCCATATCGGCTATGACCTTGGCGCTCTTGCCCACGATCTTGGGATTCATTGTTCCGTTTGCACGGAGAATGAACTTTGATACTTTTTCGCTCTCTTCGGAGTTGAGGAAATAACCGCCCTGCTTTTTCAGCTCCGCGACGACCTTATCCTTGATGCAGGCCTCGGTAATGATGCTCTGCTCCGAAGCGCAGATCGTACCGTTATCGAAGGTCTTGCTGTCAATGATGTGACGTATCGCGGTGGGGATATCCGCTGACTTTTCTATGTAAGCCGGACCGTTTCCGGGGCCTACGCCGATAGCCGGATTACCCGAGCTGTACGCCGCGCGAACCATTGCCTCTCCGCCGGTGGCCAGTATGATGCCAACGTCACGGTGCTTGAGCAGAGTACTCGTAGCCTCCATGGTGGTAAGGCTTATACACTGGACTATACCATCCGGAGCGCCGGCTCTGCGAGCCGCCTCTTTGATTATCTTGACCGTTTCAAGTATGCAGTTCTTTGCGTTGGGATGGGGACTGAGAACTATCGCATTACCCGCTTTGATCGAGATGATCGACTTGTACATTGTGGTCGAAGTAGGATTGGTGGAAGGAATGAGAGCGGCGACAACACCCATAGGAACACCGATCTCCATGATCCCCTTCTGCTTGTCATCCTTGATGATGCCGACGGTTTTCATGTCCTTGCAGTTATCATATGTGATCGTGCTGCCCAGCAAATTCTTCAGCACCTTATCCTGCCATACGCCGAAGCCTGTTTCCTCAACTGCCATTTTGGCAAGCCTCTCCGCGTTTGCCGCGCAGTCCTTTGCGATCTCATATATGATCTTGTTTATCTGATCCTGAGAATATTCCGCAAGCTTTTTCTGCGCCGCCTTTGCTTCAGCCACAAGATTACGCACTTCTTGAATTGATTGCAAATCTTTGTCTATATTCAAGTTGTAACCTCCTTTCAACAAACTTATATATATTGATCAGTCCTTAGGGACATCAATATTTTAACGGAGCCTCGGCGATATCTCTGACCGCCTCGGCAAATGCCTCGCAAGCCGCCTTGCACGCCGCCTGATCTCCCGTGAGCAATCCTCCCGCAAAGTTGGTCTCGCTGGGAGGACCGTAGAAGACCTTCATCTCCACGTCCGCCGCCTTAAGCGCGGCGTCAAGCCCCACGGTAGCCTCCATGGGAGCCGATATAAGGTAAGCCATGGCTGTACCCTCGGGTACATTGGCAGCCTCCGAAAGATAGGAGCCCGTGCGTGAAATGCAATGAGCGAAGTAAACTATTGAATTGTCGTCGTTTGCGCTGTAAAACGCCGCGTCGTTTTCGATGTAGCTTATGCAGGCCTCCAGACCGCTGCGCACCTGAGCAGGCTCCGGCGCCGCAAGGATACCTATAAATTCACCTGCAAGCTTTGTTGAAGCGTTGCTTGAGCCTGCGTACATACTGCGGGCGTACACAACCCGGACATCTGCTTTTTTTGTCGCCTCATCGAGAGCGGCGTATGACACATCGTCACAGTCGGTGGTGATTATGCCTAAGCTACGCATACCCTCCCCCGCGTTAAGAGCGTCAAGAAGCATCTTATCCGCGTTGGGAATTATACGCACGCTGAGTATTTCTGTTCTTAGTCTCTCACCAAGCATATTGCACCCCGTACATAGAATGAAAATAATCGAATAATAATTTATTTTTTAAGGTTGACGCCGCTGGCCTGATTCTGCATTATCTTTGCAATGACCTCGCTGATATAGGCGCCCGCCTCCACCGCAGAGATACCGCCGCTGTAAATGTTTGAAACCACCGTTCTGTTGGCCTCCGGCATACCCACAGTGGCTTTGTATGCTATGTATGCGCTCATGCTCTCGCCGGAACCGAGACCGGGACGTTCACCGATAAGCACGCAGGTGACCTTTGCGCCCAGAAGCTCAGAAATGTGATCCATGGACGCCACTCTGCCGAACTTGACAAAGAAAGGCGTACCCACGCTGAAGCCCTGATTCTTAAGTCCCTCCATAAGCGCGGGAAGAATATTCGCCGCATTTGCCTCAATAGCTCTTGAGCTTAAGCCGTCGGAAAGATATATCTGTACGTCAGGATTTGCAACGCACTTTGATTTTATCTCCTGCTCCGTCTCAGGGTCAAACTCTCTGCCCAGATCGGGACGGGTAAGGAATTCGTTTTTATCGTTACATTTTGTCTTTACGGAAAACAAACCAAGGCTTTCAAGGAGCTTTTCATCCACGTCAAGGAAAACCGCGTCACGGGCGGAAGCATGATCCGCGCGCAAGGCAAGCATCGTCTGAGTTTTGAGCCTGGGACCCGATCTGCCAACGCCTATACGAGCAGGTGTTTTGCTCATCATTCTTCTGAGCGCATCCTCATCGGCAGGGTTCTCTATCAGCGGTATACTCTTGACTTCCTTGGACGTTATATCGACCGTACCGTCAAAACTGGCTTTATGCTCCTGTTCATTCGTTTCAGTTGAAACGTTTATCACACTGCTTACCGGCATATCCTTTGTTATGTCAACCGGCTTGTCTTTCTTGATGTTGACAGGGTGATAAGCGCCGTTATCAGCAACAGCAGAAGCGCCTGCGGAAGTCTTTTTAATGTTTATTTCACTTATGACCGCGTTAACGATTTTTTCTATTATATCATTATCCATAATCTGAACCGGTCTGCCGGAGCATTTCCGGCAAGCCTCACCTTTCACGGGAAATTATCATGCTGAGACTGTGGAAAATTATTTGTTCTTAAGGAATATTGTAGGATCGCCTGCATACTTTGTGAGCTTTCCGTTTTCGGAAATGCCCCATCTTTCAAGCCACTCGTCGAATTCCTTGATGGGACGCAGACCCAATATCTCACGGACCGTCGCCGCGTCGTGATAGGCATTGGTTTGATAGTTGAGCATAACATCATCACTGGTGGGTATACCTATAACGTAATTGACGCCGCAGCTTCCCAACAGCAGAACAAGGTTTTCGATATCGTTCTGGTCAGCCATCATATGGTTCGTGTAACAGCAGTCGCAGCCCATGGGGATACCTGTGAGTTTGCCCATAAAGTGATCCTCAAGTCCCGCGCGTATGACCTGCTTACTGTCGTACAGATACTCCGGACCTATAAATCCCACCACGGTGTTTACCATAAACGGCGAGAAATGCTTTGCGTAGCCGTAACAGCGAGCCTCCATGGTGACCTGATCCGCGCCGAAGTTAGCCTCACTTGAAAGCTCTGAGCCCTGACCTGTTTCAAAGTACATAACGTTGGGTCCTGTTCCCGTACCGTAACGGCGGAGCAGATCCTGCGCCTCGTTTACTGTATCGGTGGTGAAACCGAAGGCCTCGTTGCCCTTCTGACTTCCGGCAATGCTCTGGAAGATCATATCGGTTTTTGCTCCCCGTTTGAGAGCTTCTATCTGAGTGGTTATATGACCTAAAACACAGATCTGTGTGGGTATCTCGTATTCGTTTTTGACCTCGTCAAAACGCTGCAGAACCTCCGCAAGACTTGAAACTGTATCATTGACGGGATTAAGACCTATCAGCGCGTCGCCGCATCCGTAGCTGAGACCCTCAAGCAAAGACGCCGTGATGCCCTCAACATTATCTGTCGTATGGTTGGGCTGAAGTCTGGTGGAAAAAGTCCCCCGCAAGCCTATTGTGGTATTGCAGTGCGCCGGGATACGCACCTTGTTTGCCGCGTAGACAAGATCAAGGTTGCTCATAAGCTTGCAGACTGCCGCCACCATCTCGCTGGTAAGTCCCTTGGAAATGCGTTTTATTTTTTCTTCGTCCGTGTCATGGGAAAGGATGCATTCACGAAGCTCCGCGACAGACCAGTTCCGTATCTCGGAATATATTGCCTCGTTGACGTCGTCCTGAATGATCCTTGTAACGTCGTCCTCCTCATAGGGCACAACGGGATTTTCACGCAGATCGCTGAGCAGCAAATGAGACAAGACCTCTTTTGCCGCTATACGTTCTGTACCTGAAGTCGCCGCGACACCGGCAAGGATATCGCCGGACTTTTCCTCGTTCGCCTTTGCAAGGACTTCTTTTATTGAGTTGAAAGTGTATGTATGTCCGAGAATAGTAC
>JAIKWV010000032.1 GCA_024684435.1 Clostridiales bacterium
TGTTTAATTTTCAAGGTCCCGTGCGCCCCTTTTCCGAAGGCGCCCTGTTATATTACCACTTTACTCCCCTCTTGTCAACACCTTTTTTTATCTTTTTTCCCTTTTTTATCCCTTTCCTTACACCGTTCCGGGCGTTTGCGAAAAAGTTATATTGTAAGTCCGCCGTCGACGGTTATGATCTGACCGGTAATAAAATCCGCCTTTGAGCTTGAAAGGAAATATATGAGTTCTGCCACATCCTCAGGCTTACCTGTTCTGCCCAGGGGCGTTGCTTCGCGTATCACGTCAAGATCATCCGCTGAGAGATTTGCGTTCATTTTGGTGTCGATAACTCCCGGAGCTACGCAGTTCACATTTATACCGGAAGGTCCCACCTCTTTTGCAAGGGCCTTTGTAAAGCTTATGACCGCGCCCTTTGCCGCGGAATAAAGGACCTCGCAGGACGCGCCGCAAACTCCCCACATTGAGGATACGTTTACGATCTTGCCCCTGTGTTCGCGGATCATGCTCTTCAGCGCCCGTCTGCTGCAAAGGGCTGTCCCGCGCATATTTATGTCAAATATCCTGTTATAGTCCTCTGTGTCAAAGTATGTAAAAAGCTTCTGCTGAGCGACGCCGGCATTGTTGACAAGTACATCAACAAATCCGAATTTCTTTTCGGCCTTGCAGAACATCATATCCACCTGTTTTTCATCCGAAACATCTGCCTGATACGCAAGCGTCTTTACTCCCTTTTCTGCAAGTTCTTCAACTAATGCATTTGCCGCGTCTTCATTTTTGTTGTAATTTATTATTACATTGTAATTATGGTCAGCAAACACTCTCGCAGCGGCGCTTCCTATACCGCCGGAAGCTCCGGTAATAAGCACGTTCATACTCGCACCTTCATTCTGAAAAATCAAGCTGTACCGAAGGCTTGACACTCTACGGCCTTCGGTACAGCAAAGCTTAGAAATTATCTGCCGTCATTATCCAAACATATTTTCGTCGATCTTTATACCCACCGGACCTGCAAAGACCAGCTTATTCTTGACGCCGCGGGTAATTGAATTTACCTTGAGCATGGTAGTGGTCTTACCTTCTGACTCCAGATCCATTCTTGCAAATTTTGCATCCTTGTAGTAATAATGTACGATGCCGTTTTCTACCTTATAGCTCTCTCTCACCATACCGTCGACTGTTTTGCTCTCGATAAATGTACCGTCCACAAGGATGATAGTCTCGATCTGATCCTCAAACATGGGATCCGACTCGTCCAAAGGTGTTTCTGTATAAACTCCAAGCTGAGGGAACGCCATGTAGAATTTGCCGTTCTTGATTATCATATTTACTTTAAGATTATTCAGGTTCTTGAAGAATGATGAAAAGTCAAATCCGGAAACGTCGGTCATGCCTTCAACATCGTCCTCGTTGATCTCATCAGCAAATGCGCTCAGATCGGCGGTATAGTGGTATGCGCGCTTATCACCGTCAACATAGGCAATGAGAGTCGCGTCCTTCATTTCCACACCTTCAAGTCCTTTAAAATCAAGAACGACCGCCATGGTGTATGATTTGCTTTCAACGAGCTTTTTGAGAGACGCGGTATAGTCACCCGGCTTATACGAAGATGCGCCGCTGTTCAGAGAGGCGGACTGATTGAAGGGGGTCTTCAAAGCTTCTTCGTCAGCCTTTTCTTCTTCCTTGTTTGCGTTTGCGTCGGATTCGGATGTGGTATTATTATATCTGTCCTTCCAGTTGGTGGTGGTTTTGCCGTCATTCTTGCCGGCCTTTGTAACCAACTCGGTAACAGCCTCCGTCACAGGCGTACCGTCTTTTTGGGTGACGGTCTCTCCGTCTTTGTCGGTAACGACCTCGGTAACAGGGACAGTAACTATCTGTGTTTCGACCTCTCCCTCGGCATTAGTTACATTTTCTCCGTTTGTGTCAGTGACATTGACAACACTGGTCTCGGTCACATTGACAGGTTTCTCCACCTTTATATTGCAGGCGGAAAGACCTGCTATCAAGGCGAGAACCATAACCAAACAAAAATACTTCTTCATATCAATTTTCTCCTAAAAAAATTTGTGGTTGTACGAACAATATAACACAACGAGTCTTATAAATCAACTGTGTAAATATGGTATTCAGTCAGATCTGACCGTTTTCATCATCTCCGCAAAGGTATCCGCGAGCGTCTGAGCGGTCTTGGGACCGAGAGAATTTGTTTCTTCATAATGCCGTCTGTCAAACCTGTCTCTGACGCCGCTTATGTAAGGCTCCTCCGGATTGAGATAGAAGTCATTCGGCGGCACCACATAACCGATCTCATCGTTTGAAAGACCGAATATCAGCAGATCCTCATCCTCCGCGATCTTTGTCAGCGGAACGGGATTGATGTCCGGACTTTTGCCCTCCGCAGACTCTTCCGCTGAGAGATAGCCGCCATAAACAAGCTCCGGGAAGATCTCCCCGGGTATCAAAAGCATCTGGAAGCCGTCAATGTTTACATATGTCATCTCTGTATGTATGGACATATGCATACCGCCTTCACCTATTGCCGCGGGGGTGGATTTGAATATTCCTATCCTTTCGGCAAGAAGCAGCACAAAGTTATCAACTTCCGAATAATACTCCTGACGAAGCAGGTTTATTACAGGGGCAAGCTTTCTGTCGTTGTCTATCGCCATAGCTGCCTGAGCCAGCTGCTCCCCCGCCATTAAGGTGGATTTGATATTATCCTCATCCAGTTCTTTGAGACGGATAAGTCCGCCTATGGCGCCTACGAAATAGATGCAGTCCGCTCCCGCCTTTTCTTTTATCTCCCGGCGTACATAGCAGGGAAAATCCGCGCTCACAAGGGAATTTGAACCAAGCAGCGACTCGGAATGGGATGCAAAATTCAGCATCCAGATCTCACGGCTCCCGTCGTTGGGGACAAACCTGAACCGGGTCAACTTCTTGGAGTAGACCTCGGGAAGCCTTGAATCTCTCTGGATGGGAGGCGCGTCTATGCTGCCCACATAAAGAGATCCTTCACGGGCGTCCTCGTAAGCTCTCTTGACGGCCTTTTTTACTCCGTCATAAAAAATACGCATAAATTTAGGATCCTTGCCCGTTTTTGGAAGCGGTCCCCAATAGCCCAGAGTATCTATTCCCGCATGATTATGGGTACTGCAAATATTTATTGAACGGCAGCCCGTTTCCTTGCAGAAATCTGCAAGCTCCGCCTTTATCGCATTAATGTCGTATCCGGAAACTCCCACGTTATCGGAAGAAACGAACACAACGCCTCCCCTGCCTGAATTGTCGTCTATCCAGACAGCGCCGGCGGTCATGGGGTCAAGGACACCGGTAGCAGGGTTGTTTGTTCTGTAGCCCGCCACATAATATTTTTTCTTGCCTATATCGTCGGGCATTATGTCCTCGCTTGCAAAGCCAACGGAGAAATATTCGCTTACGGGTTCGTCTATTTTATCATATGTTCCCTTAGGAAGTACCGGCGCCGGATGCTTTCTGCTCTTTTTCATTCCGCTTTTGGCGGTCATCTTCTGAGCGGTCCTGGCGGCAACACCTAACAAACTCATGGCAATTCACTCCTCTTGTACAGAAACCGCGCGGTCGTATCTGCTTTTTCGCGCGATCTCCTGTATTTTATACAATTATAACATATAAAAAACGATTGTAAACCAAAACCTTTAAAAGTTAACATTTTGTTTTTATTTTTAATAATGAATTAACAAACCGATCATACGGGAAACTTCGGGATTGCGCTTGACGTTTTAAAACGATAGTGTATAATCAAATTATCAAAAGATCAGAAAGGTGAATGAAAATGTGGTGGATAATTCTTATCGTTCTCGGCGTTATTCTTATACTTATGTTAATATTGGCAGTCAATTTCGCCAAACTTGCAATGGAAGGAAAAAGGCGTCAGACCCTTGAACAGGCGCTTAACTGGCAGTCGGAGCGTTACGACACGTCATTTTATACAAATTCCAAAAGGGACGAATACACCGTGGAGTCGTACGACGGCTACATATTGCACGCGGAGCTGCTGAAAGCCCCCGATAATTCGTCAAAATACATGATAATCTCCCACGGCTACACCGATAACCGTATCGGCTCTCTTAAATACGCAAAAATGTACCTTAAGCTGGGCTTCAACTGCGTCATATACGATCTGCGTGGTCACGGGGAGAATGAGCGCACCTTTACCACTTACAGCATCCGGGAGAGCAAGGATCTGGCGGCGATGATAGAGGACACCCGCAAGCGTTACCCGGACATTTCCGTGCTGGGGCTCCAGGGAGAATCCCTGGGCGCGGCTTCCACAATAGCCTCCCTCAAATATGAGCCGGATGTAGATTTTGCCGTGGCGGACTGCGGATTTGCCAGGATCTGGGGTGTGATCGAAACTGTTGTCAGACAAGCACACGCGCCCGCTTTTGCCGTGAAGATCGCGGATATCGGCGCAAGGATACGCTATCACTATGCCCTGAGCGATATGCGTCCCATTGACGCGCTTGATAACAACACCGTCCCCGTCCTGTTTATTCACGGAGAAGCCGACGACTTCATAGTTCCGCAGAATTCACGGGATATGTTTGAACGCACAAAGGGTATCAAAGAGCTGCATCTGATTCCCGGAGCCAATCACGCCCAGTCAATGCTCAACGAACCGGATGAATACGAAAAAATTGTTAAGAATTTTATCGGCAGCCTGACGAAATAAGCCTGTATTTGTAAAGCAGAAAAATATTTTTAAAAAAAGCTTGCATTTACATTGCGTCTGTGATATTATTGTATAGCATTTCCGTCGGTATCAGGCGACGGGGTTTAATGCGGGCTCTCTGAGCCGCACATTAAAGCTGATGTTCCTCTTTTGCAGTTTTGTATTACGAACATCTGAAAAAAACGGAGGATTATATAATGGACTCACTCAAATTGATCGCACAGGATTGCATCAAAAGCGACGTGCCCGAGATCGAGATCGGCAGCACAGTCAAGGTTCACGTAAAGATTCGTGAAGGTGAAAGAGAAAGGATCCAGATCTTCGAGGGTATCGTTATCGCCCGCAGAGGTTCCGGCGTTTCCGAGACATTCACCGTACGCAGAATTTCTTACGGTATCGGTGTTGAAAGGGTTTTCCCCGTCCACTCCCCCAACGTTGCAAAGGTTGAGGTTGTAAGATACGGTAAGGTTCGCAGAAGTAAGCTGTATTATATCCGTGACAGAGTTGGTAAGTCAGCCAAGGTTAAGGAGCAGCTTAAATAAGACTTTTTAGTCTTTCCCAGAGTCTCCGGTGTTCAGCAACGCATTCTGTTCAGACGTTTGCGTTACATTTTGCGGCTTGCGTCGATCCTTAATGTGTTGCTGAGTACCGGGGCTTTTATTTTATCCATCTTCAAGAGGTGACGGCTTTGCATAAAACTCAAGACCTGTGGTTTGACCTGTCACCTGCAAAGAAGACCCGCGCCAATTCAAAAGCTCATTTGATGCTTTACGATCTTGCGGGCTCGGTACAAACCGCAATCATTATAATCTTTATACTTTTTGTCTTTTTATTAAGACCTGCATATGTCAGCGGGAGGTCCATGCTCCCCACATTGAAAGACGGGGATATGCTGATGGTCTTAAGCAACTTCAACAGCCTTGAAAGAGGCGACATTGTGGTCATAGCTCCTTACGGTTCGTCTGAAAATACCCTTGTAAAACGCATCATAGCCGTGGGCGGAGATACTTTGAAGATCGACTATTCAACAGGCGCTGTTGAGCTTAACGGTGAAATACTATATGAACCGTATATCAAAGAGCTTACCCACAGGAGCTTTGATATGCCGTCAGAGCTGATCGTACCGGAGGGGTTTTTGTTCGTAATGGGCGACAACCGCAACGATTCTCTGGACAGCCGCCACTCCGACGTGGGCTTTGTTGACGAGCGATACGTTTTCGGAAAAGCGCAGTTCAGGCTCTACCCCTTTGGCGAATTCAATATATATGAAAACAGAGAAAGCCGGGTGAACAATGGACAATAATTTTTATACGCCAAACGATACAGCGGATATCTCCGTTGAAGCCGAACAGACGTCAGTCCCGGAAAACGAACAGGAAATAATTTCGGAGGCCGAGCAAACAGCCGTTCCGGAAACCGAGCAATCAGCCGTTCCGGAAGCTGCAGAAAAGAAAGAGTCCGACGGGTTTAAGGGCAAACTTGTTTCACAGATATTTGACATTGCTGACGTTTTTATTTCAGCTATAATAATGATATTGATCGTATTCACCTTTGTCTTCAGATTTGTCGGTGTTGTAGGTACATCCATGGTAAACACCCTGCAGGAAAACGATTGGCTTGCCATCACTGCCACCACAACAAAGGTCGATCGGGGCGACATAGTGGTCATCACTCAGCCCAATTATTTTAACGAGCCCATAATCAAACGCGTTGTCGGCTTACCCGGTGAAACGGTGGATCTGGATGTTGAAAACCAGCAGGTCCTGATAAACGGCACCCCTCTCGAGGAAAACTACACCAGCTCTCCCCTTAAATTAGAGGATCTGGGTTCCCACTTTGAAGTGCCCGAGGGTTGTGTTTTTGTAATGGGTGACAACCGCTCCGGTTCAACGGACAGCCGCTCGGTAATGGTGGGCATGATCGATGAGGATTATATTCTGGGCAAGGTCGTATTCCGTTTGCTGCCATGGGGCAATTTTAAAGTTGACTGATCAGAAAAAATGAACTGAATATACAAAGATCCACGGAAGCAAAACTGCCGTGGATCTTTTATTTTTTCGTTATTTTTACTTTTGCAGGTTTATCATCAATATCGGGAAAGCGGTCAGGATAACTGTAATAAGGCCTGTCCTTTCCATGAAGCATCCGACATAGCTGTACATACACGGCAAAAACGCGATAAATCTTACAAACGGATGAGGTTCATCTAAAACATATATAAGCTCATACATTGTCCTGACGTCTGTGATCGACGGAAAAACATTGCTGAGCATCATAACTCCGATCACCGTGAAGACTATATACATTATATATGTCGGATACGAAACAACTCCGGTAAAATCATCTGTCGGTTTGACGCCAAGATAAACAAGAGGAATTATCCCGCTCAAATAAGCTACTAGTCCTGAAACGGTCATTAAGAGAGACGGGAAAAAACAGATCAAAAACTGAGTGGGCGCATGATCCATCTTATAATGTACCGCATGGCCGAAATTCACAAGGGAATGATTGTCCGAATCAATTGACGGAGGGATCTTAAAAAACCTGCAAAACAGCGTTTCCATTGTAAATTTTAAATAAGCGCCTATAAATGTAATTACTCTGAAAAACACATTCATGTAGTTAAGCAACAAGCCTCACACTCCAAAATCAAAGTTGTACCCGTACATTTGCCTCGGTCAGTTATTGGGACTGTTATCAAGCACCTTCATGTCCGGCATACGTATATGACCGAAGTAATGTTCCGGCCAATATAACGCTGATGATCCCTCAGGCACAGATATTTCAAAAAATATATTCCTTGTAACATGGTCGTGTTTAAGGTATGATCCGAATTCATTTGTACTGAAAATAGAAAAGTGGAAATAATACCTTCCCGGCATAAGTCCCGTTGAGTCAAATTCAAACACAGTCTCATGTTCTTTTTTAGTCGGGTCATATTCTATGTTATCGGAAATCGCCGTACATACATTGACATCGTCAGCGTATCTGAGAGTAGCAAAAGCCTGCAGCTTGCCAACATCCTTGAACAGATCCCAGCAAACCTTAAATCTGATCTTTTCGTTCTGATAATAATTTGCACTGGTTTTGTCAAGGAAATACAAATCTTTTACATAGAGGCGTTGTCCGTAAACCATATCTATACGCTGTAAATCACGGAAATCGTAGTGAGCCTTAAGATCAGACTCTCCCCTTTCCATATACAGACTAATAGCATCTTCCGTACCGCCGTCAAAAATTATACTCCCATGATCAAGAACTATGCAGCGGGAACACAGATTTCTTATGGTAGACATATTGTGGCTCACATAAAGTACGGCTCTTCCCTCGTTGTTTGCGGCGCTGTCCATCTTGCCCAGGCATTTCTGCTGGAATTTCATATCGCCCACAGCGAGGACCTCGTCCATAACGAGTATCTCTGAATCGAGATGAGCCGCCACAGAAAAAGCAAGCTTGACGTACATACCGGAGGAATATCTTTTAACGGGAGTATCTATAAATTTTTCTATTTCGGAAAACTCGATTATTTCATCCAACTTTTTTGCTATCTCGCTTTTTCTCATGCCAAGAATGGCGCCGTTGAGAAAAATATTTTCACGACCGGTAAGCTCCGGATGGAAACCCGTACCCACCTCAAGCATACTTGAGATCCTGCCCTTTACCGACACCGTACCTTTAGTGGGAGCGGTGACCCGGGAAAGAACCTTTAAGAGCGTGGATTTTCCCGCACCGTTTCTGCCGATTATTCCAAGCGCGTCTCCGGCATGGACTTCCGCATTTATGTTGTTTAATGCGTAAAACTTCCCGCTCTTTGTGTTTACAGTCTCTCCGATCTTTGAATTGGGATCCTCCTTGCCCCGCACCCTTGCCAGCCATGACTGCACGTCTCCGTAAAAAGTGCCGGTGCCGATGGTTCCCAGACGGTATTGCTTATATAAATTCTCAAATTTGATAACGGTATCACTCATGTTTTTAACTCCTGATCTTCTGTTTGTTCACGGTATCGCTCATCGAATCAAACTGTATCCATAAACGTTCTTTCCGCCTTATTGAACATAATCATGCCTAAGCAAAAAATTGCTGCCGAAAAGATCATTGTATATATAAGCGAGCCTATCGGCGGGAAACTGCCTTTACTGAGGAAAGAGTACCTGAAACCCTCAACTACGGATGTCATGGGGTTGCAAAGAATGAGTACCCTTATCTTTCCCTGTGTTTCAGACAGCGGATAAATCACCGGCGTAAGATAAACAAGGTAGCCTATGAGAACGCCTACGACCATCTGCAGATCTTTGTATTTAGTTGTCATTGATGAGATCATGGTACCTATGCCGATAGCCATAATCCCTGAACACAGCAAATAAAGCGGCAAAAGTAAAAGGGAAATATTGGGCCTTACGTTGCCCTTGATAATAAAATATATCCACACCACAGCAAACATTGCAAAACGTATTGAAAACTGTATAAGATTTGAAAGTACGGTGGTTATGGGCATTACAAGTCTCGGAAAATAAACCTTACCGAAAATGTAAGCGTTTGCCGCAAAGGTGTTGCTTATCCCGGAAAGACTGCTCTGGAAGAAAGACCATATCAGCGTACCGCACATATAGAACAGAAATGGCGGCACATCATTCGTTCCTATGCCTGCTATGTTACCGAAAACCAAAGTCTGTATAAGTGTGGTTATCAATGGGGTTATCAGTATCCATATGGGACCGAGAATCGTCTGCTTATAAATCGTTGAAAAATTTCTTTTAACGAACAAGGCAATAAGATCGCGGTATTTCCACGTCTCTTCCAGCTTAAGATCAAAAAGCTTTTCGCGGGGTTTTATTACGGTTGTCCAATTTTCAGTACTCACTTCAAAATCCTGCCTTTTTATCTTAATTTTACATACTTGTACATAATATTTTTTATATTATACTATATATGGAATATTTTTACAACACGGTAAACGTTATAAATTAAAAAATTTTTAAATTTATTTATTAAGCTGTGTTTTCGCTCAAATCTTATACATAATGACGAAAAAAATCGCAGACCGGCAATCTTATTTTTGCTGACCTGCGATTTTGTATTCCCGTTTTTTTCAATTTAATTCATCCATCGTGGGATATGAGCTCATCGCCCCATGTCTGGTAACGCTTATCGCGCAGAACGCCGTGGAAAAATCCGCGCAGCTTTGTAATGTTGCCTTGTCTGTTTCAGAAATATTATTCACCGTAACGCCGCTTTGATTGAGTTTATACAGGAAAGAACCCATAAAGCCGTCCCCCGCTCCGGTGGTATCCACGACTTTCGCCTTCGGAGCCTCGCTGTAAACGCTGATTTTCTTAGTAAACACATATGCGCCGCCGGCTCCGCAGGTGTATATGACCAGTTTAACGTCGCCCCGGAACAATATATCCAAGGCCTTGTTTATGTCCTTCTCTCCGGTAATGAACTCCAGCTCCTCATCAGAGATCTTGAGTATATCCGCATAACCTATGAATTCATTGACCGTGCTTTTGAGCAGATCTATGTCCTGCCACAGCTGAAATCTCAGGTTTGGGTCAAAGCTCACCATAACTCCGCTTTCCTTTGCGTACTCTATAGCCCTTCTGTGAGCTTCCTTCATGGGGAAATCCCCTAAATCAACACTGCAGAAATGGAAAACGTAAGCATCGGAGAAATAATCCCTGTTAAGCTGCTCCGCGCTGTAAAGCATATCGGCGGAGGGCTTTCTGTAAAAGGAAAATGTGCGGTTCCCATCCTTGCCCAGGCTCACGAAAGCAAGCGCCGTATTTGCCTTGTCGGTCAAGGCTATTTCCCCTGTATCCACACCGTAGGACTTAAGCTCCCTCAAAATGCTCGCGCCGAAAGGATCGTTCCCCAGCTGGGTTATAATGCCAGATCTGCCGCCAAGTACCGAATAGGCGCAGCAAACATTTGCAGGCGCTCCGCCCACCTTTGGAGAAAACTCGGTGACCTCGTAAAACTCACAGCCCTTTTCATTGGGTATAAAATCTATAAGCGCCTCCCCCAGCGCTATAAGCTTATTCCTGATCATTATTTTCATCCTCCTTAGATTTAAAGCGATAACCCCATATTCAAAATCGCGCCTTTTGATAACCAAAAGACGCGATCTTGATGGTCGGAGTGACGGGATTTGAACCCATGGCCTCTTGGTCCCGAACCAAGCGCGATACCAAACTTCGCCACACCCCGGTGACACTTTGATTATTATATACTAAATCAAATTTTAAATCAATACATTTTTTAAATTTTTACGGACTTTATAGAAAACCGCAAATATCCGTCACCGGAAATTCTCAAACATCAGAGCGTGCAAACCGGATAACCTGCACGCTCTGAGCTGTTTTATTTTATCTCATTTATTGTATATTCTGCCCATTAAGTTATACAATTTGAGGACAACGGGCTCTATGGCGAACCAGAAGGGTTCCTCGTAGAGCTTGCACCACTTGCCGGGACATCTCAGCAAAATAAGGGACATACACTCTGTAAACTCACGGTCACGGCGGGTGTGGTTCATGTAGGTTATACCCATGCGAAGCAGATCGTTATAAAGCTCCTCCCGGGCGCGCATACGCATATACAATGTGGTGCGCAAGGGGGAAAACTCAGCTCTGCGGTTTTCGCTTTTCCAGAAACGCCAGCAAAGCTCTGAACGTTCGACCCGGTCAAAATATTTCGTACCCTGCGCCTTTTCCTTTGCTTCCTTCCACTGTGCGTCTGAATACTCCACGTCCGACGCATTAAAGCGTGTCAGCGTGTCGGTGCTGTCGGGGAAAACTCCCAGATGAGAAAGATATGAGGCGCCGGCCTTTTTCGTGACCCGCTCCAGGAAACGGTATATGGGTTCCCATGCGTCCCCGTAATAAGCCTTCAGAAAGCCCCGCATTTCGGCGTCGAAATCAAGATAGGGATCCTTCATAAGCCTTGTAAGCAGATAGCCCCGAAGCTCGCCGAACTCCGCGTTGTCGTCCAAAGCGGGCTCGCCCTCCTCAAAAATACCCTTTGCGTTGTTTTCGTAGAATATCTGCATATTTCTCTGGATCACTCCGAAATCCGGATAGATACAAGGCGTTTCCCAGTAATTTGTGGTGTAATCCCAGATATATATGCGCTTGCAGATCTCGCCCCAATCGTGCAGATCCTGCATAAAGTCCACATTTTCCTTGCATTTCGGATCATCCAGGGTGTGACAGAAACAGCACTCGATGTCACACAGACGGATTATCACATTATCACGGGGAACCACCTTTGTGGGTGTTTTTCGGGTGTATGAATAGGCAAAGGTATCTATCGCAACATTGTCGTAACCCGCCTCTTTTACCGCATCGGCAACGGCGTTTGCAAAGGTCACGTTGGTACCCGCATGGGAGCCGTTTTCTTTATCCAGCGCCTTGCAGGCGGGACATTCGCAGAACTCGCTGTTATCGTCCTGAGTGATGGAGATTATCTGCAGATCAGCGTTGGGGTCATACAGATAAGACTGAAGTATCTCAAGCACCTCATCAGTCACAACACGCAGAGTATCCGGATTGGTCAAGCAGAGCTGATTCGGGGTGCGCTTTCCGTCGTGGAGAGCAAAATATTCCGGATGCTCGTCAAAGTACTTGTCTCTGGAACAAAAGCGTGTGGACAGGGTGTGACAGAAACCGTAAATGTAGCCGCCGGTGTAACCGCCTATGCTTGTAAGCCCGTTGGCAAGCGCAAATTCATTATCAAAAGCGCTCCTCCAATCCGTCGCGGTGTACTCAAAATAAGGCGAATAGGTAATGTTGATATTATCCGGCAGGGAAAGAGCGTCGGTCTTTGGTAAAACCGTCTCCTCCGGCGCGTACCAGCGACAGCCGCAGTACTCCTGCAAAAAGGTGTATACGCCGTTAAGTGCGCCTCTGCCGCCCACACCTTTTATATAAACCGCACCGCCGTCCCGACGGGTGATGCTGTAGCCTCCGGCGGTTATATTCGCAGCGTTTTCAGGCTCTCCGCCAATAATGAAGTCCGCCTGATCCGCCGCCTCACCTATGACAGGTTCGCATGGCAAAATACGGGCAAGATAAAGACGCAGGGTGTCAGCGGCAGATCGGTCATCCGCCGTTGCGTTTTCACTCAGGGCGATGCTGTACACCTCCCCCGCAGCCGCGGAAAAAGGCACAGCCGATATAAGCAGCAATAAACACATTATGAGACAAAGTGTTCTTTTCATAAAGTTAAACTCCGTAATTCTCATTATTTAAACATATCAATTAAAAGGTAAACTACTACAATGATGGCAAAGCACGCAAGAACGACTGTCAAACAACCGCGGACGGGATTTTTACAGACATCTCCTCCATCGCTTTTATCATACATCATAAAATCCATATAGTCGTCATTCATAGCAGCCCGTTTCCTCTCGTTTACAAAAAAACTATCATTTAAACAGTGTGTTGAACAGTCCTCTCTTGATTATCTGGCCGCCGGTGCGGATAAGCTGGGTCTCTATTTTCGCACGGCGCTGTTCCGCTTTTTTCTTGTCTGCCGCCGCCTTCTTTTCTTTTTCTTTCTGAAGTCTTAATTCTTCCTTTTCCTTTGCCTTGGCAAATTCCTCTTTTTCCTTCTCAAGCTGTAATCTTTCAGCCTCAAGCTTTGCGGCCTCAGCGTCTCTTTCCTTTCTGTCCTGAATGACCTCGTAGGCGGACTCGTTATCCACCGCCGTGTCATATTTTTCCATGCGGTCTGTCTTCCTTGTAAAGAAACGCGCCGACTCATCCGCCTGAGCCATCAGGCTCTGAGGACAGATTATTGAGGTCTCCTGCACTATTGTGGGAACGCCCTCGCTGTCAAGCACAGATACAAGAGCATGACCCACGCCAAGGGTGGTTATGACCTCCTCGGTTTTGAAGTTCGGGTTGGGTCTGAAGGACGCCGCGGCGGCGCGTATCGCCTTCTGCTCCGCAGGGGTATAGGCGCGAAGGGCGTGCTGTACCTTGTTGCTCAGCTGAGCCAGTACGCTGTCGGGGATATCGCTGGGGCTTTGGGTCACAAAATATATGCCCACGCCCTTGGAGCGGATAAGCTTTACCACCTGCTGGATCTTCTGCACAAGCACGGAGGGCGCGTCGGCAAAAAGCAGATGCGCTTCGTCAAAGAAGAAGACCAGCTTTGGTTTTTCAAGGTCACCTACCTCCGGCAGGTTTTCAAAGAGTTCAGACAGCATCCAGAGCAGGAATGTGGCGTAGAGCTTGGGGTTCTGGACCAGCTTTACGCAATTCAATATATTGACTATACCGTGACCGTTTTCGTCGGTGCGTATCCAGTCCCTCAGGTCAAGGGCGGGTTCGCCGAAGAAAAGGTCTCCTCCCTGTGTTTCAAGGGGGATCAGCGCCCTGACGATAGCTCCCAGGGACGCAGTTGCAATATTGCCATATGTAAGAATGTAATCGTTTTTGTGCTCTCCAACATAGTTGAGCATAGCCTGCAGATCCTTAAGGTCGGTCAGAAGCAGACCGTGATCGTCGGCTATTTTGAAGACTATATTCAGTACGCCCTCCTGCGCCGGAGTAAGTCCGAGGATACGGGAAAGGAGTTCCGGACCCATGTCGGAAACAGTCGCCCTGACAGGGTGTCCCCCCTCGCCGTAAATATCCCAGAAGCAGACCGGGTAGGATTTGTAAGTAAAGCTGTCCCTGATGCCGAATTTGTCTATGCGCTTTTCCATGCCCTCGTTGGAAACGCCCGGAACGCACAGCCCGGAAACGTCGCCCTTTATATCACAGAGAAAAACAGGTACGCCGGCGTCGGAAAAGGATTCCGCCATGACCTTCATGGTCACGGTCTTTCCCGTGCCGCTGGCTCCGGCTATCAAGCCGTGACGGTTACACATATTGAGGGGGATCTCAACACGATCTTCCGCGAGTCCCAAATAAATTTTACCGTTCTGATACATAACAATTCCCTCTCATTATTATTTTCTAAATAAAAGTAATACTGCATATCTTAACTATATATTTGATTTTGAATTTTGTCAAGACAACATAATCATATAAAATGAGTTTTCTGAACAACCGTGTTAATAATATGCAAATAACGTTGTTTACTCTGCTAAAAATATGTTGCGCGGAAATGAAAATTGTGGTATATTGATAATACAAAATTGATAGGAGATGTTTTTATGCAAGTAATGAAACGCGCACTTTCCGTCCTGCTCTGCTGCGCCCTGCTTGCGGCGTTCGCGCCGATGGTCTGCGCAGAGGACAAAATACTTATTGAAAAAGTATCAGCAACGTATACTGTTCCCGCCGCGGGCGAACCGTTTTACTTCAACGCGATCACCGTACCGGACGACGCTAACTACACAGCGGAAATCAAACAGGTTTATTATAAGGAAGACGGATATAAGCATCTTGCCGACGGCGACATTGTGGAAAAAGGTCGCATGTACTGTGTCAGGATCCGTTTTACCGCTAACAGCGGCTATCGTCTGGAGTATAATACAACCGAATACACCATCAACGGCATTGTTGCGACCATATTCGGAGGCACCGATATGCCGGAGGTCACCTTCGTTCCAATAAGCCTTGATTATGTTCAGCTGAACGTTCCGGAAGACGCCACGGTCGACTACAAAGAATACGTCACCGTGATCGCGACGGCGTCCGGTTTGCCGGCAGGGTACTTCGTTGCGCTGTATGAGGGTGAGACACTCCTTGCAAAAGGCGACAATACAACCGTCCGCTGCTACTTCAATAAGATGAGAAAGAGCAAAACAATTACCGCGAAGGTCATCGATGCGGGCGGTAACGTGCAGTCGAACGCATACGGCAGGCTTGAAAAAGACATTACAGTCACCGTCAACACAGGTTTATTTTCGAGACTTCGGGCGTTCATAAGAGAACTGATCCAACTCATCGGTCGTCCCCATCCTTATGTGGTTCTTGAGCCATAACACAGCAAATTTTTATCTGTTTTACTGTAACAGTTGACCCGTTCTCATAACGAGAACGGGTCGTTTTTATATTTATTTCGACAACTTAAACAATCAATTTATGTATATCCGGGAAGCAGCGCAGCGTGCGTTCAAGGGTGCCGGTGACCTGAGCTAAAGTTATGCCGTAGTTTGTAAAGGGAACGCCGCTGTCAAGGGCGCATTTCATCCTGTACTGCACGTCACGGTCGCTGTTCATGCAAGCTCCGCAGTGGATGACCATGGCGTACCGTGAAAGCTCCTCAGGGAACTCCGTGCCGGAGCAGGTCTCAAATTGCAGTTTGCAGCCGCAGTAAGCCTGAAGCAGCCTCGGTATTTTTACCGTGCCTATATCGTTGCACTGCCTGTGATGGGTACAGCCCTCAGCCATAAGCACAGTATCTCCGTCGCGGAGGTCTTTCGCCGCGGCGATACCGGCGACCGCCGTTTCAAGGAAGCCCTTATACCGCGCCATTATTATTGAAAAAGTGGTAAGGGGCACGTCATCTGGGACTGTTTCCCTGATCGCCGCCAGCGCCTGACTGTCCGTGATAACTATGGCGGGAGGGGCTTTAAGGCTTTCAAGGGCGGCTTTCAGCTCCGTCTCTTTTGTCACATATGCAAGGGCGCCCGCGTCAAGGATGTCCCTTATCGTCTGCTGTTGGGGCAGGATGAGTCTGCCCTTGGGGGCGGATTCGTCTATGGGGCACACCAGCACGGCGGTGTCCCCGCTTTTAAGCAGATCGCCCACCAGAGGAATTTTCTTTTCCTCAGGAACAAGCCCTCCCAGCCGCTCCTTGAGCTCATGTATGTTTTTGCCCTTAAGGGCGCTTACGAACAGATACTTTTCTTCCGTTTTCGGCTGATCTTCAAGCAGATCGCTTTTGTTCATCACCACAAGATAAGGTATATTTTTCTCTTCAAATATCCTCATAAGCTGACGGTCAACGTCGTTTATGCCCCTTGAGGCGTCGGACACCAGAACGGCTATGTCCGTTTTGTTCAGTATCCTTTTAGTACGCATAACGCGAAGCTCTCCGATCTCTCCGTCATCGTCAAAACCGGGAGTATCTATTATGACCACAGGACCCAAGGGCAGCAGTTCCATAGCCTTGCTCACCGGATCTGTTGTGGTGCCTTTCACCTCCGACACCACCGCCAGATCCTGCCCTGTAACGGCGTTTACCACGCTGGATTTACCGGCGTTCCGGCAGCCAAAAAAGCCTATATGTACTCGTTCCGAGCTTGGTACAGAGTTTAAACTCATAACTTTTCTCCTTTAAAAACGGAAATCTCTGCGGTTTGAATTTTTGATGTCCTCTATGTTCTGCCTTGCGATATCACGAACCTTGTCGTTCTTTATATTGTCAAGCTCCTTATCTATGAGCTCAAAGCCGACTTTGCGGGTATCGTCGGAGGCGTAGTCCACCAGGTATTCGGTCAGGGTCATAAGGGCGTTAGGATGACAGCAGTTGAGTATCTGCCCGTTTTTGCACAGGGTCATGAACCGGTCGCCCGTCCTGCCCTCACGGTAGCAGGCGGTACAGAATGAGGGAATATAGCCCAGCCTCATAAGCCAGTTGACCACCTCGTCCAAAGTACGCTGATCCGAAACGTCGAACTGCTCGGAGTCGTGGGGTCTCTCCTCCTCCGCATAGCCTCCCACGGAGGTGCGGGAAGCACCGCTTATCTGAGATATGCCAAGATGCAGGACCTTTCCTCTGACCTCCTCCGATTCACGGGTGGAGATTATCATACCGGTGTAGGGGACGGCAATGCGTATGCAGGCAATGATCTTGGCAAACATCTCGTCGGAAAGGCTGTTGTCAAACACATCCGGGTCGATATCGTCAGCGTGCTTTACACGGGGCACGCTTATGGTATGGGGACCCACTCCGTGAACGGCCTCAAGGTGTTCAGCGTGCATAAGAAGCCCCGCAAATTCATATTTGTAGCCCTCCAGACCGAACAGAACTCCCAGACCCACGTCGTCTATGCCGCCATCCATGGCGCGATCCATCGCCTCGGTGTGATAGTCGTAGTCGTGTTTGGGTCCCGTGGGGTGGAGCTGAAGGTAGCTTTTCTTATTGTATGTCTCCTGGAAAAGTATGTAGGTACCTATCCCCGCCTCCTTGAGCTTTCGGTAATTTTCCACCGTGGTGGCGGCGATATTCACATTGACGCGGCGGATGTCGCCGTTCTTGTGGTGAACGGAATAGATGGTATGTATGCAGTCAAGGATGTACTCTATGGGATTGTTCACAGGGTCCTCCCCCGCCTCAATGGCAAGACGCTTGTGACCCATGTCCTGCAGGGCGATGACCTCGTTCCTGACCTCTTTCTGAGTAAGTTTTTTGCGGGCAATGTGCTTGTTTTTCAGGTGATAAGGGCAGTACACACAGCCGTTCACACAGTAATTTGAAAGGTACAGGGGCGCAAACATAACTATCCTGTTGCCGTAAAATGCCTGCTTGATGTCATTTGCCAGCTTATACATCTCCTCCACTTTTTCCGGGATATCGCAGGCAAGCAGTACAGATGCCTCCCTGTGGGTGAGCCCCTTGCAATGATAGCCGCTGCCCACCTTTACCGGACGCGCCTTTTCCAGAATAGCGTCTATAAGCTCTGTGTTGTTTTTGTTTTCCTCGGCATAGCGGATTGTTTCGAGGATCTCCCCGTCATTGATGAATTCCTCCGCCCGTAATGATTTCGGATCGTATTTTGCCATGATGATTTTCCTTTCTGTATTTCTATATTGATTTTGATATATAATTTCGGTGGTCGCCGCGATCTGTAACTATTTCGTATCCAATTGTCAGCACCCGGCGTTTCAGACATTCAATGCATTGCGCCGCCTCATCCCCGGTGCATATCTTGTTGTCGTAGAGCATATATTTTTTCCGCACATCGGAAGGTGAAAGATTGGGCATCAGCACGTTCGCGCCTGCCATTATTCCCTTTTCTCTGCCTAAAGGATCAACTGTGCCCAGCGCCGTGGTGGCGGGCAGCAGTACATCGGGCAGCGTTATCCTGACAAGGCTCAGCATAAACAGGGTCAACTCAACGCTTCCCGCCCTGTATCCCGCAAAGGGTGTGTCGTTGTGGGGAACAAACGGCCCTAATCCCACCATTGCAGGCTTGAAGCCGCAGATAAATTCCATATCCTTTGCAAGCGCCTCCGCCGTCTGGAAGGGAGAGCCTGTCATCATACCGCAGCCGGTCTGAAAGCCGATATCTTTCAGATCCCGCAAGCAGCGCATACGGTTGTCAAAGGACATATTCTCCGGATGCAGACGGCAATAGTGGTCTTTATCCGCCGTTTCATGCCGCAGCAGGTATCTGTCCGCTCCCCCGCGGAACAGAGCCTCATAGCTCTCCCTGCTCCGCTCCCCCATTGACAGGGTCACGGCACAGTCTGGGTACCGGGTCTTGATCTCTTTTACAAGCTCCGTCATGCGCCCGTCGTTCCAGTATCCGTCCTCTCCGCTTTGCAGTACAAAGGTGCGGAACCCCAGCCTGTGTCCCTCTGCGCAGCAGGTCAGGATCTCATCCTCCGAAAGGCGGTAACGGCTCGCATTCTGATTTGAACACCGTATGCCGCAGTAAAGACAATCGTTTTTGCAGATGTTGGAAAACTCTATGAGACCCCGGAGATATATTTTTTTGCCAAACATTTTATCGGCGATATCCCGGGCAAGCTTAGCCGCGTATTCTCTGTCCTCACCGTCATGTCCGGATATGAGAGAACACCACTCAATGTGAGAAAGGCTCTTTTGTTCATTCAGTTTGTCAATAAGCGCTCTGCAATTCATTTTCACTCACTTCTCTGTTTTGCTGTAAAAATAAGACCGCCGCTCCCCGACAGGGATACGGCGACCGTAAATTATATACAGATCGGCACCGTATCTTTCGCCTCAAGATAAGTTTCGGCGTCAGGAGATGCTTTGTGTTTTATTATTTGAACTTTTTAATATTCCACGTGTTCAGATCATGACTTTGAATAGGCGGCTTTCGCGGTGATACCGTCCACCCTGCCCAGCGCGCCGGTAAGGGCGTTTATCTCGTCCGAGGGAGCGTCGATGGCGACGGAAATTATATTGATATCCTTCTCCCTGTAAGGTATGCCCATCCTGCCTATTATATATTTGCTGTACTCGTGCAGAAGACCGTTCACTGCCTCCGCAGAGTCAATGTCCTCAACGATGATGCTGATAACAGCCACTCTCGTTTCCATATTTATCACCTCATAAAATTAACTATATTTCGTATTCCTCTTCCTGAGCGAGCGGAGAAAAAAGCGTACAGCCCGACCTTCGGAACCTCATGATCATTTTGCGGAGATCCTCCTCGGTGAGCCTGAACTTTTCCCCAAGGCAGGCGATACAGAGAAGATCCCCGTCCTCCATGCCCCGGTTAATAAGCTTCAGATTCAGCCCCCGCTCATCCGACGTTATCGAACCGCCGCAAATATGGCATTTGTACCCCATTTCAGTCCACGAACTCCGCTTCTATAAGCTTACAGCAATGAGGCTCAAGACAGAAAAAGTAATCGTCTTTTCTGACGCCAAGCTCCTCTTTTGTGATGAGATCCTTCATTTTAAGCCTCTTGCCTGAGCTGACCGGCACTCCGATCTCTGAGAATATTATCTGAGCGTTCTTGCGGGGTTCGTCAAAAAGATTGAATGCGCCGATAACGATCTTGTGATCATCAACTATCTTTACAAAATACTCCACATCGTCCCTTGAAAGCACATGATAAGGCGGGCGGCATTCCGCATCCTGATTCAAGGCTATAAGGTCTTTGTTCTGAAGCATTTCTTTGTACCTGTCCTCAATACCGCGGATATCCGCGCCTATCATAAGAGGCGAACCGAAATAGCACCAGAAGGCAAATTCAAGCTCGTATTCCTCGTAGCTGTTGCCTGTGCCTACGCCCACATTGCCCGCGCCGTTCATGCCCACGGTCAGCATATCGATATCGTTAAAACAGCCGTAGCTTGAGCTGTTGAAGTGATCTATCTGCTGACGGATAATGCCGGCGGTGGATTCAAAGGTGTCGAAAATGTCCCCTGTGGAACGGAACATATGAACACCGATGGAACGCATCCAATCCCAGGGTTCAAAATTGCCCCAGTTGCAGGCGGAAAACAGGATATCCCTGCCCGTGGCGCGCAGAGCCATTGACATTGTAAGATACCTGTGCTTGCAGTCCGCCTTTGCGGGGAAATAGCAAAAATCATATTTAAGGAAATCAACGCCCCAGTCGGCAAAGGTCTGAGCGTCCTGATACTCATGGTCAAAGGAACCGGGATAACCGGCGCAGGTGCGCACACCGGCGCAGGAATACATGCCGAATTTAAGTCCCTTTGAGTGTACGTAATCGGCAACATATTTCATGCCGTGGGGGAATTTGACCGGGTCGGCGACAAGAAAGCCTTCGGCGTCCCTTTCCCTGAGTGACCAGCAGTCGTCGATGACCACATACTCGTACCCCGCGTCAAGGTAGCCCTCGCTGACCATTGTGTCAGCGGTTTCAAGTATTACTTTCTCATTTATATTTTCCCCGAAAGTGTTCCATGTATTAAAACCCATAGGCGGCCGCTGTGCCAGCATAAAAATTCCTCCCGGACATCTTTAATTATTCTCATAATATAATAACACATTCATTAGAGTAATTCAAGAGTTTGCGCCTCATAATCACGAATAAAACAAAATTTTTTCAAAAAGTCTTGACAAGTGACCGATGATTCACTATAATTCAGGTGAACATTTGGTCACCTTGCTTTTAAGCAAGAAAAGACGGCTCAAAGAAGAAAGGATGAAACGGAAATGAAATCGCTCAACGTAATCCAGACAATTGCAAAGATCTGCAAGATCGCCAGTAAAGTCATCTATATCCTCTGCTGTGTCAGCATTGGGATATGTATCGTCGCCCTTGTCAGCTACGCTTTGCTCGGAGACTTCGGTATAAAGATCGGCGGCACCACCGTAATGGGGCTTATTCAGAACAATTCCGACATGAGCGCCGTCAAGCTGTGCAGCAACATAGCCGTTGCCGCTGTGATAAGCGTGGCGGAAGCATTGGTCGCCCGCCGCGCCTTTAAGTATTTCAGCAACGAGCTTGAGGACGGCACTCCCTTCACCTATGACGGAGCAAAAGAGCTTCTTAAACTGGGAATATTTGTAATAGTCCTGCCTATATGCGCAGTTATAATCGCATCAATAGGCATTGCAATAGCGGGACATTTCAACCCCGAAATAGTAAAACCCGACTGGTATGAGGATTCCACCTCCACCGGCATAGGTTTCGCAATGATCATTATGTCCCTGCTTTGCAGATACGGAGCCGAGATGTCTGACGCCGATAAAAATGCCGTTATAAGAAGCAATACCGATAATGCAAAAGCAGGCGATGAACAGACCTGCGGTCAGGATACTGACGGCCGTTCGGATAACAGCGGAGGGAATATATGGCAAACGATACCAAAACAAAAATAATAAACGCGGCGCTCAAGCTCTTTTCAGAAAAGGGCTACAACGGCACCAACGTCCGGGAGCTTTCCAACGAGCTGGGACTTGTAAAATCGGCGCTTTACAAACATTACGAAAGCAAGGAGGCCGTCTGGGAGGCGCTGGCGGACAGTATGGAGGCATACTACTCGGAGCGTTTCGGCTCCGAAAATAATCTGCCCCCCATACCCGACAGTACGGATGAGCTTTTTAATATGACCGTGAACATGGTGACCTTCACCGTAAACGACGAAAAAATCAGAATGACCCGAAAGTTACTGATGACGGAGCAGTTTCGGGACAGGCGCGCCAGCGACCTGGCGACAAAGCATTTTCTCATGGGAACAAGGCAGATATTCAGGCACATTTTTGCCGGAATGATCGAAAAGGGACTGTTGAAAAACGATGACCCGGATATGCTGGCGTTGGAATACACCGCCCCCATCACGGTGCTGATACACCTGTGCGACAGAGAGCCGAAAAATATCCCGGAGGCTCTTTCTCAGATCGAGGCATTTTGTAAGCACTTCATTAAAACACATAAAGCTGACTGACCGTAAGGAGGATTATTATGCTTAAAATCGAACATCTGACAAAACAGTATGGAGACATAAAAGCTGTGGACGATCTGTCCCTGCACATCAGACCGGGAGAGATCTACGGCTTTATCGGACACAACGGCGCGGGAAAGACAACCACTTTAAAGTGCATATCCGGCATACTGACCTTTGAATCCGGTGAGATATTCATAAACGGAAGATCCGTAAAAGCCGAACCCCTGCAGTGCAAGAAGGATCTTGCCTACATTCCCGACAATCCGGATATTTACGAGTTCATGAGCGGAATAAAATATCTCAATTTCATAGCGGATATTTTCGGCATTTCCGAAAGCGAACGTCAAGAAAAGATCCGCAGGTACGGGGATATGTTTGAGCTCACCAAGGATCTGGCGCAGCCCGTGTCCTCCTATTCCCACGGCATGAAGCAAAAGCTTGCCATTATTTCTGCCTGGATGCATTCTCCCAGGCTTATCATAATGGACGAACCCTTTGTGGGGCTTGACCCCAAAGCGTCTCACCTGCTCAAAGAGATGATGCGTGAAAGCTGCAATGAGGGCAACGCCATATTCTTCTCCACCCATGTGCTGGAGGTGGCGGAAAAGCTCTGCGACAAGATAGCAATAATCAAGCAGGGCAAGCTCATAAAATCAGGAACGATGGAAGAGGTCAAGGGAGATGACAGCCTGGAAGAGGTATTCTTGGAGCTGGAGGCGGAATAAGATGCTTAAACTTTTGATAAAAAAACAGTTGGCGGAGGTTTTCCGCAACTATTTCTATAATCCCAAGAAAAACGAAATGCGCTCCAAGGGCTCCGTTATCGCGTGGTTTGTATTTTTTGTTTTGATAATGGTGGGTATGCTGGGAGGAATGTTCACATTTCTCGCAGTCACCCTCTGCAAGCCTCTCTCCCTTGAGGGCATAGATTGGCTGTACTTCACCATAATGTCGGGGCTCGCTATAGTATTCGGGGCTTTCGGCAGTGTTTTCAACACGTTTTCCGGGCTGTATCTTTCCAAGGATAACGACCTGCTTCTCTCCCTCCCCATCCCGATAAAATACATTATCATATCCCGCCTTATGAACGTTTACCTTCTGGGTACCATGTACTCGGCTACCGTCATGCTGCCCACGCTCATCGTATATTGGGTGATCGCGGGCATCACCCTTTCAAGTGTGATCTGTGGACTTTTGCTGTTCATTACCGTTACGGCAATAGTTATGATCCTCTCCTGCGTTCTCGGCTGGGTAGTCGCAAAGATAAGTCAAAAGATCAAGACCAAGAGCTTTATCACCGTTGCCGCTTCCCTCGCTTTTATCGCGGCGTACTATTTTGTCTATTTCAAGGCTCAGACCCTTATCAGAAATCTGATAGCCAACGCACAAATTTACGGTGACAAAATAAAAGGCTCCGCTTACTGGCTTTATCTGTTCGGCCGTATGGGTGAGGGCAGCTTCGGCGCCACGGCCATATTCGTCTGCGCCTCCGCGGTTCTGCTGGCGATAGTATGGTTCGTTCTTACCCGCAGCTTTTTGTCCATCGCCACATCCAGCGGCAAGGTGGAAAAAATTAAATATGTGGAAAAATCGGTCAAAGAGAAAAGCTCCTTTGGCGCCCTGCTGGGCAAGGAGTTCGCAAAATTCACCTCAAGTCCGAATTATATGCTCAACTGTGGTCTTGGCGTACTGTTTATCCCCGTCTTCGGCGTGCTTATGCTTATTAAGGGCAGAGAATTATTGCCGATACTTAACGATGTGTTCGCTCAAAAAGCGGGCAGTGTCTGCGTACTGGTCTGCGCCATGCTTTGCGCCATATCGTCAATGAACGACATGGCGGCTCCCTCGGTCTCCCTTGAGGGTAAAAATCTGTGGATCGCCAAGGTCCTGCCCATAGAACCGAAAACGGTTTTATACTCAAAACTCTCCATGCACCTGATATTGACTATGATCCCCATGATCTTTTCAATCATCTGCGCCGCAATAGTACTTGAAGCGTCATCGGTCGACAAACTGCTTATATGCGCCATTGCGCTGCTGTTTGTGCTGTTCTCTTCCGCGGGAAATCTCGCTGTGGGGCTTAAGATGCCCAACCTTACCTGGACAAATGAGCTGGTTCCCATAAAGCAGAGCGGCGCCGTGCTGATAGCAATGTTCGGCAGCTGGGCAATAGTCGCCGTATTTGCAGGGCTGTATCTTCTTATCGGATATAAAATCGGATCGACCCCGTTTCTGGGCATATGGGCGGCGCTGCTTGCGGCAGGCTCTGCCCTGTTACTCCGCTGGCTGAAAACAAAGGGCAGCCGGACGTTTGCGGAACTTTAAATCAATGCGTAATTGTTTGCATTCTACCTGTAAGGGAAGGCTTCCACGCCTTCCCTAATTTTTTGATTGTTTTTCGGGAGGGTATGGAAACCCGCCCATACGATGGTGGTTTATCAGCCTCCCTCTTTAGGGAGGTGGCGCCGCCGCAGGCGGTGACGGAAGGAGTAAAAACTCCCTCAGTCAGCCTGTCGGCTGACAGCTACCTCAAAGAGGGAGCCTGACCTTGCCTTTCACTTGATGGTGCGGGTGTAATTACATTTTCGGCAAACATACAAAAAACAAAGGGGTCGTCACGTTAAGACAGCCCCTTCATTTTTATTTTGTTTTATTTTTTATTCAACTTTTGCCCGTTTCAAAGCAAGACTTACGGGTACGGAAATTACCACCGCCGCAACTATTTCCAGAACAGCATTTATGGTAAACGCCGCCATGATGTACTTGAACAGTCCGCCGAAGTTTACCGTGGCTATACCAAGATCCGCGCCGTAACTTTTTCCGTAAATAAGATAAATACCGCCTAAAACAAGCACTGTGTTGGTCACAGTGGCTATCACCGCGGCAATGCCCGCCGCAAGACCTTTGTGGGCGAACTTGTTAAATACGGAACACATCAAGCCTGCGACCAAGCCCACAAGAATACGGGGGACAACGGATATCAGAGGGTTCCTGAAGATTATTCCCTCCAACGGAGTTGGCGGCAAAAATACCGCCTTGATGAGACAGGTAACTCCCCACACTCCTCCAAGGAATGTGCCGCCTTTGACTCCAAGCATAACGCCGCCGACTATGACGGGGATATGCAGCAGGGTGATACTCAGCGCGCCGTAGCTGATGTATCCGATGTAGGGTACAAAGGTCATGACGATGATGATCGCCGAGAGCAACGACAGCTCCACCGCGACAAGAAGCTTCTTGTCCGGCATTGACTTTTTCTTTGACATAACAAACTCCTTTTGAAGGCAATACGCCTTCAGTTTATTCAAACCTGCTGCCGCTTCCGCAAGGGAATGTGACGCAAGGGTTTGTCGGATCACAAATTACTTATTTCTTTCATATATTATTTTCAAACCTTCAAGCAGTAATTCTCCGTTGTATATAACGTCATGTTTGCACTGCTTTACTATTCCGGCTGCAAATCCTCCGGTGGCGACTATGGACTTTACCGGCGTATCCAACTCCTCGTTTATCCTGTCGCACATTCCGTCGATCATGGCCGCGGCGCCGTAAACGGTGCCGGAGGTCATGCTGTCAATGGTATTTTTACCCACCACACGACGCGGGGTGTCAAGGCTTATGCCCGGCAGCTGAGACGCCCTTGAATACAGAGCCTCAAGGGATATACCTATGCCCGCGGATATCGTACAGCCACAGAAGGCTCCTCTGCTGTCAATAACGCTTATCTTTGTAGCGGTACCCAGATCAACTACAAGGCAGGGCAATGGGTATTTTGCCGCGGCGGCAACAGCTCCGGCTATAAGATCGGCGCCCACCTGCGCAGGATTGTCCGTCTGGATATTAAGCCCGGTTTTTATGCCCGGAGCTATTATCAAAGGCTTTATCCCGGATACTCTTTCTATGGCTGAAGATACCGCCGCTGTCAGTTCCGGTACAACGGAGCTTATCACTGCCGCCGAAAAGTCCTCGCCATTTGTATTGTTTAGCCAGAAGATCGCCCTTAGCTCCACAGCGTACTGGTCGGCGGTACGGGATCTGTCGGTAGCAAGGCGGGAAACAAAGGCAAGGGTATCTCCGTCATATGCGCCTATGGAGATATTGGTGTTGCCCACATCCAGGGTAAGTATCATAAAATCAGCCTTTCTGAAAGATAATTGCAAACCGCCTGATGTAAATCGTCCGTTAATATTATACAGCTTTTTGTAAAAATTTGCAATAAATAAATGTTGCCGGGACTTTACGGGCGTATTTTCCCCATATACGGAATTTGTCAGATAAAAAATATTTTGGAAAATTTTTGAAAAAGTGTTGACAAATTATACAAAGCGTGATAATATCAAATCAAGTCAACAGCTTGTTGACCGTTTGAATCCGAACTCTTCTTAACAGTTTTCTCATATCCCCCTTTTTTTTAGGTTCCCCCCTAAAAAGCAAAAAGTCTTCCTTTACGGGAGGCTTTTTGCTTTATTTTTATGCATTCAGCAACATATTTTGTTTTTTACTGCGCCGTACTTTTGTTTTTTATTTTTGCAAAAAACTCCGCGGATATGCTTTTTGATCAAATATGTCATGTCGAAAAATTTATACCGATTGTATATTTTTCGCAATAAGCAAAATAACCTCTGTACCCGTTTTTTCTGCAGGCAAAATCGTTACAGACGACCCGTCATATTTTTAATAAATAGAAAACTTTAGAAGAATTATAAAAAATTTAAAAATTTTTATAAAAAAGTGTTGACAAATCAAATCCTATCCTCTATAATGCTACAGTATGCAATTTATAATGGCTATTTGTCCGCTATTGATAATTATCGCAGATTATTTTGTGACATTTTTCACGCAAATATTCACTGCTTTTAGGGCAATATGCACTAAAAACGCGGCGATTAAAATCAAAAGCGGCAAACAGAGTCGGATGAATAAAATGAACGGAGTGATTGGCCAATGCTTAATGTTGTTCCTGTAGAACACGGCAAGCTGACTCGCATGAGTTTCGGAAAAATCAATGAGGTTATGGACATGCCCAACCTGATTGAGATCCAGAAGGACTCATACCAATGGTTTTTGGATGTCGGTCTGAGAGAGGTTTTCAGAGATATCGCGGAAATCAAGGACTATACCGGTAACTGGGTACTGACTTTTGTGGACTATCATCTTGATGATAAGCCGAAGTATTCGGTACGCGAGTGCAAGGAGCGTGACGCTACCTATGCCGCGCCCATGAGAGTTACCGCCCGTCTTCTCAATAAAGAGAGCGGCGTTGTCAAAGAAAGCGACATCTTTATGGGAGACTTCCCCATAATGACCGACAGCGGCACTTTCATCATCAACGGCGCCGAGCGAGTAATAGTATCACAGCTGGTCCGTTCCCCCGGCGTGTATTTTGACAGGACGTTTGACAAAACAGGTTTCCCGCTCTATACAGGCACCATCAACCCCAACAGAGGCGCCTGGCTGGAGTATGAGACCGATGTCAACGATGTCTTTTATGTTCGCATAGATAAAAACAGAAAGATCCCCGTTACCACATTCATTAAGGCGTTAGGCCTTGGCACCGATTCAGAGATAAACGAATTCTTCGGCGAGGATACAAGAATAGCGGCTACCCTTGAGAAGGACGAGACAAAGAACTCCGAAGAGGCTCTTATAGAAGTGTTCAAGAAGCTGCGTCCCGGCGAGCCTGTAACTCTGGAGACCGCCCAGCAGCACATCGACAATCTGTTCTTTGATCCCCACCGTTATGATATTTCCCGCGTAGGTCGTTACAAGTACAACAAGAAGCTTGCCATCGCGGCAAGACTTGCGGGCTGCACCCTTGCCGAGCCTGTTGTTGACAGCGCCACCGGTGAGATCCTTGCCGAGAGCGGCGAGGTCGTTACCAAGGAAAAGGCGAAAGCCATTGAGCGCGCCGGCGTAAACAAAGTCGTTGTTGACGTTGACGGCAAGCAGATATTCATCATTTCCAACGGCATGGTGGACATCAAAGACTTCATCCCCGCTGAATTCGACGTTACCGATGAAGAGCTTGAGGCTGCCTGCATAAATGAGAAGGTCCGCTATTCGGTCATCAACGAGATCCTTGAATCCAACTTTGACTCAAAGGAAGCCTTACTTGAGGAGCTTAAACTCCGCTGCGACGACCTTATCCCCAAGCACATTATAATCGACGACATTTTTGCTTCCATAAACTACGTCAACTGCCTTGCAAACGGCATCGGCACCATTGACGATATCGACCATCTGGGTAACCGTCGTATCCGCTCCGTGGGCGAGCTGCTTCAGAACCAGTTCAGAATAGGCATTGCCCGTATGGAAAAGATCGTTCGTGAGAGGATGACCCTTCAGGCTCAGGAGGACGTTGACAAGATCACACCTCAGACTCTTATCAACATCCGTCCCGTGCTTATGGCTCTCAGAGAATTCTTCGGTTCCTCTCCCCTTTCCCAGTTCATGGATCAGACCAATCCCCTTGCAGAGCTTACCCACAAGCGCCGTCTTTCCGCTTTGGGTCCCGGCGGATTGTCAAGAGACCGCGCCGGATTCGAGGTTCGTGACGTTCACTACAGCCACTACGGCCGTATGTGTCCCATCGAGACTCCCGAAGGTCCCAACATCGGTTTGATCTCATATCTTGCAACATTTGCGCGCATCAACAAGTACGGTTTCGTCGAAGCCCCCTTCCGCAGGGTCGATAAGACCACCGGCAAGGTCCTTGACGAGGTCACATATATGACAGCGGACATGGAGGACGACTTCATCGTTGCTCAGGCCAATGAACCCCTTGACGAAGAAGGTCACCTCAAGAACAACAGAGTAAACGCCCGTTACCGTGACGAATTCATTGAAATAGAGAGTTCCAAGGTCGACTACATGGACGTTTCCCCGAAGATGGTCGTTTCAGTGGCTACTGCGATGATCCCCTTCCTTGAGAACGATGACGCCAACAGAGCCCTCATGGGATCAAACATGCAGAGGCAGGCTGTTCCCCTTCTCAAGACCTGCGCCCCTATCGTTGGTACAGGCATTGAGTACAAGGCCGCCTGCGACTCCGGCGTTGTGGTACTTGCAAAGAACGACGGCGTTGTAAAATATGTCAGCGCTGACAAGATAGTCGTTCTTGAATCCGACGGAAACATCCGTGAGTATGAGATAACAAAGTTCCTGCGTTCCAACCAGGGAACCTGTATAAATCAGCGTCCCATAGTTTCATTGGGTGAAGAGGTCAAAAAAGGTCAGGTGCTCGCCGACGGTCCCGCAACAGATCACGGTGAAATAAGCCTTGGCAAAAACGCTCTTATCGGCTTCATGACATGGGAAGGCTACAACTACGAGGACGCGGTCCTTGTCAATGAAAAGATAGTTCGTGACGATGTTTACACATCTATCCATATTGAAGAATACGAAACAGAAGCAAGAGACACCAAGCTCGGACCTGAGGACATCACCCGCGATATCCCCAACGTGGGCGAAGACGCTCTCAAGGACCTTGACGAAAACGGAATAATCCGCATAGGCGCCGAGGTCCATTCCGGAGACATACTTGTGGGCAAGGTCACGCCCAAGGGTGAAACAGAGCTCACCGCTGAGGAGAGACTTCTCCGCGCCATTTTCGGCGAAAAGGCAAAAGAAGTCCGTGACACATCTCTCCGCGTTCCCCACGGCGAATACGGCATAGTGGTAAACGTTGAAGTGTTCACCCGTGAAAACTGCGACGAAATGTCACCCGGAGTAAATAAGATAGTCCGCTGCTACATTGCCCAGAAGCGTAAGCTTTCCGTGGGCGACAAGATGGCGGGCCGTCACGGAAACAAGGGCGTTGTTTCCCGCATTCTTCCCCAGGAAGATATGCCCTTCCTTGACGACGGTACTCCCCTTGATATCGTTCTTAACCCCCTTGGCGTTCCCTCCCGAATGAATATCGGTCAGGTACTTGAGGTGCATCTGGGCTTTGCTTGCCGCCATCTGGGTATCAAAGTCATGACCCCCGTCTTTGACGGCGCGCACGAGAGCGACATCAGAGAGGCTCTCAGGGAAGCCGGTCTCCGTGAGGACGGCAAATCCATCCTTACAGACGGACGTACAGGCAGAAAGTTCGACAACCCCGTAACTGTCGGCGTTATGTACTTCCTTAAGCTCCACCACCTTGTTGACGATAAGATCCACGCACGTTCAACAGGTCCCTACTCCCTGGTCACTCAGCAGCCTCTGGGCGGTAAGGCTCAGTTCGGCGGTCAGCGTTTCGGTGAAATGGAGGTCTGGGCGCTGGAGGCTTACGGCGCGGCTTACACCCTTCAGGAGATCCTTACCGTTAAGTCCGACGACGTTGTGGGTCGTGTAAAGACCTACGAGGCCATCGTAAAGGGTAAGAATGTTCCTCAGCCCGGTATTCCGGAATCATTTAAGGTTCTTATCAAAGAGCTCCAGTCACTGGCTCTTGATGTAAAAGTTCTTGACGAAAACAACGAGGAGATCGATCTCAAGCAGAACTTTGACGATGAGACAAATTACGGTTTAAGCGACGACAAAGCATTTTCACATGTAAACGACGCCGAACACGCCGAGGGTTACTCCCTTGAGGACGAGAACGGAGAACCGATAGACTTTGACAGTGAAGATGAGGACGACTTGATCGACGATGAAGAATTCGACGACGATTTTGACGATTACGTAGACGATGAATCCTTTGACAATGATGACGAAGACGAAGATTTCTGATCATAAGCTGTCTACAAACAGCCCGTTATCACTATATTTATAAAAATATTATTTACATTTATATTTTGATATTTCGCAACTCATTTACACTGTATTCCCCAAAGAAAGGAACGGTCTTTAATATATGGAAAATACCACCTTTGAATCCATCAGAATAGGTCTTGCTTCACCCGAAGAGATCAGAAGCTGGTCATGCGGAGAGGTGAAGAAGCCTGAGACTATAAATTACCGTACCCTTAAGCCCGAAAAAGACGGACTTTTCTGCGAAGTCATTTTCGGACCCCAGAAGGACTGGGAATGCCGCTGCGGTAAGTATAAGCGCATGCGCTACAAGGACAAGGTCTGTGAGCGCTGCGGAGTTACCGTTACAAAGGCAAAGGTTCGCCGCGAAAGAATGGGGCACATAGAGCTTGCCGCTCCCGTTTCCCACATTTGGTACTTTAAGGGTATCCCCTCAAGAATGGGTCTCATTCTTGACATTTCCCCCAGGAACCTTGAAAAAGTTTTATATTTCTCACTCAATATAGTTACAGATCCCGGTGACACTCCCCTTACAAAGGGTCAGGTGCTTGAGGAAAAGGATTACCTTGAGTACCGCGAGCGTTACGAGGACGATTTCCAGGCAGGTATGGGCGCGGAAGCTATCAAAAAGCTTCTTGCCGACATTGATCTTGACGCTCTTTCAGCGGAGCTTCGCAGTGAGCTTGCCGATTCCACCGGTCAGAAGAAGGCAAAGATCCTCAAGCGTCTTGAGGTGGTAGAGGCCTTCCGCCTTTCCGGCAACAGACCCGAATGGATGATCCTGGACGTTATCCCCGTTATCCCCCCCGACATCAGACCTATGGTTCAGCTTGACGGCGGACGTTTTGCAACATCCGATCTTAACGATCTGTACCGCAGAGTTATCAACAGAAACAACCGTCTTCAGAAGCTTCTTGAGCTGGGCGCTCCCGAGATCATCGTGCGCAACGAGAAGAGAATGCTTCAGGAAGCAGTTGACGCCCTTATCGACAACGGCAGACGCGGTCGCCCCGTAACAGGTCCCAACAACAGAGCTCTTAAGTCTCTGTCCGATATGCTTAAAGGTAAGCAGGGTCGTTTCAGGCAGAACCTTCTGGGTAAGCGTGTCGACTACTCAGGACGTTCCGTTATCGTTGTAGGCCCCGAGCTTAAGATGCATCAGTGCGGTCTGCCCAAGGAAATGGCTCTTGAGCTCTTCAAGCCCTTCGTTATGAAGCGCCTTGTTGAGACAGAGGTTGCCGGCAACGTCAAATCCGCCCGTAAAATGGTGGAGCGCTCCAATCCCAAGGTTTGGGACGCACTGGAAGTTGTTATCAAAGATCACCCCGTAATGCTCAACCGCGCTCCCACCCTTCACAGACTCGGTATCCAGGCATTTGAACCTGTACTTGTTGAGGGCAGAGCGATCAAGCTTCATCCCCTTGTATGTACCGCCTTCAACGCCGACTTCGACGGCGACCAGATGGCTGTTCACGTTCCCCTTTCCGCAGAGGCTCAGGCGGAGGCTCGCTTCCTTATGCTTGCCGCAAATAACCTGCTCAAGCCTTCAGACGGACGTCCCGTTGCCGTCCCCACTCAGGACATGGTTCTGGGTTCATATTACCTTACCCTTGAAAGACCCGGCGAACCCGGCGAAGGCAAGGTATTCCGTGACGTTGACGAGGCTGTAATGGCTTATGACGAGGGCGTTCTCGGTCTCCATGCAAAGATAAAAGTCAGAATGACAAAGGATATCGACGGTCAGCCTGTTACAAAGCTTGTTGAGACAACTCTCGGCAAGATCATATTCAACGAGCCCATCCCCCAGGATCTTGGCTTTGTTGACCGTTCAGATTCTGAAAACGCATTCAAGCTTGAGATAGATTTCCTTGTAAAGAAGGGCAATCTGGGCAAGATCATCGACAGATGTATCAAGGTCCACAACACCTATATTGCCGCTCAGGTACTTGACAAGATCAAGGCTCAGGGCTACAAATACTCCACCCGAAGCGGTATCACCGTCGCTGTCTGCGACGCAACCATTCCCCCGCAAAAGGCCGAGCTTATCGCCAACACCGAAAAAGAGATCGACGTTATCCGCGATTACTACAACATGGGTCTCCTTTCCGCGGAAGAGCGTTCCGAAAAGATCATTTCCGCTTGGGAAAAATGTACCAAGGACGTTTCTGCGGCGCTCAAGAGTAACTTCGACCGTTACAATCCCATCAACATGATGCTTGACTCCGGTGCCCGAGGCAACGACAGCCAGTTGAGACAGCTTGCAGGTATGCGCGGACTTATCGCCAACACAGCAGGTAAGACCATCGAGGTCCCCATCCGCGCAAACTACCGTGAAGGTCTTAACATCCTCGAATACTTCATCTCATCCCGCGGCGCGCGTAAAGGCCTTGCCGATACCGCTCTTCGTACAGCTGACTCAGGTTACCTTACCAGACGTCTTGTTGACGTTTCTCAGGATGTTATCATCCATGAAGAAGACTGTCACTGCAAGGACGGAACCTATATTTATGATATCCTTGACGCCGCCGCAGGCGACAAGAGCCGTGTCATAGTAAACCTTGAGGAACGCCTTAAGGGTCGTTTCCTGCTTGAGGATCTCATTGATCCCGAGACAGGCGAACTTATCCAGAGCAAGGACGAAATGATGACCGACGAGACCTCCGTCAAGGTCGCCGCATTTGTAAGAGAACTGCATCAGAAGGACATCGACAGCGGCAAAGCCGATCCCAAGAGCCTTGCAAAGATCAAGATCCGCTCTCTCCTCACCTGTGAGGCGGAACACGGCGTATGCATCAAGTGCTACGGTTCAAACCTTGCTTCCGGTCTTCCCGTTACCATCGGTGAAGCTGTCGGTATCATCGCGGCTCAGTCCATCGGCGAGCCCGGTACACAGCTTACAATGAGAACCTTCCACACCGGCGGTACCAAGGACCAGTCCGATATTACACAGGGTCTTCCCCGTGTTGAAGAGCTGTTTGAGGCGCGCAAGCCCAAGAAGCTGGCTATCATCTCCGAGATCGACGGCGTTGTTTCCTTCAGAGAGATCAAGAGAAGCCGCAACGTTGTTGTCACCAGCACAGACCCGGAGAACCCCGACGAAAGATGCTATCCCATCCACTTTGAGCTGAATATCAGAGTCAAGGAAGGTCAGCACATCAAGAAGGGCGAGGCCATCACAGACGGCGCCAACGATCCCCATGACCTGCTCAGGGTTCTCGGCATTGACGCTGTTCACGATTACCTTATCCGTGAAGTACAGAGGACTTACCGTATGCAGGGCGTTGATATCAACGATAAGCACATTGAGGTCATCATCCGTCAGATGATGCGCAAGGTCAAGGTCATTGATCCCGGCGACACCAACCTGCTTGAAGGCGCTATCATCGACAAGAAAGATATTATCAGTGAAAACGAGGCTGTTACAAAGAGAATGGAAGCGGAAGGCACAGAGCTTACCCTCGCTACCTGCGAACCCGTTCTTATGGGTATCACAAAGGCTTCTCTGGCAACAGATTCGTTCCTGTCCGCGGCATCATTCCAGGAAACCACCAGAGTTCTTACGGACGCCGCCATCAAGGGCAAGAGCGATCCTCTCATGGGATTCAAGGAGAACGTTATCATTGGTAAGCTTCTTCCCTCCGGTACCGGCATGAAATACTACAGCGACGTTGAGATCGTACCTGCCGTAAAGGAAGGCATATTCGCGGAGCTTCAGGAGACACTCTTTAATTCATAATAAAGCCAATCGGCTAAAATCCCGTTCAGGTTCAGCCTGAACGGGAATTTTTTTGCGTTTATGATTTGTAAATCTCTGCCGGATATGTTATACTGTTATGTGTGTTATCCTGTAACATTTGATTTTATGTCAGAGGTATTCCGATGAACAAAGATTTGACTGTGGGCAAACCCGGCGCTGTGCTGTGGAGATTCTGTCTTCCGCTGTTTTTCAGCGTTATTTTCCAGCAGCTTTACAATATAGCGGACAGCTTTGTTGCCGGTAAATTCATAAATAACGACGCCCTTGCCGCCGTGGGCAACAGCTATGAGATAACCCTTATTTTTCTTGCCTTCGGCTTCGGGTGCAATATAGGCTGCTCGGTCATAGTGGCTGAACTGTTCGGTGAAAAAAGTTATAACCGGCTGAAAACCGCGGTGTACACCACATTTATATCCTGCGGCATACTGTGCGCCGTGCTGATGCTTTTGGGCTTTTTGTTTACAGACGGGCTGTTGTCCCTTATCAACACGCCGGAGAATATTTTTGCCGACTCCAAGCTGTATATGGACATCTATCTGCTTGGTCTGCCGTTTATATTTTTCTATAATGTCTCAAACGGCATATTTTCCGCACTGGGGGATTCCCGCACGCCGTCGATCTTCCTGACCTGCTCCTCTCTTGCAAACATCGCTGTGGACATATTTTTCGTCGCCGTCCTTCATATGGGCGTTGCCGGCGTTGCCTGGGCCACATTCATTTGTCAGGGCGTGAGCTGTATTCTGGCTGTGATCTTTGTCCTGAAGCGAATGAAGTCTATTGAGACCACAGGCAAGGTCGAGCTGTTTTCAAAGTATCTGTTGGGTAAAATGGCGGCAGTGGCGATACCCACTACCCTTCAGCAGAGCTTTATTTCGGTGGGCAATATAATAATCCAAAGCGTAATAAACAGCTTCGGCTCCGCGGTGATCGCCGGATATTCCGCTGCGATAAAGCTGAACAATATGTACGTTTCCTCTTTGACCATAATAGCCAACGGCATATCCAACTACACGGCGCAAAACATAGGCGCCGGGAAATATCACCGCATAAAAGAGGGCTTCCGCGCCGGAGTCAAAATGGTGTGGATCATCTGCCTGCCTGTTTTCATTCTTTATTTCTTCGGCAGCAGACATATAATATATCTGTTTCTGGAAAATCCCACCGGTCAGGCGATGGACGTTGGAGTTCTGTTCCTGCGCATCACCACCCCCTTCTACTTCCTTATATCCGTCAAGCTTGTGTCAGACGGCATACTCCGCGGAACACAGTTGATGAAGGAATTTATGACAGGTACGCTTGTCGATCTTATCATGAGGGTCATCCTTTCCGAAATACTGGCAAGGACCTTCCTGGGGGCTACAGGCATATGGATCTCCTGGCCCTTCGGCTGGGTGGTCGCCACGATAATATCCACAACGTTCTACAGAAAGATAAATTGGGACGTTATCAGACAGCGAAAGCTTTAAAATGAAAGAGCAGATCCCGGGTACTGTTACTTGACGATACCCGGGATCTTTTATTATTATGATCGTTTCATGGCCGTCATACAGCCTTTTAAAGACCGGCGAACACCCGAAAAGACTCATTCCGTCACCGCTTCGCGGCGTTCCATACAGGGCTTTCTTGTAAACTTTAAGGGTCGCCAAGGTCGTCGGCCCCTATAATGCGTTATTCATCAATTCTGCATTATCTTAATACCAGAGCCAGCCGAAGAAAAGTATTCTGATGATCCACTGGATCCATGAATATTGGACGTCGATGCCGAACTTTTCCGAATGCACACGTCCCATGGCGTCTATTGCATAATACCTTCCTTCAAAGCTGCCTGTTTCCCCTGCGACGATGTATCCGTTATCGTCTATATAGACCTTGCCGTTATCGGAATTTACAAAATAGAACTGACAGCAGCAAAGATCCATTCCGCTGATCTCCGTGGTTATATTTGCCTTCGGCACAGCTTTGCCCTTGTAATTCATTTTCAGATCCGGCACATTAACTTCAAGTATCAAATTCATATCTTTTACCTTGACGCTGTCGGACTCCACCACAACTATTATACAGTAATGATCATAGCTTGTTAAGCCGTAACGCTCATAATATTCGCACACGGATATCAGATTCACACCGCAAGCATTGTTTTTCGCGACTATCTTAAAAGCGTCCGGAGCCGCCGTATCGGGTTCGACGGTTACGGTATTATCATACTTGTTGATCAACTCGACTATAGTTCTTGTGACATTTTCGTTTCTGTAGATATCGCTGATCTTAAGAACATCACCGCTGTGAATAACGTACCTTCCGACCACCGTAATACCTTCTACATTGCCGTAATTGGGAGTCGCCGAAACCGACATTGACGCGGAAAACGTCATCAAAAGCAGTGTAAAAGCAACGATAAGAGCAACTGTCTTTTTAACTGTCCTCATAATTATTATCTCCTTATTTATAGATATTACCGGAACAGCACCGTGGACCTGTCCCTGATAAAATACTACAATATTACATTTTATATGTCAATACATTGAAAAATTTTGAATGTAATTTTTTCAAGCTATATTATGATAAAAAATACAAATTATAATAATACCTATTTATTACAGAAGGGGACGGAAACGATGTGTACAGATCCAAGTTTATTCACACGCTGAGAGAAGGTCTGTTTGTATTTGCCTTTGGAGGCGTGATATACAGTCTGACGGAAATAGCCTACCGGGGATTCACACACTGGACCATGACCCTGACCGGGGGATTGGCTTTTCTCATGCTGTACGTTATAAATATCAAGCTTGCCTCCGCAAATATCTTTGTCAAGAGTTTAGTTGGCTGCCTTATTATCACGTCAATAGAATTTTTTGTTGGTATAGTGGCAAACAGGATGTTCGGGCTGAAGGTGTGGGATTATTCCGGGAACAGATTCAACCTTTGCGGTCAGGTGTGTCCCCGCTTCAGCTGCATTTGGTTTTTGCTGTGCATACCGGGGGTGACGATATGCCGATTTATCAAAGCAAATCTCTTTGAATATGTTGCGGAAATAAAAAAAGAACAGGGGTCATGAAAACATGACCCCCGCCCGCTAATTAACGATTAAAAAGCTTATGCAGCTGTGAAAACGATTTCGCCGTCAACAGTCTCGAAGTGTGCGAATGTAGCGTTGCTGCGATCGCAAATTGTCCAAGTCTTATTGAGCTTAATCTTTCTCATGATAACTGACTTCTCGCCGATAGCGATCTTAACGATACCGTAGAGATCACCGCTTGCTGAAACGTCGATCTTGTCATTGTTTGCACCGATCGTTGTCTCAACAGCTAAATCGAAGGGAAGATCAATTGTCTTCTTCTCAAGAGGCTGACCATTCTCATCAGCAATTGTTACTGTGGTACGAAGGAATACGCCGATACCGCCGTAAACAGTTGCGTCAACGATGACAACGCCAACTACCTTGATTGAAAGACCGAGACCTACAAGAACTTCTGCACTTGCCTGAATATCGTATGTCTTTGAGAGTTCCTCGGAAACGTTGATTGCTCTTGCCTTACCGTTTACGAACTCATAGCCCTTTGACTCCTTGGAGACAACTGCTAATTTGATAACACCGTCAACAGAAATCTGAAGCTGGAGCTCAAGGCAGATTGTGATGCAGGGAACGTTGGGGATCGGAACCTCGATCTCAAAGATGGTGATGGAATTGCCGGTACCCTTCTTGAGTTCAAGAAGGCCGTCCTTCAGCTTATCAAAGAAGCTGAGATCACCAGCATCCTCAGGAAGCTCTTTCTCTGCAAGAGATGCAGCATAAGAACCGCTGAGAATAGTTGTATCCTCAAGATCATAATCTATACGAAGGTAAGAGTTCTTGATGTCGTTTCTGATAACATCTGCACTGAGGTTTGTTGTAATCTGGAGGTTTGATAATGAATATGCCTTTGTAATATTTACGCCGTCACATACATCGCCGCCAATGCTTACATCGAAACCGTTGTTGTCATTTACTGATGCCTTTACTCTGAAATCACCAATCTTGAAGTTAAGCTTTACCTTCTTGAGAAGGGAAACATAATCAATGTTGTTGATGTCAAAGTCTTTAAGATCAGAAATGCTGAAGTTCTCCTGAACTTCTACTTCTGCAAGGTCGCCCTCCGGAGTAGCTGCATCAGCGTTATTAAGGACGTTACCTTCAGCGTCCTTGATCTCTGATGCGCGAAGATCAGGTGAGAATGTGGTCTGGAGTTCAACAGCCTCAACTACGTCTGCAAGATTGAGAGCCGCGTCGCCTGTGCCAATCTCCTCCTCGTCATCGATCAAGCCCTGAGTACCTACTGCCGGCTCGGCAGCAACGATATCAAAGGTTGTCTCATCGAAGGTCTTGCTGGCCCAGATTGCCTTTGCAGCGTCAAGAGCTGCAAGTGCGTCTGCCTTAGGAGCAATGCCATCCTTGAATTTGCCGTTAGCCTGAAGCGAAAGAATACCGTTTGAAACAGCAATAGCAATTTCATCTGCATTTTCAAGCTTATTTGCATTCTTGATGACTTTGTCTTCCTTAAGCGTAAGGTTGGCAACTCTTACAAGTGTTGTTCCGACAAAGACCATTGAGATCTTGTCTGATGTTGCAAACTTGTCAGTCGAGTTGATTACGCCCCACTCGTAAGCAATCTGCACGTCCATGAAATACGGATCGTCTGCAGTAATGTCTGCATAGTAGGGAGTGACTGTCTCTTCTGCCTCGGTCATGCCGAATTCTGAGTTGACTGTCTTCAACCATTCACCGACTACCATAGTCTCCTTCGGCTGACCGATTCCCGTAATTCCGGGGATCAGATTCAGGAAAGCTATGATCGCTGCTAAAAGCAGTGAGATAAATTTTGTCATTTACATTTTTCCTCCTTCTTCTAAAAATGTTGGAGATGATCGTAATTGCCCCGCTTTCGCTACGGGAAATCCATACAACCATTGGGAAGAATCACACCCGAAGGTACAACAATCCCCTTCTAATGTTCTCCACCATGGATTATAGCACATTATTATTAAATAAACAAGATATTTTATCCAATATTTTAAAATATTTTAAAATAATTTTTATACTGTCCGTTATTATATTATATTCATTATATTTCATAAGTTTACAATTAGTAATATTTATTGTCTGATTTGGCAAAAAATACAAAAAATGTATGACAAAAGCAACAAATTTGTAACCGGATTTATCGGACAGGATCAGGTCTCGTCATCCGGATGAAAAGCGGCATAAACAGCCCTTGCGGCTTTTTCGTTCATTCCCTTGACCCCGGCGATCTCGCCGACCTCCGCCCCTCTGATAGCGGTCATTGTTTTGAAATGACGCAGCAGAGCCTTTGCCCTTGCTTCGCCTATACCCTCGATGGAAGTCAGGGTGGTGCTTACGGTGGATTTTTTGTGCTTGGTCCTGTGATAGGTGATGGCAAACCTGTGTACCTCGTCCTGTATTTTCGTGACCAGCACAAAAGCCTGATGTTTAGCATTCAGCTCAAGCTCTCCGCCTGATGAAGATATGGCTCTTGTACGGTGTCTGCTGTCCTTTACCATACCGTAAAGCGGAATGTCCAGACCCATCTCCTGCAAAACCGGCTTGACCGCGTTCACCTGACCTAACCCGCCATCAAGAAGAATAAGGTCGGGAAGTTTGTCAAAGCCTTTCCCCCTGTCTCCACCGTCAAGATATCTTTGAAATCTTCGTGAAATTACTTCACGCATTGATTTGTAATCGTTCTGTCCCTCAAAGCCCTTTATTGCAAAGCGTTTGTAGGCTGATCTGTATGGTACTCCATCTTTAAAGACCACCATGCCCGCCACATTGTCACTGCCGGCAAAATGGGAAATATCATATGCTTCAATATAATCCGGCGGAGACTGTAATCCCAACAGTTCTGCTAATTCTTTGAGAGCAGCGCTGTCTCTGTTCTTTCTGCCCATAGACTGAAAAAGGTTCTCTGATGCGTTCTTTCGGCACATTTCAACGAGCTGTACCTGTTCTCCTCTCAAAGGCACTGTGATCGTGACCTTATGCCCCGAAGTTTCGGACAGCCACTCGCACAAGAGTTCGGAATCTTCAACATCACCGTCAACCACTATATTCTTGGGTATATTTGTCCTCATGGAATAAAAGCTCTGCAACAGCTCCCGTCTCGCGTCCGCAAGATCCTCCGGTCGGTCTATTATAAAATGCTCGCTGTCAAAGAGCCTTCCTCCCGTGAAACGCAGCACTGACATACAGGCCTTTTCCCGCTCGCATACAACGGCGAACACATCCTGTTCCCGATGTATATTTGCCATGACCTTTTGCTTTTCGGTCATTTTTTTTATTGAAGCTATCCTGTCACGGAGCTTTGCCGCCCTTTCAAAATCCAGAGCTTCCGCCGCTTCCTGCATTTCGGTCTCCATTCGTTTGACCGTGTCCGAGCCTCCTCCGTTTTTCAGGAATTTAAGAGCGTCGTTCACCGCGTCGTTGTACTCCTTGCAGGAAACCTTCCCGGAACAGGGCGCGCAGCACTGTGATATGTGGTAATTCAGGCAGGGTCTGCCCTTGCCTATGTCTCTCGGGAACACCTTGCCGCATTGGGGCAGCTTGAATATTTTAAGAGCCTCGTCCACGGAATTGCTTACCGCAAAAGAGCTTGTGTAGGGTCCTATATAATCGGCGCCGTCGTCCAGTACCTGCTTTGCGGCGGATATCACCGGCCAATCGCCCTTTGTCACCTTGATGTAATGATAACCCTTGTCGTCCTTGAGCAGGATATTATATTTCGGCGTGTGCAGCTTTATCAGACTGCACTCCAGCACCAGCGCCTCAAACTCGCTGTCTGTAACGATAAAATCAAAGTCATCCACATTTTCGACCATTTTCCTGACCTTCAGGGAATGGTTGTTCTGTGAGCCGAAGTACTGGCTGACCCTGTTTTTAAGCGCCTTTGCCTTACCCACATAGATGATCTGACCCTGGGAGTTTTTCATAAGATAGACCCCCGGGAGCAGCGGCAGCTTCATGGCTTTTTTTCTCAATCTGGCTAAATCGCTCATCAGTTCACCCTTGTTAAAATATAAGTTGGAAAAGAGCGGATATTATCCGCTCCGCACCTCATTTATTTTGCTTTTCTCAGTATTGCGCCTGCCGGTATATTTGCCGGACACCTGAATCTGAATATCATTTTAGGATGAGGCGTGGCCTCGATCCGTTCGCCTTCCTGTGTTTGCAGTTCCTCCGCCCTGACCGTATACGGCGCCTTGCCCCGTTCAAGGACTTCCAGCTCGTCTCCGTCAAAAAAACGGTTTCTCTGCTCTGCGGTCACAAATTCCCCGTCGCTGTCCGTTACTATTGCCATAACGTCCCATTCTCTACGGTATCCTCCCTCATAGAATATCTCCGCGTTCTCATTGGGAGCGCCGAAGAAAAAGCCGGTACAGTACTCACGGTAGCTGACCTTGAAGACCTCGTTCCTTATCCATTCGGGAAGCTCAAAATCCTCCGATGGGCGTTCAAGATAAGCGTCTATAGCCGCTCTGTAGGCATTTGTCACCGTGGCGACATAATAAGCAGACTTGGCTCTGCCCTCGATCTTAAAGCTTGAAACGCCGGCGTTTATAAGCTCCGGGATATGCTCTATCATGCACATATCCCTGGCGTTGAGGATATATGTACCTCTTTCGTCATCATCTATGGGAAAATATTCTCCCGGGCGGGTCTCCTCCATAAGATGATATTTCCATCTGCAGGGCTGGGCGCAGTCTCCCCTGTTGGAATCCCTGCCCGTCAGGTATGATGACAGCAGACATCTGCCGGAAAACGAGACGCACATCGCTCCATGGACAAAGCATTCAATGTCCATGTCCCGGGGGATATTCTGTCTTATCTCCGCGATTTCCTTCAGAGAGACCTCTCTCGCCATAACTATGCGCTTCGCGCCCATATTATAAAATGCGTTGGCGGCTCCGTAATTAGTTATACCCGCTTGTGTGGAAATATGTATTTCACACCGGGGCGCAAGTTTTTTAATTTGTTCAAAAACACCCAAGTCGGTCACGATATAGCCGTCTATCCCGCTCATGGAAGTCCACCTTATATGTTCCGGAAGAGAGGGAAGCTCATCGTTTCTGGGAACGGTATTGCAGGTAAGATAGACCTTTACGCCCTTGTTGTGGGCATACTCCACCGCTTCAGGCAGAGTATCGGTATTGAAATTTTTCGGCGCGGTCCTCATGCCGAAACGGTCGCCCGCAAGGTACACCGCATCCGCCCCGAAGTCCACTGCGGCTTTCAGGCATTCCATATCCCCCGCCGGGGACAAAAGCTCAGGTCTGCTGATTTTCAAATATATACAGATCCTTCCGGAAAATATTTATCATTCCGCGCTGTTAGCTCTTGCTACTTCAAAAGAATTCTGATCCTGCTCGGCGGCATTTCTGGCATAATATATTTTTCCGTTCTTGTCGTGCTGGAAATAATAGTAGTCCGTCTCCGCAGGATTAAGTGCAGCCTCTATGGCATCCATACCGGGATTGCAGATCGCCCCGGCAGGCAAACCTTCGCATTTATATGTGTTGTACAACGGCATATACTGCGCAGCGGCGGAATCGCCTATCTTAGGCGCAAGATACTTTGAAACATATTCGTAAGTGGAGTCACAGTCAAGGGTCGGATAGTTCACAGGATCATTAAGACGGTTGTGTATTACCGATGAGATCCCCACCATCTGTGATTTGTTCGCAGCCTCTTTCTGGATTATGGAAGCGATGATTATGACCTCATTGGTCGTAAGACCCAATTCCTTTGCCTTCTGCTTGCAGCCCTCTGTCCACTTGCTTTCAAACGCTGTCAGGAATCTCTTGATGACGCTTATGGGGTTTTCTCCGATGTAGAATTCATAGGTATCCGGGAACAGGTATCCCTCCAGCTTGTAACAGGCCTTGCTGTTCTCAAGCCCGGAAATAAAGCCGTACTTATAATTGCTTGTATCAATGGATGAATAAAGATAATCGGATTTGCACACGCCATATGTTGCAAGCTTGTCAAATATCTGATAAACCGAGTAACCCTCGGGGAAAATGAGCTTTTCCGTTTCAGCATTCTTCTGCTTGCCTTTTAATTCGTTGAGCATACCCTCAAGTCCCATGCTCGCGTTGAGCTCATAGGGACCTGCAAGATACACAGGCGTTTTCGTGTTCTTAAGTTTGCTGGTCAAACTGCAAAATATTTTGCAGAATTCGCGCTGGGAGATCAGTCCCTCTTTGTCAAGGATATCTATGATCTGATTTGTGGACATATTTTCCTGGATATTGACCGTTACCGGAGCATCCTTTTTGCCTATCGCGAGGATGTCGTTTATACACATAATGCCGAAAGTTGAAAAAAGAACGGTGAAAACCAGAATTACCGCTAACAGAGGAATAACGCTCTTGAAGCCCGACGCGCTGCTTCTTTTTCTTCCGGAGCCTTTCTTTTTTGCGCTTTTGGAGCCGCGGCTTTTAGCATTCCCTTCATCGGTTGACGCGGCACTTCCGCCGACAGGTATCGAACCTGTGCTCTGCTGAGCGGTACTGGGACGCTGATTGCTGAAATAAACGCCGTTTTTATACGGGGACTGATATTGCTGCTCCCCGGGCTGTCCCTGACGAGACTGCTGAGTACGTTCAGCCGCTCGCCTCTGCTCCTGCTGTCGGATGGCGTTCTGACGGAACGCATCCTGCTCATGCTGACGGGCAGCGTTCTGCTCTCTCTGACGAAGAGCGTTCTGGCGAAAAGCATTCTGCTGCGCCTCAGAGACTCTTCTTGCTTCCTCTCCCGACGTTTTATGCAGTTCGGAATATGCTCCGGTATACCCCGCATTATACGAAGTTTTATTCGGCTCTTGCGAAGCATTTGCTTTGTTCTCTATTTTTTTGTCCAGACTTTCTAAGATCTTGTCGAAATCATTGCTCCTCATAAGGGCTTTTTCCTCCAAAAAACATCAATTATTTCTGTAAAATCTATTTTCCGTAACGACCATGTTGATGCTTTTATCATATCTGCCTCTGGGCAGTTTTTTTGCAATACAATCCTCGTAGCACAGTCCCGCAGACACGCCGCGAAACTCTTCAAGGAACTTGTCATAATAGCCTCCGCCAAAGCCCAGCCTGAAGCCGTTCACATCAAAAGACAGACCCGGGACTATGCAGAAACCGTTTGACAGATCCGTAAGCTTCCTGCTTTCATCCGCTTCCGGTTCAAGTATCCCGAAATGCTGTGCGCTGAGCTCATCGAGGCTGTTAATAAAATAGAAATCCATGCTCCGCGCAGTCTCTCCGCAGCGGGGGACCGCCACGGACTTTCCCATGGAAAGCGCCGTTTTTATTATCTCCCCGGTATCCACCTCAAGGGACGAGGACACATAACACAAAACAGTACCCGCCTCACGGAACGCCCACAGATTCAATAATCTTCTTGTTACCTTTACGTCAAGCTGTTTTTTTCTTTCCGGGGAATAACTCTTTCTGATGTTCGTGTACTCCTTGCGGAGTTCTTGCTTTACCTGACGCATATCCTGCGGATTTACGGACATTGCAGAGACTCCTTTATGGCGTCCACATCGGCGCCGGTGGTGTGCCTTGCTATTTCAAGACCAAAAGCTATGGAAGCTCCCGGTCCTTTTGCGGTTATTATTTTTCCGTCTGTACACACGAATTTATCGGGTACAACGGCGCCTGAAAGCTCACTCTCCATACCGGGGAAACAAACCGCGCTTCTGCCCTTCAGCAGACCCATATGTCCAAAGACGGACGGCGCGGCGCAGATAGCGCAAATATATTTATCGTTGTCATAGGCGTATCGTATCGCCGCTCTGACCGTATCTGATTTTTCCAGATTTATTGTGCCGGGCATACCTCCGGGCAGGACCACAGCTTCAAGCCTTTCGTCGGGAATGAAATCCGCTTCGGACATATCGCAGTTTACAGGTATACCGTGGGAACCTGCTACGGTTTTTCCGCCTATGCCGACAGTATTGACCGCGGCTCCGGCGCGTCTGAGAATGTCAACTGTTGAAATTGCCTCGATCTCTTCAAATCCGGGGGCGACAAATACATATATCATTATTACACACTCCTTGTCAGTCCGTAAGACAGGCAGAAACTTTTTCATATACAGTCTCAGCTATCTTTTGTATAGGCAGCGCGGTGTCGCCGTCTGCACAGGGGATCACGTGCCAGCCCAGCTTGCCCGCCGCGTAGACAGCGGCTTCCCTGCACCTTTTCAGGTAGGCAACATTTGCCTCGTGTATATCTTTTTTTACTTCATCTCCGCCATAACGGGCGGTCATCAGCTTCTGTGATATTTCAATGGGCATATCAAGATAGATCACTCCGTCCGGGCGGGGTATGCCCAATTTATTATATTCGTAGTCCTCAAGCCATTCAAGGTAGCCGTCCCATTCGCTCCGGTCAAGCTTAAGGGTCTGATGATACGCGTTGGATGTAGTGTACCTGTCGGCAAGTATCAGCTTTCCGCCAAGATAGTCGTCTTTCCATTTGTTTATGTAGTTTGCCACACGGTCAACCGCATAAAATGAGGATGCCGCATAAGCGTTCACCGCGCCGGGATCGCTACCGAATTCACCGCCCAAATACATTCTGACCAAAGAACTTGAGGGACTTTCATAGTCCGGCAGCTTGATGCGCACGGTGTTCTTTCCCTCATCTGTGAGCCTTTTGCAAAGCAGATCCATCTGTGTGGTTTTTCCGCTGCCGTCCAGTCCTTCAATGACTATAAGCTTACCTTTCATATGAAAACTCCGTCTTTATCTTTTATTGGGACACAATATCACATTATAAACATCCATACTGATTATACCACAATTTTGCAATTTTACAATACCAAAACCGGGTTTTATGCAGTTTGTTTACTTTAATTTTACAAATTATAAGAAATTTACTCTTGTAATCTATGAAGAAATAGTATAAAATATACTTTGTTATGTCATTGGTAAATCGGCTTTATTTATCAGTGCGACAGAATTTTCATATTTAAAAGGATGGTTAGTTTTTATGGCAAAGAAAGAAAACGTAAACCCTGCCGAGCAGTATCGCCAGGAGCGTAAAAAGAGACTGGCTCAGGCTGCAAAGAAGAACTCAAAGAAGAGCATTGGCGGTTCATCAAAAAAAGCCGGAATGATCATAAAGGAGATCATTGCCGCATTATTGATCATAGCCATTGTTTTCGGAGTCGGCTTTTTTGTGGCAGACAAGTCCGGCGCTATTGCTAAGTTCAGCATCGCCATGACTGTCGGCAATACAAAGATCACCAGCGCGGAATTTGCTTATATGTATTATCAAAAGTACCAGTCGTTCGCCAGCCAGGCGGCTCAGTACGAACAGTACTATGGTTCTAACGTACTTGGACTCGATACTTCCAAGTCCCCCAAGGGACAGGAAAGTCCCTACAAGGATGACAGTGACAACGTCATTATGTGGGATAAATATATTGAAAACGAGACCGTATCATGGTTGAACGAGTTCATCGTTCTCTACAAAGAGGCTCTTGCGAACAATTACAAGCTCACTGATGAAGAAAAGAGCGAAATAGAGTCACAGATCGCGGATTTAACCTCAAGCGCCAAGCAGAACAATATGTCACTTAACGCTTATCTCTATAATCTGTACGGAAGCGGCATAAATAAAAATGTCGTTGAAAAGTTCATGAATATGGAAAAGATCGTTGCAAGATATCAGGAAGATAAACAGCAGGGCTTCAAAGACAGCCACACCGATGAGGCTCTTGATGAAGAGTATAACAAAGATAAAGATAAGTACGATGTAGTAAGTCTCAGGATCTTTTCTCTTTCCACAACTCTTGAACAGGACGAAGGCGAAACCGAAGAAGCCTTTACAGCAAGAAAAGAGAAGAACAGCGCTGAACTCAAGGCAAAGGCTCAGGCAGTGTACGACGCAACTACAAACGTTGAAACATTCCTTGCGGCGGCAAAGGCGAACGCCGTTGTTGAGGAAGGCAAGGAATACGACGCTGACGAAGAGACCGAATCCAACCGTATCAGCAAAGAAAGCCTCACCAGCAAGATCAACGATAAGGCCGCAGAGTGGGCATTCGCCGATGAACGCAAGGTCGGCGACAAGGCGCAGTATGAAACTGACAGCGGTTATTATGTGGTCATTTTGACAGAGACCCAGTATCCGGCTCAGGCAGTCAATGTTCGCCATATACTCATATCGTTCCACGAGGATTCTTCAGACACATCTGACCCCACCGAGGAAGAAAAGACCGCGGCAAAGGCAAAGGCAGATTCTATCTACGCAGAGTGGAAAAAGGATCCCACCGAGGACAACTTTGCAACACTTGCAACAGATAACACCACAGATACCGGTTCCAAGGAAAACGGCGGTCTCTATGAAAATGTGACCCCCGGTCAGATGGTAAGAGCATTTGACAACTGGTGCTTTGACCGTTCAAGGAAAGCCGGAGATACAGATATAGTCGAGACCACCTACGGCTATCACATCATGTACTTCTCAAGCAGAAGCGAAGACTATATCTGGAGAACAAATCTCAGAGAGAGCCTTTCTCAGGACGATTATTCAGCTTACTTTGAAGAAGCCCTCAAGAAGGATTCCTATAAGCTCGTAAAGAACACCAAGGGTCTTGCAAAGGGTACCAAAAAAGGCTTGGAAATCGTTGATATGCAAATCGCATACAACAATTCCAGCAGCAGTCTCTCTAATTGATCGTAAAAAAGCTTTTTGATTGCGGACAGAAAGGCTATTGGTAAATTTATTATGAAAAAATTTGTTTTTGTTACAGGCGGTGTCGTTTCCGGTTTAGGTAAAGGTATTACCGCCGCGGCATTGGGAAGATTGTTGAAGGCTCGCGGAGTTAAGGTTACCATGCAGAAGCTGGATCCGTACATAAACATTGATCCCGGCACAATGAGCCCGTTTCAGCACGGCGAGGTTTTCGTGACTGACGACGGCACCGAAACAGACCTTGATCTGGGTCACTATGAGCGTTTCATTGATGAGAGCCTTAATTACAATTCAAACATCACCACGGGAAAGGTTTACTGGAACGTTCTGACAAAAGAGCGCAAGGGCGAATATCTGGGACAGACCGTACAGGTCATCCCCCACATTACGGACGAGATAAAAGATCGCATCTACAGCGCAGCCAACAGCACGGATTCAGAGGTGAATATCGTTGAGATAGGCGGCACGGTGGGCGACATGGAATCTCAGCCCTTCCTTGAGTCTATCCGTCAGGTGTCTCATGAGCATGGCGACGGCAACTGCGTGTTCATTCATGTGACACTTATCCCCTTTGTCCCCGGCTCAGAGGAATATAAATCAAAGCCCACTCAGCATTCTGTTAAAGAGCTCCTTTCAATAGGTATACAGCCGGACATTCTTGTCTGCCGCTGCGACGCTCCACTTGACCCCGGCATGAAGCGTAAGATCGCCATGTTCTGCAACGTCACAGAGGAATGCGTAGTCGACAACACAAATGTCAGCTCCCTTTATGAAGCTCCCCTCATGCTTGAGGAAAACAAGCTTGCGGACATAGTCTGCAAGAAGCTGGGTCTCAAGGCTAAAAAGCCTGATCTTACCGAATGGATCGAAATGGTAAACCGTATCCATTCCTGCAAGGACATTGTAAAGATCGGCCTTGTGGGCAAATATGTTAAGCTTCACGACGCTTATCTTTCCGTTGCCGAATCTCTTTTCCACGGCGGGATCGAAAACACATGCAAGGTTCAGATAGAATGGATCGACTCCGAGGACATCACTCCCGAAAACGCTGAGGAAATGCTCAAGGGGCTCCACGGTATAATCGTACCCGGCGGCTTCGGGAACAGAGGCATCGAAGGCAAGATAAACGCCATAAAATACGCCCGCGAGAACAAGATACCCATGTTCGGCATCTGCCTTGGAATGCAGCTTGCAGTGGTGGAATACGCAAGGGACGTTCTCGGTCTTACCGACGCCAACAGCGGCGAATTTTCAGAAGACACAACGAACCCCGTGATCGACATCATGGAGTATCAGAAAGCTGTCACGGACAAGGGCGGCACAATGCGTCTGGGAATTTACCCCTGCCACATCGTCAAGGGCACAAAGCTCTATGAGGCTTATCAGGTGGACGACATAAACGAGCGTCACCGCCACCGTTATGAGTTCAACAACAAGTACAAGGAGACCCTGCAGGAGCACGGTCTTGTGCTCTCCGGTATGTCCCCCGACACCACCCTTATCGAGGCGGTGGAGATCAAGGATCATCCCTGGTTCGTGGGCGTTCAGTTCCACCCTGAGTTCAAGTCTCGCCCCAACAGAGCCCATCCCCTGTTCAGGGAATTCATAAAAGCCGCAAAGGAATACAGCCAGAAATAAAAACTAACCTTTTATATGATTACAGCCGCAGGTTTGACCTGCGGCTGTTTATTTTTCCTATTTACGGATGTGGAATTTCATAAGCAGATTATCTGAATTCAAGAATCCTGATAACCGTAGTCTCTCACACATAAAGCACGCTTTTTCGACAGACTGAAACCGCCTCCCTTTACGCAAAGGAGGCGGTCGTTAAACATTGATAAAACTTTAGCTTTAATAGGCAATCAGGTCATCAGTCGTCGTTGGAATCGTCTGTAGCCTTGGCATAGATAGCCTGAACCTCTTCTGAGGGAGCGGCATCAATGAGAGAAACCACGACTGCGAGGATGAAGCAGACAGCAAAACCGGGAATGATCTCATAAACATTGGTTTTTCCTGAAAGGAATACCAGCCAAAGAATATCAACCAGTGTGCCGCCCACTATACCGGCGACGGCGCCTTTATAAGTAAAGCGTTTCCAGAACAGGGAAAGTATGATGACCGGACCGAACGCCGCGCCAAACAGACCCCATGCGTTTTCAACCAGCTCCATTATAGCCTGCGCGCCCTTACCTTTGCTGGAAGCGACGAAATAAGCGATAACGGAAACCACAAGAACTACTATTCTGCCGATCCAAAGGATTTCTTTGTCGGAAGCCTTCTTTTTGAAAACGGGCTTGTAAATATCGCTGGTGAAGGATGAAGAAGCTACCAAAAGCTGAGAGTCCGCAGTGGACATTGAAGCCGCTATGATAGCGGCAAGCAGTAAGCCTGCAATAAATGTGGGGAACAGCTTGCGGGCAAGTTCAATAAACACAAGCTTTTGCTGACCGTTCTCCAGCAGCTCCTTGGCAAGGACCTCATTGCCGAACAAAGCTATGCGTCCGAAATATGCGATAACGATGGCGCAAGAAAGAGATATTACCACCCAGATTATAGCAACTGTAGCAGACTTCTTGACCATTGAGGGCTTTTTGATGGACATGAAACGAACGATGATGTGAGGCATACCGAAATATCCGAGACCCCAGCCGAGACCGGAAGCAATATCCTGCCATGTGGCGTTAAATAAATTGGGAACAAATTTATAAGTTGTCTCACCGTCAGAATAAACGTTGGCGATCAACTCCGGGTCGTAGTTGCCTTTTACTGCCATAATGATCGGCACAGCCAAAAGAGCGATGAGCATAAGCGTGCCCTGAATAAAGTCAGTCCAGCAAACAGCCTTGAAGCCGCCCAGGAATGTGTACGCAATAATTATAGCGGCAAAAATTATCATTGCCGTGCTTCTTGAAAGTGACGGAACAAGAGCTGTGAACACGTCGGTTCCCGCAACGAAAGCCGAAGCAACGTAGATTGTGAAGCAAACAAGGAACACAACAGCGCAGATAACGCTGAGCACATTGTTTGTGGCGCAGAAACGGTTGGAAAGATACTGGGGAACGGTGATGGAATCCCCCGCCGCGGCGGAAAATTTACGAAGACGCTTTGCAACGAAGATCCAGTTCAACGCCGTACCGATGGCAAGACCGATACCGATCCACGCTTTGCCTAAACCGAATGCCAGGATACTGCCGGGCAAGCCCATAAGCAGCCACGCGCTCATATCGGAGGCCTGGGCGCTCATGGCGGTGACCCAGGGTCCCATGCTTCTGCCGCCTAAGAAGTAATCCTTCTCGCCGGCGCTCTTCGACTTTATGAAGAAGAACACGCCCATACCTATGACGACTATAAAATAAAGTACAAATGCTAAAATTTCGCCGTTGACCATTTTACCAGTCTCCCATTCTTTATAAGAATAATTGTTTTTTGATTATATCATGTACTTCTTTGTCTTGTCAATAAATTCAACAAAATTCGTATAATTTTTGCATATTTTAATTTTATCCATAAATATGTACTTGATTTTATTTGTATAAACAAGTATTATATACCTAATACACTTTAAATTGGGTTAATGTGCGATACTTTATTTTTATGTTTTTGGGTAGTGATTTGTTTGAATAAAAAATACGCGGAGCTTGCCAAACGCGCTTCGGCTGTAGTGCCCTCCCGGCGTCAGCTTTTGTGGCAGGATATTGACTTCTGCGCTTTCATAAATTTCGGACTTAATACCTTCATTGACTCAGAGGACGGCGCGGGCAACGTCAGTCCCGATCTGTTTGACCCACCGAAGCTCAACGTTCATCAGTGGATAAAGGCGATAAAGCTGGCGGGCATGAAGGGCGTCATACTGGACGTTAAGCATTATGACGGCTTCTGTCTGTGGCCATCAGCATACACGGATCACAGCGTCAAGAACAGCCCCTGGCTTGAGGGTAAGGGCGATCTTGTAAAGGAAGTCGCCGATCAATGCCGGGAGATGGATCTTAAATTCGGTATATATCTTGCCCTGTGGGACAGGCACGATCTGAGCTACGGCAAGGGCAGTGAATACGATACGTTCGTAAAGGATCTGCTCCGTGAGCTGCTTACCAACTACGGTGATATCTTTTGTGTAAGACTGGATGACTTCTGCGGCGAGGATGAAAGTATCCGCAGTCAGAGCTATGACCTTCAAGGGTATTATGATCTTATCCGTGAGCTTCAGCCGGACGCGGTGATATCCGACTGCGGTCCCGACGTGCGCTGGAACGGTAATTATACAGGTTTTTGCCGTAAGGAAGAGTGGAGCGTGGTCTCCTCCGAACAGTACATGAACCGTATCTCCCCGTTAAAGAATAAAAGCAGAGTTATGGAGCTGGATATAGGCAGTCTCAAGGCAATAAGCAAGGCAGATGAGCTTATCTGGTACCCCGCGGAGACCTGCATTCCCCTGCGTAAAGGTTGGTTTTACCATGAAAAAGAAAAGCATGATATCATGCCTCTCTCCAAAATAATGGAGATATATTATAGATCCGTAGGGGCAAATTCATCTCTGCTTCTGGGTGTAGCGCCTACTCCGGAGGGCGTGATATCAGAAAACGATCTCGACGTTCTTTTATCCGTCGGCGCTCAGCTGAAGATCGACTTCAACGAGAATCTGGCAGAGGATTCTATCATAACCGCCTCCTGTTCCTCAGACGCAAAGCATGGCGCTGAAATGGCTCTGACAGACGATCCTGACGAATACTGGTGTTCCGGAGACAATGCCCGTAAGCCTGAGCTTATCCTTGATCTTGGGGACGACTACGATATAAATAAAATAGTCCTTAAGGAACACATAAAAACAGGTCAGCAGATAGAAGCGTTTACTCTCTACGCTGAAATAAACGGCAGGTGGAAAAAATTCCACAGCGGTACGGCGATAGGGCATAAATGTATCTGCCGGTTCAAGGAAACGAGAATACAGCGATTCAAGCTTGTTATTGAAGATATGCGCGGCTTTGCCACCATATCCGCATTCGAAGCATATTGATATTTTTGAAGGGATAAAAAATGGAAATTTTCACTAACGAAATAATTGAACTGCCGCTCCTTGCTCTCAAGGGACTTGTGGTATTTCCCGCGGCGCAGATGCACTTTGACGTGGTCAGGGAGAAATCCGTTGCCGCCATCAAAGATGCTATGGACGGAAACAGGAAAATTTTTCTTGTCGCTCAGCGGGATATAACTGTAGATGACCCGGCAGTAGATCAGCTTTATGAAAAGGGCGTTATCGCAAACATAAATCAGGTTTTCCGCCTGCCAAACAGCAATAATCTGCGGGTCTATGTGGAGGGGATAGAAAGAGCGCTGCTGATAAGCTACACTCAGGTCAAGCCATGTTTTAAAGCCTCCGTTCTCCCCTGCATAAAAAAGACCGAGGGCGGCAACAAGGTACTTGCCTGCATACGCAAGACTAAGGCTCTTTTTGACGAATATATGGAAACGGCTCCTCAACTCCCCGGAGACATCGTGCTTTCCGTTATGGCGGAGGACGACCCGGGAAGGCTTGCCGATTATATCGCCGGCAATATCATGCTGGATTATAAAGACAAACAGAGCATCCTCGACGAGCTCGTACCCACATCAAGGCTGGAAAAGCTCTGCGCCGTCCTGACCCGTGAGATAGAGCTTATAAAACTGGAAGGCGATATTACAGAACGGGTACAGGAGCAGATCGACGAAAATCAAAGGGAATATTATCTCAGAGAACAGCTAAAAATAATCTCCTCCGAGCTTAACGGCGGCATTTCCCCGGAGGAGGAGATCGATGAATTCAGATATAAAATATATAAACTTCATTTCCCGGAGGATATCGAGGAAAAGCTTCTGCGTGAATGTGACAGGCTGGAGCGTATGTCTCCCCAATCCCCGGAGGGAACAGTGGCAAGGACTTACATAGAAACGGTTCTTGACCTGCCCTGGAATAAATATACTAAAGATAAAATAAACCTTGAAGCCGCCCGCAAGATCCTTGACAACGATCATTACGGTCTGGAAAAGGTCAAGGACAGGATAATAGAAGCCCTGGCGGTGTACAAGCTTTCCGGCAATATCTCCGGTCAGCTCCTCTGCCTTGTGGGACCTCCCGGCGTGGGCAAGACCTCAGTCGCCCGCTCGGTGGCCCGCGCAATGGGCAGAAAGTACGTCAGGATCTCCCTTGGCGGAATATACGATGAGGCAGAGATAAGAGGCCACAGAAGGACATATATCGGCTCCATGCCCGGCAGGATAATCGCCGCCATACAGCAGGCGGGCACATCGAATCCCCTTATTCTGCTGGATGAAATAGATAAACTCGGCAAGGATTTCAGGGGCGACCCATCCTCTGCCCTGCTTGAAGTTATGGACGGCGAGCAGAATTTCTCCTTCCGCGACCATTACATCGAGATACCCTTTGACCTGAGCAAGGTCATGTTCGTCACCACCGCAAACGACACCTCCACAATACATCCGGCGCTGCTCGACCGTATGGAGGTCATAGAACTGGGCAGCTACACTCAGGAGGAAAAATTCAACATCGCCAAAAAGCATCTTGTCAAAAAGCAGATCAAACGCAGCGGGCTAACCTCAAAAGAGCTGAAAATTTCCGACGGCGCGCTGAGAAAAATAATAGAGTCCTATACCCGTGAGTCTGGGGTACGCAAGCTGGAACAGTGCATAGCGAAGATATGCAGAAAAACAGCCTCCGAGATCGCCGCAGGAAAAGAGAAGGTAAGCGTCACCGAGAAAAATCTTGAAAAATATCTCGGCACGGCAAAATATCACCGTGAATCCTACGAAAAGAACGATCTCCCCGGTATAGTGAACGGCCTTGCCTGGACGGCGGTGGGCGGTGAGACCCTAAAGGTTGAGGCCGCCGTCATGGATGGCAGCAGCAAGCTTGAGCTTACCGGCTCACTGGGAGACGTTATGAAGGAATCCGCCCACGCGGCGATAAGCTACATCCGTTCAAACGCCGCCGCTCTCAATATCGATCCTGATTTTTACGGCAAAAAGGACATCCACATCCACGTGCCCGAAGGCGCCGTTCCCAAGGACGGGCCCTCCGCCGGTGTGACCATAGCCACAGCTCTGGTATCGGCTCTGTCCGACACACCTGTCAAACACAACGTGGCAATGACAGGTGAGATCACTCTGCGTGGCCGTGTACTGCCCATAGGCGGTCTCAGGGAAAAAGCGATGGCCGCATACCTGGCGGGCATTGACACGGTGATAATCCCCGCCGACAACACCGGAGACCTGGACGAGGTGGACGATGTTGTAAGATCCGCCGTAAAGTTTATCCCGGTATCCGGCGTGGGAGAAGTGTTCAACGCAGCGCTGGTAAAGGGACACTGATCCGCATATTTTAACAAAGGAAAAATCATTATGAATCTTAACAGCTTTGATTACGAAGCCTCTTACGGAACATCCGCGCAGCTCAAACCCTCAGATATGCCGGAGATAGCCTTTGCCGGACGTTCAAACGTGGGCAAATCCTCACTGCTCAACAAGGTACTCAACAGAAAAAGCCTTGCCCGGGTCAGTTCAATGCCCGGCAAGACCGTCACCATAAACTTTTTCAAGGGGAACGGTCTGAGGCTCGTTGACCTGCCCGGTTACGGTTATGCCAAGGTCTCCCGCGCCGAAAAAGAGCGCTGGGCGGAGCTTATGGAAGGCTATTTCAAATCAGGACGCAATATAAAGCTTGTTGTCCAGCTTGTGGATATGAGGCATAAGCCCACGGCGGACGACCTGACAATGGTAAACTTTCTTAACGACGCCGGCTATCCTTTTATAATAGTTATGACAAAGAGCGACAAGCTCAACAAAAGCGAATATAAAGCTCAGGTGGAAGCCATGACCCGTGAATTTGAAAAATTCGGGGACTTAAGGCTCATACCCTTTTCATCCCTCAACGGTGAGGGGACTGAAGAAATCAGAACGATCATTGACCAATACGCAAATAATTAAGGACAGGATGTGTAAACCATGTATGTTTCCGATTGTATCGATATAAACAGTAAGGGGCACCTTACCATAGGCGGAGCAGATACGGTGGAGCTTGCGAAAGAATTCGGCACCCCGGCGTATGTTCTGGATGAATGTGAGATCCGTAAAAACTGCCGCGCCTTTGTAAAGTCCATTGAAGACAACTATAACGGCAACGGACTTGTACTCTACGCCAGCAAGGCTCTCTGCTGTAAGGAACTGTGCAGAATAGCCATGGACGAAAACATGGGGCTGGACGTTGTTTCCGGCGGAGAGCTTTTCACCGCCCTTTCCGTTGATTTCCCCGCGGAAAAGATCTGCTTTCACGGCAACAGCAAAAAATATTCCGAGCTGGTCTACGCCGTGGATGCCGGCGTGGGCAGGATAATCGTTGACAACATCACCGAGCTTGAGACCTTGAACGCAATAGCCGCGGAGAAAAACAAGACCGTTAAGATATTGCTTCGCATAAAGCCCGGCATCGACGCCCATACCCACGACTTTATCAAAACCGGTCAGATAGATTCAAAATTCGGCTTTGCCATTGAGACCGGAGAAGCCATGGAGGCTGTCCGTCTCGCTCTGGATTCCTCATGTATCGATTTGGTCGGCGTACATTGCCACATAGGCTCTCAGATCTTTGAAATAGACCCCTTTGAGCTTGCGGCAAAGGTCATGCTGGACTTCATGCTCTATGTCAAGAAAGAGACGGGCGCGGAGCTTTCCGAGCTCAACCTGGGCGGCGGATTCGGCATAAAGTACCTTTCAAGCGACGCTCCCAGACCCTTTACCGAGTATATGGAGCAGGTATCGAAAGTGGTCAAGACCTATTCAAAAGAACTGGGGCTCAGCGTTCCCTTCATCTACATTGAGCCCGGTCGTTCAATAGTGGGCGCGGCGGGACTTACCCTGTACACCGTGGGCGTGGTAAAAACAATACCGGACGTTCGCACCTATGTTTCGGTGGACGGCGGAATGGGCGATAACCCCAGATACATTTTATATCAGTCGGATTATGAGATCGTATGCGCCAACAAGGCTGACCGTGAACGCGATTTTGTCGTTACCGTCGCGGGAAAATGCTGTGAAAGCGGAGACCTTATTCAGGAGAATACAAAGATCCAAAAGGTTGAGCCCGGAGATATACTGGCAGTACTCACTACCGGCGCGTACAACTATTCCATGGCGTCAAATTATAACCGCATCCCCCGTCCCCCGGTCGTTATGGTAAAGGACGGCAAAGCCCGTTTGGCGGTAAAGGGAGAAAGCTACGAAGATATTATAAGTAACGACATTTGAGTCGGAGGTGCCGCATAAATTGAACAGCAAAAAATCCAGGATCATAATAATTTCCTCCGTGGTCATTGCGGTCGAACTGATCGTTCTTCTGATCTTTGTCATAAAGGATCACAAAAAGAACAATGTTACCGAAACCACCACGTCTCAGACAACAGTATTGCCTGTTGCGGTGACCGAACAGTCGACCGAGCTGTCAACGGAAATGTTCACGGATACCGCGACGGAAACTCAGGATGAAGCATCAACAACGGAACCTGTTGCCACCGCCGCCTCAACGGAGAAAGCTTCGGACATAAAAACGACGGTTCAGCAGACGACAAAGAAAAGAACGGGCTGGACAGGAACATGGACAACAGTGGAGCGAACGACCAGACAGAAAATAACCAGAGTGGACGACAGCGCATACCGCGCCTCTCTGGAAAACTGCGATGAGGAAATACTACGGCTTATAAATATCGAACGCAAGAAATACGGCTTAAAGCCTCTCAAGGCAAGCAAGGTAGTCTCCAAGGCGGCAAAGATAAGGGCAAAAGAATTGTCTGTCATCTTTGACCACCAAAGACCGCTGACGGGAAAGAGCTTCTATTCTTCCATAACGGATCAGGGCTACCGCACCCCCAACAGAGCCGAAAACCTTGCCGCCGGTCAGGATACAGCCAAGGAGGTCGTGGATGCCTGGATGAACTGCGAGGAGCACAGGGTCAATATCCTCAATCCGGTCTATACCCACATAGGCACCGCCTGCTATTACAACCCTGCGACGAAATACAAGACCTACTGGGATCAGATACTGACCGACGATATTTACACTCTCAACTAAACATATCCCCATATTCTTCAGGCGGAGGATATGGGGATATCTGCATTTTATATAATGTAATACGCATATCTGTTGATTTTTTGACTTTTCTGTGATAACATAACTTATATTTGATCAAGGAGGAAGCAATCATGTCCGATTTTTCAATAGGCGTCATCATTGACAGTTTTCGCACAGATATAAGCTCCGCCGTCAAAAAGGCGGCGGAAATAGGCGTGCAGGGCATACAGGTCTACTCCACCAGCGGCGATATGGCGCCGGAGATACTTGTAGGTCAGAAACGCAGGGACTTTTTAGATCTGGTAAAGGGAAACGGGCTTGTGATATCCGCGCTGTGCGGTGATTTGGGCGCCGGCGGATTTACCGTACCCGCCAACAATCCCCATAAGATCGAGCGTTCAAAAAGAATACTTGACCTTGCCAAGGATCTTGAGACGGATGTCGTTACCACCCATATAGGCGTCGTGCCGGAGGACAGCAATAATGAAAGATACAAGATCCTTCAGGACGCCTGCGGACAGCTTGCCGAGTACGCGGACAGCATAGGCGCTCATTTTGCCATAGAGACCGGACCCGAGACCTCGGCGACTCTCAAGGGATTTTTAGACAGCCTTCATTCAAGAGGCGTGGCTGTAAACCTTGACCCCGCAAACCTTGTTATGGTGACCGGAGACGACCCTGCAAGGGCTGTGCATAATTTGAAGGATTACATAGTCCACACTCATGCCAAGGACGGCAAACAGCTGTATTACAAAGACCCGGATATTATCTACGGAATGGTGCAAAGCGAAATCGTCACCTCCCCCTCATTTGAGGAGGTTCCTTTGGGAGAAGGTCAGGTAAACTGGGAAGAATATCTCAACGCCCTGAGAGATATAGGCTACAACGGCTTCCTTACAATAGAACGCGAGGTCGGAGACGATCCGGAGAAAGATATCCGCAAGGCTGTTGAATTTCTTAAAAGTCGTATAAATTAAAATATATTTCAGCTAATTATACTATAGATATTATTTTAGAACGGTGATTTTATGATATTACCCGGTGTCAGCTCTTACAGCTTCCAGCGTCTTATCGACAACGGAGAATACGATCAGATAAAGCTTATAGGACTTGCTAAAAGTATGGGATTTGCCGGCATCGAATTTGCCGATCTTTTTCCGCATAATAATGAATCAAAAAAAGACTACGCCATGAGGCTCCGCGATGAGTCCGAAAGGCTCGATATGCCGATCCTGAACTATGCGGTGGGCGCCGATTTTCTCAACTGTGAGGATTTTGAAAAACAGCTCCAGGAGCTTTATGAACAAGTTAACATTGCAAAAATTCTCGGAACAATACGCATAAGACATGACGTTTCATACGGATTTAAATTCAATAAAGATAAGTTTATAGGATTTGATGAGGCTTTGCCAACACTTGTAAAGGGATGCAAAGCGGTCACGGAATACGGAAAAAGCAAGGGCATTTCCACTATGGTGGAAAATCACGGGATTTTCTGCCAAAGCAGCGACAGGATATTAAAGCTCATTTCAGCCGTCGCCGATGACAATTTCGGCACGCTGACAGATATCGGCAACTTCATGTGCGTTGACGAGGACCCGGAAACAGCGGTCTCTAAAACGGCGCCCTTTGCGCGGTACGTCCACGTTAAGGATTTCCATTTTAAAAAGACGCTTTCCCCCGAAGAATCCCCGAACGGCTATTTTAAAACTTACGGCGGGCATTTTCTCCGCGGCGCTGTCCTGGGCGAGGGCGTCGTACCGGTGAAAAACTGTCTTTCCATACTTAAAAACAACGGCTACAGCGGCTATGTGAGCATTGAGTTTGAGGGTGTGGAGGATAATATTCCAGCTGTCAGGAAATGTCTTGGCAATCTTGAAAAAATACTGAACAATATTTGACTGGAGTCTTTATCTTGAATTTATATGAAATATTTCTTATAGGCGTCAGCCTTGCCATGGACTCCTTCGCGGTCTCCGTCACCAACTCTCTTTCTGCAAAAAGAGTACATCTGACTTTTGCATTAACACAATCATTTTTATTCGGATTTTTTCAGGCTCTTATGCCGTTTATAGGATATTTGGTTGGCATATCCTTCAGTTCAAAAATAGAAGCTGCTGGAAAATATGTCGCTTTTGGTCTGCTTGCTGTTATCGGCGGAAAGATGATCTATGAGGCTGTTTTCAAGAAAGAGCCTGAAGCTGTAAATCAGCAGGGCTCTGAAATAAAGCTTAAATATCTGCTTCTTCTTGCCGTTTCCACAAGCATTGACGCTCTTGCCGTGGGTGTGACCTTTTCCTGCTCCGGCGTAAAAATGCCCTCTCCCCTTTTGCTGTACATTGCAATAATCGGCGTTGAGACCTTCCTCATCTGCATGGCAGGTTCATATATCGGCAAAAAGTTCGGCAGACTGTTAGGCGGCAAGGCGGAAATTTTCGGCGGCGTGATCCTTGTACTTATAGGATTAAAAATACTTATCTTTTGATTTTGGGGTGAAAATCAGGCATGGATATCAGTGAGATCATATCAAAAGGCTTTGCGGCTCTTGCGCCCATGGCAGGTGTGGCTGACCGTGCCTTTCGCGAGCTGTGCACCCGCTATGGCGCGGCGTACGTTGTGAGCGAAATGGTCAGCTCAAAGGGCGTTTCCATGCATGACAGAAAATCCTCACAGCTTATGTGTATATCCCCCGACGAGCGTCCCGCGGCTGTACAGATATTCGGAGATGACCCGGACACCATGGCAGCGGCGGCGGTCAGGGCTCTGGAATATGAACCTGATTTTATTGACATAAACATGGGCTGTCCCGCGCCTAAGATCGCGGGCAACGGCGGTGGATCTGCTCTAATGAAGAAGCCTGAATTGGCGCAGAAGATCGTTGCCGCCTGCGTAAACGCCGTCGATATACCGGTCACGGTCAAAATAAGGAGCGGCTGGGACGAAAACAGTATAAACGCCGTGGAGCTGGCAAAGCGCGCGGAAGCCGCCGGAGCCGCGGCAATAACCGTGCACGGGCGGACAAGAGAGCAGATGTATGCCCCTCCGGTCAATTTTGACATAATAAAAGAGGTCAAGCAGGCTGTATCCGTCCCGGTTATCGGCAACGGAGATATAGTTGACGGGATATCCGCAAAGCATATGTACGAATACACCGGCTGTGATTTCATAATGGTGGGCAGGGGCGCCCTGGGCAGGCCCTGGGTATTTGATCAGATCAACGCATATCTGACCGACGGGACCCTGATCCCCGATCCGCCCATGGAAAAACGTCTTGCCGTTATGCTTGAGCACATCAGGGCAATATGCGAGTACAAGGGCGAATATATCGGCATCCGTGAAGCCCGTAAACACGCGGCGTGGTACATAAAAGGCATCCGCGGAGCCGCCTCCTACAGGCAGGAGATCTGCGCCATTGAAAGCATGGAGCAGTTGGAATCCATTGCGGATAGTATAATGTTAAGCTACGAATAAGTTAATTATGGGAACCTCTAAGTATTCGATGCGTTCAGATTGCGAAGAGATTTTTTCGTCAGATAAAACAAAAAGCGGAGTTAATACTTTGTGTATTGACGAGCATTTTTGTGAAATATGATGGGAAAAGATCAAGCAAGATGAATGTATGAGAATTTTTAGAGGTGACCTTATAAAAAAACGACCTTCTGAGGCAAAAGCTTCAGGAGGTCTTTCATATTTATCATGTTTTACGCTCTAATGTCCTTGCTGTTATAATGAATGAACGCGGCAGCTATGCCCGCCGCAGTAAAGATTATGCCGGGGATAAGATATTTTATCTCTATGCTTCCCTTGGAAACTATCGCCGTGCCGTCCGCATAAGCGAATGGGGTTATGTATCTCAGGAATTTCGCCTTGTCGGTAAGATTGGCAAGTATGTTCATGAAATAGAGCACGAACGCGGTACCCAGACCTATTCCCAGACCGTTGCCCCTCAAGAATGCTGAGAGGCCGAACATAACGCAGGCTATCTCTATCTGCATGAGAAAATAGCCTGAAAACACGTTAAAAAAGAGCTTTCCGTCAATATCCTGACCGATGGCAAGGCTTGCCGCCACCGCGGCTATCACGACTGTGATATTTAGTATCAGCACCTCAGCAGCAACAGCGGCAAGCTTCTGCGCTGTGACGTATACGCGGGAGACCGGATGCGTCAGCAGGAACTCCGCCGTGCGGTCCCGCTCCTCTTTTGCAAGGGCGGCTATACCCATCAGCGCCGCAAAGAACGCTCCGCCAAGACCAAGCACGTTGCCGCACTCCACGGCAAAATAGCCGCTGAACTCGCCGAAATTTATCTTATCCATATTGAACGCGGCGGAAAAACCGCCCATGTCGGAGAACATATCCCCCATCTCGCTCATCTGCGAGGTCATCTGGGGATAGATAACGATGCTCGTAAGGAGCATGAACGCGATAGCCCCTGTCCACACTATAAGCTTCAGACGATCCCTTTTCAGCTCGTGGAAGAACAGCGTCATATCATTTCCCCTCCTTCGTGTAATAGTGCATAAACACATCCTCAACATCCGGGTCGGTCAGGGTGATATCCTCAAAGGAAAGCTTCGCAAGCGCCCTTATCAGCTCATCAGCCCTGCCGCTGTAGAGGAAACTCGCTCCGGCGTCGCTCAGCTTTACGTCCTTCATCCCGTCAATATCGGGAAGCTCGGAGGCTCCGTGCAGCACAACACGTTTTACACCGTTGCCGGTGAGGTTCTCTACGCTGTCAGCTCTTATGAGCCTGCCCTCACGGATGATACCCGCCCTGTTACAGTAACGGCCGATCTCAGACAGCACATGGGAGGAGAGGAACACCGTCGCGCCCTCCCCGTTGCGCTCCTCAAGCAGAGTAAAAAATTCTCTCTGTATGAGAGGATCAAGCCCGCTTGTGGGCTCGTCAAGTATATATAGGCGGGGTCTGTGCTGCATTGCCGCGACTATGCCTACCTTTTTGCGGTTACCCAGGGAAAGCTCGCTGACCTTTCTTGACATATCCAGCCCCAGCCTGTCCGCCAGACGTTTTGCTTCCTCACGGCAATCCCTGTTTCTGAGCTTTGCGGAAAACTCCAGCACCTCGTTCACCCTCATACCGCTGTAAAACGCCGCTTCGGAGGGCAGATAGCCCACCTCTACAAGTATCTTTTCCTTATCCTTTTCAATGTCCATGCCCAGCACCTCGGCGCTGCCGCCGCTCTTTTTGATAAGACCCAGCAAGGTGCGGATGGTGGTGCTTTTGCCCGCGCCGTTAGGACCTATAAAGCCGAATATCTCCCCTTCCTCAACGGTGAGATCAACATTCTCTATGCCCCTCGCCTTGCCGTAAAACTTGGTAAGACCCTTTGTTTCGATAGCTTTCATCTTTATTGTTGTCCTTTCCCGGAGAAAATCTTCTCCGGATCTGTTTATCATATCAGTCGTTGTTGAGCGCCGCAAAGCGCCTTGCGGTATCTTCTATGCTGAATGTGGGATAGCCTTTGATATATGTACGCACGGTATCCTGAAACGGCTCATACCAATGCGCCTGTATTTTTTCAGCGCCCGAGATCGCCCCTGCGATACTGCCCGCTGTCGCGGCGGTACAGTCGTTATCCAACCCCAGACCGACAGCCGCGGAGATAGTTTTGCCCACATCATTCTGACCGAGATACAGGGCAAACAGGATAAGACAGGCATTGTTTATAGTATGAACGCAGTGCATCCCGGGGAATTTTTCATCCACCAGCGCTCTGCCTGTATATACGTCGGTGACCTGCGGCAGAACGGAGATCGCCCACTGCATAGCCGCATACAACCTGCTCGTACTTGGGATCTCCTTCATACCCACTCGTACCGCCTTCACTCCGTCATCGCAGACAAATGCGGCGGCGACGGCCGCGGCAAACAGCATTTCTCCGTAAATTCCTTCCCTCCGATGGGTCAGAAACGCATCCCTATATGCGGCGCCGGCCGCGGCGTGGGGATCGCCGGCGTTGGCATATCCGAAACCGTCGGCCCGGATCAACGCTCCTATCCAGTTTGAAAACGGATTGTCATAGTCCGCCGCTTTCAACGCAGAAATACCTTTGCGCAAGTTTTCAAGCGCCATTTGCTCCGCCGTGCACGCCATTGGCAGATACTGCTTCCAGAATTCGCCAACGTCCTCGGTCGTAAAGGATTTTCCGTAACGTTCCATTATAAGCAGAGACAACAGCGTATAGGTCACGTCGTCATCCCGCGGGCAGCCGTTCATCACGTCCCGCTGCGCCGTATGCCAGGTCTCACCGTAATGAGTACGCCATGGATCGCCCACGGTTTTCCAGTAATCCGTCGGTGGGAAATCGCCGCCTTCATATTCGGCTTTTTTCCGCATTTCTTCAATATCCCAATTCTCTACCGGAATACCCAGGGTACAGCCCGCAAAGCGCCCGATAAGCGCGCCTTTGATCCTTGAGAACAAATCCTTTACAGGCTGTTTTTCGTTGCCTCCCTCCGCAAGCGCTGTGATCGCTTCGTATTCATCCGGTGCATCGGGATCAGCCGCAGAGGTAAGCATCCTGTCCATTTGATGCCTCGCCGCGCTTATCCGCTCCGACACCGTATCGCGAAGCTCCACAAGCGTTGAGGCGTCGCAGTCATATTCTGTCAAAAGATCGCTGTAATTCTGAAGCGTCTGCAAATCGTTTATCAGTTGTTCGTAGGAAATATAAGACATTATATTACCTCCAAAGCAAATTTTAAAACAAGAAATTTATCTGCTCAATCAACAGGATTTTACCGATTACTTTCGGTTTAATATTATTCACCTGTTTTCGATGTTCTTCTGATCGTCAGATCCTTTACCACTTCTCCTGCTATCAACAGCCCCGCTATTGACGGAACAAAGGCAACACTGCCTGGGATATCGCGGCGTTCGGTACATTTACGCTGCGCTCCGGGAGGACAAATACAATTCGTCCGGCAACTTGCCGACATATCCTCTGACGGTCTGGTGGGTTGTTCTTCCGAGTAAACGACTTTCAGCTTTTTGACCCCGCGTTTTCTCAGCTCATAACGCATCACCTTGGCAAGTGGGCACATCCGCGTTTTGTAAATATCCGCGACCCGAAACTGACTCCCGTCAAGCTTATTGCCCGCTCCCATACAGCTGATGATAGGAACATTGTGCTTCTGCGTCTGCATGACGAGCTCCAGCTTTGCGGAAACCGTATCAACAGCGTCTACAACATAGTCGTATTCGTCAAAGGGGAACTCTTCGGCGTTCTCCGGCAAGAAGAAACATTTGCGGACGGTTATCTCAGCGTCGGGATTTATGTCGAGCATACGCTCTTTCATAACGTCCACCTTGTATTGACCTATGGTTTTCCTTGTGGCTATGATCTGACGGTTCAGGTTAGTAAGACAAACCTTGTCATCGTCGATAAGGTCAAATTTACCCACGCCGCTCCGGATAAGTGCCTCGCAGGCATAACCGCCCACGCCGCCTATGCCGAAAACCGCCACACGGCTTGAGTGCAATTTTTCTATCGCTTCTTTCCCCAGCAGAAGCTCTGTTCTTGAAAACTGATTCAACATAATATTCACCGGACCCTGTTTGTAAATCTTTTTCCATTATATACGAAAAGCGCAAGCCTTTCAATCCTTTGATGTAAAAAGTGATGTTCTTTGCTTTGCTCACAGTTATGTTTTTGCCGCAATAGGTGTACATATTTCAAAGAAGCGTGATTTGATAAACAAATCACGCTTCTTTGGTGGTCGGAGTGACAGGATTCGAACCTGCGGCATCTTGCTCCCAAAGCAAGCGCGCTACCATCTGCGCTACACCCCGTTATTTATTATATTTTACAGTGCTAAGTCGCTTGCTTTGCTCGCCCTCTTGCGGTGCCCGAAAATGCCTGCGACTTGGAGCGTCGCGCATTTTCGACCGCTGCGCCATTTTTGCCTCACTGTTTCGTCCACCGGACGCGTTTCGCCAAAAATGCCCAAAGCAAGCGCGCTGCCATCTGCGCTACACACTTTATATTCCGCTGCCCGTTGGCTATTATACAGTAGAGGCGCAAAGGATGTCAAGGGATTTTTATTACTTTAAAAGAGTACTCAGAGCTTTAAGCTCCTCCTCTGTCATTCCTGCGCCGAGCAGGTAATCCTCTATTGAACCGAATTTGCTGTTTATGTATTCCAGCAGGGATATCATATTTCCGCGGTCGGAGCGGCGCTGATGCTCGTCGCATTCCCAGATAAGTCCGCTGCCGATCTCCATTTCGTGCCTGAAGAAGTTTTCCAGATAGCTGTAGGATATCTCGTAATCCGCCACAATGTCCTCGTCGTTCACCCCTGCCATATGAAGGATCATGGCGGCAAGCATACCGGTCCTGTCCTTACCGATAAAGCAGTGGAACAGGAACGGTGTGCCTGAATTCAATATAAATCTTAAGCTTTCCGCCAGGGCTTCGCCGTAATTGTCTATGGTCTCTCTGTACGCCTCGATGAGCGGTCTGTGGAGATCCATGGTAGCGGGATTTATTTCCAGCAGAGATATATGCTTATAGCTGATATCGGTCTCGCAGTTCATGAACGCGGGATAAAGCTCCGCTTCCTTGTTGCCTCTCAGGTCAAGCACGGCTTTTACACCGTACTCCTCAAGGAAGCGCAGATCCTTTTCGCTCAGCGGTCGGGGCATGCCTGCCCGCAAAAGCCTGCCGAACCGAGTCACCGAACCATCATTGCAGGTATAGCCGCCTAAATCACGGCAGTTTATCAGGTTGTCAAGAATATATCTGCGCCGGTACTGCATGGTAAAATTCCTCTTTAAAAGATCTTTATCGAAATATCGCTTGTGGGATAGGAACAGCAGGGATGGATGTAGCCGAATTTCACGTCGGCTATCCTTCTGCCGTCTGTGGATGCGGGAATGAACACCTCGCCGCTGACAAGCTTTGAGCGGCAGAATCCGCACTCGCCGCTTCTGCACCTTGAAGGAACGGCGATACCTGCTCTCTCAAGAGCGACCAGTACGCTTTCCTCGCTGCTGCAGGGGATGACCTTTTCCTCATCCAGACATTTTACCGTACAGTTAAAGGTCTTGCCCACAGCCTCGGGCGGGAATCCCTGAATGGCGGCGGGGTTCTTAGTTTCGCCGAACAGCTCAAAGCGGATGAATTTCTTGGGAATATCCATGGTCTCAAGCTCTTTTGCCACAAAGTTGTACATAGCTCCGGGGCCGCATACAAACACGCTGAATTTTTCCGGAGCGTATTTGAGGATGAGCTTTTTGTCGATAAAGCCGTGCTCGTAGCCCTTTGTTTTACTGTCGCTGAGGACATAGACGACCTTTATCTTATCGCACTGCTCCATAAGAGCGTCAAATTCGGGCTTAAAGAGGATGTCATCCTCTGTTCTGCTGCCGTAGAGCAGGATAAGCTCCGCGTCCTCGGTGCCGTCCGCTATGGACTTTGCCAATGAGAGGAAGGGGGTTATGCCGCTGCCGCCGGCGATACCCACCACCGTGTGGGCGTCGCGGATGGGCTCATAGTAGAAATTGCCCTCGGGCGCGTAAGCGGTTACCTCCTGCCCCACGATCCAGTTATCAAGAATATAACCGGAAACAAAGCCGTCGGGCACACGCTTGACGGTGATGTTATATATACCGGCAAGAGCCTCCGCCGGCGATGAAGCTATCGAATAGGGGCGGGTCAGCAGAGCGCCTCCGATCTTTAAGGAAAGGCTGAGGTACTGACCTGCGCGGAAATACGCAAGGGGCGCGTCACCCGCCGGAGCAAGGATAAAACTCTTTACGTCATCCGAATGGACGATGATGTCCTTTATGACAAGCCTTTGTTTGTTGGGATGAAGCTTATTAGCCGTCTCGTTGACAGCGTAGGTTTTTGGCAGAGGGGTGGAGGCGCCGTTTTTGAACTTCGCCCTGCGTCCTGTTATCGTTTCCAAAAATTTCTTTATGTCCGCCGCGTTTGATTTTATAACTACCTTTTTGTTCATTTTGCCTCAACCTCCTTTTTCATGTCCTTAAGTGTCTCAAGAGCCGCATTGTGACCGGAAGTGTATGCGGAGGAATAACCGTCATGCTGTGTGCCGTAACCGCCGGCAAAGCGCAGACCCGGGATCTTTTCGTCGGCGTTGAGCATTACAGTTCTGGCGACCACTCCGTCGTACCTGCCGGCGTCATAGCCGTAGATAACGCCCTGAGGCGCATCCGTGTAGCGGGCGTAGGTCATGGGTGTGGCTATCTCTATTTCCTCGATGGCGTCACGGATCTTTACGCCTGCCGCCTTCTCGAAGTTATCTATCATCTTGTTCGCCATATATTGCTTGGTCTTGACGTAATTTTCAGGGGTCACGTCCTTCCACGCGTCGGCTGTGAAAAGGGTCGTGATATAGAGTATCGACGTGCCCTCGGGGGAAGCGTCTTTGTCAGCCAGATTGAGGCAGACAGAAGCCTGTACGTTGTTGGTCTCTATGTTCTTCATCAGCTCATACTGCTTACGAGTATCCATGGTGTCGTAGATAAGGTAGCAGTGATCCGTGATCCCCAATTCTTCAGGAGACTTGTTGAGGCCTAAGAACATGGTAAAGCCTCTGGCGGCAAACTCACGGGAATTGGCTTTCTTTATCTCATACTCAGGCACATCTTTTGGATCCATGAGCTTGCCGAAAACGTTGTGAGGAGAGGTGTTGCAGATGATATGATCCGCTTGTTCCACCTTGCCGCCGGCGATCTTTACGCCCTTTACCCTGCCGTTTTCCATGAGGATCTGCTCAACGGGGCTGTTGAACCAGACCACGCCGCCTGCCTTTTCAAACTCGTCGACTACAGCGGTGCTTATCTCGTGACTGCGGGATTTGGGAGCCACAGCTCCGGTGGTGATATAATCGCGGACCATGGATGAGTAGTGTATAAAGCCTATCTCGTCACAGGGTATGCCCAGGTAGTCCCAGTAGGCGTTGATGATGTTTCTTGCGCTCTGGGGAACATGAAGCTTTGCCATGACCGTATCAAAGGGATAACCCGCTGTACGGAGGAAGTTCATATGTTCCTTCTTTGCTTCCTTTATAATGCTGATAACGCTCGGCTTCAGGGTCTCGATATCGGCGAAGAATGCCGTGGTGGCGTTGATGTCGTCAGCAAGATCGAAAAACGCCGTCACGCTCTTGCGTGAACCAGGAACGTATTTTTCCATGGCGTCTATGTATGCGTCTCTGCCGAAAGGCATGGTGGCGTCAATGTTCTTTTCATCATTCAGCGTAATAAGACGGTAAGCGGCGGGGATGTCCACCCACTCTATTTTATCCGTCAGATCCAGCTCATCGAACATTTTACGGATACTGCCCATACCGTCGCTTTTTCCGAACCCGCACAACTCATGGAGGGAAGCTTCAAATTCGAACCTGCCTCTTTTAAAGCTGGTTGCGAAACCTCCGGGCAGATTGTGCCGCTCAAGGAGTAATGTTTTTTTGCCTGCCTTTGCAAGCGTGACAGCCGCAAGCAGACCGCCGTTGCCGGCGCCTACAACTATTGCATCCCATTTACTCATTTTTCATTAACCTTTCTGCTCACAAAAGTCAAGATCAGGGTTTGTCCGATTCTTAAGCCGGATTTTTCGGTCACAGTGCCGTGAGCTGACAACGCGTCCTACTTGCCAAAACGGGATGATAGCACCCTAATGTATTAAATATACCATACTGTGGATAAAATTTCTATAGCTAATTTCAAAAATCTCAATATATTTATTGCTTTTTCTGTTCAGCCGCCGGAACCTGCTCATCCCCTGTTTCGGCGAAATCTATTTTCAGCTTTCTGCCGATGTTTTCACGGCAGTTTACTGCGGCGGAAAGCTGTACCCCGTCATCGGAAATTTTCTCTTTCATAATGCAGTCTGTTATTTCCGCATTGACAAGCTCTGCGCCCATTTCGTGGATGATCTTTTCATACGCCGCAAGTACCGCCGTATCCTCTGTCAGGGTGATCTTTGCCCCCGTGTTTTCCGCGTACCGCTTTGTCAATATCCCCGCGGGAAGCCTTTTGCCCCTTGCGGACAGACAGCGTTCACTCACATAGATCTCGGTATCATCCGTTTTCCTGAATCCTATGCCTAAAGGGATCTTAAGCCCCAGGATGTGCAGATAATATCTTTTTTTCAAAAGCTCCGTTTTCTGCAAAACGGGTTCAAAAGGTACCGCCGCTGAATATTTATGCTCCGTCAATGCCGCAACATAAGCGTCGGCGCCGCGTATAGTCACCGTTCCGTCCTTGTTCTCGATCACTCCGCTGACGAGAAGCGACCCTTTTCGCACGCCGTCTCCCCTCTTGACCTCCGCCTTGCCTGTGTAAGCTTCTACCGTCTCCACCGTACCCTCTCCGGATGCCACTATGTTGCAGGGCGTACCCTCGGATATTTTCTCCGACGGCTCCGTGACCTCACGGATCTCGATCACCGCCGTGCTTCCGTCTATGTTAAGGGACGTCCACATGACCTTATCCATACGCCTTGCCGCGGCAGACTGGATCTCCCTTGTGTCAAGGCTTTTTTTCGACACCCCGATATGTACGCCCAGATCCTCAAACACCGATATTATGTCCTCATCGCTGAGCAGTACGTTTCCCTCCACCTCAACGCTCCATATCCTTGTCGAAAGGGAGGCTGTAATGACCGCAAAAATTACCGCTCCCGCGATCACGCCCACCCTTTTTCTGTTTTTTCGCATAAAGAACGGTAGTCCTTTCTTGCTTTTGATCTTCATTCGCATACCTGACTTTTTGGCAACAGTACGCATCTTTTTGTAGCCGCCTATCGAAGTGTTTCCTTTAAGGATTCCACCGCTGCAGTAAAGCCCGTTCAGCGGTATCCCCTCAATGGAACAAAGGTTTATAAAGCGCTCCGGGAAACCTCCCTCGGCGGTAAATTCAACAGATCCCGTCACCATTCTCAACAAGCCTGCAAGCATCTTATCCTGCCTCCGAAAATAAAATTATGAACTGAATCCCACACTGACTATCTCCCCGCAGATGACCGCCTCTCCGTCACGATAAAAGCTTATGCAGAGGTTTGCTCCGCTGAACCTCACGGAAAGCTTTCCCGCCGAAACGCAGACGTTTTTTTCATCATATTCAAGCACTCCGCGGCAGCCGCTGACTATGGCTTTTTTGTTTCCGCAAAGCTCGATCTGAGCGTTGCCCGGCAGACCCTCGGCTGGCAGCTCAAGCCCGTTGCCTATACGCTCCGCAAGGGAATAAATATTCTTCTCTTTGGCGTTCTTTTTTGATGTATTCCTTGCCATTGCGGCATCACCCTTTCCGTTAATATTTATGACTTTTTCCACATAAATATTTATGGGTGATCGTATTGAAAAGCAAAAAACTGCCCGTTTTCCTGGGCATGACGGGTATATCCGTTTTCATCCTTTGCCTGACAGTGTATCCCGCCCTTGCCTCAAAGGGTGTTCGGGACGCTCTGAATCTCTGCGGGCAGGTGATGATCCCCTCTCTTTTTCCGTTCATGGTGATATGTTCTTTCATAGTGAAGCTTAATACAGGCGGCAGACCGGCGCCTGTATCGAAAAAGGTCATGGGACTTCTTTTCAGACTCCCATCAAACGCCCTGCCTGTGGTGCTGTTGGGGCTTACGGCGGGTTTTCCCGTGGGGGCGGCGATGACGTCGCAGCTCTTCCGTGAAAAACGGCTGACTGGAAATCAGGCGAGAAGGCTCATGGCGTTCTGCGTAAACTGTGGCCCTGTTTTTGCTCTGGGGACGGTAGGCAGCGCCATGCTTGGCAGCAAAAAAGCAGGGGCAATAATATTCGTTTCTCTGCTTGTCTCCTCCCTAACGATAGGCTTTATTTCACGTTTTTTCGACGACGGCAGCAATGCTGAGGTTTGTGTATCATCAGAAAGACCCGAATACCTCAAAGCTATGGTCTCCTCCGTTTCCGACGCCTCGCAGGCAATGCTTTCTGTGTGCGCTTGGATAATATTTTTCGGCTGTATATGCTCCCTGCTGTCCCTGCTGCCCTCTGTTTCACTGCCGCTCACATGTATATTTGAAGTGTCATCAGGATGTATGGAGGGTGTAAAGCACGGCTTCCCCATCCCACTGCTTGCCGCCATCATCGGCTGGGCGGGTATTTCCGTCCACTGTCAGATAATGCCATATCTCTGCGCTGTCGGTATGCCTCTGCCCCTTTTCTTTTCCCTCAGACTGCTCAACGGCGGACTTGCGGCGGCTGTCTGCTCCCTGCTTTTAAAACTGTTCCCCTGTGAAATTCCCGCAATGCTCAACTCTGCTTACCCTGTTACATTGACCTGCTCCGCTCCCCCGGTGGCGGCAGGCGTGATAATTATGTGTTCAATATTGATATTAGACCTTGATATAGCCCGCAAAGTATGATATTATCTTATGGTACAAAGGGGTTGATCTAATGAGAAGGAAATTACTTAACACCAAGGAGCTTTCGCCTTCATGCTCATACTGCAAATACGGCAAAAGGTCTCCGGACAGAGAAAACGTGCTTTGCTCTCTGAGCGGTATCCGCATGCCGGATTCCTGCTGCGGAAAGTTTATATATGACCCTTTGAAGCGTCAGCCGAAAAGGCGTCCCAACCTGCCCGTACATTCACCGGATGAATTTAAGCTTTGATAAAAAGCGGATTGGAGTTTACTTATGGCATATGTTTCAATGATAAATTACGACACCGCGCCGGAAGAGGTAAAAAAGGCTCACGACGATCACATGAAGATCGGAAAGATGACCAACATGAAGCGCACGCTCCTCAACAACGTTCCATCTTTCAAGGCGCTCATGGAGTGGTACACATTAAGGGACGAGGCGGCAAAATTTCTTACACCGCTTGAGATAAATTTCTTCTGCTACGCCATCTCTTCCCAGAACGACTGCCTCATATGTTCATCCTTCTTCCGCAAGATCTTAAAGGACGAAAACATTGACTTTGACACATTCATGTTCACTCCGAGGCAGGAGCTTCTGATCGCCTTCGGCAGAGCTATGGTGACCGATCCGCACAATGTGGGCGATGACCTTTTCGCCGAGCTGAAGAAGGAATTCAACGACGAGCAGATCGTTGTGCTCACAGCCTTCGGAGCCATTATGATCGCCACAAATCTTATCAACACAACTCTTCACGTGGAGCTTGACAGCTTTTATCTGAACGAATAATATACGGTCACCTCTAAAAATAACAAAAAGGATGTTGCAATATGGAATTCAAGAACAAGACAGTATTCATCACCGGCGCCGCAAAGGGTCAGGGCCGGGGCGTTGCCCTCGCTTTCGCTAAGGAAGGCGCCAATATCATAGCCTTTGATCTGGGCAAAAAGATCGAATACCCCGCATACAACCACGCCTGCAGCGAAGACCTGATAAAGCTCAAGGAAGAGGTTGAAGCTTTGGGCGCGGAGATAGAGATCTGCGCCGGAGACGTGCGCAATGCCGAGGAAGTCAAAGCCGCGGCGGATAAGGGCGCGGCGCGTTTCGGCGGCATCGATATCCTGTTCAACAACGCGGGTATCTGCGCCTATGCTCTGTCCTGGGAAATGACGGAAAACGAATGGGACACCATGATAGACATCAACCTCAAGGGCGCATGGCTCGTTTCCAAATACGTTATCCCCTACATGATAAAGCAAAAGAGCGGCGTTATAATCAACAACTCTTCAATAGGCGGCCTCAGGGGCATGAACCGTCTTTCCCACTACGCGGCGTCAAAATTCGGAATGATCGGTCTTACAAAATCCCAGGCCATTGAACTGGCTCCCTACAACATCCGCGTGGTCAGCATCCACCCCACCGGAGTGAACACTCCTATGAACGACGGACTTGCGGAAATGGAAGGCGCCACTCCCATTGAGATCGCGGAACGCTCAGCCGGCAATCTCATCCCCGTACCCTGGATCGAGGTGGAGGACGTTGCAAACTCCGTTCTGTTCCTCGCAAGCGACAAAGCACGGTACATCACAGGCAGTCAGTTCGTCCTTGACGCGGGTCTGCTCACAAGATAAATTCTTGCAAAATAATGCTTTTCACCTCCCTGCCGTCAGGCACGGAGGTGTGTTGTTTGTTTATTCATTTGTAAGGTTTTCAACGATTTCAACATTAATTAAGCGGTAAATCATAATGCATATTGTGAATAATAACGGTTAAAATTCTATATGTTGTAATCTTACAAAAAATATATATTAGTTTTATTAAAAGTGTTGACAAACAGTGCTTCGGTGTTGTATAATACTAACCCGTAGTGTCGCGAAGAGTGTTCTCGGCTTAGTCCCTGCGCCCTTTTCGCTGCATATAAAATTTTTCAGGAAAGGAGAGAAAATACTTGCCAACCTTTAATCAGCTTGTTCGTAACGGCAGAGAAACATTGGAGAAGAAGGCAAAGGCTCCTGCTCTTTTGAAGGGTCTCAACTCTAAGAAGAACATCGCCACAGACGTGAGTTCACCCCAAAAGCGCGGCGTTTGCACAGCGGTGAAGACTGCTACACCCAAAAAGCCCAACTCAGCCCTCAGAAAGATCGCCAGAGTTCGTCTTACCAACGGTATTGAGGTTTCCTCATATATCCCCGGTGTAGGTCACAACCTTCAGGAACACTCAGTTGTTCTTATCCGCGGCGGTCGTGTTAAGGACCTTCCCGGTGTCCGTTACCACATCATCAGAGGCACTCTTGATACTCAGGGTGTCAGCGGCAGAATGCAGGCCCGTTCAAAATACGGTGCAAAGCGTCCGAAGGCCGCTAAGAAGTGATCCTTGTATTCGGGGATGCTTTTGAAATTACGACAGAATCTTCTTGAAGGCATGGCATCATAACTGCCAACCGATGAAAGATGTATATATATAGTATATGCTTCTTCATTGGCGCCACGGGATTTTTGTCACTCGAGTACCTATGATATCATTACTATGAAGGAGGGAAGCGAAGTGCCAAGAAGAGGCCAAATCGCAAAGCGTGATGTATTGCCGGATCCTCTGTACAATTCAAAGCTGGTAACACGTCTTATCAACAGCGTTATGTATGACGGTAAGAAGGGTGTTTCTCAGAAGATCGTATATGAGGCATTCGACATCATTAAAGAAAAAACCGGTAAGGAACCCCTTGAAGTTTTTGAAGCTGCAATGGAAAATGTTATGCCGGTATTGGAGGTCAAGGCTCGCCGTGTCGGCGGCGCTACCTATCAGGTTCCTATCGAGGTCCGTCCCGAGAGACGTCAGACACTCGGCTTACGTTGGATCACACTCTATGCCCGTCAGCGTTCAGAGAGAACGATGAAGGAAAGACTTGCCAACGAGATCATGGATGCTGTCAACTCAACAGGCGCAGCGTTCAAAAAGCGTGAAGACACTCACAAGATGGCAGAAGCAAACAAGGCTTTTGCACACTTCAGATGGTAATTTTTGTATTTTAGCCGGCCGATTATCCGGCAAATGGAGGACTATATGCCAAGGCAGGTACCATTAGAGCTTACCAGAAACATCGGTATCATGGCACACATCGACGCAGGCAAGACCACCACCACTGAGCGTATCCTTTTCTATACGGGAAAAACTCACAAGATCGGTGAAACTCACGACGGCGCCGCTACCATGGACTGGATGGAGCAGGAACAGGAGCGAGGGATCACTATCACCTCCGCCGCCACCACCTGCTTCTGGAAGAATCACAGAATAAACATTATCGATACTCCCGGTCACGTTGATTTTACCGTTGAGGTAGAACGTTCGCTGCGTGTCCTTGACGGCTCTGTTACTGTGCTTTGTGCAAAGGGCGGCGTTGAACCCCAGTCTGAGACCGTTTGGCGCCAGGCAGACAAATATCATGTACCGCGTATGGTTTACGTCAACAAGATGGACATTATGGGCGCTGATTTCTATAATGTCGTGGCGATGATGAAAGACCGTCTCAAATGTAATGCCGTTCCCATTCAGCTGCCCATCGGCTGTGAAAACGATTTCAAAGGGATCGTTGATCTGGTAAAGATGGAAGCGACGGTTTACTATGACGACAAGGGTCTTGACGCCCGGATCGAACCCATACCGGAGGATATGGTCGAGCTTGCGAACAAATATCGCGGGGAATTGCTTGAGCATGTTGCCGAGCAGGACGATGAGCTGCTTGAAAAATATCTCGGCGGTGAGGAATTGACCGTTGAGGAGATCAAGAGCTGCATACGTAAATCCACCCTTGCGAATGAAATGGTTCCCGTTGTGTGCGGTACCTCATACCGCAACAAGGGCGTCCAGCTTCTGCTTGACGCGGTGGTGGACTTTATGCCCGCACCCACCGACGTTCCGGCAATAAAGGGTATCAACCCGAAAACCGACGGAGAGGAAGTTCGTCATTCTTCAGACAGCGAACCTTTCTCTGCTCTTGCATTCAAAATCGCCGCCGATCCCTTCGTGGGCAAGCTCTGTTTCTTCAGAGTATACTCAGGCAGGGTCGATACAGGCAGCACAGTTTATAATTCGACCAAGGATACCAACGAGCGTATGGGTCGTATCCTTCAGATGCACTCAAATCACCGTCAGGATATAGACTGCTGTTACGCAGGCGACATTGCCGCCGCCGTGGGTCTTAAGAACACCACCACAGGCGACACTCTCTGCGACGCGCGTCATCCTGTTATCCTTGAGTCCATGGAGTTCCCGGAGCCTGTTATCCGTGTCGCCATTGAGCCTAAGACCAAAGCCGGTCAGGAAAAAATGGGTATCGCTCTTCAGCGCCTTGCCGAGGAGGACCCCACCTTCAGATGCTATACGGATGAAGAAACAGGTCAGACCATCATCGCCGGCATGGGCGAGCTTCACCTTGAGATAATCGTGGACAGAATGCTCCGTGAATTCAAGGTCGAGGCAAACGTGGGCAAACCTCAGGTTGCTTACAGAGAGACCATCACCAGAGCGGCTGAGTCGGATACCAAGTATTCGCGTCAGTCCGGCGGCAGAGGTCAGTACGGTCACATTAAGATCCGCATTGAGCCCAACCCCGGAAACGGATTTGAGTTCGTCAACAACATTGTGGGCGGCGTGATCCCCAAGGAATATATCGGACCTGTTGAGGCAGGTATCAAGGGCGCAATGCTCTCCGGTGTACTTGCAGGCTTCAACGTCGTTGACGTAAAAGTTACGTTGTTTGACGGTTCGTTCCACGAGGTGGACTCCTCTGAAATGGCTTTCAAGATCGCCGCTTCAATGGCTTTCAAGGACGCCATGAGGAAGGCATCTCCCGTGCTTATGGAACCCATCATGCAGGTTTCGATCATCGTTCCCGACGAATATATGGGCGACGTTATCGGCGATGTAAACTCCCGCAGAGGCACGATCAGCGGCACAGAGACCCGTGTGGGCGCTGTGCAGATCGACGCGAAGATCCCACTTTCCAACATGTTCGGCTATGCTACCGCCCTCCGCTCCAAGACACAGGGCAGAGGTCAGTACTCAATGGAACCCAGCCATTATTCAGAGGTTCCCAAGTCAATAGCCGATACAATTGTGAGCGATAAGGGCAAAAATGACGACTAATTTCAGTTGTCAAAGTAAAAATTTAAATTAACACTTGCAATTTATTCAATAAATTGTTAGAATAAGTCTATGCGCAGGCATATGATTATTAACTGTCAATAAAAGGAGGACAATTAAATGGCAAAAGCAAAATTTGAGAGAACCAAGCCCCATGTTAACATCGGTACTATCGGTCACGTTGACCACGGTAAGACAACTCTTACAGCTGCTATAACAAAGACCCTCGCTATGAAGGGTGAGGCAGACTTCGTTGATTACGCAAACATTGATAAGGCTCCCGAAGAGAGAGAGCGCGGTATCACAATCAACACAGCTCACGTTGAGTATGAGACTGAATCACGTCACTATGCTCACGTTGACTGCCCCGGTCACGCTGACTATATCAAGAACATGATCACAGGTGCTGCGCAGATGGACGGCGCTATCCTTGTTATCGCCGCGACAGATGGCCCCATGGCTCAGACCAAGGAGCACCTTCTTCTTGCCCGTCAGGTCGGCGTTCCCTACATCGTTGTTTACATGAACAAGTGCGATCAGGTCGACGATCCCGAGCTCCTTGAGCTTGTTGAGATGGAGATCCGTGAGACTCTTGACGAGTACGAATTCCCCGGTGATGAAACACCCATCATCAAGGGTTCCGCTCTTGAGGCTCTTAACTATTCAGGCGACGACGTAAACGCTCCTGAGCTCAAGTCAATCTGGGAACTCATGGACGCTGTTGACACCTATATCCCCACACCCGAGCGTAAGGCTGACCTCCCCTTCCTTATGCCTGTTGAGGACGTTTTCACGATCACCGGTCGCGGCACAGTTGCTACGGGCAGAGTTGAGCGTGGACAGCTCAGAATGGGCGAAGAGCTTGAGATCGTTGGTCTTACAGAAGAGAAGAGAAAGACCGTATGTACCGGTATCGAGATGTTCCGCAAGATCCTCGATTACGCTGAGGCAGGCGACAACATCGGTGCTCTTCTTCGTGGTATCCAGCGTACAGAGATCGAGCGCGGCCAGGTTCTTTCCAAGCCCGGTTCGATCCATCCCCACACAAAGTTCCGCGGCCAGGTTTACGTTCTGACCAAGGATGAAGGCGGCCGTCATACTCCGTTCTTCAACAACTACCGTCCTCAGTTCTACTTCAGAACTACAGACGTTACCGGCGTTATCACCCTTCCCGAAGGCACAGAGATGTGCATGCCCGGCGACAACATTGATATGGACGTTGAGCTTATCACTCCTATCGCTATTGAGCAGGGTCTTCGCTTCGCTATCCGTGAAGGCGGCCGTACAGTCGGTTCAGGCGTTGTTATCGCTATCAACGAATAATTCATAACCGAACAACATTTAAGGCGCAGGCAGAAATGCTTGCGCCTTTTTTATATGAAAAGCCCTGCACAAATGTGCAGGGTAAAATATTGTCAAATTATATTCTCAAAGCACCTTGAACATGGTTGAGGCGTTTTCCTTGGTGGCGTATTCGGAGACGTTCAGCACCTGATACTTTGTCAGGTTGGAGCCCATCTGAATTTCTATTATATCCCCTACCTTGACCTCATAGGACGCCCGGGCGACCTTGCCGTTTACGGTGACGTGCTTGGCATCGCAGACCTCGTTGGCTATGGTTCTTCTTTTGATTATTCTGGAAACCTTCAGATATTTGTCAAGTCTCATATACTTCACCTTTCAGATAAGAAGAAAGGATTGCCCAATATATACCGGACAATCCTTGCAACACTAAAGTAAGTCAGAAATTATTTCGCAACTGCATCCTTGAGGACCTTGCCTGCCTTGAAAGCGGGAGCCTTTGATGCGGGGACTGTGATAGCCTCGCCGGTCTTGGGGTTGCGGCCCTGCTTAGCTGCTCTTGCGCGTACCTCGAATGTACCGAAACCGACTAACTGGATCTTCTCGCCCTTTGCAAGCTGAGCGGTGATGACCTCAAGAGCGGCGTTAACTGCCTTCTCGGAAGCCTTCTTGTCGATTTCTGCTGCTTTCGCTACTTCTGCGATAAACTCTGTCTTATTCATTTTCTGTTCTCCTTTTTTTTATTATGAAATACATAAAGTATTTACATCGAAATTAATTTTGCTGTGAGCTTTTGACCTCGTCCCACAGCTTGTCCAGCTCCTCGATGCCCACGGTTTTCATGTCTATGCCCCGCTCCCCTGCCAGCTTTTCCACCGCTGAGAAGCGTGATATGAACTTGTCCGTGGCGCCTGTTAGAGCCTCCTCCGCGTCGCAGTCCATGAACCTTGAAACGTTAACTGCACTGAAAAGCAAGTCGCCCAGCTCTTCAAAAGCCAGATCTTTGTCTCCGGCGTCAAGAGCCGCTTTGAGCTCACCGGTCTCTTCCCCTAATTTATCGAAGGCACCGGATATCTCCCGCCAGTCAAAGCCGACCTTCGCCGCCTTTTGCTGGATCTTAGCCGCTCTCATCAGAGCCGGAAGCTCACGGGGAACGGCGTTCATGGCTGACGTGCTGCTTTTTTGGCCCTTGCTTTTGCGCTTGATATTGTCCCAATTTGTGAGAACATCGTCAACACCGCTGACTTTGATCTCACCGAACACGTGGGGGTGACGCTCTATAAGCTTTTTGCATATCCCGTCCGCAACATCGTCGAAATCGAATGTACCCTTTTCGCTCTCCATCTCGGCGTGGAAGACCACCTGAAGAAGAACATCCCCCAGCTCCTCGCAGAGCAGGTCTTTGTCGTCCTTGTTGATAGCCTCGATGACCTCGTAGGTCTCCTCGATGAGATTTTTCTTGATGCTCTCATGATCCTGTTCCGCATCCCAGGGACAGCCGCCTGGAGCGCGAAGGCACTTCATGATTTTGACAAGGTCGAAGACATCATATTTATCTTTAAAATCAAAGTTTACAGGCATGATTTTCAGGATACCTCTTACAAAAATTAACTTACAACCGGTATTATACAATATATTACCCTAAAAGTCCATATTTTTCAAGACTTTTTGCAATTTTTTCTCCTTTTGGCAGCATTGTTACGTCATCTGCGGAAATTCCCTTTATAAATAACAGTGAAACAGCGTAAACGATCACCGCCGCGACCACCGCCGCGCCTGTCGGAACTATTATATTTACATGTATGAGCTTGTGTATGAGCTTATATACGATCCATGCGGAACCCGCGCTGAGCCCTCCGCAGATAAGTGGCTTGATAAACACCGATATCACGTTTATCTTTGTGTGGGTAAGACGGATGAGCATGATCAGATTGATGGATACTACGATAGCATAGCAAAGTATAGAGCCTATGGGGGCGCCGTTTATGTTTATGCTGGGATTTCCCACAAGCACAAAGTTGAAGCCGATCTTGACCACCGTGCCGACCACCAGTGATTTAAGCGGGATATCTGTCCTGCCTATGCCCTGAAGCATATTTGTTATGGGCGTTGAAAGGGCAAACAGAGCCGTAGCCCATGCGTAGGTTCGCATGATGGGCGCCGAAATAGGAATAATGTCCGGATTGTTGCCGCCGTAAATAATAGTGAATATCTGAGTTGAAAGCACCGCCATGCCGAAGCCCGCGGGTACTGCTATTATCATTGTGACGCGCATTACCGATTCTATGGTCTTCCGCACGGATGTCCCGTCCCTGAGCGCCCATGCGGCGGAGATGGCGGGAAGGGCGCTGACGCCCAGCGACATTGTTATTGTGGGGATAAGGTTCCTGAAGTCCAAAGCCGAGCCGTAGGCGCCGTAGAGATATTTTACTATATCTTTATCCAGCGTTTCCGACATCTCAAGGGATCTTGCGTACATGCCCTTGACTATTTCAGGATTGCTCTGCAGGGCGTGCGCAAGCCTCTTCTGGATGGTAAGCAGATCGACTAAGTTCGTTATATTCAGTATCAGCGCGCTGGCGACCATGGGCAAGGCAATGATTATAAGCTTTTTCATAAGCCCGGTGCCTGTCAATGGCGCGGGGGAATTTATAAGATCGATGCGTGTTATGCCGTCACTCTTCATCTTATGATGTACCATAAGATAAATAAGCCCGAACACCGTACCTATGGTGACGCCCAATACGGCGCCCGCCGCGGAAATGGGATAAATAACGCTGTACGCCTCAGCCTCATTTTCAACTATCTTACCGAAAACGGGCTTGCCAGCGTTGAACTGAGAAAGACCGTACCTTACCGCGACAAAGGCTAAGAACAGACCAAGTAAAAGCTTGCCTAAAGCCTCTATGACCTGGGAGACAGCCGTAGGCTTCATGTCCCGCAGACCCTCGTAATAGCCCCTGTACAGGGACATTGAACAGCAGAAGAATATTGAGGGTGTTATCGCCAGGACCGCCGGCAGATTCCTTGAATCCGCTATATATCTGGTGTACGGGAAGGCAATTATCAGGAGCGTAACTGTGCCTAAAATACCTGTAATAAAAAACAGCCGCTTCGCCACACGGTAGAGATAGCGCACCTCTCTGTAGCGGTGCAACGCCATATCCTCAGAAACAAGGCGGGCAAGAGCCGTGGGCAGACCTGCCATTGATATGGCATAGATCGGCGTATATATCTCATAAGCGGAATTGAAGTATCCTCTGCCTGCGGCGCCTATGAGACCCGTGAGCGGTATCTTATATATGGCGCCGATGACCTTTACCATCAACGTCGCCACTGTAAGTATCAAAGCGCCGTTGAGCACGCTTTGAGTTCTTTTTTCTGACATAACGCACTTCCTATAATGTTATTTGCCGACTAAGCCAATACATTTTATCGGACTTGATTATACCACAGTAAAAAATTTTTATCAACTTTGCAGCGGGTTTTCTTCGCTGCCAAGGAACTCCCGCAAAAGAGAATCGGTGGGCACAAGACTGCTGTCTATGGGTTCAAAGCATTCAAGCGCCCTTATAAGCCGCTGAGAATCATTAAAATGTTTGTTTTCCGGCGGCAATGTTTTCAGCATTTTTATCGCCTCCGCGCCAAAGACGCAGGGCTCGTATATGTGGATGGAGTTTATCAGCATATCAGCGTATCTTTTGTATGGGGTAAGATACAGATCTTCCCCGTGAAGGACGCTGTCCCAAAGGCTGTAGGTGTGTTCAATGGGGCTTGCGCGGAATTTCTCATCTCTGAGCATTCTGCGCACAAAGCGGAGATTTCTTTTATTTAAAATTATACGCTGTTTTTCATCGTATATCCTTGAGGACACGCTCACGTAAAGCTTGAGTATCTTTTCCGTGTCAAGCTCCTGTATTATTATGGGATTCAGGGCGTGCAGCCCCTCTATAATGACAAGATCGTTTTCCTCAAGCTTCAGATATTCGCTCTTATCCGACCTTCTGCCGACATTAAAATCGAACAGGGGCAGCTCGCTTTCCCCGTTTTTCAAAAGCTCGCTGAGCTTTGTTTTCAGCAGGGGCAGGTCAAGGGCATGCACCGTTTCAAAATCCGGCGTGCCGTCATCCATAAGCGGAGCGTCCTCCCTGTTGAGATAAAAGTCGTCAAGGGAAATTTCATGCGCCTTTACGCCGTTTTTCAAGAGAGCCTGCGAAAGCTTTCCCGCCGTGGTGGTTTTTCCCGATGAGCTGGGGCCTGCAAGCATTATTATCTTTATATAACCGCTTTTGCTTATCTTGCCGGATATGGCCGAAATTATGTTTCTGTACCGCTGTTCCGACTCTGCGATAAGCCCTATTTTGTCCCGTCGGGCATATTCGTTTATATATTCTATATAATTATTTATCTCTGCCATCAGATCGACCTCTTATATCTTATATGCGGTGTAAAAATCTCTTATGAGCTGTTTGCGGTCAATAAGCTCCTGAAATCTGTTTATGTATTCGTAGGGGTATTTGAAATTGAATATCCTCTCGATATGATTTTCATAAGGCGCCCTGAGCTTTGTTACCGAACCTGCGCCGCAGGCAAGCACCGTGTGACACTCCTCCATCATGAACACATTATATATACATTCCGCGCCCTGTCTGCACCAACCCACGTTTTCCATGTTGCCCAGAGAACGGCTCTGCCTGTACATATAATATGGAAAATATCCGCTCTGTCCCAGCTTATCGGAATTGTACTCCAGCATACGGGACATACGGCTGCCATCCTCCACCCTTTCCCCTCCTGTGACAAGTCTGGAGGAACGTTTTAAAGCAAGAGAATGGACGGTTATGCTCTCCGGGTCAAGCTCCACCGCGGTATCTACGGAGGACATAAAGCTCTCCACCGTGTCCCCCGGCAGACCCGCTATCAGATCCATGTTTATGTTATCAAAGCCCATGGAGCGGGACAGCTTATATGCGTCGACCGCCTGTTGAGCGCTGTGCGCCCTGCCTATATTTTTCAGGACATCATCGTTGAAGGTCTGTGGATTTATGCTTATTCTTGTTACCCCGTGCCTCTTAAGCACATCAAGCCTTTCGGTCGTTATTGTATCCGGCCGTCCCGCCTCAACGGTATACTCCCTTGAGGATCTTACGTCAAAGCTGTTTTCGACCGCAGAACAAATCCTGTCAATGCTTTCCGCCGGCAGAGACGTGGGAGTACCGCCGCCGAAATATACTGACTCAAGCTTGAGACCCAGGTCTCTCGCCGTTTCGCCGATCAATGAAATTTCATCACAAAGCTTTTCAACGTAATCCGGAACAAGCCTCTTTGCTCCGGGAGTCTCTATTGAATGGGAAACGAAGGAACAGTAACTGCACCTTGTTGGGCAAAAGGGTATGCCTATATACAGGCTGAAGGAAGCCGGAGACGAAGATCTGATTATCCGCTCCTCTGCGTCAGCCACGTTCATGGCAAGCCTTGTTTTTGAGTCGCTCACCAGCAATTTATCGGTAAAATAATCGTAAGCGCCCTGTCTGCCGTACTCGTTTATCAGGGTTATCATCAGCTTTGACGGGCGCACGCCGGTAAGTATACCCCATGCGGGCGTATATCCCGTTGCCTCGGTAAGGATGCGGAACAGAGCCACAGCCATGAGCCGCTCCTGCTCCTTTTCGTCCTCTATATCCATGGGAAATTCACAGGAATATTCCCTGCCGGAAAGCGTCGCGGAGGCTATGACCTTTGTTCCGTCCTCATTTTTAACAAGGGCGGCGGTTATTTTATCCCCGTCGCAGTCCCCTTTACCCTTTATGACTTTTATTTCATCGTGTGGAAAAAATACCCTGCACAGGTTTTCCATCTCATAGTGGAAGCTGTTGTCAATTATCTCAAGTAACGTAACATTCACACCCTCAGAGGCAAATTATAATCTGCGCATATATCTGTTATGAGCCTTCTCAACGGAAAGCTTTGTTTTCCTGTTATGTCCGGGGAAGACGTCGTATTCCGTTTCGATGGAAGAAAGCCTCTGCATCGACTTCTCCATCATAAGCGCATCGCCGCCGGGCAGATCCGTCCTACCCATGGTCATGCAAAACAGTGTGTCCCCTGAAAACATGACGTTTTCTTTATCAATAAGATAGCACACTCCGCCGGGGGTATGTCCCGGAGTTGATATCACCTTTATCTGAGTATCGCCGAGAGTGAGGACATCACCTTCTTTAAGTGTGATATCCGGCTCCACGGGATTTTGTATCTCTCCGCAGTGGGCTGCAAGGCTGTACTTGGGATCTGTAAGGCATTTCCCGTCCGCCTCACCTATGGCGACAAGAGCGTCCGGATAGCTCTTTTTGATATCATAGACCCCGAGAATATGGTCATAATGTCCGTGGGTGAGCAGAATATATTTTAATTTTTTTATTTCGCCGTTTCCGAGGATATCCTTAAGCTCACTGGAAAATCCGCCCGGGTCTACCACGGCGCCCTCCCCGCTTTGTTCCTCAATTATTACGTAGGTGTTGGATAAATATCCGTATCCGTTTGCCTTATATATTTTCACTTGCTATCATCCTTTTTTCATCCACAGATCAGTATCGAAAACTATGGTGACGGGACCGTCGTTGGATATCTCCACCTTCATGTCCGCGGCAAAGACGCCCTTTTCCACCTTGCGGACTCCGTTTTCGTACAGCTTGCCGATAAAGTATTCATAAAGCTCGTTTGCCTCCTCCGGCGCCGCCGACTGGATAAAGGAAGGTCTGTTCCCCTTCTTGCAGTCCGCGCAAAGGGTGAACTGAGAAATGGCAAGTATCTCTCCGTCCACATCGGTTACGGACAGATTCATCTTATCGTTTTCATCTTCAAATATGCGGAGCCTGGCGATTTTCCCCGCAAGCACGTCCGCCTGCTCTTTTGTGTCGCCCTCCATGACTCCAAGCAGTACGTTGAGGCCCTTGCCTATACTGCCGACTATCTTTCCCTCCACCTCAACGGAGGAATTGTTTACACGCTGAATTACCGCTCTCATATGTTCACGATCCGGCCGCATAAGCGCCGCGGCCGCCTTTCAAAATATTTATTATATTCCGGAGCGTTCCACGCCCAATACTCCGTTTACCTTGCCTATCTTTGCCGTAACGCTGTTCAGGTGTTCTACGCCGTTTACCGTGATGGTAACGGAAAGCTGATTCCTGCCGTCCTTGGAATTTCTTATGCTGATATCGTAGATCATAACGTGCATATTTGCCAGAATGCTGGAAATATCCGCAAGCATTCCCACACGGTCAAGACAATAGATGTCAAGGGTAGATTTGAATTCGCTCTTGACGGATTTATCCCAGCTTGCCTTTATCCACCTTTCGGGTTCCGCCGCCGAGGAAATGGGCTTGGGCACGTTGGTACAGGACTGGGTGTGTATGGAAACTCCGTGTCCTCTGGTTATAAAGCCCACGATGGGGTCTCCCGGCAGAGGATGACAACAGCGGGAGAACTTGATAAGGCAGTTGTCTATGCCCTCGACTATGACGCCCTCCTTGCTTCTGGAAACCTTCTTTGAATCCGGCGCAACAAGCTTGGGCTCATCTGTTTTGAACTGCCTGCTGTATTCGTCCTTGATCCTGGGCATGAGCTTGATCAGAGTGATGCCGCCGTAGCCTATCGCCGCGTAAAAATCGTCAACGTTGGCGAAATGCTGCCTTGCCGCGATCTTCGTCAGGAACTGCTGAAGCTCCTCTTCGCTGAGCCTAATATAGCTTCTGCGGAATTCCCTTTCCACCTCAAGCTTGCCCTCGGCGATATTCTCCTCCCGGCGTTCCTTCTTGAACCAGGAACGTATCTTTGTCCTTGCCTCGCTGGTACGCACGATCTTGAGCCAGTCTCTGCTGGGTCCCTTGTTTGGATTGGAGGATGTGATTATATCCACTATCTCGCCGGTATTGACCTTGTAATCTATTGGAACTATCCTGCCGTCCACCTTGGCGCCCTGCATTTTGTTGCCCACGGCGGAGTGTATCGCGTAGGCAAAATCTATCACCGTGGAGCCTGCGGGCAGAGTTATGATATCGCCCTTGGGAGTGTAGACCAGCACATCGTCCGGCACAAGATCGCTCTTTATGGTCTGAACGATATCCTCCACGCTTTCGGACTCCTGCTGACTTTCCAGCAGCTGACGCACCCAAGCCAGTTTTTCCTCAAATTTTCCGTTGCTGTTTATGCCCAACTTGTATTTCCAGTGGGCGGCAACGCCGTATTCGGCGGTGTGGTGCATCTCCCATGTTCTTATCTGCACCTCAAAGGGGATACCCTCTGTACCTATTACCGTGGTGTGGAGCGACTGATACATATTGGGCTTGGGGGTGGAGATATAATCCTTGAACCTTCCTATTATGGGTTTGTACATATCGTGTATTATACCCAGAACGTTGTAGCAGTCCGTAACGGAATCCACTATGACCCTCACGGCGAATATATCGTAAATCTCGTCGAAGTTCTTATTCTGCATATACATTTTTCTGTATATGCCGTGGACGCTCTTTATTCTGCCGGAGATCTTGGCGTTGGGCACTATGCTCGATACCCTCTCGTCGATCTTCGACTTTATCTTTTCAAGGAACTCCGTGCTGGATTGTCCCTTTGATTTTATTGAATCCTCTATATCCTTGTACGCCACCGGGTCAAGGGTCCGTATTGCCAGGTCTTCCAGCTCATCCTTGATGGCTCTGATACCTAAGCGGTGAGCTATTGGGGCATAAATTTCAATTGTTTCCAGGGAAATATCTCTTGTTTTCTGAGGGCTCATGGCGCTTATGGTTCGCATATTGTGGAGCCTGTCCGCCAGCTTTATGATTATGACCCTTATATCCCGGGACATGGCAAGGAGCATTTTGCGGATATTTTCCGCCTGTATCTCCTCCTTAGTGGACAGAGGTACCTTGCCCAGCTTTGTAACTCCGTCAACAAGAAAAGCGATATCCTCACCGAAGTCATCCTTGATCATATCAAGGGTAACGTCAGTGTCCTCCACCGTATCGTGCAGCAAAGCCGCCGCTATAGACTGGGCGTCCATGCCAAGACGGACAAGCACCTTTGCCACCTCGATGGGGTGGGTGATGTAGGGCTCGCCGGATATGCGGCGCTGATCCTTGTGCGCCTCATTCGCAAGGGTGAACGCCTTGTCCACAACAGCCATCTCCTCGGGAGTATGGCTCTCGGCAAGCATTGTCCTTAATTCTTTGTAGCCTTCGTTGTTAATAATTTCGCTGTCCATTACAATCTCCTCAGACCGTATAATCCCTTACTTTATTAAGTATTTCGGAATCCTCAAGGTTTGCCTTTTCCGCTCTGGGCAGAACTCTTATTATCCCGCCCTTGTCGGTTTCAACTATTTTAAGCTCCTTCAAGGCGTCCACAGCTATGAGCACTTTGGCAAGCTGATGACCGTCATCACCCAGCTCCCTGCAAAGTGAGATCACACCGTAACGCCACCCGCAGTTTGCTTTTATCGTCTTGAACACGGCGGCGATGAAATTCCTGTCCGGCAGAACAGCGCCTGCCTTATCCGGGGTAAGCGTCTCGTTTCTCTTCACCGTTTCATATGTATTTATACCTTCAAAAATGCTGTTTTCATCCAAACACGATATACGGATATTCTTTGCGAAAACGGACAACTGTATTTCGCCGTTATACTCGCTCTCCTCAAGCGTCACCGCAAGGTCAATGAAGTCCCCCACCCTGAAATTGAAAGCATCAGGTCCAACTCCGAATTTCATCACCGTGACGCGGACCTCGCTTTTTTCCACCACCAGCCTCAGGTGTTTTCCGTTTGCAACGGGATTTATGGCTAAAAGCTTTGCGCCGTATAACCCGAACACCGGCTGAGGATTGCCGGAACCGAAGGGTTCTATCATCCTGATAGCCGCCATTATATCCCTGTCGATATACTTTGGATTGAGCTTGAAATCAATATGCTGTACCGGGACAGGCATATCAATATTTGCGGCGTATTCGTTTATCCTTTTCCGGAATTCATCTATATTTTCCGCCATTATGCCGAAGCCCGCCGCCAGAGTATGCCCGCCGAAATTCGTCAGTATGTCCGCGGAATCGGACAGAGCGTCATAGAGAGAAAATCCCTCCATGCTTCTTCCCGAGCCTCTGGCCTTGTCCCCGTCTTCGGATATAACTATGCAGGGCTTGCCGTATTTTTCCATGAGCTTTGAGGTGACTATGCCGATCACTCCGGGATGCCAACCCTCGCCGCTGCACACCAGAACTCTGTCATATTTATGCTCCGGCATACTGTCTATGTTCTCCACTGCCTGAGCCATTATTTCCCGCTCAACATCGTGCCTCTCGCCGTTGCATCTTTCCAGTTTTTCCGCAAGGATTCCTGCCTCTTCATAATCCTCGCAGAGCAAAAGATCAAGGGCTTCCACCGCCTCTGACATCCTGCCCGCCGCGTTTATTCTGGGAACAAGGGAAAACGCCACGTTCAAAGAGCCTACACGCTTTGATCCTAAGCCGGAAGATTTTATCAACGCGTCTATTCCTATCCTGGGATGGGAACGTATTATTTCAAGTCCCGCTCTGACAAAGTCCCGGTTTTCACCCTTCAGGGGAACCACGTCTCCTATTGTACCTATCGCAACCAGATCCACGAAATCGTAGAACAGGCTGCGGCTGTCCTCCCCGCTCAGGGCGCATATCAGCTTGAACGCCACACCGACGCCTGCGTAGTCCTTAAACTCCAGCCTGCAGTCGTTTCTGTGGGGATTGACCACGGCAACGGCATTGGGCAGAACTTTTCCCTGCTGATGATGGTCTGTTATAACAAGATCTATTCCCAGCTTCCCCGCGTACTCTGTCTCCTCAACGCAGTTTATTCCGTTATCCACGGTGACTATGAGCGTAACGCCACTGTCCCGGAGCTTATCTATTATTTGTGTGCTGAGTCCGTAACCCTCCGTGTGGCGGCTGGGTATATAATATGACACGTTTCCGCCCATGTCCCTGAGATATTCGTACATTATCGCCGTGGAGGTCACCCCGTCGGCGTCAAAATCTCCCACAACAGCTATGTGTTCTCCGCTGTCCAGCGCCTCGTTGATCCTGTTTACCGCTTTTCTCATATCCGGAAAATCAAAAGGATCTGTACAGCAGGAATACTGACTGCTGAGAAATGCCTCTATTTCCTCGGGTTTCTCTATGCCCCTTGAGAGCGCCAGCAGAACAGCAAAGGGGTTCATGTTATACTGTTGTGAAACAGACGCGGCATATTCTTTATCTGTTCTGGCAACCGTCCATTTTTTGTAAGCCAACATTATCATCCTCTCAAAGAAACACTGGGGCATTCTGAATATAAATTATATTTTAGCATTTATAATTAAAATAATCAAGATTAAAAAATAAATAAAAATAGTTGTTTATATTTTATATTGCAAAAACAGTATTATATGTGTTATACTTATAATTACATAGGTGTATTCAAAATCACTCATAATGCATGAAAGGGTATGTTTGTTATGAAAAAAAGCATACGTACTATATTATCTCTTCTTTTGGCGCTATCCGTATTCTTGGGGGCTGTTCCCTTCACCCGGGTAGGCGTCAGCGCGCTTACCTCCGGGCAATACACTTACACCGTGTCCGACGGCAAGGCAACGATAACCGAATATACCTGCCTTTATGACAGCGACGACGAACCGATAATGATCGGTACGCTTACCATACCCGAAAGACTGGGCGGCTATCCCGTCACCGCAATAGGTGAGCGCGCCTTCCAGTGGTGCGAGGTCATAACCGGACTTGTCATAGGCGACAACATCACTTCATTGGGAGACTACGCTTTTTATTGGTGCGAAAATCTTGTCACGGTACAGATAGGCAATGGCATTACCGAGATCCCCAGCTGCGCTTTCCTCTACTGCAAAAAGCTGGAGAGCGTAGCCTTCGGAGAGAACGTGACCATAATAAACTCCGACGCTTTTTCCACCTGCTACAAGCTCAATAATGTTTATATGCCGAACAATCTTATTTCCATAGGCAGCTCCGCTTTTAAAGAATGTACTTCTCTTACAAACGTTGTCCTTAACGACGGACTTGAGGCGATCGGCAACGGCGCGTTTTATCTTTGCTCCGCTCTTTCCGAGATCGTTATTCCCGATTCCGTGACATCCATAGGCAGGCAGGCTTTTTCAAAAACAGACAGCATAACGATCTACTGCCATCAGAACACATTTGCCTATACCTATGCAGTTGAAAACAAGCTCAACGTATCTGTTCTGCGCAAGATAACCGCTCTCACCGTAACCACATATCCCGAAAAAATGATATATACCATCGGCGAAGGCTTCGACTCATGGGGTATGATACTCACCGCAAGCTATGACGACGGAACAACAAGAAATGTCACCGATTATGATATCACCGGCTTCTCCTCCGCTGTCCCCGGAAACGTTACGATAACGTTTTCATATGAAGGGATGTCGACCCAGCTTGCAATAAGAATAATTGAATTTTTCTACACCGTGGACAAAGACAATTCCGTTATATTGACCGGCTATGCAGGAAACAGCACAGTGGTAAATATTCCGGAAAAGATCGGCAGCTACACCGTTACCAAACTCGGGGACAGAGTTTTTGAAAACTGCGGCAATATAACCGGCGTATCTATTCCCGCATCGATCACCTCGATAGGTGCTTACGCCTTTGACGGCTGTTCAAATCTCAGCTCTGTTACCATTCCCGCCTCTGTCAGAGAGCTTGACAAATTCACCTTTGCGGGCAGCGGCATAGGGAACATAAATGTCAGCGCGGACAATCTTGTATTTGCCTCAAGCGACGGCGTACTTACAAGCAAAGACGGCACTCAGCTGCTGTGCTATCCTCCCTGCAGAAACGCCTCCGCATACACTGTAGGCAGTGAAATAACATCCATCTCCGATCATGCCTTTTACAACTGCACATCGCTCACATCTCTGAGCATAGGAAACACCTGCAATGATATTGCCGACAACGCCATATCCGGCTGTGATGATCTTACGATAAGATGTTATCAGTACTCCGCCGCCCATATCTATGCGCAAACAAAGGCTTTACCCTTTGAGTTCATAGCCACGTTGAACGGTGTGAGCATATCGCAGCTCCCCGCAAAACTCATGTACCTTACCGGGGACGAGCTTGACCTCCGCGGTCTTATCCTTGAGGCTGAATATACCGACGGCACACACATTCCGGTTACCGATTATTCAAGCTCCGGTTTTTCATCCGCCCGTGTTGGAGAAAAAACGGTCACCGTCACCTACAAGGGTTATTCAGACACCTTCACGGTCACTATTTCAGAACCCGAAAACACTGTTTTTACATATGTTCTCATTGATGACGGACTTCACGCCGAGATCACCGGATACACCGGCAGCGGCGGCAGCATAACCCTGCCGGCGGCAATAGACAATTACCCTGTTACAAGCATAGGAGATTCCGCGTTTTCAGGCAACAGTACTATAGTCGGCATAAAGCTCAATTCAGGGCTTGTCAATATCGGTGAGAGCGCATTCAGGCTCTGTTCGAACCTCACGTCGATATCTATCCCCGAAAGCGTGCTGACCATAGGCAAAGACGCCTTCTACGGCTGCTACGGACTTGAATCGGTCACTTTTGCGGAAGGGCTCAAAAGCATCGGAAACTACGCTTTTTATAACTGCTACGGACTTACCTCAATCGCCCTGCCGGACAGCGTTGAATCCCTGGGTGCCTACGCATTTTATAACTGTACTAACCTTGCGAATATAACAGTGGGCAAGGGCGTTTCGTCCATAGGCAACTATGCGTTTTTGAACTGCACAAAGCTCACCAACATAAATGTTGACTCCGAAAACACAGGTTACTCCAGTCTTAACGGAGTACTGTACAGCAATAACCAGAGCGTCCTCGTCTGCTATCCCTCCGGAAGAACGAGCCTCCAGTTTACCGTGCCTTCAAGCGTGCGTACCATAGGTATCGGAGCCTTCAACAACAGCAAGCTGTTGGATATACAGATATCCCGCAACGTTACCGCTATCCACCCCGAGGCATTTACAGGCAGTAATCTTACGATATATTGCTACATCAACACCACCGCCTACACCTTTGCCCTGGAACATAAGATAAAATATTCAGTGCTTGAGGCTCAGGATCCCGTTTCGATCTCGATCCTTGTAAATCCGTCAAAGATGAGCTACATTGTCGGTGAAGCTCTCGATCTTACCGGAATAAGTGTGGCGGCTGTTTATCCTGATTCGACCTTAGAGGTCATCACCGGCTACACAGTCAGCGGCTTTGATTCTTCCCGACCCGGCTCATCCACGGTAACATTGGCCTATGAGGGCTGCACCGCTCAGTTTACCGTAAGCATAGAGGAACCCCTTGCGGTCACTGAGTTCACCTACACCGTAAGCGATAATAAGGCTACCGTGACCGGATACACGGGCAGCGGCGGCAGTATAACCATACCGGCGGTCATTGACGGCTATCGGGTCCGCGCCATCGGCGACTCCGCCTTTGACAGGTGCACCACTATAACCTCCGTTCTCATTTCAAACGGCATCGAAGTTATCGAGGACAACGCATTTTCCTACTGCGCCGATCTTGTGGAAATAAAGATCCCGTCCAGCGTTGAGACCATCGGTTCTGACGCGTTCTATCAGTGTACGTCCCTGTTCAACGTAACGTTTTCAGAAGGACTCAAGCACATAAATTCATATGCCTTCAGCCAATGCTCAAGTCTGAAATATATCATATTGCCGGAAAGCCTCGTATCCATTGGCTTATCCGCCTTCAACGGCTGTTCAAAGCTTGAAAGCGTAACTATCCCCTACGGTATGACCGGGCTGGAATCCTACACCTTCGCAAACTGCGGAGGCCTTATGTCAGTGCTTCTTGATACCAACATCACAACTATAGATTCCGCCGTATTTTCCAACAGCCCGAAGGTAACTGTCTACTGTTATGAAAACTCCTCAGCTCACAGCTACTGTATCGCGGAATCTGTCATGTACAGTCTTCTGGATTCCAATTCCGAATTTTCCTACACAACGCTTAACGGGAACGTAACAATAGTCAAGTATAACGGTCTGGGCGGCAACGTGAGCATACCGGAAACCATCGATTCCATGCCGGTCATCGCCATAGGCGACCACGCCTTCACCGGGTGCAAAACCGTTACCCAGGTAACCGTACCGTCATCCGTCAACACGATCGGAGCAGGCGCGTTCGCTCTCTGCCCCGCTCTGGGCAAAACGGTGATACCTGCGGAAACCACCGGCTTCGGCAATTCATACGTCTTTGAGCAAAGCCCCAATGTGGTGATCTACTGTATGGAGTTCAGCGCCGCGCATAACCTTGCAAGAACAAATATGATCGACTACATTCTCATGGACAACGTAACGCTTATGAGCATCGCGGTCACTACGCCTCCCGCAAAAACTTCGTACCGTATCGGTGAAGAGCTTGACCTCACCGGTATAGTGATAACGGCAAGCTACAGCAACGCCACCACCTCGGTCATCGACGCAAACGACTGCTTTGTAAGCGGATTTGATTCAAATATCGAGGGTGTAAAGACAGTTATTTTCACCTATAACGGCAGAACCGCCTCACTAAAGCTTAACGTGCTTCTCCCCGACTTTTACTACAAAGCAAACTCTGACGGGACTATCACTATCACAGCCTATAACGGAACAGAACCCGACGTTGTCATACCTTCGGTATACGAAGGCAAGACCGTATCCACCATAGGAAACGGCGCCTTTGAGCGTAACCTTGTGATACAGAGCGTTATTATTCCCGCCTCGGTCAAGACGATAGAGTCCCGCGCATTCTACAGCTGTACAAATCTCAGCAGCGTGACCTTCCGCAACGGACTCAATGTCATTTCATCCTACAGCTTTTACGGCTGCGGTGAGCTTACTTCAATTACCATTCCCAACAGTGTGACCGCAATTGAGAGCTATGCCTTCCACGACTGTTCAAAGCTCAGCTATGTTTCCCTTGGCAGCGGCTTGAACGCCATAGGTTACTCCGTGTTCCGCGGATGCACATTGATCTCCTCGTTCAATGTAAGCAATAATAATGAAAACTTTGTAACCGACAACGGTGTTCTGTACACAGCGGGTTATGAGACCCTGGTATGTTATCCTCCCGCCAAGGACGCTACCATATACAACATCAAAAATTCAACAAGGGCAATATCGGAGTTCGCTTTCTACGGCTGTCCTTACCTTGTGAATATCACCATTCCGAAGACAGTGACCTCTATCCCCCAATCCTTTGCCGATAATCATATGGCGGGTCTTACGATACGCTGCTACAAGTACTCCACCGCGTACAATTTTGCGATACAGAACAGTATTCTTTACGTACTGCTTGACAGCGGTCTGCTCACCCTTATGTCCGATCTGTCCGATATAGTTATCGACAGTGAGACAAGACGTTCCTCCGGATTTGACACGGATATGCTCAGAGTCGACCAGGTGACCAAATACTATTCCGAGGTCAATGTTTCCGTTGTCGGCAGAGACGGTCAGCCGCTCAACGGTTCGGATATCATCGGCACCGGATGCAGGATCGTTCTTAAAAACGACAACAACGAGATCATTGACAGTTCTGAGATCCTGATCTTCGGCGACATTGACGGTGACGGATACATCGACGGCAACGACGCCTTCTTTGTAAACCTGATCGTCTGCAGTATGCTCACGCCCTCCGGTCTTTCGGAATGCGAGCGGCTTGCCGCCGACGCCACCCATGACGGAGTTATAGACGACATAGACGTCCAGCTTCTGTTTGACTGCGGTACCCTGAGCGCCGAAGTGTCACAGTCATAAAACAAAAAATCACATAGAATATCCCGGTCTTGTGTAAATACAAGACCGGGTATTTTTTGTGTGTTTTATTCGTTTATATGATCTTCTATGATCTTACCGTCGTGGATACGGATGACCCGTTTCGCGGTAGCGGCAATATCGTTGTCGTGCGTTATAAGTATGATCGTTCTGCCCTCCTCGTTGAGCTCGCGCAGGATCTTCATGACCTCCTCCCCCGAATGGGAATCAAGGTTTCCCGTGGGTTCGTCCGCAAGTATCACGGGAGGCTTTGCCGCCAACGCCCTCGCTATGGCGACCCTCTGCTGCTGACCTCCCGACATCTGAGAAGGCAGATGCAGCATCCTTTTTTCAAGCCCTACCCGCTCCAGCGCCTCGGCGGAAAGCTTGTTTCTCTCCTCCCGGCGCATACCGCGGTATATCAGCGGAAGCTCCACGTTGTCCTTTGCCGTCAGACTGGGTATAAGATTAAAGCCCTGAAAAATAAAGCCTATCTGCTTGTTGCGTATCTCGGAAAGTTCATCGTCGCTCATTGAGGAAACGTCTATCCCGTCAAGGCAGTATCTGCCGCTTGTGGGCACATCCAGCAGACCGAGCATATTCATCAGTGTTGACTTTCCCGAACCTGAGTGTCCGACTATCGCCACAAACTCTCCCCTGTCCACTGTGAGCGAAACGCCGTCAAGAGCGTGTACTTCGTTTTCCCCGGGATTGTATATCTTATAAACATCCTCTACCTCTATCAAATGGGACATGAGACCATCTCCTTTCAATTTCGATTTTACTATATATGCCCCATAAAAAGCAACATATATTTTGTGAACAGTTCCGTTTTTGTAATATTTCAGCTCTATCCGGGACAAAATAACGTTGAAATTTCAGGAAAGGACATGGATCACATGACCGGTAAGGAATACGGCAAAATGGCAAAGGCGGCGTCACCCCCGTCGCCAAAAGCGGTCAATTCAATAAAAGCGTTTTGCATCGGAGGTCTGATCTGCGCCATATCCGAGGGGTTATCAATGCTTTATGAATATCTGAAGATCAGCGAGGAGGGCGTTCGCGCTCTGGTGCCAGTCACGGTAATAGTTATTACCGCAATACTCACCGCCACAGGCGTTTTTGACAAGATAGCCCGTCACGCAGGAGCGGGCACCATTGTGCCAATCACCGGCTTTGCGAACGCTGTGGTCTCCCCTGCAATGGAGTTCAAGACCGAGGGACACATCCTCGGCACCGGCGCGAATATGTTTAAAATAGCCGGACCTGTGATAGTTTACAGCAGCGCCGCGGGAGTGCTGTACGGCATTATATATTATCTTAGCATGAGGTGATCGTTATTTCTCAAAGACAGGGAAGATATACCGTTATTCTGCCTTCACAGCCGGTGATAACGGGTTACGCCGCGGTGGTGGGAAAAAAGGAGGGCGAAGGCCCCCTGGCTGATGAATTTGATAAGATATTTGAAGACACCACCATGGGCAAGGACAGCTGGGAAAAGGCGGAAAGCGCCATGCACAGGGAGGCGATCATCCGCGCCGTTTCCTCCGCAGGCATATCCTTCGGAGACGTGGACATGATCTTTGCCGGCGATCTTTTGAATCAATGTATCGGCACCAGCTTCGGGATAAGAGACATGGGCATCCCCTTTGCCGGGCTTTACGGAGCCTGCTCCACCATGGCTCTGTCCATGGCAATGGCGGGAATGCTCACCGACAACGGAGTCACAAGGACAGCTATAGCCTCCACCTCCTCTCATTTCTGTTCTGCGGAAAAGCAGTTTCGTATGCCACTTGAATACGGCGGTCAGTGTCCGCCCAGCGCTCAGAGGACAGCCACGGCGGCAGGCGCCGCGGTGATAAGAGATTCCGGCGCCGGGGTGAAGATATCCGCCGCGATAATCGGCAGGATACAGGACTTGGGCATTACCGACAGCAGCAACATGGGCGCCGCAATGGCTCCAGCCGCCTGCTCCACCATAATAGATTTTCTCAGGGATACCGGCACGGCTCCCGACGATTACGACATGATACTCACGGGAGATCTGGGCGCGGTGGGCTCGGAACTGCTTCTGGAGATGATGGAGAAGCAGGAAAATACCGACATAAGCCGCGTTCACGCGGACTGCGGACTTATGCTCTACGATCTTGACAGGCAGGATGTCAATTCCGGCGCCTCCGGCTGCGGCTGCAGCGCCTGTGTGGTGTGTTCCCACATTCTCAGACGGATAAATTCGGGTGAACTCAATAAGGTTTTGTTTGTGGGTACCGGCGCTCTGCTTTCCGCGGTTTCCACCCTTCAGGGTTCAAGCATTCCCGCCGTTGCCCACGGCGTATTGCTGACGAGGTGACAGACATTTTATGACACGGTATTTGAAAATTTTGAACTGTTCGATAAAAATACACAAATGCGTAAAGGCGCTTGACATAATATCGGTGGCAGTCACGTCGCTGCTTTCGTTGCTGACGCTGATAAAGGCATATGCCAGGCTCTGCAAATAATTCTTATATTGAAATAATATTTCAGTTCAAACCGCCGTGTTCCGGGAAGCTTTTCCCGCCGCGGCGGCTTAACTTATCCCGGAATATTTTTATTGACATAATATTGCCGATTGTTGTAAAATTATAGAAAATGGTCTTATTTTATAAGTAAGGAGTAGAGATTATGTTTTTTAAAAGAATAGGCGCGTTTTTTATGGCTATAGTTTCATTCTTCAACATCCTTTTCGCGGGATATATAAAATACTATCCCCACAACAGGATATTTCTTGACGAATATTACACAGAGGCTAAAAACAAACGTCAGACCTACGACCTTGTGATCCCCAAAAATGCCTCGGGCAGCACGGGACTCATCCTCTGCATACACGGAGGCGGTTGGGTAGGCGGCAGCAAGGATTCCTACACCGCCAACCTTATGCAGGTAAGCGAACATAACGGCTTTGCCGCCGCTGCCGTAAATTACAGATACGTTTCCGATTCGGTAAACTATGCCGACCTGATGGACGATATCTCCTCGGCACTTGCCGCCATCAAGGCAAAGGGGGCAGAATACGGCGTCAATTTTGACAAAGCGCTGCTCACAGGCATATCCGCGGGAGGTCACCTTTCCCTGCTGTACGCCTACACAAGAAAGGACTCCGCTCCCATTGAGCCTGTCTGTGTGGTTGAGCTGTGCGGACCCGCCGACCTTGAACATGAATTTTATTACTCCGATGAAAACAGTATCTCACAGGCTGTGGGAGGAGAATTTTTCCGCGGCATAATCAGCGACGGCGTTGACTATGAAATATCAATGGTTGATTTTGATGCCGCGAGACCCGCTCTTAAGAAATATTCACCGATAAATTTTGTTGACAAAGACACAGTCCCCACGGTCTTCGGTCATGGTGAACAGGATGAGATTGTTCCTTACCAGAACGCCGTTGACCTTGACGCGAAGCTTACTCAGTTCAACGTGGAGCACACCTTTGTCTCTTTCCCGAATTCCGGTCACGGCTGTGAGGATAAGGATTCCATGGCAAAAATAATGGAGCTTTTCTTCAGCTATGCGGACAAATATCTGAAATAATTCCGGAGAACATATCCCCCGCAAAGGTTTACAAATAACAAGTATTATTATACAATATTTAATTATTAAATAAACAACAAGGACTGATAACTATGGAATACAGATTTTCAGACAGGATAGCGAGCCTTCAGCCCTCTGCTATCAGAGAGATACTCAAGGCCACCTCGAACCCGGAGGTCATCCCTCTTGCGGCGGGCAACCCGGCACCGGACGCCTTTCCCGTGGCGGAGGTGCGGGAGATAGCGGCGGATATTTTTGCGAACCGTCCCATTGACGCTCTTCAGTACGGAGTTACCGAGGGTTATCTTCCTCTGAGGAACCGCATCGCGGAATATATGAAGGCAAAGCACAACATAGGCAGGGATTTTGACAGCATAATAATCACCAGCGGCGCACAGCAGGTCATGGATCTGAGCACAAAGGTACTGTGCAACGAAGGCGACGTAGTCATCGCGGAGACGCCCTCATTCATAGGCTCACTCAACTGCTTCCGTTCATACAACGTAAGGCTCAGGGGCGTTGATGTGGAGGCCGACGGCATGAACGTGGAAAAGCTGGAAACAGTGCTAAAAGAGGAACCCAAGGCGCGTTTCATCTATACAATACCCAATTTTCAGAATCCCTCCGGCGCTACGATGTCCTTTGAAAAACGCAGGAAATTATATGACCTTGCCTGCAAGTACGATGTGATAATTATTGAGGACAACCCCTACGGCGACCTTCGTGTTGCCGGAGAACATATCCCCGCCATCAAGAGTCTTGACGAGGAAGGCAGAGTTATATACGCCGGTTCATTTTCAAAGATCCTGGCTCCCGGCATCCGTGTGGGTTATACCATAGCTCCCTCACAGCTTATAGCAAAAATGACCGTTGGCAAGCAGACCAGCGACGTGCATACCACCATTTTCAGTCAGCTTCTTGTTGACGCCTGGATGGAGGGCTATGATTTTGAGGCTCATATTGAAAAGATCCGCGGCATTTACCGCCGTAAGCTGAACCTTATGTGCGACTGCATAGACAGTGATCTGGGCAGCTTCTGCTCATACGTCCGGCCCCAGGGCGGTCTGTTCATATGGTGCGATCTGCCGGAAAACGTAGATATGCTGGACTTCTGCAAAAAGGCTGTGGAAAACAAGGTCGCCGTGGTTCCCGGAACGGCGTTCATGGTTGAGCCGACGGATAAGACCAACGCCATCCGCCTCAACTTCTCCACCCCCGGCGACGATCAGATAGTCAAAGGCTTAAAGATCCTCGGAGAGCTTTCTAAGCAATACAAATAAGGAGTATTACTATATGGAAAACAACAACACAGCGGCACCCCAGCGCAAGCCGGTGGTGTTCAGCGCGATACAGCCCACCTCAGTCCCCACTATAGGCAACTACTTCGGCGCATTTAAAAACTGGTCGAACATGGCGGAGGACTACGACTGTCTCTTTGCCGTGGCAGACCTGCACGCCATAACCGTACGCAACGAACCGGCAATGCTTCGCAAGCAGACAAAAGAGATGTTTGCTCTTCTGCTCTCCCTTGACCTTAAGCCGGAAAAGAATATAATTTTTATTCAGAGCCATGTTCCCGCCCACGCGGAGCTTTCATGGATACTCAACTGCTACACCCAGTTCGGCGAAGCCTCAAGAATGACCCAGTTCAAGGAGAAATCCCAGAAGCACGCCGACAATATAAACATAGGGCTGTTCGCCTACCCCACCCTTATGGCGGCGGATATCCTCCTCTATCAGACAAATTTCGTGCCCGTAGGTGCGGATCAGAAACAGCACCTTGAGATCACCCGGGATATAGCCGAGAGATTCAACGGTATATACGGGAACACATTTGCCGTTCCAGAACCCCTCATCGGCAAATCCGGCAGCAGGATCATGTCCCTTCAGGATCCCGCTCAGAAGATGTCAAAATCCGATCCCAATCCCAAGGCGTCGGTCTCCATGCTGGACACTCCGGATATGATAGTAAAGAAATTCAAAAGCGCCGTCACGGATTCCGAGGCGGTAGTTCGTTACGCCGACGGCAAGGACGGTATAAACAACCTTATGTCGATCTATTCCTGCTGCACAGGTTCCGACTTTGACGCCATTGAACGGGAGTTTGACGGCAAGGGCTACGGAGAATTCAAACTCGCCGTTGCCGAAGCTGTGATCTCAAACCTTAAACCAGTACAGGAAAAATACAACAAAATAGTTAACGATGCGGCATATCTTAAGGAATGCGCCGCAAAGGGCGCGGAGGCCGCCAACTATGTTTCGGGAAAAACTCTCAACAAGGTAATGAAAAAGGTAGGCCTTTTGCTGAAATAACCAAAATCCCGTTTTTTATTCATTATAGCTTGTGTAAAAGGGATAAATAATGAATATTTATCTAAAAACTATTGATTTTATGCATATTTGGTGTATAATCTACTCGTAATTCAAATACGGGCTTTGCCCTGAACGGAGATAATATAAATGAAAAAGATCAAAAAAGTTGTTCTTGCTTATTCCGGCGGACTCGACACGTCCATAATTATCCCCTGGCTCAAGGAAAACTATGACAACTGCGAGGTCATCGCGGTTTCCGGTGATGTTGGTCAGGGTACAGAGCTTGACGGTCTGGAGGAAAAAGCCATCAAGACCGGCGCTTCAAAGCTTTATATCGAGGACTTGAAAGCCGACTTTGTAAAGGATTACATCTTCCCAACCCTTAAGGCAGGCGCGGTGTACGAGGGCGAATATCTTTTGGGCACCTCCTTTGCCCGCCCCATAATAGCCAAGAGAATAGTTGAGATCGCAAAGGCGGAAGGCGCGGACGCCATCTGTCACGGCTGTACGGGCAAGGGTAACGATCAGGTCAGATTCGAGCTTACCATCAAGGCGTTTGCCCCCGAAATGACCATAATCGCTCCCTGGCGCATATGGGATATCAAGTCCCGTGAAGAGGAAATAGAATTTGCCGAGGCAAGGAATATCCCCCTTAAGATAAACCGTGAAACAAACTATTCCAAAGATAAGAATCTGTGGCATCTGTCCCATGAGGGTCTGGATCTTGAAGATCCCGCCAACGAGCCTCAGTACAACAAGCCCGGTTTCCTTGAGATGGGCGTTTCCCCCGAGCAGGCTCCGGATAAGCCCACCTACGTTACCATAAGCTTTGAAAAGGGCGAGCCCGTCGCCATAGACGGCAAGAAGATGTCTCCGGTGGAGATCGTCACCACCCTTAACGATTTGGGTGGCAAGAACGGCATAGGTATAAACGATTTGGTAGAGAACCGTCTTGTGGGCATGAAGTCCAGAGGCGTTTACGAAAATCCCGGCGGAGCTATCCTTTACCGCGCCCACGAGGTGTTGGAGACCATCACCCTTGACAGGGACACTCAGCACTACAAGTCACTTGTGGCTCAGAAGTACGCGGAGCTTGTGTATTTCGGTCAGTGGTTCACCCCCCTGCGGGAGTCACTTGCGGCGTTTGTGGACAAGACGCAGGAAACTGTCACAGGCGACGTAAAGCTCAAGCTCTACAAGGGCAACATAATAAACGCCGGCATCACATCCCCCTATTCTCTCTACAGCGAAGCCTTCGCCACATTTGACGCTGACGAGGTATATAACCAGAAGGATTCGGCAGGATTCATCAATCTCTTCGGTCTGCCCATCAAGGTCAGAGCCATACTTGAAGCCGAGCGCAAAAATAAGTAATTTTAAACATCAATATCTACTTGCCGTTTGCACTGTAAAAATGTGTGAACGGCAATGTGCGCATTTTAATTCTGAAGGAGCTTAAGTGTTATGAAGCTTTGGGCAGGTCGTTTTTCAAAAGAAGCGGATAAGAAAACAAACGATTTCAATTCGTCAATAGCAACCGACAGCCGTATGTTCCGTGAGGATATCGACGGTTCCATAGCCCACGCATCAATGCTGGGCAAACAGGGAATAATCAGCGCAGAAGACTGCGAAAAGATCGTAAGCGAACTGGAAAAAATAAAGCAAGAACTCATCGACGGCACCATGACCATCGACCCGGACGCTGAGGATATCCATACTTTCATTGAATCCACCCTCACTCAGCGTATCGGCGACGCGGGCAAACGCCTGCACACCGGCAGGAGCAGAAACGATCAGGTAGCTCTTGACATAAGGCTCACCCTGCGGGGGGAATGCGAAAAGCTCACCGCGCAGCTCAATGAGCTTCTCTGTGTTCTTGACAAAAAGAGCAAAGAGTACCCGAACGTTGTCATGCCCGGATACACCCATATGCAGCGGGCTCAGCCCATAACATTTGCCACACACCTGCTGGCGTACACCGAGATGTTCAAGCGCGACCTTGACCGTCTTGAAGACGCGAAAAAGAGGATGAACATCTCCCCCCTCGGCAGCGGCGCCCTTGCAGGTACCGGCTATCCCATAGACAGGGCAGCAACCGCTTCCGCTCTGGGTTTTGACGGTTACTCAAAGAGTACACTGGACGGTGTGTCAGACAGGGATTTCTGCATTGAGCTTGCCTGCGTACTGTCCATAATCATGGTGCATCTTTCCCGCTTCTGCGAGGAATTGATCCTGTGGTGCTCGTGGGAATTCAAATTCGTTGAGCTTGACGACGCGTTTTCTACCGGTTCAAGCATCATGCCTCAAAAGAAGAATCCCGATATTGCGGAGCTTGTCAGAGGCAAGTCTGGCAGAGTTTTCGGCGACCTTATAGGACTGCTCACTGTTATGAAAGGTCTGCCTTTAGCCTATAATAAAGATATGCAGGAGGACAAGGACGCCATCTTTGACGCCTTTGATACGGTGAAAATGTGTCTCACCGCTTTCATTCCTATGATCGACACAATGACCGTATTGCCCGCAAATATGCGCAAAGCGGCAGCCGGAGGCTTTATCAACGCCACAGACTGCGCCGACTATCTTGTGGGCAAGGGGCTTGCATTCAGGGACGCTTATAAGGCGACAGGTGAAATAGTCGCCCTGTGCATACAGAAAGGTCTAACTCTTGAGACCCTTCCTCTGGAGGAATACAAAAAGATCTGCGAGCTTTTCGACGAAGGTATATATACTGCTATATCCCTTGAAAACTGCGTAAAGCGCAGGGGTCTTTGATTAAAAATAATAACAGAACGGAGTTTTATTATGTCAGAATGTTCAGGTAATTGTTCAAGCTGTTCCGCGAACTGCGGCGACAGAAAACAGGATATGCACATCCCCGCCGGCGAATTCAGCGATATAAAAAAAGTGATCGGCGTGGTCAGCGGTAAAGGCGGCGTGGGCAAATCACTTGTGACCTCACTGCTTGCCACGGCAATGCAGACAAGAGGCTTTTCCACCGCCATACTTGACGCGGACGTTACAGGTCCATCCATTCCAAAGACCTTTGGGCTCAAGAACAAGGCGCAGGCAAACGACCTGGGCCTGCTTCCGGAGGAGACAAGGACGGGTATAAAAGTGATGTCCGTAAACCTTTTGCTGGAAAAAGAGGATCAGCCCGTTGTCTGGAGAGGTCCGGTTATATCCGGGGTCATTCAGCAGTTCTGGCAGGAGGTAGTCTGGGACACGGTTGATTTCATGTTCGTAGATATGCCTCCCGGAACAGGCGACGTTCCCCTCACGGTTTTCCAGAGCTTACCGGTCGACGGCATAATCATAGTCACCACCCCTCAGGATCTGGTAAATATGATCGTCAAAAAGGCCTATAACATGGCGGCGATGATGAATATCCCCGTGCTGGGTCTTGTGGAAAACATGAGCTATTTTGAGTGCCCCGACTGCGGCAAAAAGGTAAACATCTTCGGTGAAAGCAAGATCGATCAGGTCGCCGAGGAGCTTAATGTGCCTGTTCTTGCAAAGCTTCCCGTCAGGAGCAATACAGCCTCTCTTGTGGACAAGGGCGCTGTGGAGCTTATTGAAATGCCTGAGCTTGAGAGCGCTGTGGAGTGCATTAAAAATTTACTTTAACAGGACTTGGTTTTTATGTTTGGTATCAGAAAAAAGCAATTCAATGACAACAACAAGCCGGAATTTCTCATTGTCGGTTTAGGCAATCCCGGAAAGAAATATGAATTCACCCGGCACAATTCCGGTTTTCTGTTCATTGACGTGTTTGCCGAATATGTAAACGCAAAGATAAAAAAAATAGGTTTTAAATCCGTCTACGGAGAGGCTAAGGTAAACGGTCACAGGTGTCTTATCATGAAACCTCAGACCTACATGAACAACAGCGGAGAGGCTGTCAAAGAGGCTGTAACAAGATACGGCATCCCCCCGCAGAATGTGATCGTTATTTTCGACGACGTGTCCCTTCCCTGCGGCAAGCTTCGTATACGCCGCAAGGGCAGCAGCGGCGGTCATAACGGGATAAAAAGCATCACCGCCCACCTTAAGGACGAGGAATTCCCGCGCATAAAATTAGGCGTGGGAGAAAAGCCGCATCCCGACGCCGACCTTGCGGACTGGGTACTCTCCCCATTTTCAAAGCAGGAGCTTATACAGCTTCGCGGCGCCGTTGACGAAGCGTGCAAAGCCGCCGAGCTTATTGTCGGCGGCGAAATAGATAAGGCTATGGGCTTGTACAACTGAGTTATTTCACCATGTCGGTGAGATTTCCTATCATATCCCCCACCGCTCTCATTGCCTTTGACATATTTTTCTTGACGGACTTTCCCGCGGAATTCTGTCCCATGATAAGAATTTCCATTGCTCCTATCGCTCCGCCCATTGCCATGCCAAGACCTACGCCCTTCATTATTGAAGACGTTTTATTCTTTTGCATAAAAGCTTAAACCTCCTGTTGCTGTTTTTACTATTTTACCCTGAAATATCCGAAAAATAAGCTGGTGAATACTGATTTATATGGAAAATAATTCTGAGGTCAGAAAGCCCTCACTTAACATTGTGCTCGTTGAACCGGAAATACCCCAGAACACAGGCAACATCGCCCGCACCTGCGCCGCCACCGGAGCCTCACTGCATCTGGTGGAACCCATGGGCTTCAAGGTGGACGACGCCAAGCTCAAGCGGGCAGGACTTGATTACTGGTACCTGCTGGACATTACATATTATAAAAGTCTGGATGATTTCTTTGAAAAGAACAGCGGCCCGTTCTTTTATTTTTCAACCAAGGCGCAGAATATATACTCCGATATTGAGTACCCTGACGGCGCGTATCTTGTTTTCGGCAAGGAAACAAAAGGATTGCCGGAAGAGCTGCTTCATAACAACCCTTCCAGCTGTGTAAGGATACCAATGATAAACGACGCCCGGAGCCTTAACCTCTCAAATTCCGTCGCCATAGGCGTATATGAGGTGCTCAGACAGTGGAATTTCCCTGAGCTTAAATGTAAAGGTCAGTTAACAAAATACGATTGGTAAGGTCAACACCCTGCCAATCGTAATTTTTTATCTATCTGAATTTTTTCATTACCGTCCGCACCATCAAATATATCACCGGAATAAATACCAAAGAATAAAGGAACGTGGGCAAATAATATTTAAGCAGTACCTGCATGGCAGTCCCGTAGCCCTTAAAAACATAATTGAACAGCCAGTAAAGCAGGATGTACAGAAGCATAGAAAGAGAACACATAAGCATTGCGGTGGAAAGATTGTTGCGCATAAGGTAGTGGATAAGCACTCCCGCTCCGAAGGTGACGATAGTCAGGAACATGGCGTTGAACCCGAAACCGGTCACATAAGTGTCCCACAAAGCTCCGGCAAAGGCGCCGAAAAGCAGTCCAGCGACTTCACGTTCAAACATGGCTATGCTCACAGCCGCGGGGATAATCAGAAAAACCCCGATGTTTCCCGGAGTCGGGAACAGTCCCTTTGTCCCCTGCAGAGCCGCCGCCGCAAGCAGGATAAACACAAAGATCACCCTGCGTATTATTGTGTTTTTATTCTCGATCAAATAATTCATTGTCCGTCACCGGCTGTACCTTCCTGCCCGTAAAAATATGTCAGCACAAAGACATCCTTAAGCTCGCTGAAACGAACCGAAGGCTCTATAACGGCATATGAGGATATGTTTTCATTGTCGTTTTCAATGCCGGTCACCTGACCTATTATGAGATCACGGGGATAGATGCCGCCCACGCCTGAGGTGCAGACAAGCCCTCCCTGTGATATGGCGGTGGTACGGTCAAGTCCGGGCAGCCTGCAAAGCCCCTTGCGGGAAAGCTCCGGGGTGGTGGCGACAAAGCCCGATTCACCTGTCCTTATATCATAGGCGCTGACGTTGACGTCGGGATTTAAAATGGTCCTGACGGTACACTGGGTCTTGCTCACGGAGACCACGAGCCCCACCAGATATTTCCCGTATATGACCGGATCGTTCACCTTGATACCGTGCATCTCGCCTTTGTTGAGCACAAAGGAACCGAACAGATCCGCTGCGTCCCTTGAAATTATGGAGCAGGATTCAAATTTATAGTCGCTGTGTTCTTTTTTCAGCTCAAGGAACTCCTCATAAAGTGAAAGTTTATTCTTCGCGTCCTCATATTCCACAAGCTGACCCCTTGCATCCGCCAGCTGACTTTCAAGCTCGGATACCCGCTTTGCCATGCTTGCCGAAGATTTAAAATATATCTCGCTTTCCGCAAGTTTGTCGGCGAAGAAGGCCGACAGCCTCTGTACCGGGCTGAAAACAAAGCTTATTACAGATGTCACGGGTGAAGTGTACTTGTGGGTAGCCGTCGCCAAAACGGCGCCGAAAACCAGCGCCGCCATAACAACAGCAAATATTTTAAATCCTATGCTCTTAACTAAGCTTCGCATTAAAATATCTCCAAACCCATTGGGGTGTTTTTATATCAACGGATCAGCTAAGCTTCCTGCTGCTGAGCTTGCTCAAAGTGTCGCTTTCCAGACAGATACCTGTGCCGTCAACAACACAGTCCAGCGGATTCTGAGCGACAACGACCGGGATCTTTGTTTCCACAGCTATAAGCTTATCAAGCCCTCTGAGCAGCGCTCCGCCTCCGGTAAGGGTAATGCCGTGGTCAATGATATCCGCAGCAAGCTCCGGCGGCGTCTTTTCAAGAGTAGCTCTGATGGCGTCAAGGATCTGATTTACGGTATCCGCCAAAGCTCCGCGGATCTCCTCCGCGGTGATCTCAACGTGTTTGGGCAGACCGTCCATAAGGTTGCGTCCCTTGATATCCATGGCGCCCTCGCCCTCATATGGATATGCGGAGCCTATGCGTATCTTTATGTCCTCCGCCGTACGTTCGCCGATGAGCAGATTGTATTTTTTCTTGATATAAGTGATTATGGACTCGTCGAATGTATCTCCCGCCACCCTTGCAGAGCGGGATGTGACCACGTCGCCCAAAGAGATAACCGCCACCTCCGCTGTTCCGCCGCCGATGTCAACGACCATACTGCCCGTTGCCTCGCTCACGGGGAGACCCGCGCCTATCGCCGCCGCCATAGGCTCCTCGATAAGGCTCACGTCCTTTGCGCCGGCGCTCTTTGCGGCGTCGTAAACAGCCCTTCTCTCAACCTCGGTAACGCCTGAGGGAATGCATATCATTACCCTTGCCCTGCTGAATGGAGAGCTGCTGATAGCTCTCTTTATAAACGCCTTTAACATATCGGATGTAATATTGAAGTCCGCTATGACTCCGTCTTTAAGCGGGCGGACAGCCGTGATGGAGCCGGGTGTGCGGCCGATCATATCCTTTGCCTCCGAACCGACGGCTACAACTCTTGGAGGATTGCTCCTGCGGTCAACGGCGACCACGGAGGGTTCCCTTATAACTATACCCTTACCCTTAACAAAAACAAGAGTGTTGGCAGTACCTAAATCGATTCCTATGTCCTGTGAAAATAACATCTCAAATTACCCCTTTTATTTTCAGTTATTTGAACTCAATACCGTTTAAGATCTCTGCGAAGTCGATCTTATCCATATTTTCCTTTGTGTAGTTACATACGCATCTGTATGTGTTATCTCCGTGTCTTATATAATAGGTCGTAAGTATCAGATCGCTGTTATCGCCTGTGATCGTGCTGTAAGCACAGTCCATATCAAGTATCCTTACCGTGCCCTTTTCGGTTTTTGCGCCGCCTTCTTCAGCCGCTTTGAGGACGGTGTCTACCCCCTCCATGATCTCGTCATATGTTTTATCCGTATCATTGGAAAAATCTATGGTGGCGCCCAACTTTTCGTTCTTCATCTGCATACTGACGGTGCCTGAGCATTCCCAGCCTGAGGGGATCGTGATCTTATAATATTTACAGTCTATTTTTTCTCCTTCGTCAATGAACCTTGGGTACTCCAGTACCTCGGTGATAAAGTTCCCTTCAGTGTCGTGATGGGGCTCGTCGGGATTTCTCATTTTGATGTATATGAGGTCGCCTTCCTCATTGACCACGGTATCTCCGTTAGCATCGGTCTTGAGAACGTATGATTCATTTTCCCCGGCGACGTAGATCTTTCCGTATTTTGACCGTGCCTGGCATGAGACCAGCGTAGCGGTAACGGTAAGCATTATTATTCCGGATAATATATATTTCTTATTCATTTTTACATCTCTTTCTTTTGCCGGCATGATCCGCCGTTTTTACGGACGTTCAGTATGTCTTTAATGTGGTAATATCAAGTATAGCAGTATTACATTATAAAGTCAAATAAATAAATCAGATTGTATTCATATGTAATCATTTGTTATACTTTTCCCCATTTTTCTGTGTATTTTGGGGGTGGATTTAATATTTTAAGCATGATATAATTATATAAATGTCAATTATCCTGATCCGAAAGGCGGTATTTTATGAGCAACCGTATAAAAAAACTGAACAAAGGTCTGATACTCACTGTACTGGCGGTTATCGGTGTGGTGATCTACATAATCAGTATTTCCGCAGTACGCAATCAATATAAAAAAGAAATAAGCAAAATTGCCGAGGACTATGTCTCCACGGTACAGACTTACAGTATGCTCCCCACGGAGTACCGCAGCGGTTCCAGGAAAATGTCCGACACGGAATTTGACAGCTATTTAGAAGAAATGAAAACAGAGGTCGGCAAATTCTGTACGGACAATGAGGAAGTACGGAAAACCATAATGTCCGAAATAGAGGCCAATCTTCTCTCCCTGAAGGAAGGACAGAATGTGATAACTGAATACGAAAAGAGCATAAAGAAGCTCTCCTATGAATTTATAGGGAACAAGATAACGGTCTCTCTTATCTGTAAAAACAGGTATAAGGGCAGTGAATACACGGCCTACGACGAGGAAGGCTATAATATCTCTGCCGACGCCTCCCCGGAGATCAAGTCGATCACAAATGAGACCTATGACACTATAATCTTCCAAAAAATCGACGGAAGCTGGAAGATCGTTTACTCGTATTTTGCAATACCCGCGGATGATTATTATAATCCGTCTATGTTTTGATCGAGGAGGGATACAGGATGAGCGTCGTACTTGAGGTAAACGAACTTACAAAAATTTTCGGCAAAAGGGCCGCCGTTGACAAAGCGTCATTTCAAGTGAATTCCGGAGAGGTCTTCGGCTTTTTAGGTCCCAACGGCGCCGGAAAAACAACAGCGATAAAAGTGATAATGGGTTTTCTTGCCCCGGATGAGGGACAGATAATAATAAACGGCACAGACGTTAAAAAGGACTATGAAAAAGCCATGGAAAACATCGGCGGCATAGTGGAAAACCCGGAAATGTATAAAGAACTCAGCGGCAGAAAGAACCTTGAAATGTATGCAAGGATACATGACAACGTACCCGCCGGCAGGATAGATGAGGTACTCCGGCTCGTGGGTATGGAAAACCGGGCGGAGGAAAAGATCAAAAAGTATTCATTGGGCATGAAACAGAGGATATGTCTCGCCCAGGCGCTCCTGCACAAGCCCAATCTGCTGATACTTGACGAACCCACCAACGGACTTGACCCCGCGGGAATAAAAGAGCTGCGTGACATTCTTAAGCACCTTGCACACGAAGAAGGCGTCGCCGTTATGGTCTCCAGTCATATGCTCGCGGAAATGGAGCTTATGTGCGACCGGGTGGGGATCATAAATAACGGCAGGATCTTAGGAATAATGCCCATAGAGGAGCTCCTCCACAAGACCTCCGGCAACATGTGTTACCGCATCAAAACCAATGATTCCGCCGCCTGTTCGGAGATCCTGAAGGCCTCCTACGGCGAAACAGCAGTAAGGTTCATAGACGGCAGCAATATAGAATTGTCCGTCAACGAATCTGAGGTGCCCGCCGTTGTGCGTCTGCTCACGGAAAACGGGATAGACATTTTCATTATCTCTCCCGCCGGAAATTCGCTTGAGGATGCGTTTATAAACATAACGGGAGGAGGGAATCCCATTGCGTAAGCTGTTTGCTCTGTTTCACAACGAGATGATAAAGATCTTCTCAAAAGCCGTCACATGGATCCTTATTGCCCTTATGATCTTCTCTCAATTCGGGATCGGAGCTTTTCTTAAGCTCGTCGAAAAGATCGACTTTACCACCTTCATGGATGACAGCGTTTCAGATTATATTGCGACACAAAAAGAAAACCTGAAAGATCTTGAAGCTGAAGAGCTAAAGTTGAAATATCTGGCGGATGCAGAAGATGACCCCACTGAAAAGCTCGAAACTTTAAATGACCTCGCGCAGACACAGGCGAAGATCTATGTAAACAAGTTTGCCACTGAGCACAATATGGCAATAGATTATTATACCAATTACATAAGTAACTGCTTTGAGACGCTCACTCAGCTTAAAAGTGTTGAATATCTTTATGATCTATCATCGGATCTTTTAAACGAAGAGTTGGGCAATAATATTCTGCTCAAGGCCTATATGGGAAACATCTTCGGCATGATAAGCGACACGAAATCAAAATCATCCGAGTATGAGAAGATCATTATCAATGGCGATTATAAAAAATACATAGAACTCAGCAACGAGGAAATTTATAAAAACGACAGCAAAACACAGGAAGAAAAGGATATTGATGTCTACTGCAACGAGCTTCGGTTAAAGCTTGATCCCTCCGGCATCGCAAAGAACTGGGAATTTGAAGCAACTATTCAAAGTATCAGCAATTCAAAGCTATCCCTGCTTCACGGCGTAAACTATGTTTTTGATGCCAACATGAACGCGCCTCTGACAGAGGACGAAAAAATACAGATAGAAAATCTGCTTGCCGTAAACATATACAAAGTGGAACATGGAATAATTACCGCAGACCAGGAATCAGGCGGCATAGGCTCATATATGATAATATTCAACATGGGTCTGATGTTCGTGATAATTCTTACCATGGTGCTCGCCGGCAGCAGCATTTCACAGGAGATAGCTACAGGATCTATAAAGTCCCTTATTATTTCCCCCGTAAAGCGCTGGAAAATATTTACAGCCAAGCTTTTGTCCATACTTGTCACATCCTTTGCGGCGATCATTCTGCTGTATCTTGCCTCCTCTGTATCTTCGCTGATCTTCCTGGATAAGAGCGAGTCTGCGCCCTATGTGTTTGCCGTAAACGGAACCGCAAAGGAAATCGGTTTCTTTGTTTACAGATTCTTACAGGCAATGGTAAGCTATATTGACGTGGTGGTATACCTGCTTCTGGCTCTCATGCTTTCAACTGTCACAAGGAATACTGCCCTTTCCGTCGCCGCTCCCATAGGCGTATATTTCGGCAGCAGCATAGCAGTTGCGATATCCACACTTATCAAAAACGACCTTGTCGTCAAGTTTATTCCGTTTACGAACCTGAACCTCACGGACAAATTTTTCCCGTTTACAAATTATGAATCGCTGTACGGCGAGTGTCTCAAGCACCCTCTCAGCTTCTCACTTGTTTACGTCGGTGTAATGTGTCTGTGTATGCTCGTCACGGCTATGGATTCATTCAACAGACGGGACCTGACCTGACCGAAAAAAAGCCTCCCTTTTATACAAGAGAGGCTTTTTTTCGGAACGCATATATGCGTTCCATACGGAGGTTTATCAGCCTTCCTCTCAGAGAAAGGTGGCGCCGCGAAGTGGTGACTGAAGGAGTATTTTACTCCCTCAGTCACTCACTTCGTTCGTGCCAGCTCCCTCAAAGAGGGAGCCTTTTTCGGCATGCATATATGCGCGCCCTACGACTTGAGAGAAGAAGTAAGGGTGAAGAAGTAAGAAGTGTGGAAGGGCTTCGCCCTTACCCATTGTATGAGGGCTACCGGGTCGTCAGCCCATTTTATTATTCAACGTTCATAAATTTAAGTATCCTGCTCTTTTCTGCCTCGTTTTTTATGATATCCGGTTGGTAATTATTGACCTCTCCTGAGTAGACCGTGCATGGAATGAAAATATCCTTTCGTGAACCTATTTCACCTCTGTCAAGGTCAAAAACAGCCTGATATACAGCCGTGTTGCGGGGCGGTTTCATATTGCCTCCGAAGCAGAAATTCCCAAGGGAGTAAACTATCGGTTTGCCTTTATAAAACTCCACCGGTTGAAGCACATGGGGATGTGAGCCGACTATGATATCCGCTCCGGCATCGATAAGCTCGTGACAAGAGCGTACCTTCCATTCCTCCGGCGCAGTGGCGTTTTCTATGCCGCCGTGAAAATATATCACCTTAATGTCACACTGTTTCCGCTCCATCTCTTCCACTTTTACAAGGATGTCATTAAGGTAGCTGTATGAATAGAGCGAACAGCAGAACACGCCTATTTTCCTGCCCTTGACTGTGATGTATGAGACGTTGTCTCTCCGCCCGGGAATAATGCCCGCCGCCTCAAGGGATGTTTCAGTGTCGTCGCTCCCCTGCTGACCGAAGTCGTGGGAATGGTTGTTGACAACGCTTGCAAGATCCACATTGCCCGCCTTGAAAATATTCGCGTTTGACGAAGGACCCTTGAACCAGAACGCGACCTTTGTCGTCACCGTTTTCTCCGTAAGCTCGCTGTCGGAGAGCACCCCTTCGCAGTTGGCTACGGTCAGGTCGTCCGACCCGAACATATCTATGAAATTCCTCAGGAAGTATTCCGGAGGCTTCTCCTGAGCCATTTTGTTGAAGCTGCCGTTCCCGAATTTCCCGTGGTTGCTTGCGAACATACAATCCCCAACAAAAGAGATGGTAAGAGTAGCGGCGTCGGAATTACCTTTCAAGGAATACTCATAGCCGGTATTTTTGATCTCAGCCTTTGTAACATTATCAGCCGCCAAGTCTGTGCTTGACGGCTGAATGTCCTGAGTTGTCTCCGGTTGTGTCTCTGAGGTCCTGTTTTCCGTTTGAGAATAAGTAGTGGTGAAGCCGGTGATACCTTTTTTGGCTACATCAAGACTTGAATCTTTTTTGAAAATAAGAACCGCGATAACCAACACGATAACAATAATAACTGCCAGGATCGCAATGGTTTTCTTGTTAAGTTTTTCCATATTTGCCTCCATAAATATTTTTCCGGTACTATTTTATCACATTGTTTTCCATATAACAACCATATTTTATTTTTTTGTTGAAAAATTGCGCATAATAGTATATTATATAATTAAGTTAAATAAAGCAGGGAGAGATTTTTTTGCGTATTCGCCGTATTATGTCGGTATTAGTCATATTTTGCATAACTGCGTCCGTTTTTCTTTCGGGCTGCGGTATGTCTCCCGATGAGGATGAAACCACTGCGGCTGAAGTAAGCGCGCAGGCTCCTGTACAGGTAAACGAATACATGACCAAAAACACCTACGTCCTCTACGACGAAGAGGGCGATTATGACGATTGGGTAGAACTGCACAACACTACCGGTCAAAGCGTGTCCCTGAGAGGTATGTATCTTTCCGACAATTCAGAGAAACCCGGCAAGTGGGAATTCCCTGCGGAAACATATATCCCTGCGGACGGCTATCTTATCGTCTATCTTTCCGGCAAAGACAAGGTCACCGAAAGCGGCGAGATCCACACCAACTTTAAACTCGGCGGTGAAAAGGACAACATCGTGGGATTATTCTCAAGCGACGGCAAAGCGGTCGACAGCCTCCCTCTGGTCGATCTGGATGAGAACGTTTCCTATGGCCGCAGCGCCGAAAACCCCGGGGAATTGAAGTACTTTGCGAATCCCACGCCCGGTGAAAAGAACAGCTCAGTCTCTTTTGCAGAGCTTTCGGCTATTCGGGCAAAAAGCAACTGCACGGTTTTGATAAACGAGGTGTCCGCCGCCTACGACGTGGGCAACAAGACCTCCGGGCAATATGATTGGATCGAACTTTATAACGCCTCAAACAGCCCCGTAAGCCTCACCGGTTACGGGCTTTATAAATCTTCCGGGGAGGATAAGAAATTCACCTTTCCCGACGGGGTGACCCTTGACGCGGGCGGCTATTCCGTGGTGTATCTTATCGGCGACAACCCTGTCCCCTCGGACATTAAGGGAAAGCTTATCGCGAATTTCAAGGTAGATTCCTCAGGGGATCAGCTTCTCATATCCGATCCTAATGGGGAAATAATAGATAAATTCTTTTCCGGCAAGCTCAGGATAGGCGTTACCAGCGGGAGAGCGGAAACCACCGACCGTGTGTTCTTTGATACCCCTACCCCCGGCGCCGAAAACTCCGGGAAGTATTATACATCATATTTTAAGAAACCCGTGTTTTCATCTGACGGCGGTATTGTCGAATCCGGCACCGTGCTTAATATAACCGCCGACATCGGTACGGTCAGATACACCACCGACGGCAGCGAACCCAAGGCCTCATCCCCCGAATATAAGGACGGGATCACTATCACAAAAAGCACCACCGTTAAGGCAAAGGTCTTCGGCGACGACAAACTGCCCAGCGACACGGTGACCGCCACCTTCTGCGTGGGTATGCAGCACACCCTTCCCATCGTCTGCCTTTCGGCTGATCCGGACGATCTTTTCGGCTACACCAACGGCATACTTGCCAACGGTCCCGGCTACGGCGGCGATTTTCCCTATGTTGGCGCAAACTTCTGGAAGGACTGGGAGCGCAAGGCAACGATAGAATACTTTGAAAACGGAGTAAAGCAGGTGGAATTCAACGCAGGCATAAACGTTTTCGGTCAGTATACCCGCGCCTACGACAAGAAGTCACTGGCTATACATCTGAGGGACAACTACGGCGCAAAATCCGTTACCTTCCCGTTTTTTAAAGATAACAACGTCACGACGCATACCGATTTTGTCCTCCGGGCAGGCGGGCAGGACAGCAACAAGCTGGAGCTCCGCGACGCGTTCTGCGCCATGGTTATGAAGGGATATACGGATCTTGCATACATGGACTGGCAGCCGGTGGCGCTGTACATAAACGGCAAATATTACGGCTTCTATAACCTTCGTGAAAAGATCAACGAGAGCTATCTCGATTCCCACAGGGATATCGACAAGGACAATGTGTCCATCATAAAGGGCAACTCAAAAATACTCGCCGGCACCTATGACGAATACAAGGCGATGCTTGAATACGCAAAGAGCCACGATTTAAGTATAGCTGAAAATTACGATTATATGTGTAAACACATGGATATCGACAATTTTATAGATTATCTGATCGTGGAGATCTTCTTCTGCAACGGCGACACCGGCAACATAAAATTCTATAAAGGCGGCGGTGAGACGGACAAATGGCAATGGGTCATGTACGATCTGGACATGGCGATGTATTCCGACGCTCTATGGACCACATCAAGCAGCATAAGCAAGCTCTTTGACCCTCAGGGACACGGCAGCGGTCACGGCTTCCGTACCAACTTGCAGAGGGCGCTCATCGCGAACAAGACCTTCAAGGACAAATTCCTGAAGAGATACGCCGAGCTGTACAACACCGCATTCACCGAGGAACACATGAACGCCGTGCTTGATGAAATGGTAGAGCTTGTGGACGGTGAAATGGCAAACAACGAAAAATGCTGGCCGAAATTCAGTTATCAGAAATGGAAAAACAACTATGTCCCCGAGCTCCACAAGGTCATAAACGGCAGACGGGAAGTGGCAAAAGCCCAGCTTCAAAGCTTTTTGGGCGTTTCAAACCAGACAATGAACGAGCTTTTCAAATAATGTTTACCGTATAGCTGAATGTCCGTTTATATATAAATATTATTTTTTGCTTGACAAATGCCGCTTTAATGTGTTACTATGCTATCACACTAAAATGTTTTGAGTTTTATGCGAGGATATCTTATGAAAAACTATTCAAAGCTCACCCCCGAGGGTACCAGAGACCTGTTGTTTGAGGAATGTGAAGCCCGCCGCAAGGTGGACGGCGCTCTTTCAACTCTGTTCAAATCCAGGGGATTCAGAAAAATCATCACCCCTACCCTTGAGTTTTTCGACGTTTTCAACCGTGAATCGGCGGGTATGCCCTCGGAAACGCTTTACAGCGTCACCGACTTTGCCGGCAGGCTCCTTGTGTTGCGTCCGGACAGCACCCTCCCAATTGCGAGGGTTGCGGCGACAAGGCTCAAGGACGCTCAGTATCCGATCCGGCTGTACTACAATCAAAGCGTTTTTCGCCGCTGTCCCTCGTTTTCCGGGCACAACGACGAAAGCTCTCAGGGCGGCATCGAGCTCATAGGCGCCTCCGGTCTGCGGGCAAACCTGGAGGTCATCACCACCGCCATAGACGCTCTCAAGGTCTGCGGCGTGGAGAATTACAGGATCGAACTCAGCCACGCGGGATTCTTTAAGTCCCTCATAAAAGAGCTGGACGCGGACGAGGATACCTGCGATGAGATAAGGGATCATATAGAGGCAAAGAATTTTACCGCTTTGGACGAAGTGCTTTCAAAAATCGGCGGCGGTAAGATCGTGGAATCCATAAGGACGCTCCCCCGTCTGTTCGGTGGAGTGGAGGTGCTGGACACGGCGTGGAACATGTGCGTTTCCGACGAAGCAAGAGAAGCCATACAATCCCTTCGCGAGATCTGCGACAGCCTGTATGAGCTGGGACTTCACGACAAGATCGGCATTGATTTAGGTCTTGTGCACCGCAGCAATTACTACACCGGAATAGTCTTCAGGGGCTATATTGAGGGCTCCGGGGAGATCGTCATCTCCGGCGGCAGATACGATAAGCTCATCGGCGAATTCGGCAAGACCCTGCCGGCAAACGGCTTCGGTGTGGAGATAAGCGCCCTTGCAAAGACCCTGCTTCAAAAGGGTCTGGTCGCCCCGATCAAACCTGTAGACGTGTTGGTCTTCGGCAAAAAGGGCTGTGAGGCAAAGGCAATAGACCAAGTCCGCAAGCTTTCCGAAAACGGTACTCTGTGTGAGTACTGTCTGGAGGACAGCCTTGAAGCGGCAAAGGAATACGCCGTCAGTAAAAACATCGCCGTATTGTCGGTGGTGTCGCAAAACGGGATCGAAGATATATCAATAGGAGGGAAATAATATGGAACCTATCAGAATAGCATTGACAAAAGGACGCCTTGAGAGACGCTCGGTGGAGATGTTCAAGACCATCGGTTTTGACTGTTCGGAGATCATCAACAAGGGACGCAGGCTCATCCTCCCCATGGATAATTTTGAGGTCGTTTTAGCTAAGGCCGCCGACGTTATAACCTACGTTGAGCACGGAGCCTGCGATATGGGTATCGTGGGCAAGGATACCATTGTGGAAAAGGACAGCACCGGTTTTTACGAGATGTGCGACCTGGGCTTCGGCAAGTGTAAATTTGCCCTTGCCGCAAAAAAAGGCACGGACTTTTTCGGCGGCTACAAGCAGAAAGTAGTAGCATCAAAGTACCCGAAGGTGGCGCACAAATTCTTTGAGGAAAAGGGCATGGACGTAAAGATCATCAAGATCGAAGGCTCCGTGGAGCTTGCTCCCCTGCTCAGCCTTGCCGACGCCATAGTGGACATAGTGGAAACGGGCACTACCCTTAAAGAAAACGGGCTTGAGATAGTTGAGGATATTATGCCCATTTCCGCCAGAGTGATCGTAAACAGAGCCAGCATGAAGCTGCGCAAGGAAGAAATTGAAAATCTTCTCTCCGATATCGAACTTGCAAAAGAGGTCTTATAAATGATAAATATAACTTATGCCGACGGAGTCTCCGAAAAAAAGCTCCTTGATGAGCTGAAGGCAAGAAGCGGTTCCGTCAGCAAAACGGTAAGCGAGACCGTAAACGAAATACTTGAAAACGTTAAAGAAAACGGTGACAAAGCCGTCAGGGAGTACACTGTAAAATTTGACGGCAAGGCTCCCGAAAAATTCGAGATAGACAAAAGCGAAATTGAAAACGCTTTGAACATATGCGACAGCGACTTTATTCTTTCATTGAGGAGAGCCGCTGAAAATATCCGCGACTTTCATCAGCGTCAGGTACAGCAGAGCCGTTTCAACACACTTGAAAACGGTTCCATACTTGGTCAGCGCATCAGAGGTCTTGCACGGGTGGGCGTTTATGTTCCAGGCGGCACCGCGGCATATCCCTCATCGGTACTGATGAACATTATTCCCGCGAAAATTGCCGGAGTCAAAGAGATCGTAATGGTCACGCCCCCCATGAAGAACGGCAAGGCAAACCCGGACATTCTTGCGGCGGCTGCCATCGCCGGTGTGGACAGGGTCTTCCTTGTTGGCGGCGCTCAGGCTGTGGCCGCCCTCGCCTACGGGACCGAGAGCATACCCAGGGTTGACAAAATAGTCGGTCCCGGCAACATTTATGTCGCCACTGCGAAAAAACTCCTGTTCGGCACAGTGGATATAGACATGGTCGCCGGCCCCAGCGAGATCCTGATAATTGCCGACGGCAGCGCCAAGCCCGCATTCTTAGCGGCGGATTTCATGTCACAGGCGGAGCATGACGTACTGGCAAGCTCAATTCTCCTCACCACGTCAGAGACTTTGGCAAAGGCGACCGTCGAGGAGCTTTATAAGCAATTACCCGCCCTTTCACGTAAAGAGATCATAGAAAAATCCCTCAGGGATTACGGCGCCATAGTGGTTTTCAAGAAGCTTTCAGACGCCATCGACTACGCCAATCAGTTCGCCCCGGAGCATCTGGAGCTTTGCGTAGAGAATCCCATGGAATATCTGGGTGCAGTGGACAACGCGGGTTCCGTATTTTTGGGCAACTATTCCCCCGAGGCATTGGGAGACTATTTTGCCGGCCCCAATCACGTTTTGCCCACCGGCGGCACCGCCAGATTTTTCTCTCCCCTGTCCGTTGACAGCTTTATTAAGAAAATGAGCTTCATATACTACACCCAGGATTCCCTCAACGACGCCTGCGACGATATTATTCGTCTTGCGAACGCGGAACAGCTCACTGCCCACGCCAATTCCATAAAGGTCAGGCGCTGACCGCAAGCCACACTGAAAGGAAGCCTTTACAGATGTCATTTCAACTCAATCAAAAAATAAAGGGACTTACCCCCTACGAGCCCATATCCGGCAACTACCGCATAAGGCTTGACGCCAACGAGTCATTTCTTGCCCCCACCGAGGAGCTTATGAAGGAAATAAATGAGGCGGTTTCCGGCGTCCGGTTCAACCGTTATCCCGACCCCTGCGCCTCCGAGCTGTGCAACGCCTTTGCGGGCTATTACGGCATCGACAGCAGGTTCGTCACCGCCGGCAACGGTTCGGATGAGCTGATCTCCGTTATCACAAACGCCTTTCTTCAAAAAGGCGATAAGGTGATGTGCTTTACCCCGGACTTTTCAATGTACAAGTTCTACGCCTATATTTCCGAGTGCGAATGCATTGAAGTCCCCAAAAGTGAAAGCTTTGAGATCGATATCGACGGGGCTATTCAAAGGGCAAAGAAAGAAAATATCCGTATGATAATCTTCTCAAACCCCTGCAATCCCACATCAAAGGTCGTATGCTCAAGTGAAGTGGAGCGGCTCATATCATCGGTGGATTCCCTTGTGGTGCTGGACGAGGCGTACATGGACTTTTCAGATCAGTCCCTTATCACTTCTGTTGACAAATACGACAATCTCATCATCCTGCGCACCTGCTCAAAGGCGGCGGGCATGGCGGCGATAAGGCTTGGTTTCGCGGTGGCAAACGAGATCCTTACATCTGCCATAAGTAGCGTAAAATCGCCCTACAACGTAAACTCCCTCTCTCAGGAGATCGGGCGCTGTCTGTTCTCAGATCCACAGAGATTCAGATATTCCGTGGAGAGGATAAATTCCTCCCGGGACATGCTAGCGGATGAATTCAACGCCCTTTGCAAAAAGATCCCGGACAAAATAAAAATATTCGGCTGTGCCGCAAACTTTGTGTATATGCGTGTTGAGTCAGCCGAGGAATTATATAAACATCTTTTGGATAACGGTATAGTTGTTCGCCGTTTCGGCGATTATCTTAGGATCACCGCGGGCCGCAACCACGAAAACTCCGAGGTGGTGCAGGCAGTGGCTGAGTTCTATTCAATGTAACGGAGGTATTTTTATGAGAAACGCTTCTATCGACAGAAAAACAAAGGAAACGGATATTTCCGTTAAGCTCGACCTGGACAGCACCGGCTGTGAAGTCTCCACGGGCATTGGCTTTTTTGACCATATGCTCACCGCCCTTTCCGTACACGGCGGCTTTGCTCTTAAGCTCAAGGCGGTGGGCGATCTGAACGTGGACGCACATCACACCGTAGAGGACTGCGGCATAGTGATAGGCAAGGCTTTGAACGAGGCTTTGGGCGACAAATCCGGCATTACCCGCTACGGCAGTTCTTTCATCCCCATGGATGAATCCCTCGCCCTTGCGGCGGTGGATGTCAGCGGCAGACCTTACCTTGTGTTCGACGCCGACTTTAACGAGGCTATTGTGGGCGAGTTTGACTCCTGCCTCTGCGAGGAATTTTTCCGTGCTTTGGCTGTCAACGCAGGTATCACCCTGCACATCAAGCTCTTCTACGGCTCCAACGCCCACCATGAGATAGAGGCGATATTCAAAGCCGTGGCTCACGCTTTGAACACCGCGTTTACAAAAACCGACGGCGGCACCCTTTCGACCAAGGGCGTACTGTAAAGATAAAAGGAGAGCGGCGCGAAAACACCGCGCCGCAAAAACAGACATGATAATATTACCTGCCATAGATATAAAGGACGGGGAATGCGTCCGTCTTTATAAAGGCGATATGTCCACCGCGGAAAAAGTCGCGGACAGTTACCTCGCGACCGCGAGACTTTTCCGGGAAGCGGGAGCTCAGTGGATACACATGGTTGATCTCAACGGCGCCATTGCCGGCAAACGTGTGAACAGCAGTATTTTCATCTCCGTTGCAGAGAACAGCGGGCTTAAGGTGGAGCTGGGCGGCGGTATCCGCACGATGGAGGATATCGACTACTACATCGGCAGCGGCATATCCCGGGTAGTGATAGGCTCCGCGGCGCTCAGAAACCCTGAGCTTGTCAGGGAAGCTGTGGAAAAATACGGTGAAAAGATCGCCGTGGGCATAGACGCCTCAAAGGGTATGGTGGCAGTTGACGGCTGGGTAAACGTAAGCGACATCGACTACATCACCCTTGCGAAAAAAATGGATTCCTTCGGGGTAAAATATATTATATTCACCGACATCAGCCGTGACGGTATGCTGTCCGGTCCAAACATCGAACAGCTTTCAAAGCTCAACGACGCCGTGTCCTGCAATATAATAGCCAGCGGAGGGATCACGGATATAAACGATATCGCCGCTCTAAACTCGACAGGTCTTTACGGCGCCATTTGCGGCAGAAGTATATATAAAGGTACCCTCGATCTGCGTCAGGCAATAGAGGTATCAAGGTAATCAAGGAGTGTATTATTTTGAGGATCAGTTCGGAAATCAAAGACAGAATTTTTTCAAAGGGTGAGCTTGTCCCCGCCATCATCAGAGATGCGAAGACGGGTCAGGAGCTTATGCTCGCCTACATGAACCGTGAAGCCCTTAACAAAACAGCTGAAACGGGATACACATGGTTTTACAGCCGTTCCCGTCATAAGCTCTGGAACAAGGGGGAATCCTCCGGCAATTATCAGCGGGTCATTTCAATAGTCGCGGACTGTGATTTTGATACGCTGCTCATCAAGGTCATCCCCGCAGGTCCCGCATGTCACACCGGACACACAAGCTGTTTCTTCAACAAAATATGGGAATTGGATCAATATGAAAGATAAGGAGTTTTTACTTTGAGCGATTCAGTCAGAAAATTGTACGACACTGTAACGGAGCGCAGAGAAAACCCTCAGGAGGGTTCATACACCTGCTATCTGTTTGAAAAAGGGATGGATAAGATCCTGAAAAAATGCGGTGAGGAGTGCTCCGAGGTCATAATTGCTGCAAAGAATAACAACAAGGACGAGGTCATATATGAGATAAGCGACCTTACCTTCCACCTCTGCGTACTCATGGCGGAGATGGGCATAGAGCCCGAGGAAATAGCCGCGGAGCTTGACAGGCGCAGTCAGAAGACAGGCAACCTGAAACAATTCCATCAGGTGGACAAGAATTCATAAAGAAAGGCTGCACAAATATGGGTAAATATATATTGCTTGGTTTGCTTTGCGCTTTAGTCCTGTTTATTTTGATAACAGTCATAAGAGCGATATTTTTCGTGCCGAAGAAAAGAAAATACGCTCCCCTGCCGGAGGAAAAGATCGACGTTGACAGAGCTTTGAAAAATATCAGTTCGGCAATTCAGTTCCGTACTGTCTCATACTCTGATGCCGACAAAACCGACTGGGAGCAGTTCAGGCTGTTTCATAAATTTTTGGCGGACGCCTATCCTCTTATAACAAAGACGCTGAACAGAGAGGTCATCTCCGACGCCAGCCTGCTGTATCACTGGAAGGGCAAGAACCCTGACCTTGACCCCATTGCCCTGCTGTCGCATCAGGACGTTGTACCCATTTCCGAAAACACGGAAAAGGATTGGAAATATCCTCCCTTCAGCGGTACAAACGATGGGGAGTTCATATACGGCAGAGGCGCTCTGGATATGAAAAACCACCTCATCTGTGTGATGGAGGCGGTTGAGACCCTGCTCGAAGAGGGCTTTGTCCCGGAACGGGACGTTTATCTTTGTTTCGGTCACAATGAGGAAGTTGTGGCGGGCTCAGGTTCCGGCGCCAGCGCAATTATGGAGACCCTCAGAAGCAGAGGCGTTACACTTGATTCCGTCCTTGACGAGGGCGGCGCTGTCCTGCCTGTAAGGGTAAAGGGACTTATCGAAAAAAAGCTTGTAAGCGTAGGTATATCCGAAAAGGGCTACTGCGACTGTGAGATATCCCTGAATTCTAAGGGCGGTCATTCCTCTCAGCCTCCCAAGCACACCGGCCTTGGCAAAATGGCCGAGGTCATAAGCGACCTGGAAAATCACCAGTTCAAGGCAAAGCTCATGCCCTTTATGAGATCCCTCATTGAAAGCGTGGGACGCAATGCGGCATATCCCGCAAGGCTTGTGGTCTGTAATCACCGTATACTGACCCCGGTCATCACCGCGATCATGAAGTCCATCCCCCCTGCCGCCTGCATGGTCAGGACCACAACGGCGGTCACAATGGCGCATGGCAGTCAGGCGCCCAACGTAATGCCGCAGAAAAGCAGCATAGTCGCAAACTTCCGCATGATGCCCGGCACCACCACAAAGGATGTTGAAGAACACATCCGCAAGGTGGTAAAGAACAAGGATATCGAAATAAAAGTCATCAGAACAAAAGAGGCAAGCCCCTTCTCCCCCACGGATTCACGGGCTTTCAATGTGATAAGGGACATTTACGAAAGCCAGAGCCCGGACTACATAGTGGCGCCGTATCTGGTAATGGGCGGCACCGATGCGTGTTATTACGAACCCATCTGCAAAAACGTTTACCGCTTCGCGCCCTTCAATATGACGGTTGAGCTGCTTCGCACCACCCATGCAACAAACGAAAGAGTACCGGTAAGCACTGTCGGCGAAGGTGTGGAATTCTTCAAGCGATACATCGAACGGATGGCAAAGGAATAATTATTTAAACATATTGCTGAGCTTTACGGGCTTTGCCCAGGAGATGTGCGATATCTCCTCTATCGGTAAATTCTTTACAAGCACTATAGTGAGCAGGATAACGGAAAGATTATCTTTCAGAAATTTCATAATAAAAGCTCCTTTTAACTGAATTATGCATTTCAAGTTTTGCCTGTGGGCAACAACATGTTCAGTATAACGTATGAGCATTGATTTGTATACAGGTTCAGGCAAATCTTAATCAAATCTTAAGAATTAGGAGCCAAGATCCCATTAAGACGCAGAAAAGAGACGGTAAGGTAAACCCTTGACCGTCTCTTTTTTACTCACAGCCTGTCAAATTCCGTAAGGACAGGATAGCCGTCAATGTACTTTTTTATTATATAAGGGTGTTCCTTCGCGTAAGCCCTTACTGTATTTTCGATGGACTCCGCCACCTTTCGCACCCTTTCCCGCGGTACCTTGTTGACCGCCGGGCAGGTAGGTGAAAGGGCGAGGACATAGCCCCCGTCTTTCTTCATTATTCTTATGGGCCAGATCTTACAGTCCAGCGGCTTATCCTCATCGCTTAAAGTACAGCCCTTCCGGGGATCCAAAAACACACAGGGCGCTTCCTCCTCCGGGTCTTCCGTTTTGTAGTCGTTTTCAAGTATTATCCTGTAGCAGTCGCAGTCCGACGCCCTGATCTTTTCGAATCTGTCTTTGTCGGGCTGTTTTTGATATACCTCCTCAGAGATATAGGGGACCTCCCAAAGACTTACTCTGCGGAACGCACAGCAGAATCTGCACTGTGCGCAAACGGATTTTTTCAGTATTTCACCAAGCAATTATATGACCTCCGAAGCTCCGTATTTTTTCAGTATTATCTCCGGGCGGTACGACTGTTTCGACTTACGCAGACCCGGAATGTTTATATCCTCTTCCCTGTTGATAAGGCGGCAATCATCGATAAGCTCCGCAAAAAGCTTGTTTATCACCGCATACCCGCCGAATCTTGCGTATTCACCCAGCACCTTTTCAAAATGTATGTCCGCCACACCGGGAGATATATAGGACGCCACGGTCATTCCCACGGGCTTTCCTTCAACATAAAGTACCGCGCCCTTAAGGTCAAGCGCCTCAAAATTATCAAGAGCCTTGCTGATGGCGTCATATTCCGTTGAGATGGACTTATCCGCTCCGTGTTCCTCCCGCCAGCACCGTGCTACCTCCATGGCGGCGTTCTTTTCCTCCCCTGTCAGAGGTTTTATGCAGTGATCTTCAAACGCTCTTGAAAACGAATAAATATGGTTGCGCTTGCTGCTGTATTTCCTGCCCCGAAGGTTTGCAAGATCATCCCGAAGATAGATATAATCGCTGTCCCCCGGGTCGTTGGTGAAAACGAATCTGCCCGGATATTTTTCCTCAAGCCATGATCTTTCCTCATCAGTAACAAACGCCAGCCTGAGCTTTTCACCAAGCTCTCGCGCCTCATCGATTATCAGCTCAAAGGCTTTTTTCAGGTCTCCCCTGCCCACGGGAACAGTATAACCCTGTCTCGCTCCGCTGCCGGAATATTTTCTGAACAGAAAGCCATCCGCGAAAGCTATCTTTGTCTGATACTTGTTCTGAAGCAGGAAAAGATTTGCAAAGGAAATATCCGATCCTATGATATCAAGTCCCTGCAGCGTTTCCCGATAAGCTTTGCAGTCGCCCGTCTCCGGGCTTTTCCAGTTAAGCATACATTCTTCCTTCGGTCAATTAAGTATAGTACATTATTTTAAAATTATACCATCAAAGAATAATCTTGTCAAACAATACCCAGTAACTGTTGCCTATTATATAAATATATGGTATTATTATAAAAAGACAAATCAAAGGAGGTATGCCCTGTGAGCGACAAATTTTATCTTATCGTGGGTATAATATTTCTGATCTTCGGCATCGGAGGGATAGGCGCGGCAATAAGCAACAAAGTATCCTGTACCGAAAATGTCACCGCGACCATAAGCAATGTTAAAATAAAAAGATACAACATACGTTTTCATCTGCTCGTAACATACAGCCCGGTTTTCACATACACGTTTGACGGCAAAAAGTATACCGTAAACGCCGACCTTTCCACACTGAGAAGCAAAAAATACGAAAAAGGCAACGAGTTTGCTATCAAAGTAAATCCGAAGGATCCGAAGGAGATCTACGCCGGCAGTAATTTGTCCCTGACCCTGTTCGGCATCTTCTGTGCCGTTGCCGGCATAACAATGATAATATGTTTCTTCTTATAATAAAAAAGCGACTGATCGGTAAAATCCCGTCGGTCACTTTCTTTATTACAGAACGTTATGCGCCCAGATATGCTTTTTTAACTGCTTCATCATTAAGGAGATCCGTCGCGGTCCCGCTGAGTGAAATGCTGCCGGTTTCCAGAACATAGGCTCTGTCTGCTATTGACAGCGCCTTTTTTGCGTTCTGCTCCACCAACAGTATGGTGGTACCGCTTTTGTGGTAATCCTTGATGATATCGAAGACCTTGTCCACAAAGATCGGAGAAAGACCCATGGAAGGCTCGTCAAGCATAAGCAGCTTTGGGTGGCTCATCATGGCTCTGCCCATTGCCAGCATCTGCTGTTCGCCGCCGGAAAGGGTACCGGCTATCTGGTTCTTCCTCTCCCCCAGGATCTCAAATCTTGTGCAAATCTCGTCGATATCCTGCTGGATCTTCTTTTTGTCGTCTATGGTGTAGGCTCCCATGAGAAGGTTGTCGTAAACTGTGAGCTGCTGAAATATCCTTCTGCCCTCCGGCACCTGAGTCATGCCCATGCGGACTATCTTGTGACCGGGGACTTTTGTTATATCCTGACCGTTGTATGTAACGGTGCCTTTTTTTATGGGTATAAGTCCCATTATGCTCTGCATGGTGGTGGTCTTGCCCGCGCCGTTGGCGCCGATGAGGGTGACTATCTCTCCCTCGTTTACCTCAAAGCTTATACCCCGGATGGCCTGGATCATGCCGTAGAAAACCTCTAAGTTTTTAACCTCAAGCAGTGCCATAAGATCAACCTCCTATATAAGCCTTGATGACCTCGGGATCATTCAGCGCTTCCTTGGTCTCGCCCTGAATAAGTGTGGTGCCGAAATTGAGAACCGTGACCTCGTCACAGAGACCGGACACGAATTTCATATCATGTTCAATGAGCAGGACAGTGAGGTCAAAATCGTCTCTGATACGTTTGACTATGCTCATAAGCTCGGCAGTCTCGTTGGGATTCATGCCCGCGGCGGGCTCGTCAAGGAGCAAGAGCTTGGGATCGGTGGCAAGGGCTCTTGCTATCTCAAGCCTTCTCTGAGTGCCGTATGAAAGGTTGCAGGCAAGGTTGTTGCGCTCCTCAAGAAGACCGAAAACATCCAGCAGCTCCTTTGCCCTGTCCCGCATACGCACCTCCACGTCGTAGTACTTCGGAGTGTGCAGCATGGCGTCAAAGGGAGTGTACCTGAAGCCGGACTGATTATGAAGAGCAACAAGCACATTCCTGATTACCGACATATTGCTGAACAATCTTATATTCTGAAAAGTTCTGGCAATGCCCTTGTGATTTATTTTCTCCTGGCTCTTTCCTTTCAGCTCCTCGCCGTCAAGGAAAAACGTGCCGGTGGTGGGCTGATAAACGCCTGTAAGCATATTGAAAACGGTGGTCTTTCCCGCGCCGTTGGGACCTACAAGACCGTAAAGCTCATTTTTCTTTACCTTAAGATTAACGTCCTGGACCGCTTTAAGTCCGCCGAAGGAAATGCCGAGATTTTTGGTTTCAAGCATAATATCCGACATTTATTCTCCCTCCTTTTCCGAATCTTCCGTTCCATCCTGATCGACTTCATCCCTGTGGGGAAGGTCGGGAGTGAATATGGCGTCCACATTTATCTTTGTTTCTATCCTGTTCCACTCTGCGGCGTCGTCATTGATAATGTCCTTTTTCTTTTCAACCTTCTTTGCCTTAATGCGGCTCAGGCTGAGTCTTTCCTTTATGGGCTTGAACGCCGGAGCGTTGTTGAAAATTATCACAGCGATAAGTATAAGGGCATAAACCAACAGTCTTAACGCGGCAAGATCGCCGGAAAGCTTTGACTGGAGCAAAAAGTTTACCACAGTGATAAGCGTTGCCGCTATGATGGAGCCGTTTATGCTGCCCATTCCGCCCAGCACCACCATAACGAGGATCTCGATGGAATAGTTGTATGAGAATGTGGTATAAAGCACCGGCGTGGTATAGTGGCCGTAGATAACGCCTGCAATACCGGCGAAGAACGCCGCTATCACGAAAACAAAGAGCTTATAGAACGTGACGTTTATGCCCATTGCCCTTGCGGCTATTTCGTTGTCGCGTATAGCCGTGATGGCGCGGCCGTGCTTGCTCCGGATAAGATTCTGAATAAGGATAAGCACTATTACAACCACCACAAAGGCGATGATAAAGAGATCTTTCGCCTTATATGTCTTTGAAGGATATCCCATGGCGCCGCCGAAAACTTCAAGATTCTTGAATATATTTCTCACGATCTCTCCGAAAGCAAGGGTCACTATGGCAAGGTAGTCTCCCTTCAGGCGAAGTGCGGGCAGACCGATTATAAAACCGAATATAGCCGCCACTAAACCGCCTGTCAGCATTGACAGGATAAGCACAAGAAGATCACTGTCTATAACGTTCCTGAGAAGGCTCGCCACAAAGGTGCCTATGTAAGCGCCCAGGCACATAAAGCCCGCATGACCCAGACTGAGCTCGCCCAGAAAACCTACAACGAGGTTCAGGGAAGTTGCAAGAATGATGCTGTAAGCAATACGGGAAAGAAGCCCTATGGTGGAGCGGTTGAGCGCCCCTGCGCCGTTGAGGATAATAAGCACTATGAGCACAAGCAAAACAGACGCCCATGTGGCGATATGTTTAAACTTGAACTGTTTTTTTACGTTGGAAATATATTTGCTCATACTCTTACACCTTCTCCCTTATCTTCTTGCCCAGAATACCTATGGGCTTGACCAGAAGGATGATTATCAACAGCGAAAATTCGATCGCCGTTGTATAGGGACCTATTGCAGGTATGCTCAGGCAGATCTTTTCTATCAGTCCCAGGAGCACGCCGCCGAGCATTGCGCCGGGTATGGAACCGATACCTCCGATGACCGCCGCGGTAAACGCCTTGATACCGGGCATTGAGCCGAGAGTAGGCGTAATTGAAGGGATCTGCATAAGATAGAATAAACTTGCAAACGCCGCAAGAGCAGAACCTATGGCGAAGGTTATCATTATTATCCTGTTAACGTTAACACCCATGAGCAGGGCGGCTCCCTTATCCTCCGAAACGGCCTGCATGGCTCGTCCTGTATTCGTTTTCTTGACGAACAGTGTAAGTCCCGCCATAATAATTCCGCCCACGACCAAAGTGATAACGGTGTTTACGTTTATCTCCTGACTGCCGATGGACATCTTGCCGAAATCCGGCAGCGTAATCGGTCGGGATTTTGAACCGTAGATCAGCTGAGCTATCGACTGCAGGAAAAAGCTGACGCCGATGGCTGTGATCAGCACTGCAAGGGGTGAAGCGCCTCTCAGGGGCTTGTAGGCAAGTTTTTCTATCACAACACCTGATATTGTACATATTACTATGGAAAAGGCTATTGCCAGATAAGGGTTGCCCGTAAGTTCAAGCGTGGTGAGGATAGTGTACGCGCCTACCATAATAATGTCTCCGTGGGCAAAGTTGAGCATTTTGGCAATACCGTAAACCATGGTATACCCAAGAGCTATAAGCGCATATATGGCGCCCAAGCTCAGACCGTCTATAAATGTACTCATAATTTTTCTCCTTAGATATCAAGTGTTTACTTAAGGGTATAGCTGAAGAAATTCAAGCTTCACAGCGTGAAGCGGTGCAGCGCAAATTTCCTCAGCTAACAAAAATGCTGTTTAAACAGTCTATGCGTACGACCGAAAAACGGCCGTACGCAAGACGATCAGCTGTTCAAGCTGAATTTTATCAGTTGTTGTTGAGCTCAACGATCTGAGGAGCCTTTGTGCAAGCGCCTGTTGCATCCCAGGTCATTGTGCCTGTTGCGCCCTCAAGCTTGAAGGAAGGATCGGTAATAGCCTTTACCACTGCGTCGCAGATGTCGCTGACGCTCATGTCAGCTGTAACGCCGGCTGCCTTCATTGCGTTGAAGATAGCATAAACAGCGTCATAGCCGTCTGCCGCGAACTGATCCGGAGTTGTGCCGTAGGCGTTCTGATAAGCTTTGACGAAGTTTGTAACCACATCGCTGGTGTTGTTGGCGTCGAAAGGAGTGATATACATGACCTTTACGTTTACGCCTTCGATCTGGTCGGCAATACCGTCAAGGCCGTCACATCCGAATACCACAGCCTGGCTTCCCTTGGCAACAAGCGCCTTTGCTACAAGGCCGGCTTCCGTATAGTAGAAGGGAGTGAAAACAACATCGCAGCCTTTAAGAGCCTCTGCCTGAGTTGAGAAGTCCTTCTTATTCTCAGCGTCAAAGGTCTGAAGGATGAAGGATGCGCCCAGCTTTTCCATTTCGCCCTTGAACGCATCAAAGATACCTGATGAATAGGGATCGCTCGTATCATAGATACAGCCGATATTCTTGTAGGTCTTTGTAAGCTCCTGAGCAGCGAGAACGCCCTGATCGGGATCGCCGAAGCATACTCTGAAAGCGTTTGTGCCCTTTTCGATCACGTTTGCCGCGGATGCGGAAGGAGTGATGAAGAAAAGGTTGTCGCTTGCCGCCTTATCTGCAAAAGCGGCGCATGAACCTGACGTGACTGAACCGAGGGAGATCTTCATTCCCGCGTCCATGAGCGCGTCATAGCCTGTTGAAGCATCCTCAGGAGTAGCTTTGTCGTCCTTCATGTCAAAGAGAAGCTTTGTGCCGTTAAGTCCGCCGGCTTCGTTGATCTCCTTTATAGCGATCTCAGCGCCGTTCTTTGCAGATATGCCGTAAGATGAAGCATCACCTGTAAGAGGGCCGGTACCGCCTATAAGGATGGTCTTGCCGTCTCCGTCACCGTCAACGTTGCCGCCTTTGCCGCCGCAGGCTGCGAAGCAAGTTATTACCATAACAAGCACAACAGCTGCCGCAAGAACTTTTCTCATTGTCTTTTTCATTGCCAACAATCTCCTTTTTTTATTTTATCCTCCGACGTTAGTCGAGGGGATTTACAGTAAATAATTATACTATTATATACCATATATGTCAACAATAAGCTTTACCGTTTTCCGTTCGGTTATCTGAGAATATTGATTAAATCTAACCTGCAAGAGCCTGCAAAACTTTGTTCGCGGCTTCCATTGCCACACCGCTGCCTGAGCCTGCGTTTTCCGCTATTACAACGACAGCAAATGGCATATCCTCCCGCAAAGAGAAACCTGCGAACCAGGAATGGGGTTTTCCGTCATCAACCTCAGCAGTGCCGGTCTTTCCGCACATCTTAAGTCCGGGAAAACGACTGTCCCCATACTTGTCGGTAACGTTGGAGCGGAGCAGTACCTTCAATTTGTCCGCGGTGGAAGGGCTTATGCTTATTGTGGAATCCTTCGGACGCATTTCGCTCATTATATAGCCTGCGGGACTTACGATTTTTTTTATTGTCTGAGGCTCCGCCGCAACTCCGCCGTTTGCTATTGCCCCCATATCTATGATTATCTGACATGGACTTACAAGTGTCGTATACTGACCGATACCCGCCCAGCCCAGTTCATAATCCTGTACGCCGGTCACATTGAACCTGCTTTTGCCTAAGTTTATCTTTGAGGCTTTCAGGCTCTGATTAAACCCAAAGGCGTTTGCCGTGGCGGTAAGCTTCTCCTCTCCCAGTTCCACCGCCAACTGCGCAAAGGCGCAGTTGCAGGATTGGTTGAGGGCCTCCTTGAAGGAAACTTTACCGTGCACGCTGTTGCATATAACAGTTCCTCCGTTCAGGGATACCTTTCCCTTACACTCAAAATTCCTGCTGTATATGTCGGGAATATTATCAATGGCACAGGCGGCGGTCACCACCTTGAAAACAGAACCCGGAACATAAAGCCCGGAAAAAAATCTGTTCAGGTAGACGCCGTTATACTTTTTTTCGTTTGTCAGCAGATCAGAAGGCTTATTCGCAATATCATAGGTGGGTTTGGAAACGTCGCACAGCACCTCTCCGGTCTTGTAGTTGTACACTCCCACCGCGCCGTTGAAGCCCTCAAGAGCCTCGTAAGCCGCTCTGGACGCCTTGGCGGAAACGGTCAGGTGTATGTCGTTTCCCTTGCCGTATTTTTTCAGGTTATATACGCCGTCAACAAGATCGTAACCCGCAAGCTGTTCGCTGTAGACCGTATGCGTTCCCGTGGGGATACAGCCCTCCGGGTCTCCTACGATATGCAGGGTCGCCTTGCGAAGGGTTGAGCTGCTGTTGAATACACGTTTTCCCTTCTCCGTCTTTGCCAGGCAGACGCCGTCGCGGTCATAGATCGAACCGCCGCAGGTAAGGGCTCCTCCGTCATAGACGTGCTTATTCGCCTTGCTGGCTGCCCATTCGTTGCCGTGAACGATAAAGTTGAATATCAGAATACCCACACCCACAAGAAAAGCGATTATAAGCATATAGATCACATATGACCGTTTTGTGGATTTATTCATTTGCCCACCTTCCTTCATATCCCGCGCTCTTTATGAAGCTGAACAACGCCCAGACGCAGATCATGCTTGTGCCGCCGCGGCTGATAAACGGCAGGGTAACGCCGGTAAGGGGCAGCAGATCCATTACGCCGAACACATTAAGGGACAGCTGGAACAGCAGCATACCTGCTGAAGCCGCCGAAAGGATCGCGTAAAAAGCCGACTTTGAGCGTTTCGCGTTTTTTACCGCGTAAAAAGCCACAAAGGCAAAACACAGGATGACCGCAAAAGCTGTTATCAGACCGAATTCTTCGCACAAGATGCCGAACACGAGATCGGTAGAAGCGGCAAATACTTCCCTTAGCTTTCCTTTGCCGATGCCCAAACCGAACAGACCGCCGCTCGCCGAATATATCATGACCCGGGTCTGCTGATAACCCTTGTCATTCATCAGCTCCCAAACATGACGGTAGGCGGCAAATCTTTTTGCCACATAGGGCTTGAAGTAAATTATCAGCATAGCCCCCAGCAGTGCGCCGGTACATACCATGGCTATGGTACGCAGATCGCCGGAGCGCATAAAGGCTATTATTATAAATGTTACAAAGAATATGAGCGCCGTGCCGAAATCTCTCATAAGGAACAGCATACCCACGCATACAATGGAAAATATAACATACTTTGTTATGCTGTGCATGGTCTGAAGCTTGTCCAATGTTGCGGCGCCAACAAATATAAAGGCTATTTTAACAAGCTCCGAGGGCTGTATGGAAATAGGACCCACATTTATCCAGTTAAGGGCGCCGTTTACGGTTTTTGCCAACACAAGATTGAGCCCAAGCAGTCCCACCGCCGCCGCGGCAACGGGGGTACGCATGAACATCGCCCGTTTCGTATCCCGTAAAAACCAGAGAAAGAACGCATATACGCAGGCTCCCGCAGCAACTGCAAAAACCTGTTTGACAGCATAGGATTCGGAGATGCTTCCGCTTATTGCTATGCTTATCCCGGATAAAAAGAAGGCTATTGTTTCAAGTTCAAGGTGAGCTGTACCGGTTACTTTACGCATTACTATCAGAAATACCCACTCAAAAAGGATATATCCCGCCGCAACGTAGAAATTTTTCATGAGTATCTCATCGTCTTTAAGAATGATCTGTGCAAATGAGATCACCTGAAAGGTCGTTACCAAAAGCAACAATAACAGCCATTTGAAGCTTTTTGCTTTTCGCATGAGTTTTACACTCCCGATTTTACTTCCAGAATTTTCTGTCCAGACTTCTGTACTGGATCGCTTCCATAACGTGGGGAACGTCAACGTTCACACTGCCGTCAAGATCCGCCACCGTCCGCGCAACGCGGAGTATCTTATCATATGCCCGGGCGGACAAACCTAAATTATCAAAAGCCCGCTCCAGCAGAGTTACTCCCTTGACCGTGGGAGTGCAGAATCTGCGGGTAAGCTCCGGGGTCATGTGGGCGTTGTCGGAAATACCGTATTTGCCGAGACGCTCCTGCTGTATCTTTCTTGCCGCGTCAACACGTTTCTTTATCTCCGCGGAGGGTTCCCCGGCGTTGTTGTCCGAAAGCTTTTCAAAATTCACCTGGGGTACCTCTATGTGAATATCTATCCTGTCCAGCAGAGGGCCCGATACCTTTGATAAATACTTTGCCGCCGCGCCCTTGGGACAGATACATTCACGGGTGGGATGCCCGTAGTAACCGCAGGGGCAGGGATTCATGGCGCAAACCAGCATCACCGAGCATGGATATGTGACCGAACCAGCAACTCTTGAGATAGTGACCTTGCCCTCCTCTATGGGCTGACGCAGTACCTCCATGGTGGATCTGGAAAACTCCGGAAGCTCGTCCAGGAATAGCACTCCGTTATGAGCAAGTGATATCTCCCCGGGGCGGGGTATGGTGCCGCCGCCTGAAAGTCCCGTTGAAGACACAGTGTGGTGGGGCGCCCGGAAAGGTCTGCACCGCATAAGGGAAACGTCCTTTGGCAGGGCTCCAGCGACAGAATATATTTTGGTGGTTTCAAGGCTCTCCTCAAAGGTCATATCCGGCAGGATGGAGGGCAGACGCTTTGCCAGCATGCTCTTGCCTGAGCCGGGAGGCCCGATCATCATAATGTTGTGTCCGCCCGCGGCGGCCACCTCAAGGGCTCTTATAGCGTCGTCCTGACCCTTTACGTCCGCGAAGTCCGGCATAAACTCAACAGTTCTGCTGTTTTCATAATCCTCCGAACGCGCCGGCTTGATCTCCGCTCTGCCGGTAAGATGTTCGATGAGCTGAATTATATTTTTTACCGGATATACGTCCACGTTATTTACAACAGAGCTTTCCGCCGCATTGTCCTCCGGCAGAAAGATCGACTTTATACCGGCGTTTCTCGCCTCTATAACCATTGGCAGAGCGCCGTTCACTCTGCGAAGGGAACCGTCCAGTGAAAGCTCCCCTATGAACGCCGCGTTTTCCAGATTGCATTTAAGCTGACGGGAAGCGCAGATCAGAGCTATGAATATGGGCAGATCGTATATGGAACCCTCTTTCCGTTTATCCGCGGGAGCAAGGTTTACGGTTATCCTGGAAACAGGAAAGTCAAAGCCTCCGTTTTTAATTGCGGAGCGGACACGGTTGCGGGACTCGCTTACCGCCGTATCCGGCAAACCCACAACGTCAAAACGGGGAAGTCCGGAGAGCAGATCAGCCTCCACCTCCACCATAAAAGCGTCCATTCCCAGGAATCCCATACTATTTATGCTTGCAAACACAAATACTCTCCTCCTGAAGCTCAGTTTTGAGACTTTTCTTTTATTAGCTTGTGCTCTATTGAATCCACAAGGGCTATCCAGCTGGCCTCGATAACGTCGTTGGACGTGCCCACGGTCGTCCAGATATCGTCCTTATCCGCGGAGGTTATAAGTACCCTGACCTGAGCGGCTGTGGCAAATTTAGGCTCCATTACCCGGACCTTGTAGTCGGTAAGCCTTACCTCGTTCAGGCAGGGATAGAAATCTGCGAGAGCCTCTCTAAGCGCGGTATCAAGGGCGTTAACAGGACCCTCTCCGTCCGAGGCGGCTATCTTCACCGTATCGTTTACGCGGAGCTTTATGGTCGCCGTGGCGCTGTGATTGTTGTCATAGGGCAGCTCGTCCAGCACCTTGTAGCTTATAAGATCGAAGAACGACTCGTATTTTTCCGCCGCCCTTCTTATTATCAGCTCAAAGGACGCCTCTGCGCCTTCAAACTGGTAGCCTTCATATTCCTTCTGCTTAAGGTCGTTTACTATTTTGGTGACGACCTCGTCGTTTTTGCCGATATCGGGATAAAGCTGTTTTATCCTCTTGTAAACCGCCGCCTTGCCGGAAAACTCGCTTACAAGTATCCTTCTGTGATTGCCGATAAGGGCGGGGTCAATATGTTCATATGATGAATGCACCTTCAGCACTCCGTCGGAATGCATACCCGCTTTATGAGCAAAAGCGCTTCTGCCCACAAAGGGCGTAGCTTTGTGCAATGTCATGTTAGAGGTGGAAGCTATATTCCTTGCGGTGGATGTGAGCATACTCAGATTTTTCTCCGGTATGCATTCAAATCCGCCTTTGATCTGAAGATTTGGTATGATCGCGGAAAGATTGGCGTTGCCGCATCGCTCTCCGAAGCCTATAAAAGTGCCCTGAACATGGGCGGCTCCGGCTCTAACCGCCTCTATGGAGCAGGCGGTTGCCAGGTCGCTGTCATTATGGGCGTGGATACCGATCTTTGTGCCCGGGAACTTCCGGCAGACAAGGCGGACTATCTCCGCCACCTCCCAGGGGAAGGTGCCGCCGTTCGTGTCGCAAAGGCACAGGCAGTAAGCTCCGCCGCTGAGAGCGGCGTTGAGAGCCGCGAGAGCATAGTCCGGTTTTTCTTTGTACCCGTCAAAGAACTGCTCCGCGTCATATATCACCTGCTTGCCGTTTTCTTTCATATAGCGGCAGGTCTCTTCGATCATCTTTAAATTTTCCCCGGGCGTAGTCTGAAGAATGCTGTCCACCTGCAAAAGGCTGGTCTTGCCGAATACGGACACGATATCCGTCCCTGCCTTAATAAGCGCGGCGCAGCCCGCGTCGTCATAAACCGGCACGTTTTTTCTGCGGGTCGAGCCGAAGGCGGCGACTTTGGCGTTGACTGTTTTAACGCTTCTCATACGTTCAAATAATTCCAGATCCTTCGGATTGGAGGCAGGATTCCCCGCCTCGATAACGGATATGCCCAGCTTGTCCAGCGCTTTTACTATATCAAGTTTATCGTTTACTGAAAAAGACACGCCCTCAGCCTGGGCGCCATCCCGCAATGTGGAGTCAAGAATTTCTATTTTCACAGGAAAAACCCCTTTAAATATGCTTTTCGTTGATGGCTTTGTCTCCGCTTTCAAGCGCCGTCATACCCGAACGTGAAAGCTCCACTATGCCGTGGACCGACATAGCTGAAATAAAGCCGTCTATCTGCGCGCTCTCACCGGTAAGCTCGGCGGTTATGGTAAGATGGCCTATGTCCTTTACTCTGGCGCCGTATGAGCCTATGGTTTTGAGCACCTTTGCCCTGTCTCTGTTTATGCAGTGGACCTTTATCAGAAGCAGCTCGCTTGAGATTATATTGTTCTCCGTCAGCCTGACGAGACTTACAACATCCTCAAGCTTAAGTATCTGCTGTTCGACCTGATTAAACTGAGAAGGCTCCACCTGAGCCACAATGGTCATCCTTGAAAAATCATCCGTCTCCGTTTCGCAGACAGTAAGGCTCTGAATGTTGTAGCCTCTGCGGGCAAGCAAACCTACAACTCTCTGCAAAACACCTGCGCGGTTCCTTACAAGAGCCGACAATGCCAGGTTTTCCGTCATAATTATCATCATGCGATCCGCAAGGTACACGAAAACGGGACATCCGCTTCCTGTGCCGGGATCGCTGCTCCTTTCTGATTTTTCGCATTATCATACATATTGAAATAATGCTTATATAGTTCAAAAACGGGGTCGACATCAGCCGCCCCGTTTTATGTTTTTGATCTTTCTGTTTATTCTGTGGGAGCCTTTACGCCGTCTGCCTCAAGCTCGTGAGCCATTATCGCGGCTGCGCGGCGGGCTGCAAGTTCTTCATACATCTGCTTACGGGTCTTTGAATCGATGTTGTAGAACAGCTTGGGAATAAGTCCGAAGATTCCCGTTGCGAAGGGAAGAAGGGTACACATCATAAACAGCTTATATTCCGTGGCAGAAGTCTGATTGAGGTAATCCTCGCCTTGTCTGACACCTATTTTACTCATGATGAAGGTCTTGATACTTCCGCCCAAATATGTAACAAGTTTCTGCGCAAGGTTCTTGGCGACGCCTGTCATTCCCTCTGTACGGAAACCGTTTTTCCATTCACAGTAGTCTATAGCCTCATTGCGAAGCTCCTCGGGAATGACCTTGTAAAGTCCGTAGTATGACATGAACAATGACTCTTGAAGCATAAATGCCGGGATCATGGCTTTGAGCTTCTTGTAATTATGGTTGATAGAACCTACAAAGAAGACTCCCAGCATAAGGAAGCTGTTGCAGTGGCTGGTAAATATCCAAATGAGTTTCGAGGAAAATCTTTCTCTTGCCCAAGGAACATAAGAATAACTCAGGGGAGAAATAATGGCGCCGGGAATGCCCACAATAAGATACATTGAGGAGAAGTTCAGGACGCTTTTGTAATATACGTCCACACCTGAGCTTAAGCTGAAAGCGCTGACAAAATCCGAAAGAGTAAGAATAAGCAACGGCTTATTGGTGATGATCGATTTAAAAGAATCTATGATACGGGGCTTGTCAACAGATTGCGGTACGCGTTCCTTGGTCACTATGGCAAAGTATGTCGCCAGCATACCGCTGACAGCGACTGTACCTACGCCAAATACAACGAACAGCTTGCGTATCTTTGTTTCAATAATGCGCTGGGCTATCTTGCCCTTTTTGCTGTCGATGATATCCATGAAAATGCTCAGAAGCTGCTCGGGCAACTTCTCGCAGAAACCGGAAAGCAGGTTCGCAGCGGTGATCAATCGTGTTCTGTCGCGGATATCCGGGGTAATGGTGGCTATGATACCCGTCCTTGAAATACCGTTCAGGGTGCCCGTCAGAGAATTAAAGAGCGACAGCACTACATAAGTCACTAACTTGGGCGTATATTTCGCCGCAAGCCCTCCCGGTATGGATGCGAAGAGCAAAGGAAGCGACCTGAAAAGCAGCGCTACGGGAACACCGTAAACCATATAAAGTATGAGATAGGGGCGGAATTTACCGAATCTGGTCCTCGTCCGGTCAATAATAGCGGCAAGGAAAATATCGTTTATTATGTCCCAAATACCGACAATAAAATCAAATACGGTCCTGAATTTATAGTCAATAACAAGACATCTGCTAAGAAATGTTTCGTTCTGTCTGTCTATATTGAAGCTCGCTGAAACATCGAAAAGAATAAAAGCAATCGTTTCTTTTGTGCCAACATATCTGCGTCCCTGTGATTTATGTTGAGCCGGAGAAGCTTTTTTTTCAGCGACTTCTTCGTTTCCTTTTTTCTTTGACGCCAATACAATCCCTCCTTTTAAAAATATATAACAGTTATATTATAGCACGTTAATGACCGTGTTTTCAACAGGTACAAAATATTTGTATACAGTGACAAAAATCTGCCTTTGAATTTGTCACTGTGTACAAGTCGGGATCAATCGTCATCCAGCTTGAGAACAGCCATAAACGCCTCCTGCGGCACCTCCACCGTACCGAACTGGCGCATCCTCTTTTTGCCTTCCTTCTGCTTTTCAAGCAGCTTCTTTTTTCTTGTGATATCGCCGCCGTAGCACTTTGCCAGCACGTCTTTACGCATGGCCTTTACGGTCTCACGGGCAATGACCTTGCCGCCGATAGCTATCTGGATAGGTATTTCAAACATCTGGCGCGGAATATTTTCCTTGAGCTTTTCGGCGATCTTTCTGGCTCTGCCGTACGCCTTCTCCGAATGGATTATAAACGAAAGGGCGTCGATAATGTCTCCGTTGAGCAGAACGTCAAGCTTTACAAGATCCGACTTCCTGTAATCCGCGATCTCGTAATCAAATGAGGCGTATCCCCTGGTACGGGATTTTAAGGAATCAAAGAAATCGTAAATTATTTCATTCAAGGGCAGCTCATAGAAAATATCCACCCTGTCCGATGAAATATAGGTCATGTTTTTGAAAACGCCTCTGCGCTCCTGGCACAGATCCATGATAGCCCCCACATACTCCGGAGGGGAATAAACGTGGGCGTTTGTAAACGGCTCCTCACAGTAAGTTATCATTGCGGGATCGGGATAGTGGGTGGGATTGTCTATCTCCACCATGGAATTGTCGTTAAGATGTATCTTATAAACAACGCTGGGTACGGTGGTGACAAGGTCAAGATCGTACTCCCTTTCAAGGCGTTCCTGTATTATCTCAAGGTGAAGCAGACCCAAAAAGCCGCAGCGGAAACCGAAGCCCAGCGCGCCGGAGGTCTCCGGTTCATAGGACAGGGACGCGTCGTTGAGCTGAAGCTTTTCCAAAGCGTCCCGGAGATTTTCGTAATCCGCTCCGTCCGCGGGATAGATGCCGCAGAACACCATGGGGTTCACACGTCTGTAGCCAGGCAGGGGTTCAGCCGCAGGGTTCTGCGCCGTGGTGACCGTGTCGCCCACACGGGCGTCGCTGACGGTTTTGATAGATGCGGTGATGTAACCCACCTCTCCGGAATACAGAGCCTCCGCCGACACCATGCTCTGAGCCGACATATGACCCACTTCCACAACGGTGAACTCCGCTCCCGTGGCCATCATTCTCATCGTGTCCCCTACTCTGAGCACTCCGTCCTTGACGCGCACATAGACGATAACGCCCTTGTAGCTGTCGTAAATGGAATCGAAAATAAGCGCTCTCAGGGGCTTGCTGTCGTCCGCGTCCAAAGGCGCGGGGATATCCTCGACTATACGCTCCAGCACCTCCGCCACATTTTCACCGGTCTTGGCGGAAACTCTGGGCGCCTTTGAGCAATCAAGTCCGATAACGTCCTCGATCTCAGCCGCCACCCTTTCCGGGTCCGCCGCAGGCAGGTCGATCTTGTTTATGACCGGCACTATCTCCAGATTGTGGTCAAGGGCAAGATAGGTGTTTGCAAGGGTCTGCGCCTCTATGCCCTGGGAAGCGTCAACTATGAGTATTGCCCCCTCGCAGGCGGCAAGGGAACGGGAGACCTCATAATTGAAGTCCACGTGACCGGGAGTATCGATCAGGTTAAGGGTATAATCTTTCCCATCCTTGGCGGTATATTTCAGGGTCACGGCGTGAGCCTTTATGGTGATGCCGCGCTCACGTTCAAGCTCCATGTTGTCAAGTATCTGCGCCGTCATATCACGGAGAGCCACGGAATCCGTCAGTTCAAGCAGTCTGTCCGCAAGAGTGGATTTACCGTGGTCAATATGGGCTATTATACTGAAATTTCTTATGTTTTCTTTCGGTACCGGCAAAATATTCACCTCTGGAAGTTTATACTTATTTTATAGTAACAAAAAAAGTCGGAAATATCAACAATAATTTTTATTTGACTAAACGAAGTTAATGTATTAAAATAATAAGCTGACAGTCGTATATTTCAGAAAATGAGGTGCGCAGATTGAAAAAGGTCGTTGCTTTGGTTTTGACACTGTCGGTTTTTCTTTCCCTGGCGGCGTGTTCCGTATCCTTTGGAGAAAAGTATGCCCTGACCGTTGACGGTGTGCGCGTTTCCGATGAAATATACAGCTACTACCTTGACGCGGTGATATCCGATCCCGAAAAATACGGTCTTGAGCCGGAGCCGGACAAGGCTTCCGTCCGCGAAAAGGTAAAATATTTGTGCACCGAATATGTCGCTGTCTGCAGCGAGTACGCCAACATGGGGCTTGAGCTTGGCGTATCCTCAAAATACACAGTATCGGACAGGGTGGGAAAGCTCTGGCTTACCTTCGGCAGTTATTATGGATCAAAAGGCATATCGAAGCAGACCATAACAAAAATAGAAACTTATAACGCCACCCGGGACGCGCTGTTCACGGCATACTACGGAGAAAACGGTACAAGAGCCGTCAACTCCGACGAGGTCAAAAGATATTTTGAAACGAATTATGTGGGATTCAGAGCCATCATAGGCTACTTTTTCAAGTCAGATGAAAACGGCACCGAGATACTGATGACCACTGAGGAAAAGACAGAGACTGTCAAGAAGTTCAACGAGATGAAGGATCAGATCGACGCCGGCACAAACATTGAAGATCTGGGCAACGCGGGCGCAGGCACATACGGAATAAACTACGCGGATTTCACCGTACTCAAAAGCGACAGCGCAGATTATCCCATAGGCTTCTTTCAGGCGGTGTGGGCGTTGGAAAACGGCAAAGCCTCCACATTTGCGTTGGATAACTATGTGTTCCTTGTAGTCCGTGAAGACCTTTCAAAGAAGGAAGACGGCTATTTTGAACAGTACCGCGGTGACTGCCTCAAAGCTCTTCGTTCAGATGAGTTTGAGCGGATAGTTGACTATATGGTCGGACAATACAGCGCAAAGGAAAACGATCTTGTAATAAACGGACTCTTCAAGAAATACCGCTGAATCGGTTTGACGGAAAATTATTTTGTAATGCGAATAATATAGTTAAAAAATTTTGGAGGTAATTTTTATGGTATTGGCAGCAGTCGGAAAAAACGGCACGGGAAAAGACTATTTTCTTGAGTACATTTCCAAGAAGTATGAGCTTCCCATGGTATCCATCGGCGACATCGTAAGAGAGCTTGCGGCAAAGGACGGACTTGAGCTCACCCGCGAAAATCTTCACAAGACATCCCAGAAGTACATGGGCATGTACGGTCAGACCTTCTTCCCCGAGCAGATAGTTAAAAAGATCAAGGAATCCGGCAAGGATATTTTCCTTGTTTCCGGCGTTCGTCCCCTCTCCGATGTCAAGTTCCTCAAGGAGCAGTTCGGCGATGAGTTCGTTCTCGTTGACATCGTTATCAGCGACGATATGGTAAGGTACGGGAGAATGCTCGCAAGAGGTTCCGAGCGTGACGGCAAGGACATAAACAAGCTCCGCGAATACGATGAGGGCGAAGAAAAGATATTCCAGACCTCCGAAACGGAAAAGCTCGCTGACGTTGTTATCAAAAATGACGGAACAGTTGAGGATTTTTACGCCGCCATCGAGGATTTCTACGCAAAGTACGTGCTTAAGAAATAAGCTGTAGACCGAAAATGAAAAGTCCTCCTGTGATACAAGGAAAGTACCATGGGAGGCTTTTTGATTATTCGTGATCTCAAGTGAGGGTATGCCCATGAAACCGTTTTTGTATTATCTTCTGATCGTATCCGTTTTATCTTTTTTGATAACCGTACACGATAAACTGGCGGCTAAGCGCCGCACAAGACGGGTACCTGAAAACGTTCTGCTTCTGTTCTCCGCTCTGGGCGGCAGCGCCGCTATGTACATAACGATGCTCATCATCCGCCACAAGACGCGGCATCCTAAATTCATGATCGGTATCCCGGTGATCTTCGTTATGCAGGTCTGCCTGATCCTTTTCGTCCTGTGGAAGTTCAAATTTTTATAAAACGATCATTATCCCCCGAGGAAAGCAAAAAGCCCTCCCGAAGAATAACACGGAAGGGCTGCTTTGCTGTCAGATCTCTGATGTTTTAATTGGTCTTCTGTTCAACTATGGGTCTGGAATAAACTGTTCCGTTTGTAAGCTCCTTACCCCTCATTGCGGCAAGCTCGCTGACAGAAACTATCTTCCATCCGTCCTTTACGAGCTTGGGTATAACGTCCTTGCACACATCAAGGGTCATCTTGTTCATATCATGCATAAGGACTATTTCTCCGTCCCGTATGAAGTTGAGCAGTTTATTTTCTATTGATTTTTTGTCCGCCTCGATCTGAGCCGCGGAACGGCTGTCATTTTTCTTGATCTTGTACGCCCAGTCTCTGGTATCGTAAGACCAAAGGATTATGGGCCTGTTGACGGACTCTTTCACCGTGTTGTTGTAGGCGCCGTAAGGCGCGCGGAAAAGCCGCACGGTAGTACCCGAAACTTCCTCAATAGCCTTGATAGAGCTGCTCAGATCAGACTTTATCTCGTCCGCGCTGAGCTTTGAATAATTCTTATGGCTGTAACTGTGCGTACCCACCTCACAGCCTGCGTCTACGATGTTTTTAACAATGTTAGGATATGTCTTGGCATTCTGTCCCAAAATAAAGAAAGTGGCTCGCGCATTGTTTTCCTTAAGGACTTTCAGCACCTCGTTTGTAATAGTCGCATTAGGTCCGTCGTCAAAAGTAAACGCGGCATATCTTGCCTCTCCGTCATATTTTTCGGTAGTCACCGGCGGTGGAGCGACTGTTGCCGCCTCAGTCGCGGGCGCAGCGGAAGTACCCGCTGTTGTGTCGGCAGTTGATCCCGGAGCCGTGGCTTCTTCTGTCCCTGCTTTATCCGACTGCGACGCCGTTGTCCCCGTGACCCCGTTATCTTTCGGAGTCGATTTTGACGAAGAAAAATGAATTATGACAAAAGCAACGGATAGAACGATTACAAGCACCGAAAGGATATTCACAATGTTTTTGTTTCTCTTTTTCAACAGGATTCGACCTTTCAAGTTTTATGACATCTGAATTATACAACACTCATTTGACAAAAATCAACAAAATAGTCAAACTTTAATATTTTGTAACTTTTTGTATTTTTACTGTTTTCAAAACAGATCAATTAAAGCAAATTTTTCCCTTTGCGAATTACATTTATACGGTTCAAAGCGAATCGAAAATAAATCCAAAAATTTTTTGCTTTTTCTATTGACATGCCGTTAAATGTTTGCTATAATAACCACTGTTCTCTTGCGAGAGTGGCGGAATCGGCAGACGCGCACGTTTGAGGGGCGTGTGGTAATCCCGTACGGGTTCAAGTCCCGTCTCTCGCACCAATCGGGTTCCCTCACAGGGGGCCCGATTTTTAAAATTATCATAAATGCGGGTATGGCGGAATTGGCAGACGCGTTAGATTCAGGTTCTAATGGTCGCAAGGCTGTGCAGGTTCAAGTCCTGTTACCCGCACCACCGGAAAAGAAGCAAGTTTTTTAACTTGCTTCTTTTCAATTATGTGTTCTGTTGCACGAAACGTGATGTATGCTTACACGAGTGATGTGTGCCTTCGGCACGATTAACGGAACACATAACATCCCTGCGATAGGCGGATATCGCATCATTTATTGTCGTCAAAATATGCCGCGTCGGAATATCCTCTCGCGTTAAGATGGGCAACAAAAGCGTTGAGTGTACTTTTCCAGAATGTTCTGAAAGTTTTGTGTTCACCGCGGTGTGCGACAATTTTCGGACTGACGGCATAATAAAGCCGTATAAACGCTCTCCCGAGAGTATGTCTTTTCAGAAAACCGTCTCTGAACCGGCGCAGCGTCCATACTTCAGGACAGTCGTATGACCCGTAAACACAGGTCGCCACATAACAGGCGTCGCCTGAGCTGTGCGAGTAGCCGCCGAATAGCTGTGGACTGCTGTCGCCTATCTTTTTACCGTTTGCATCGTAATGGATGTACCCTCCGCACAGACCGGGATCAGAACGTCCTATCTTTTTTCCGTTATTGTCATAGTTGATGTAGCCTCCGAACAGACCGGGGTCAGAGTGTCCGATCTTTTTACCGTTTGCGTCGTAGTTGGTATATCCTCCGAAGAGCCCCGGCTCGCTTCGCCCTATCTTATTTCCTTTTTCATCATAGTGTGTATATCCACCGAAAAGATTCGGATCGCTGTGTCCTTTATTCGCCATAGCTGTCTCTCCCCAAAAATATTTCTCAACCGATATCCGTACTTTTTCTTTGAGCATATATATTATACTACATCATAAGTCCATTTTTTTGGACTTAAAATATTTTTTATATTTTTTGCAGACCGGATTCGGTTCGGCTGAAGTCAGACACGGCATCGCCGTTGGGGGATCTGCGCGTAAATGTTGACAACCTTTTAATAAAGTGATACAGTTTTATCATAAATAAACGCAAGGGAAGGTGTGGCAACGTATGATTTTTGCAAACCATGCGCATATTTATCCGGAACACGTCAACCCCAACGGAACAGTCGAGGCGCTCAAGCGCTACATGGACGAAACCGGTATCGACAAAGTCGTCGCTTTTTCGACCTTTGCAAACACTCTGCGCAAAAGGGATCTGCCTGTCTACAATACAAACAAAGCGCTGTATGATGAGATAAAAGACGATCCCGATATCGTCGGTTTCGGCACGGTGGATACCGAGCGGGACGATATAGAGGATCAGATCGATGAGATCATATCATATGGCTTTAAGGGTATCAAGGTGCATCCCCAGGTTCAGAAGCTGAAAGTGGACGGCGAACGCGCGTTCCGCATCTATAAAAAGTGTGAGGGATCGGGTCTGTTCGTATCCTTCCATACAGGCGTACACTGGGATCGCCTGAAAAACAACCGCGTCGAGCTCTTTGACGAGGTGGCATGGAATTTCCCGAATATGAAATTCAGTATGGAGCATGTGGGCGGGTACAGTTATTTCAACGAGGCGCTTGCCGTCATCCTCAACAACAAGCGCAGCGGTCTTCAACCCCGTATTTACGCCGGTTGGACGACCATTGACGGGCAATACCGCCCCTGGTCACTGAGCGATGAGCAACTCTATGTCCTGCTTGGGCAGACAAGCGACGACAACTCTATCTTCGGTTTGGATTTTCCGTTCAATTCGGCAGAATATACCAAAGCGGCGATCGCCCGCATTCGCGGTCTGGATATTCCTGAGGAGTCGAAGGAAAAGATCCTCGGTTTGAATCTTGCCAAGGCACTCGGCGTGGAGCTGTAATGATTGGATCTCACATCATAACCTGCAAAGCCTCTTTGTTTACGTCATAAGCGGGTAACCAAACTGCCGCAGGATAAACAAAAATGTTCAACAGCATACTTCGCCGTAAGCTTTGATTTGCCTGCGGCGATCATTTTTTTGTGTCAAAAGTACACTTTATCTTTCCTGCTGCATCAAGCGTCACGGGGTTGACATTTTATATGTCGTATGGTATAAATAATTTGATATTTTAAGGATTATACAGTAATTTACAGTATTGTATAGATGTGAGGTATTATCCATGAACGTTTTGGATTATCTTCAAAATAATGCGCGATTATATCCTCAGAAAACCGCGGTCGCATTCCGTGACCGCCGATATTCTTTTTCGGAATTAAACTCAACTGCTGCGCGTCTTGGAACAACGATATCAAAAAACAAAAAGAACGATTCCGTTGCTGTATTTGCCTCCAGAGACGCCGAAACTGCCGTCTTGTTCTTTGCAGCCGTATATGCCGACTGTTTTTATGTTCCTATTGATCCGGATATGCCCATCGAAAAGATCTGCTCTATTCTTGAGGACTGCAAGCCATCCGTGGTTCTGGGCACGGAAGCTGTCCGTGAGCTTTATGCCTCTACCGGACACAGCGGCATGTTTTTGACGTTGGACGATCTTTCTGACACACCTGCGTCAACACCTTATGTTAATGCTGATTCTCCTCTGTATATGGTCTATACTTCCGGCTCCACCGGCAAGCCGAAGGGTGTTTTGAAAAGTCACGGCGCTATGATAAGCTATATTGAAGCATATTGCAGTACATTCGACTTTTCTTCAGAGGATATTATCGGCAATCAGACGCCTTTCTTCTTTGACGCTTCCGCCAAGGATATTTATCTTATGCTTAAAATCGGCGCAACTTTGGAAGTTCTGCCGACGGAAATGTTTACTATGCCTCCCACGCTGATCGAATACCTGAACGAGCGCAAGATCACCTTTATTTCCTGGGTCCCAACGGCATTGTCGATCGTGATTCGGGCAAGGACTTTTTCATACATTGTCCCGCAAACGCTGAAAAAGGTATTCTTTGTCGGAGAAGTCATGCCTGTTAAATATCTGAACAAATGGCGTGAGACGCTGCCGGAGCTGCAATATGTCAATTTGTACGGGCAGTCCGAGCTGGCGGGCATCTGCTGCTATTATGAAGTAACCGGCGATTTCCCGGACGACGCCGTTTTACCTATGGGCAAAGTGCTTAAGAATTGCAGGATCTACCTGCTGGACGGAGATACGGTCATCACCGAAAACGACCGTACGGGTGAAATGTATATTGTCAGCGACGCATTGGCGCTGGAATATTTCGGAGATCCGGAAAAGACGGCGAAGTCATTTCTTATCAAAGATTTCGGCAACGGGCCTGTCCGATGCTTCCGCACCGGAGATCTTGCGCAGTATAACGCAGATCATGATCTTGTTTTTGTTTCCCGCGCTGATTTTCAAATAAAGCATATGGGACACCGGATCGAACTCGGTGAGATCGAAGCGGTTGCCGGCTCTCTTGCCGAAATAGACCGGTGCTGCTGCACCTACGATAAAAAGAAAGAACAGATTATTTTGTACTGTGTATTACAGGACGGCTTTGAAGAACTGACCGGCAAACAAATTCAAAGTATACTGAGGCCGAAGCTGTCTTCATATATGCTGCCGTCACGCATTCAGATCATGGATACACTGCCGATCAACGCAAACGGTAAAATAGACAGGAGGGCTTTACAAAATGGATGAACTGCTGGAAATTCTTAATGATATCAATCCCGATATCGACTATATGACGGAGACCAATCTGATCGACGGTAAAATGATCGACTCGTTCTCCATTTTCAAACTGATCGACGATATATGCGAAACCTTCGACATTGACATCGGTCCCAAGTGGATGAGAAACGAAAACTTTAACAGTGTTCATGCCATGTGGGATATGATCCAAGCCATCCAGAATGAAGACGAATAATCCGGGAGGGTAATGCATTTTGGCTATTACATCGTTGGTATTTCTCCTTTTTGTTTTCGGCGTTATGCTCGTATATTATATTGCACCGTCGAAATATCAATGGATCGTTTTATTGGCTGCAAGTATTTTCTTTTATCTGTCCTGCGGCACATGGGGGATATTTTTTGTACTGATAACCGCAACTTCCGTGTACTTTGCCGCTCAAAAAATCGGCGCCATTACCGAAGGGCAAAAGGCGTATTTCAAAGAAAACAAAGATACGCTGAGTCGGGACGATAAAAAGATCATTAAAAGCAAAAACACAAAGAAACGCAGACTTATTCTGATCCTGACTTTGATTTTGAATTTCGGTATTCTCTGCGCTTTCAAGTATGTGGACGTGTACTGGGATCTGGCGCTGTTCAGCGCCAATGCGGTCTTCAAGCTGCTGGGCTTACGCACGATCAACGGCAACTTCAGTATCATAGCGCCGTTGGGTCTTTCATTCTACACCTTCCAGGCAATAGGATATCTTGTGGACGTCTACTGGGACAACTGCAAACCCGAAAAGAACTATCTTAAAAATCTGCTGTTTGTTTCCTTCTTCCCTCAGGTCACTCAGGGACCGATCAGTGATTATTCACAACTGTCTGCGGAGCTGTTTTCTAAGCACAAATTTGATTATGATCATTTCACCCGCGGCTTTCAGCGTATGCTTTGGGGTTTCGGCAAGAAAATGGTCATTGCCGACTTTATTGCTCCGTATGTACAGAATGTTTTTCACAACTACGGAAGCTATACCGGCATCAGCACACTTATCGGCGCCTTTCTTTACAGTTTACAGATCTACACTGACTTTTCCGGATACATGGATATTATGTGCGGAGTCTGCGAAATGTTCGGCATTCGTTTAACCGAAAACTTTGAACGTCCGTATTTTTCCAAGTCCATTGCGGAATATTGGCGCAGATGGCACATCACTCTGGGCGCATGGTTCAAAAAGTATATTTATTATACGATCGGCATGTCAGGATGGAGCCGTAAGCTTGGTCAGAAATCAAAAGAAAAGTTCGGCAAATTTGTCGGTCAAACGATCCCGCCTTCGGTTGCGCTGGTAGTGGTATGGCTTGCCACCGGCGTTTGGCACGGGGCGACCGGAGCGTACGTAGCATGGGGCGCCGTAAACGGCCTGTTCATTATTTTTTCGATTTGGATGGAGCCGAATTACACACGGCTCAAGAACAAACTGCACATCCGTGAAAGCAATTTCTGGTGGCGGCTGTTCCAGGTCGTTCGCACCTTTACGTTGGTCACCTTCATCAAAGTTCTGCCTGAAGTGGGTACGCTGCGGGAAGGCTTCGGATTGATCTTCCATATTTTCCGGGATCATACTTTGCCCGCCACCGCCGCACAACTGTTCCCGTTTGCCGAGAGCTTTACCTTAAAGACTTTTTTTGTCCTGCTTTTGTCCGTGCTTTTATTCGTACACAGCCTGCTTGAGCGTAAAAATGACGTTCGTGATCTGTTCGGCAAACTGCCGCTTATTGTGCGTATCGTCATGCTGTCGCTTCTGCTCATTGTAATTGCATATGTCGGTATTCCGGCTTCTAACGAAGGAGGGTTCCTGTATGCGAAATTTTAAAAAGGTACTCCTCTGTGTAATTCTTTTTGTTACGGTCACCGCTGTACTTTCCACAGCTTTGATCGAGCCGTTCTATCATTCGGAATATATGTATTTCTGCGATGCAAAAGCGCGGCAGGAGCTTGCCGGCACACTGGATTATCTGTTTGTCGGCGCATCCAACGGATACGCGGCATTTGTCCCGTCTGTCGCCGACGAAGCTATGGACGTTTGCAGCTATAATCTATCCGGCGGTCTTCTTACCTGGTACGGACGAAAAACCATTCTGGAAAAAGAATTGTCCCGCAATCCGGTCAAAACAGTCGTCTTTGAGATATCCTTCAACAGCCTGTGGCGTGAATATCACAGCGCTTGGGGGGACAGCGTTTTTCTCAGCCGTCTTGACTCTCCCGGCGAACGTCTCAGCTTTGTGCTGCGCCATACAAGCGTCAAGGATTGGGGCGAAATGTACGCCAATCTTTTGGGGAACAGCATTGATTATTTGAAAGCGGTCGTTCAAAACAAATGCTTCGGCAAGGACTTGCCTTTGAGTAATGTTGATTATTCGGCAAAAGGATTTCATGCAAAGTATGAATCACTGCAGGTCACTCAGGATCAGATCAACCAGGCGCCTTCAAACATGGATACCTATTTTGTCAAAAAGAATGTAGACGACTTGTACGACATGATAAACATGTGTAAAGAAAAAAACATTGAGGTGCTTTTTGCAGTTGTTCCGATTTCCGACTATTTGATACATCAGTTTGACAACTGGTATGAGATGGAGGAAAAATTGCGTGTTCTGTCCGAAGACACCGGATGCCCGATAATCGATTTTAATTTACTGAAAAACCGCTATTCTCTCTTTAATGATGCCGGATCTTTTGCCGACGATGTCCATATGTCCAAAACCGGCGCCGAAGTTTTCACGGCAGAATACGCTAAGGTAATGAATAAGTATAACCGTGGAGAGGATATTTCAAATCTGTTTTATTCGGACTATGCCTCAATGAAGGCAGATTCCCCATACGCATAATGAATCAGTTGAATTAAGATCTCGGCTTGCAACGATAATTTCACGACAAATAATAAAAACAGGGGCTGCGGCAAATTGGGCTGCAGCTCCTGTTTTATGCTTGTTCGTTTATTGCTTTACCTGACTGTAAAATCTGTGGAGATGGGCGCTCCCGCCTCGCCCCATACGCTCAGGGGCGTTACCTTGACCGTGTATGTTTTTCCGCCGATCAGGTCTCCGAATGTATAATTCAGAGTTTCGGGCATGGGTTCCAAATAGAATTCAGAATATATCTCATTTTCCTTCACAGGCTTTTTGGGTGAAGCTTTGTCATAAAGTGATATCCTGTAGCCGTAGGGGCAGAAGTCGTCAATAGCCTGGGGGAAGGACACAGTAGCCTTGTCTCCGTTCTGCTCCACGGTAACAGCGGCGTCGTTGTCGAACCAGGGCAGACCGCAGGTCTTTTTGCGGGTGGATGTATATGCAAACTCTGAGGGATCGGTAACATTGTCTATCTGCCAGATGAGCTGTTTGTCCGGATCGTCGTTGTTTGCCGGGGTACGGAAGAAATCGTCGGTTATCAGGTTGTAGGGCTGGATGCGTACCCGGTTCTTTGCGTCAACTTCCACGATAAGGAACTGAGCGGTATTTTCACAGCCGTCAGGCGTGGTGTTGTCGCCGATGTCTTCCTCCATCTCAACATACTTGAGTGAACCTGTACCCAGCAGAGTATAACCGCACTGCCAGATATTCAGCGGGTTATTGATGGGGCCGTGGGAATGACCGGAGAAATTGACCACCTGAGGATACTGGGAATAGACCATATGCAGTGAAGCGGAGGCTCTTGTGAACCAGCTTCTGCTGACGTAAACGGTGTTCCAGATGTGACCGTGCTGCATGGTGAAAATAGGCTTGTTGGGATCGTCGTCATTTGCCTTTTTCAGCTCTTTGCTCAACCAAATCATTTGCTTTGCGCTTTGCTTTGTGCCGCTGGGATCCGGAGAAAGTCCTATGATATGGAAGCCTTTTACCACCACATGCTTGTCAAGGGATTCGCCCATATTTCTCACATAGCCCTCATGGCCTGTGCCTTTGAATTCATGGTTGCCCATTATGGTGATGAACTGAGTCTCCGGACGGATATTTTCTTTTACCACCCGGTTGAGTATGGCGTATTCCTCGTCGCTGCCTGTGTCACAGTTGTCCCCCGCCAGCAGTACGGCATCAAGGCTCTTATAAGTCTTGTGCCCGTCGCTGTATCGGTAAGCTGACTGAAAAAGCTTTGCGAAACGCTCTGTTCTGATGCTTTCCGTGGTGGAAATATGTACATCCGAAGCAATGGCAAAGCGGAAAACAGGCTCAAAATCCGCCTGGGTCTCTATGTCCAGCAGCCTATTCATAAATTTCTGATCTTCTTTGGTTATGAACGATGTGCCGGTGACCAGCGAAAAAAGCATGATCGGCACACATAGAACGGCGAGTAATCTTTTGAGCATGATAACTCCTCCCGATAATAATTTCTCGCTTATATTATACACGATTTCCCTGCAAAAATAAAGTAAAATTTTAATAAATAAAAAGTCGGCAGCCGCACCTTTCGTTTGCAGCTGCCAATTCAATATTTATTCTGTTAATTGTCATTCATAATAATCCGATCCGGGCAGACTGTTGTTAACGGGGGAAATTGCCATGTTTATCAATTTGTCCCTCAGCCGTTCCACAATGCTCATTATTGACGGGTCAAAGTGGGTACCGCTCTCCGCCAACATTATATCTATCGCTTTTTCCGGTGAGACCATATCCTTGTACACGCGTACTGAGGTGAGGGCGTCGAAGACGTCCGCCACAGCCATTATCCTTGCCGAAAGCGGGATCTTTTCGCCTTTCAGCCTGTAGGGATACCCTGTGCCGTCCCATTTTTCGTGGTGAGAAACCGCGATCTCTTCCGCGATCTTCAGGAATTCAACGTCGTTCATCGCCGCAAAGGTCTTGCTTATCATGTCCCCGCCTTTTACGGTGTGAGTCTTCATCTTATTGAATTCTTCCTCGATCAGCGGACCCGGTTTAAGAAGGATGGTGTCGGAAATCGCTATCTTACCTATGTCGTGGAGAGGCGCCGCGCCGTAAATATTGCCTATGTACTCGTCGGTCAGGATAGATTTGTATTTTTCTTCCTTCTGCATTTCGTATGCTATAGTCTTTACGTATTCCTTTGTACGCGCAACGTGTTCGCCGGTACCCACATCTCGGGTCTCTATGAGGTTCGCAAGGGCGTCTATCACATGGCTTTGCATTTTGTTTATTCTTTCTATATCCTCCTGAACCTTTTCGGAAAGTCTCCCCTGTTCCTCAAGCATCTGACGGTTTCGTTTTGTAATACCCGTGGTCAGCACGGTAACCGCCACAACGCTTAATATCCTCGGGACGGTGTAATGGGTGAACAGATCGACCATACGCTTCGGTGTGGCAAGCGCCAGACGGGTCGCAAAGTTCTCCGCGGCGTCATCGGTAAGCCCCTTTAAAAGGTTCTTGTCAACAGCGCCTAAGAAGAAACTGCCGTAAACGCTGACAGGCGCCAATATGATGGTTGCTATCACAGTAATAATATGAATACATTTGTTTTCGCGGTACTGCGCGGCTATAAGCGGCGGGATCGCCAGCAATATTACCGCATGGAAGGAAAGAGATATGCTGAGCATGGCTATGCCAAGAAAAGAAATGCAGATGATCACAAACTTAAAAGACGGATTTTGCAAAACGGAGGGTCCTTTTTTCATAACACGGTCACGGATAAGATATACAATGACCGGGATCGAAAAAATAACAAAGGAAAACAGCGCCGTTGGACGCATTATGTAAGGAGGTACCCTGAAGACCTTAAGCTCGTTGAGTATCTCTGTAAACACTGTCAAAGTGCAAAGCACCGCAAGGCATTTAAGATTAAAAGCGTTCGCTTTTTCTTCCGCCATGATATACAGTGATTTTATGTTGTTTGCCGTTTTTTTCACTTAAAATGTCCCTCCGAGCAAAAGATGACCGCCGGAATAAAAATATCTTAATTGTAATTATATACCAAAAGGGCATGGATTTTCAAGAGAAATTTATAAAACCCGGTTCAACAGATCGATCTGCGGAACCGGGTGAAATTTATATTCGTGTGCGGAAAGAGTAATCGTGTGCGAGATGGGTAATCGTGTGCAATGCACCCCATAGATTCCATCGCGCTGTGCTCTTAAGGTTGGCACTTTGCCGCGATAAATCCGCATATCATTCATTCGTGTATCTAATATCAAAAGATTCTCATCAAGAAACTTCTCATATGAGTAATTGCGGTTAATATTTGTGGGGTTTACTAAATACCTCATAAAATATCCCATATCTATTTCGGAAGGCAGGTTATCGTCATCAATTAAAAAAGAATCGAGTGCGGGCATCGGAACCGGTTCCGGTCACTTAAAACGTTTAACGTCAACACCTAATGTCTTTGCGGGATCGCCCCAGAAATCGCTGTTATCGTAAAATATTTTGGTGTGAAGTATATAGTTGTTGTAAGCCTGACTGTCGATGATGGAATCACACATGACAAAACCGGCGACCGGGTCAAGAACGCGCCATTTGATAGGCTCGAATCTGAACCAGTATACATTCTCCGTAACGTAGCCGTTGCCCTGCTGATGATTATCTCTTGAATAATATCCCGTGCAGTACGGTCTGCAGCAGTCGAAAGTCACGCCTCTGTATCTGCCGCCGTTATAGACAACGTCCCTGTACCGCATATAATCCGAGGGTCTCATCTTCCCGTCATACCATACTCCGTCGCCGGAATAATAACTGTAGGAATGCCATGCGCCGCTCTGAGCGTTGAGGATCGAACCGAGAGTTTCCGTAACGTCTGTCTGAGGATAAGCGCCGTATTCTATTATGTCGCCGACACTGTAAACCCTGTCCTCCGCCGAGGCAAATAAACCCACAGCCGGAAACAGCATAAACACTGCCAGCAGCACTGCCAATGACCGTTTCAGATTTTTCTTCATCATACAGCCCTCCGCATATTCAAATACATAAAAATTATTGCAAATCTTATTATACAGTGTCAATACACCGCCCCTTTTCGGGCAGGCTTACATTGTTGTTGAAAACGGAAGAAGTAAATAGTATAATAAAAGCAGAACAATAAATTTTTATCGGTGAGTTTATGAGACTGTTTATTTCGATACCGCTGGAGGATGATATGGCGGGTCTGATCTCGGACGTGCAGAAAACATTCCGTCAGCAGAACGTGAGGGGCAATTACACGCCGCCGGAAAACCTGCATATTACTTTGGCATTTATCGGGGAGTACAACGACCCTGACAAGGTGATGGCGGCAATGAGCCGGATGCGGTTTGCTCCGTTTTCGGTCACCATGGATCATATCGGCTGTTTCGGCGATCTCTGGTGGGCTGGCATTGCTGAAAACAAAGCGTTGGAAGCCCTTGCCCGGGATCTGCGTCGGGCGCTGGCGGAGGCGGACATTCCCTTTGACAAAAAACATTTCAGGGCGCACGTTACTTTTTTGCGCAGGGCGGAGAACATGAACGCCGCTTCCGTGCTCAAGCAGATAAGACCCGTAACAATGGCGGTGAACGGTATATCCCTGATGCTGTCCACCCGGGGTAAAAACGGCATGATATACACCGAGCTGGGTTATGTTGCGGCGGAATAAATACCGCTGACGGATCTAAATAATAACAGGAGGGACATTTATGAAGTCATTATCTATTCGTTCAGGATTGGCTGTTTTGCTGTGTTTTGCGCTGATCTGCTCCTGCGGTCTGCCTATGTGCTTCGCCGCCGGGCAGACTGTCGAAGAAGTGATACTGTTCACTCAAATGGACGATGAAACAGGGCTGTATCTGCGTATGGACGAAACGGTTAGCGGCGTTTCGGAAACCCTTTCCGCGGCGTTCATACCGAAAAACGACGTGCAGACTGTTCCGCAGATAGACAGCGGAAGGATACGCTGTCTGCCGCCCTGTGAGGAAAACGGCGATCGTCTCGAACTGTTCCTGCCGGTCAGTTGGACTCCCGGCAACGCCGTACTGCGCATCACGGGTCTTTTGGACGGCGCAGGTACAGCGGTGGAACGGGAAATTACATTTTCAAAGGACAGCTGCGCCATAGACAGCGTTTGGATCGATCATCCCGAACCCGACAAAACGGAAACGATCCGCGGCTACACACATGAAACGGACACTATCTACTGCGTACAGGGCGACACTATCCGCTTCGGCATGGACAGCGGCGGATTGCTGAACCGTACCCAGGCGGTGGTCAGCGGCGACGCTCTGCGCGTTGACGCGGACTGCTCGGTCACGGCTGTTTCAGCGGGAGAATGCACACTTACACTGCGCATCGCGCAAAAGATGGAATACACCGTCAATGTGCGTGTCTTCGCTACAGCGCAAGCCCGTAAACAGTTTTTGCTCAGATCCGCGGCGGCTGATATCGGCACGATAATGGATCATTACTTCCACAAAACGGTTTCACAGGCGATCGTTCTCGGCTCGTTCTCATTTTTGGCGGCGCCGATCCTCTATCCCCTCGCCGTGATCGCCGCGCCGATAGGGTACGTCACGGAACTGATCAGGCTTATGCTGAGCTTCTGACGCGTCGGATAACTGAATATAATAAACATCCACCGGCCAAGCCGGTGGTTTTTCTTTGACGGGCATAGCCCTCTGTTCTTCGCAGACGCGTTAACGCGTAATACGGTCTGCCAGCCGCGTAGGATTGTTACTTGCCGCCCGTAAACGGGCCTTTGTCAC
>JAIKWV010000010.1 GCA_024684435.1 Clostridiales bacterium
TCATCCGGCGAAAAGCTGCGATAAACCGGCATGGTTCCGATTCTTCGGCATCTGGTTGGTCTCGGCATAAACACTCCTTTCTGACATATGTCAGTAACTATTTTATACTTATTTATGACAAATGTCAATAATAAATTCGGGATTTCCAAAATTTTTTGCCGAAAAAGCGCCCGCCGACCGTACTGTTCACGGTTGGCAGGCGTTTATGATTGTGTGGAAGGGCGTTTGTCAGAAGTTCAGCGCGATCTCGTCGCCCGAATGAACGTATTCCAGCTGGCTGCCCATAATGCGCTTCATGATCTCAAACGCCGGCAGGCCGGTGCAGTGACAGGTGTAAAACACGGTGTCATACCGCGTCAGCTCCTTTGCCGTGTTCTCGATCTCGCGAATTTCCCCGGCGGTATGATTGGTTTTTTTCATCAGGTGAAATCCGCTGATCACGGCGTCGGGCGCCGCGCCGAACCTGCGCGTGTATTCCTTGAGGATGTTCAGAATGCCGTTGTGGGCGCAGCCGGAAACAAGCACGCGCTTTGAACCCTCTTTTATGATGAGAAAGTGCTCGTGGTCAAACTCGTCCTGCTGATAGACGCCGCCGGTTTCGCGCTTTAACCGCGCGTTGCTGAATGGCAGCCTGCCCGCGCGTTCTTTGATCACAAACAGCGAAAGCTCGTCGTCGATGATGCAGTCGCCGTCGATGAGCCTGACCTGCGGGAGAGCGGCGATCCCCTCGTCGATTCCGATATACCGGTACTGCGGGGCGGCGCCGGCTTCGCTGTCGTCGGCATAATAGGCCGCCGTCGCCGTTTTCTGCATATAGATTGCCGCGCCCGGATTGAGCGTCGCAAACGGCAGAATGCCGCCGGAATGGTCGTAATGACCGTGACTGAGGATTACGGCGTCCACCTGCTTTAGGTCAATGCCGAGCTTTTCCGCGTTGGTCATGGTTTCGGCCGACGGGCCGAGGTCGACGAGCAGCTTATGCTTCGCTGTTTCGATATAAAAGGAAAGCCCATGGACAGCGGCGCAGCCCGTTTCCCCTTCTGTGTTTTCAATCAGATTAATGATCCTCATCGCTGTATCCTTTCCTGTTCCATCCGTTTTTCAAAACGGAACATTCCCTCTGGGAACTGTCCGTCTGCTTCATCGCTTGTATCGGGTTCGTTCGGATCGGGGTGATGGCTGTTGAAAAATTCCACGATGTGAAAGCCGCAACGGTTGACGTAAAAATGGATGTTCCGTTTTTCAAAATACGGCGTGACTGTCTCCCAGACGGTAACCTCCGGGTGCATCTTTTCAACCGCGCACCATGTTGCATAACCGATGCCTTTGCTGTGAACCTCAGGCGAAACAAACAGGATATCAAGATTGCCTCTGTCACCGTCAACTCTGATTATCGCACCGCCGACATTTTTGCCGTTAAGGACAATACGGTATGCCTCGCCTTCATCTATGGAGTGCTCAATTGTTTCGCGGGAGATGATTTGACCGTCTTCTTCAAAATGGTCATCACGCATACCGAACTCCTGCATCGCGCCGAATTTGAAAGCTTCCTGATTGTCCAGAATAAATTGCTCCCTATCTTCGGACATTAATGGAATAAGTTCTGTTTTTGTCATATTGTTTCCTCGCTAAATCCCAAGATTTATATTGTTCATTATATCAAATATCACACCACCGTTCAACTATGAAAGGCAGGTGATTTTCAACATGTCTGACAATTCGTTCGGCCTGAAGCTGGGTATCGAGGGCGAGAAAGAATTCAAGTCTGCATTAAAGGATATAAATTCAACCTTTAAAGTGCTGGGTTCCGAGTTGACCCTCGTCTCTTCGCAGTTCGATAAGCAGGACAAGTCCGTGGAGGCTGTTTCCGCGCGAAGCAATGTTCTTAACAAAGAAATCGAAGAACAGAAAAAGAAAATCGCACTGCTGACCTCCGCTTTGGAAAATGCCTCTCAGTCCTTCGGTGAAAGCGACAAGCGCACACAGGAGTGGCAGATCCAGCTGAACAACGCTCAGGCTGAACTGAATAAGCTGGATAAAGAACTGTCGGAAAACGAAAAAGTGCTTGACGAAACCGGAGACGAGTTCAAACAAGCGGAACGTAAAACAGATCAATTCGGGAATGAGCTGAAGGATACCGCAAACGAAGCGGAACGCTCGGACGGCAAATTCAAAAAAGTCGCCTCGGCGGTCGCGGGAATCGGAAAAGCGATGGGTGTTGCCGCAGCCGCTGTCGGAACGGCCGCAATCGCCGCCGGGAAAAAGCTGACCGATCTGGCGATGAAAACCGCCAACGCCGGTGATGAGATCGACAAAACGTCGCAAAAGCTCGGTATGTCCGCCGAATCCTATCAGAAGTGGGATTACGTTCTCGGCCAGTCCGGCGTGGAGATTACCTCCATGACCACGGGGTTGAAAACACTGACCAATCAGATCGACGACGCGAAAAACGGCAGCACAGACGCGCAGGCGCGGTTCGCCAAGCTGGGCATATCCATGTCAGACCTGAAAACGATGAGCCGTGAAGATATTTTTGCGGCGACGATCACCGGTTTTCAGAATATGTCGGACAGCACCGAAAGAGCTGCCCTCGCAAACGATCTTTTCGGAAAATCGGGGCAGAATCTGACACCATTATTCAATGAATCCGCAGAAAGCACCAAGGAACTCATGCAGGCCGCTGAGGACCTTGGTTTTGTTATGTCCGACAAAGCGGTCAAGGCTTCCGTCGACTTTAACGATACGTTCGATACGTTACAGAAAACCTTCGGCGGCGTCAAAAACAACATCGTCGGCGAGCTGTTGCCGGGCTTTACGACAATTATGTATGGTTTGTCGGATCTGCTGGCCGGGAACGAGAAAGCAAAGGACGAAATACAAAACGGCGCGAAAGAACTGGTCTCCTCGCTTTCCGCCATTTTCCCGCGTATCGTTGAAATACTTCTCACCCTGATCGGAGCCGTGGCGGAAATAGCTCCCGCCATCATTGACGCACTTGTCAAAGGCGTCGCGGATAATCTGCCGACTATTGTCGATTCGGCAAGCAGTATTATTCTTACCTTTCTTTCCAGCCTGATATCCGTTCTTCCGCAGATAACGCAGGGCGCGCTGACGCTCGTTCTGACTCTGGCTGACGGTATTCTTGACAACCTGCCTCTGTTGATAGAAACGGCTCTGCAGGTCGTAGTTACTCTTGCCAACGGTCTGGCGCAGGCGCTGCCTACGCTCATTCCGCAGGTCGTGAAAACCGTGATCACCATCGTCGACACGCTGATTGATAATGTGCCGATGCTGATTGAGGCCTCGCTGCAGATCGTAATCGCGTTGGCGGAGGGTATCGGCAACGCGCTGCCGGAACTGGTCAAAGCCATACCGCAGATCTTTGCCGCCATTGTAACGGCAATTACCGCGTCACTTCCGCAATTACTCCCGGCGGCTATCGACATCATATTCGCTTTGATCGAGGGCTTGCTCGGTGCGATTCCGGAACTGGTGGCGGCGATCCCGAATCTGATTCTCGGCATCGTGCAGGGACTGCTTGACAATCTGCCGACCATTATTCTGTATGCGCCGGAGATTATAACAGCTTTGATCACGGGTTTGATTGGAGCAATCCCGCAGTTGCTCATGGCAATCCCGCAAATCATAATCTCCATCGTCGATACATTCAGATCTTACGACTGGTCGTCCGTCGGCACGAACATCATGGCAGGTCTTCGTGACGGCGTGTCCGGCATGATTGGTAAGATCAAAGAGAAGATCCATGAGGTCGTCAATACGATGATCGACACCTTCAAACGGCTGTTCGGCATCAACTCGCCATCGACAGTTTTCGCGGGCTTCGGCAAGAACCTGCTGGAGGGCTTATGGAACGGTATCGCCAACATCAAGGACTGGCTGGTTGACAAGATCCGCGGTCTGGGTTCAACGATCACCGGCGCGTTGAAGGCTGTCCTCGGCATACATTCACCCTCCACCGTATTCGAGAATGAGATCGGTAAAAACCTCGGCTTGGGCGTGGGCGTCGGTTTTGAGAAAGCGATGAAAACCGTCAAGGACGACATGGCAGACGCCATTCCGACCGACTTCGATGTGTCCGCAAACGTAAAATCCGCCGTGAGCACATCAGGCGTCACAGGCGGAATAGCTGTTTATCTCACAATTGACAACTTCTACAACAACAGTTTGCAGGACATCCGGCAGCTGGCGGAGGAACTCTCCGTCGCCATCGCCGGTCAGGTGAACAGAAAGGCACAGGCGTTTTAATGAACACATTTACTTTCAACAATCAATCTTCTGCGAATTTCGGTCTTATAGTTGCGGAGAAGGATATCTATTCTGCACCCGCATACGATCAGCAGTTTGTATCAGTTCCCGGCAGGAACGGTGACGTCATCATCGATAACGGCAGATACCAGAATATTGACGTGTCCTACACCTGTTACTGCAAAGATCTGACGGGAAATATCAATGCCGTCAAGCTGTGGCTCTGTCAGCCCGGATACTTCAAACTGACCGATACCTACGATCCGCAGTATTTTCGCTATGCCGCTTTTGCATCGAAGCTGAAGATAGATGAGATGCTGAAAAATGTCGGAAAGGCGCAACTGGTGTTCAACTGCAAACCTTTCCGATACAGTGTCTCAGGGCAGACAAAACAGACCCTGACCGAAAGCGGAACGATCACCAACCCGGAGAGCTTTCCGTCTCTGCCGTATATCAAGATCACGGCCAGCGGCGCGGTCACACTTAACATCGGGTCAAAAGCATATTCATTCACGGCTGTGCCGACCTATCTGGAGGTCAACTCCGAGCTGATATCCTGTTACAAAGGCAGCACGTTGTACAACAACCGCATCGGCTTCACAGAGTTTCCCGTTCTTCAGCCCGGAAACAACAGTATATCGTGGACGGGCAGCGTGACAAAGGTTGAAATCATACCGAATTGGAGGACGCTGTAAGGAGGTGAGCGCATGATTCACGGCTTGATGGTTTTGCCGGGGCTGTATCTGGCATTTTTTATCGTCACGATACAGAAGTTGCTCGGCATTCTTTAATGGAGGTGATCTACATTGATCCCTATTTTACTCTCCGGCACCACGGTCAAGGGCTTTCTTGCAGACGCGATGACCTGTGTTGTGACCGAAGAACGCAACGGCATTTATGAGATGTCACTGACCTATCCCGTCACGGGCGCGCTGTTTTCCGAACTGGCGGTCGACCGTTTTATCAAGGCCAAGCCGAATGACAAAGCCGACCTGCAGCTGTTCCGTATCTACGAGATCACGAAACCGCTGAACGGCATCGTTACGGTCAACGCGGAACACATCTCATATATGCTTTCACACTATCCCGTGAGCAACATTTCTGTCACCGGCAACGCTGCGCTGGTAATCAACACGATTCTTTCCAACGCGAACAGCAATCTTGCCGCAGCGCATGACTTCACCGTTGCCACAACGGGCTTGTCAGCGTCAAAGAAATATGAATATGCCATTGGTTCCGTTCGTTCCGCTTTGGGCGGTTCGGACGGTTCTGTTTTGGATGTGTTTGGCGGCGAGTATGAGTTCGACAACTACGTCATTCGCCTGCACCAGCACAGAGGAACGGACACGGGCGTGATTGTCGCCTATGGTAAAAATCTGACGGACATTGAGGTCGATACCTCAATGGAGAACAGTTACACGCACCTGTTCCCGTACTGCAAGGATGATGAAGAAAACATTGTCATGATTACAAACAGGCTCATAGCCGTAACTAACGGTTCGGGTATTGAACAGCGGGTTTTGATAAAGGATTTTACCTCGTTCTTTGGGGAGGGCGAAGCAAAAAACGCAGCCAATCTTCTCTCAAAGGCAAACGCATGGCTGACAAACAACGATATCAACGCACCGTCTGTTCACGTGAAGGTGTCGTTTGTGCATCTGTGGCAGTCACCGGAATACAAAAACGTTGCAGCGTTGGAAAAAGTGTCCCTCTGCGATTATGTCACCGTCCGTCATCAGACCCTTGGCGTGGATATCAAGGCACAGGTCATCAAGACTGTGTATAACACATTGTCCGAACGGTACGAGAGCATCGAGCTCGGCTCGGCAAAAGCGAACTTTGCCGATACGCTGCAGCAGGCGACCGACAAACTGCAGGAAGCAATCGACCTGATGAAAACGGTCGACAACACATCCGCAATCACTGCGGCTTACATGGCGGCGATCGACTCCGCGACAAAAGCGATTACGGGATACAGCGGCGGTTATGTTGTTCTTAATCCGTCGCTCAATCCGCAGGAACTGTTGGTGATGAACACCGTAGATAAGAACACGGCGACAAAACTGTGGCGCTGGAATGTAGGAGGTCTCGGTTACAGCAAAAATGGCTACAATGGACCGTTCACCACAGCCATCACCATGAACGGTCAGATCGTGGCGGATTTCATCACAACCGGTACGCTGACGGCAAATATCATCAGAGCGGGCATATTGTCCTCCGCGTTGGGCGACAGCTATTTCAACCTCGAAAGCGGTCTGATACACACGGCAAACGCGGAAATTGTCGGCGGCTCGATTTCCATCGGCGGCGGTACGTACAAAACTGTCATCGAGGACGGATCTATCAAGCAGTATCTGACCTCCGCGACAAAACCGCTGGGAGGTATGGTGCCTATAGGCACATCCGCCGGAGCCTATGAAGCAATTTATGTATCTAACCAGTCAAATGCGAAGGGAGTCAGCCTTGCGTACCAGAACAGCGACGGCTCTTTTACCACGGTGGGCGAATTTGGTAAATCATCAGTCTATATCAATAAAACGACATACTTCCTTTACAATATCCAGACCAATCTTGATTACGGGAACCGCTTTGCCGGAATAACCCATTACAGGACGACAAACTTCAACAGCGGCAGTTCAGCCTATACCGCTCTTTGCGCGTTGGGGTGCGGCGTGGCTCGTAACAAACCTACAGCCGCAATGGAAATCAGGTGTTACGGCTCGGACACCGTGGAGTCCCGGCTGGACGTTTACGCCAGCGACGGTGAAGCGATGATCTGCCTGCGCGGTAACCGCTGGGGAACAGTCTCCAATGAGCTGGAGCTTGGCAAGCATATCTGGTTTGCGGGTGAAATGAACGCGAAGAAATTCAATGCTTCTTCCGTTGAGGAAATAAAGGAAAATGTTGTTCCATGCGGCTCGGCGCTGAACGTGCTGAAAAGCGCCACGGTATATCAATACAATCTGATACCGGAACCAACGGTGACGGTGCAGGGTGAAATCATTGATGAAGTTGAGTCGGAAAACGCCATAGCGCCGGAGTCAAACGAAGTGACGGAGCTTGGTAACGAAGAGAACGTTGTAACAAAGGACAGCGTCGGGTTCATTATCAACGAAGATACCCCGGAGATCCTGCTGTCGGAGGACGGAAAACACATAGACCTGTACACGGCGATTTCCCTCAACTGGAAGGCTACCCAGGAAATATTACAAAGGCTCGAAGCCTTGGAAGGTGAGGTTTAACGTGGAAGAAAAGATCAAACAAAAACTTGAGGAACTGGCAAAACAAAAAGAGCAGACCTTAGCGCAGCTCAACGCCATTCTCGGCGCGGAGCAGGCGTTACAGGCGCTGCTTGAAAAGAAGGAGGAAAAGGCATGAGCGAAGTGACCCTGTCCGAGATCGAACGCAGGCTCGCTGTGTGCGAGCAGGCGGTCAAAGACCTGTCGGACAAAATCACCGCCACCGACCACAACCTTGTGGCGACCACCACCACGCTCAACAGCGTGCTGGCGACCCTGGGTGAACTGAAGGGCGCGGTGGAATCCCTGAAAGCGCGTCCCGCGACGATGTGGGACAAACTCATCTACGCCATCATCGGCGCGGCGGCCGCGGCCGTCATTACTTATTTTACAGGAGGCAGAATATGAGAGTAGTTTTGGATTTTTTGTCACAGTACGGTTATATTTTTGTTTACACCGCATTGACGGCAATCGTCGGCTTTATCGGTACGCAGATCAAGAAGATCTATGACCGCGCCACGGCGGACGACACCAAGCGAGAGGTCGTGGAGACCTGCGTCAAAGCGGTTGAACAGCTCTATCAAGACCTTTCCGGTACGGAAAAGCTGGAAAAAGCGAAAGAAAACATTGTCGAGATTTTGAACAACAAGGGCATCGCCATTTCGGAAATTGAAATGGATATGCTGATCGAGGCATGTGTGGCTGAATTCAACCTTGCCTTTCTCGCGAAGGCGAAAGAAGAGAGAATGGAGGAGAGAGAAAATGGCAGTATTTCTGAAACCCGATAAAATCATCACCACCGAGAACGGACTGACCGTCAAGCAGAAAATCATCCCGGACGCCATGACCGCTACAAAGGATGTGGCGTCGTGGTGCAGGAAAGGTCAGAAGATGAAGCCCTGCGCCAAGCTGAACAACGGCACGGGAAAGCCCAGGGGAATCACGGTGCATAATACATCTGACATCAAAGTTGCGTCCGGCACAAACGCTGCTGAGCAGTACACGAGGGCAACCTTTAACGGCAATATGTCCGGAGTGGTCGTCCATTATTATGTGTGGGACAACGAGATCTGGCAGAACCTGAGTGAGGATGAGCGAGGTTGGCACGCAGCCGACGGCAGCACACGCCGCAAATCCCAGCGCAATGACGGCTCGACCATCGGCGGCAACCTTGACACCATTGCCATCGAGTGCATCGGCGACCGGAAGCTCAGCGAAGATACCACCGCAAAACTCGTGGCATGGCTTTGTAAGAAGCACGGTCTCAATCCCAAGACGGATATCTATACCCACAAGTACTTCTACCCGCGTAAGAACTGTCCTGCGTACATCCT
>JAIKWV010000015.1 GCA_024684435.1 Clostridiales bacterium
CCCGTCCGCGGCGGATCGGATAAGGTCGAGCTTGAGGTCATGGTATCGGAGATCATGCATCAGATCGGAGTGCCGGCTCACATCAAGGGTTATCAGTACCTGCGGGAATCCATAATCCTTTCTATCAATGATCCGGAGATGCTGAACTCCGTTACCAAGCTGCTGTATCCCACCGTCGCCAAGACCTTCAAGACCACATCCTCCCGGGTTGAGCGAGCCATCCGCCACGCCATAGAAGTAGCCTGGGACAGGGGAGACGTGGACGTGTTGAGTTCCTACTTCGGCTATACCATCCAGAACACAAGAGGCAAGCCCACCAACAGCGAATTTATAGCAATGATAAGCGACAAATTGAGGCTTAAACTGAAAATATCATAAATCAATATTTACATTGAGGAACTGCTTTTAAGCGGCTCCTCTCTCTTTTTATATAAAAAAGCCGTGCGACGTTTGCAATTACATGCTATATGTGTTAAACTGATTGATAACTGGATATTATTTTCAGAAACGAGGTTTTGTGATGAGCGATAAAAGAACAGACAAGTCGGTCAATGTGCTGACCTACACAAAGCGTGAGCTTGCGGGCTACCTCACCGGTCTTGCGGGTCAAAACATAATTTACAATATTATTGCCACCGGTCTTGCTTTTTATTTTCAGAGCGTCATATTTATTCCGGCAATTGCCTGTTCACTGATCTTTGCGCTTGCAAGGGTCTGGGATGCCGTCAATGATCCTATGATGGGTTCCATAGTGGATAAAACCAGAACCAAATGGGGAAAATGCAAGCCCTATCTGCTTTTTGTTCCCGCAGTGATATGCATTGCAACGATCCTTCCGTTTATCAACAGTATGTATGCCGAACCAAACGAGAAACACGAGGTCGAACCGGCTGAAAAGGCGGCGTTTGCAGTTTTTGATACCTCCTCGTATTCCGCCTTTGAAAGTGTTATTTATGACGGAAAAGAATATATCGTTGCATCGGATTCCGGTTCATGGAACACCGCAAAGGACGCCGACGGAAAAACAATAAAAAACACTGTGAGCGTATATGTCAACGAAGAAGGCGTATATAAAGCCGTTGACGATCCCGCTCACTGCAAAACCATAGTGCAGGAATTTCAAAGCGAATACGGGTTTGAAAAAGCGCGTGGCTCAAAAGGCGTGTTTATTATCGCCTGGGCTGCATTCGCATATGTACTCTGGGGCATGGCTTATACCGTGGGAGATATTCCTCTTTGGGGAGTCACATCCCTGATGACGGAGGATCAGAATGACCGGGCAAAAGCCCTTGCGCTGGCGAGGATCTTTGCAAACGCCGGTATGATAGGAATGGCGTTCACTTTTATCGCCCCCAATTTCAACGGTATATTTACCGCAAGGGGTATGGATGAAGCCCACGCCCTGCGTTACAGTTATATTTTGACCGCCGTTATTCTGACAGTTTTTGCTTCGATTCTGTTTGAGGTCGCTGGTCTGTCAGTAAAGGAAAAGGTCTCTCAAAGCGAAAAGACTTACTCTATCAAGGATAACTTCCGTATCATGTGGGGCAACAAGCCATTCCGTCAGCTTTTAATATCCGGCGTGCTTCGCAGCCCGATACAGCTTTTGAGCATCGTTGCCATGACATTGGTCATGTACTACTTTTTCAACAACAATCTTGAGGGAAATTTCGGTATCACAGTTGTTATCAAGGTCCTGATAATGGGCATAGGTATATTCGGAGGACTGATCGCTTTTTCAGCCGTGATCCCGTCGCTTACACGCAGGTTTGAAAAGAAAAAGCTGTACAACTTCTTCTCTGTGATCGGCGCAATACCTTACCTGCTGATCTTTATATTTTTCAAGATCGCCGGCGGCAATATCCTCGGCTGGGGTTGGATCATAATAATGGGAGCGATGTTCTTCCTTGCATCATCTTCAATGGGCGCTCTCAATGTTTTGCAGAGCGTAATGATAGCGGACTGTATCGACCATGAGGAATACACCCACGGCGTCAGAACGGACGGTGTTTTCTTCTCCGGACAAAGCTTCATTACCAAGCTTTCTGCCGGGATCGCGTCACTTATCAGCGGAATTGTTTACGCTGTTGTTGGATTTTCAGACAAGAATATAGCTTTGCTAAACAATGAACTTCTCAGCGGCGCTGATTTTAAGACATATGCAGGAGGCAAATACGCGGCGGCAATGTTTTTCCTTGTATCTGTTCCTCCTGCCATAGGCATGCTGCTCTCCGCTATACCCACGGCAAAATATGCCTTGACCGATGAGGAACACACCCGCATCCTCAACGAGCTCAACGCGAAACGTTCCGCTGAAAAAGAAAACGAATAATCAAGGATAAAACTTATCTTTAAAAAATTATTAAGATCTCATATCGTTTGACTTTTTTATTGCTAATGTGATAGAATATAAATAATTGTAGTTGTTATTATCTTAATTTTGAAAGAGGCGGATAATATATGAAAAATGCCATTGACGCTCGCCGTTCTTACAGAAAGTATATAAGGACTCCCATATCTCCGCAGTCCGTGGAAAAGCTCAGAGAAAAGATCGATGAATACAACAAAATATCCGGGTTGAATATGCAGCTGGTGCTTAACAGTCCGGAGGCTTTTGAAAAGACGTCGAAAACCTACGGAATGTTTACCGGAGTTGAAAATTATATCGCTCTGATAGGCAAGACTGAGGATGAACTGGCGCGGGAAAAAATAGGATATTACGGGGAGGCTCTTGTCCTTCTGGCGGTAAAGCAGGGGCTTGGCACCTGCTGGGTCGGAGCAAGCTATGACAAGGACGCCTGCAATGCCGAGATAGCCGAGGACGAATCCCTTTACGGCGTTATCGCCCTGGGAAACGTTTTTTCCGGCAAATCCGCCAGGGAATCCGTTATAAGAGGCGCTATGCATATCAAGAAAAAGAGCATAAAGGATATGTACAGGACCGATACTCAGGTGCCGGACTGGTTTATAAACGGAATGAATGCCGTTCAGAAAGCCCCCTCGGCCCGCAATAAACAGCCGGTAATGTTCTATTATGTTGACGGAAAGATCACCTGCGGGGTATTTGATTATGACGGCTTTGAGGCTATGGATCTGGGAATTGCCAAGCTTCACTTTGAGATAGGCGCGGGCAACGGCAAATGGAAGCCCGGAAACAATGCCGAATATGAGATAACAGGTCAGTGCTGAAATTGAAAGGCGTGATGTTCACATGTATTCAAAAGAAGAAGTTATGCAGTACGTTGCCGAGGAGGATGTAAAATTCATCCGAATGGCGTTTTGCGACATTTACGGGACGCAGAAAAATATATCAATAATGAGCGACGAGCTGGACAGGGCATTCAAGTACGGAATAGCTGTTGACGCCTTTGCAATCAGAGGCTTCGGCGGCGAGGTGCATTCCGATCTTTTCCTGCATCCGGATTCGTCGACTATATCCATTTTGCCCTGGAGACCGGAGCACGGAAGGGTAGTGCGCATGTTCTGCGGCATAACCTATCCCGATGGGAGAGCCTTTGAATCCGATACCCGCGCGATTTTAAAAAGCGCGGTGGACGATGCGGAGAATATGGGTATAGAATTTACCTTCGGCTCCGAAATGGAATTTTACCTGTTCAAGAGAGATGAAAACGGCGAGCCCACCAAGATCCCCTATGATAACGCGGGGTACATGGATATAGCTCCCGCTGACAAGGGCGAAAATATCAGAAGAGAGATCTGCCTTACCCTTGAAAAGATGGGCGTATATCCGGAAAGCTCCCACCATGAGGACGGCCCCGGACAGAATGAGATAGATTTCAGATATTCTGATCCTCTCAAATCCGCGGATAACGCCATCACCTTCCGCTCTGTGGTGAACACCGTCGCGGACAGGAACGGTCTGTACGCCGATTTTTCGCCCAAGCCTTTAGCGGACAAGGCGGGGAACGGTATGCATATCAATTTCAGCGCAAAGTCAAAGGACGGCCGTGACGTTATGCCAAATATAATTGCCGGTATTTTGTCACGGATCGGCGACATCACGCTGTTCCTCAATACTACGGAGGATTCATACAGAAGATTCGGCGCAAATAAAGCGCCGAAATATATAACCTGGTCACACGAAAACAGATCTCAGCTTATCCGCATACCCGCGGCAAAGGGCGAATACAGGCGGGCGGAGCTTCGTTCTCCCGATCCTTTGTGCAGTCCGTATCTTGCCTTTGCGCTGATCATCAGGGCGGGTCTTGAGGGCATTAAAAACAACATTGAACTGCCAGAGGCTGCGGATATGAACTTCTATGCGGTGCCGGAGAAAGCTCTTAACGGTTATGCTACCCTGCCATTAAGCATAAAGGACGCGAAGGCAAGGGCAAAGAACAGCGATTTTATAAAAGCAAATTTACCCAAATCAATAATCGAGTACTATACGGATTGCTGATTTTAATGTGATCCGCTGAAAGGAGGCAAGGCAAACGGAACTTATAGAACACAGCTACAAGGTACTGCTTGTATCCGCATCTGAAAAATTTAATGCTTCCGTCAATGCGTTGCTCTCCGAGGTGAATTGCAGACCTGTCTTGACGGTTAACAGCATCGTAAGCGCGAAAAGGATGCTTTTAGAAGAAAAATTTGATATAGTTATAATAAACACGCCGCTGCCTGATGATTTTGGCGTGGATTTTGCCGTGGATATATGCGATAAGGGCAGTATGGGCGTTATGCTTGCAGTAAAAGCCGAAAATTATCCGCAGGTCAACGCCTATGTTTCTCCATACGGTGTTCTGACCGTGGCGAAACCCTCGGCAAGTCAGACGATAATCCAGTCTCTTCAGCTGCTCTGCAGTACCTGTGAAAGGCTCAGACGAATGGAGCAGAAGACCGCGTCCCTCGAAAGCAAGATGGATGAGATACGCAAGGTCAACAGGGCAAAGTGTCTGCTCATAGAAAAGAACGGAATGACCGAAAAAGAGGCTCACAGATTTATCGAAAAACAGGCGATGGATAGCTGCGTGACAAAGCTCTTTGTTGCGGAAAAAATACTTGAGAACATTGGATAGCAATGGATATGATCGGAGCAGAGGTATGAAAAAAGTAAAGATCACCGTTATGAAAACGGTTCGGCACGATGATTTGATAGAAAGATTTGAAAACCCCATTGAACACGCCTGCGATATGAAGATCGGTCAAGTGTTCTTTTCTGTTGACTGCGAAAAACCGGATAATTTCTGCTCCAGCGCCTGGGAGAGTTTATTGCCATTTGTCATGATACTGTCCCATGGGGGATCGGATATTTATGACGGTTGGATGAAGGATAAATACTCCGCCATGATATCCTGCAACGACGGGTTCAGACCGGTGAGTTTTTTGCTGGAAACGGTATTATAGTGCATTTTTTGAATTATAAAAATATTATTATTTTTTAAATAAATTTATTTGACATTATTCTACATTTAGTGTATTATGTATTGACGGATAATATATCGGGAGGTTCGTTATTGTGTATAGAATTGCAGTTTTAACAAGTGGAGGAGACGCTCCGGGCATGAACCCGGCGGTTCGTGCTGTTGTACGTACTGCCTGTGTTATGGGTATGCAGGTCTTCGGCGTAAATCACGGATATCACGGCCTTATGGAAGGCGACCTTCACAAAATGGATCTTCGCAGTGTTTCAGATATAATTCAAAGAGGCGGTACACAGCTTTTCTCAGCCCGCGCTCCGGAGTTCAGGACAGAAGAAGGAATGCAGAAGGCTATTGATGTCTGTAAGAGCAAGAAGATCGACGGCATCGTTGTCATAGGCGGAGACGGTTCTTTCAGAGGTGCCAGGGATCTTTCCAGAAGAGGTATTCCCTGTGTTGCGCTTCCCGGTACAATAGACAATGATATTGCCTGTTGTGATTACACCATAGGTTACGATACATGCCTTAATACCATTGTTGAAATGGTCGACAGAGTCAGAGATACCACAGAGTCCCACGGTCGCTGCACCGTTGTTGAGGTCATGGGGCGTTCAGCGGGTTATCTTGCGCTTTACTCCGGTATAGCTGTAGGCGCAACGGTAATACTTATTCCCGAAAAGAAACCCTACTACCTTGATAAGGACGTTATAGAGGTCATGAACAGGACTATAGCTACCGGTAAGGAACATTTTGTTATAGTTGTAGCAGAGGGTCTTTTTAATGAGGATGACAAAGATGAAAACGGTAACCCGGTATCAAGCGGAATTTTTGACAGCGCAAGCAAAATGAAGAGGATCGTCGGAGTTGAAGCCATTGCAAAAGAGATCGAAGAAAAAACAGGCTTTGAATCCCGTGCGGTAATCCTCGGTCACGTTCAGCGCGGCGGTTCGCCTACAGCCCGGGACAGAATAGTTGCAAGTCTTATGGGCAACAGGGCTGTCAAGCTTCTTGAGGAAGAGATCGTAAAGAAGAAAAAGATCGACAGAAGAAATAAACAGTATGAAAATAATGGATTAGATCAAAGGGACGCTTACGAAGGCGGTAGAGTCGTTGCCATGCAGAGCGACAAAATAGTCGACTTTGATATTACAGAGGCTCTTGATATGAAGAAGAGCGTTGATATGGACGTCTATAAGCTTTCCGGAGAAATTTCCATCTAATCAACATAAACGTGAAGGATGCGTATTATGGCAGAAGATTTTTTTGAGCTTCGTCGCCGTATAATTGAACGGGACTTCAACAGAATGAACGATATGCAGAAAAAAGCGGTCTTCCGAACGGAAGGACCGCTTTTGGTTCTTGCGGGGGCAGGCAGCGGAAAAACCACGGTGCTTGTCAACCGTATAGCCAATATCTTAAAGTACGGTAAAGCCTACAATTCCGATTACTGCGAATTTACTCCCACAGACAAAGATATTTTGAATATGCAGGCTTATCTGAACGGTGACGAGTCCCTGTATATGGACTTTGAGGATCTTATGAGCGTTGACGCTCCGAGACCATGGGAGATCCTTGCCATCACGTTTACGAACAAGGCGGCAAATGAGCTCAAGGACAGGCTTGAGGTCATGATAGGGGAGAGCGCGTCGAATATCTGGGCGTCGACCTTCCACTCAGCCTGCGCGAGGATACTGCGCCGTGACGGTGAACTGCTGGGCTTTTCAAATCATTTTACGATATACGATACCGACGATTCGGCACGCAGTATAAAGGAATGTCAGAGACTGTTGGGCATTGACGATAAATTCCTGCCCTACAGGCAGATCATGTCAGAAATAAGCAGGGCGAAGGACAATCTCATTTCTCCCGAGGAATACGCGGCTCAGGCGGGCAGCGACATAAGGCTTGCTAAGATAGCAAAGGCATACAAAACATATCAGGATATGCTCAAAACCGCTGACGCCATGGACTTTGACGATATAATCGTAAACACCGTTCGACTGCTTGAAAAATTTGAAGATGTGCGTGAATATTATCAGAACAAGTTCAGGTACATAATGGTGGACGAATATCAGGATACAAACCATGCCCAGTACAGGCTCACGTCTATTCTGGCGGACAAGCATAAGAACATCTGCGTTGTGGGGGATGACGATCAGAGCATATACCGCTTCAGAGGTGCGACAATAGAGAACATCTTAAGCTTTGAGGAACAGCACAGGAATGCTGTAGTCATCCGTCTTGAGCAGAACTACCGCTCAACACAGAACATCCTCAGCACGGCAAACGCGGTGATCTCACACAACACCAGACGTAAGGGCAAAAATCTCTGGACCGCCAACGGGGACGGAGATAAGGTAGAGCTAAACACCTCAAACGATGAACGGGAAGAGGGCAATTTTATTGCTCAGACAGTGCTCAACGGCGTTGCCGCAGGGGGCAAGTGGAGCGATTTTGCCGTGCTTTACCGCATGAATTCACAGTCAACGGTCATTGAAAATTCATTTGTCCGTGCCGGTATTCCCTACAGGATCATAGGCGGCAGACGGTTCTATGAACGTAAGGAGATCCGTGACGCCATGGCGTACCTCACGGTTATAAACAATCCTTCGGACAATACAAGACTGCGCAGGATCATAAACGAGCCCAAGCGTAAAATCGGCGACACCACCGTCAACAATGTGGCTGATATCGCGGACGGTCTTGGGATAAGCATGTTTGAAGTTATCAAAAATGCCGATGATTATCCTGCATTATCAAAATCCCTGACGCCCCTCAAGACCTTTGCGGCGTTTATTGAAAAATATCATAACATGGTGGAGGATACCCCTCTCAACGAGCTGTTTGAGCAGATGATAAATGAGAGCGGTTATATCCTTGCGCTTTCAAAAGATATGTCCACATATCAGGAAAGGATCGAAAACCTGAACGAGCTTTCATCAAACCTGATACGTTACGCTGATGAAAACGACGAACCTTCCTTAAGCGGTTTCCTTGAAGAGGTCGCCCTTATGACGGATATCGACAACTACAATTCCGAAACAGACGCCGTTGTTATGATGACCATGCACGCGGCGAAGGGGCTTGAGTTCCCGGTGGTGTTTATCGCCGGTATGGAGGAGGAGCTTTTCCCCGGCTCAAGATCTATATTTAACGAGGATGATATCGAGGAGGAGCGCAGGCTTGCATATGTGGGCATAACGCGGGCTAAAAGAAAGCTGTATCTTACAAACGCCCGTTCAAGGATACTTTTCGGTTCCACAAAATATAATCCGCCCTCAAGATTTGTCAGGGAAATACCGGAGGAATTGCTTAAGGTAAGCGGCACCGGCATGAGGAGACCCCAGGCAAATGTTATGATAAATAACGGAGAGCAGTCATATACAGTCAGCTCCGTAAACCGGGGATTTTCTTCCGCAAAGCCAGGCAGACCGAAAATCAATACAGGAGTCTCAAACGCCGGAAAATATAAAGTCGGAGACGCTGTGGGGCACAAAATATTCGGCACCGGCGTTATTCTTTCCGCTCAGGCTATGGGTAACGATATGCTTCTGGAAATAGCTTTTGACAAGGCGGGTACAAAGAAAATAATGGCAAACTACGCGAATCTTACTCTGAAATAATGCGGGGGCGTTTTTATGGTCAAAAAAGCTTTTAAGGCGTTCCTTGCGGTCGTTGTTTCCTTTGCCGTATTCAGCTCGGCAGGCTTGTCAGTTTTCGCGGCGGAACGTGAGGTCACGCCTGTGGTAGTTATCAGCGGAATGGCGGCGATGCCTTTGACTCTGGACGGGGAAAACGTCTGGACGCCTTCACCCGACAGACTTTTTACTCTTGTAAAGAAAATACTGATACCTACGGTAAATTTACTTTTAAAAAGAGATTTTCAGAAGTTTTATACAGACACGGCAAAAGCCATAGAGGAGTTCTTATATCCCCTTGAATGCGATGACGACGGCAATTCTATCTGTAAAGTAGAACACCTTGACTTCTCTTTGTCGGCAGATAACTACAGTGAATATTACGAAGACGACGATCTTACAAATGAAATGGCCATTGTACACAGCTATGTGGACGCAATAGGCGGCAAAAACGTTTATTTCTTTAACTATGACTGGCGCATGAGCCCCCTTGATCACGCCGACGATCTGAAGGACTTTATCGACAACGTCAGAGCTGAAACAAAAAGCAGAGAGGTGTGTCTGGTCGCCTGCAGTATGGGCGGCACCGTTCTGCTTTCATACCTTGAAAAATATACCGCCGAGGGTATAAAGAACTGCATTTTTGCTTCCACCGCTTTTCAGGGCACATCCGTGGCGGGAGAGCTTTTTCAAAGGAAGGTCAGCTTTGATAAAGAGGGTCTTATATTAAGAATAAATCAGCTTGGCAAAAAAGGCGCGGCGCAGGTAATAATACCGTTAATAACCGGTATGCTTGATAAGCTGGGCATTATGGATTTTGCCGTTGATCTGGCAAACGGACTAGTGCTCGATCAACTGAACGGTATATATAAAGATCTGATCGAAGTCACCTTCGGTCATATGCCCGGGGTATGGGCTCTTGTTGCCGATGAATACTACGTTCAGGCAAAATCGGTGATGCTCGACCCTGTGAAAAATGAGAAGCTTATCGAAAAGACCGATCAATATCACGATAATATTCAGACAAAGGCGGAAGAGATAATTTCCGGAGCGGAGAACACCGGCTGTGAGGTGTATATAATTTCTCAGTACAACAGGCAGGGCTTGCCGGTTTCGCCCTTCTCCACAGCTAATAACAGCGATTTTCTGGTGGACACGGTTTACTCCAGCGGGGGTGCGGTGGTCGCAGATCTGGGAAAAACCTTGCCTTCGGATTATAAGCAGGCAAATACTTCCTGCGGTCATAACCATTTATCCGCGGACAAGGTGGTGGACGCCTCCGCCTGTATGAGACCGGAACGCACCTGGTTCATTAAGGATATGGCGCACATCGACTTTCCCTACGGCAGCGACGCTTCGGAACTTCTTATCTGGCTTTCCACCGGAGACGATCAAGGCTTTAATATCTTTTCTTCGGAAAAATTTCCGCAGTTTATGAAGTTTAACGCCAATACCGGCAGACTTACCGCCGTGATAAATTAAATATAAAGGAGAGGATATTATGAAAAAAATTGTTTTTGCCTTATTGCTTTTTGTAAGTACAGTTATGCTTACTGTGCCTGCTGTCAGCGCTGTTGACAACGTCGCCACAGGCAGTGATCCAAAGTGGAAAACCGTTGCCATGATAGGCGCTGTTGTTGTGGCGATAATTATATTGGTCATATCCCTTAAGGCAAAGAAGAAAGATTGAATCGTACTATCACAAAAGAACCCCCTCAGAGTCAAGTTGCTTAAAACTCTGAGGGGATAAATTTTTATATTTTCATGCCTTTGGAACGGTCAAAGCCGTTAGCTATCTGGGGATAATATGAGCCGCGTAAGTATTCCGGACGTTCCTCAAATTCAAGCTTGAAAACGGGTACGCCCACGTTTTTGTCCGGACACTCCTTGGGGAGATCTTTCATTATCAAACGCTGTCCCTTGTATTCAAATTTTATCTCTTCTCCCGTTGAAAGCAGGGTTATTCTTTTCGGCGGCTTAAGATATCCGCCCACACCCATTTCGGGATGACCCGACCATACGCGGGTCCAGAGATATACGTTGTTGCCGCTGAGTGACTCGTATGTGGTACCGTTGCCGCCTATGGGTATTTCGATCTTTTCGGCGGTATATACCGCCTCCGCATTCTCTTTAAGCCATTTTCCAACCTTGAGCAGCGGTTCCCTGACCTCTTCGGGAAGTGAACCGTCAGGCTTCGGACCAACGTTGAGCAGCAGGTTCCCGCCGCCCTCTATACAGGTGTTGAGCATGGTTATGATCTTCTGCGGAGAATAGCTGTAAGCCTTTGCCTGTTCGGAGTTTATATATCCCCAGCTTATGCCGTTGAAGGTCATGCACGCCTCCCAGTCGGTGTCGCAGAAATTGATATGCTCTTCTGGAGTGCCGAAATCCTCGGGCAAGCCGCTTCTGTTATTGATTATGATATCCGGCTGAAGGGTGCGCAGGAACTGATTCCTTTGCAGTGAACCCCAGCCCTCAAAGGTTTCCATGGGTTTTGGTATATCGTACCAGAGAATGTCGATCTTGCCGTAATTGGTGAGAAGCTCGGTGTTGAGGTCCTGAATATATTTCAAAAATCTTTCCCTTGCCTCCGGGTCGTAGGCGGCTTTATACGCATCGGGATGGTGCCAGTCCATAAGGGAGGAGTAGAAGCCTATACCCAGACCGAACTCACGGCAGGCATCCACAAATTCCCTGACTATATCCCTGTGAGGGCCGTAGTTTACGGAGTTGTACTCATTTACCTTTGAATCCCAAAGACTGAAGCCTTCGTGATGGCGGGTGGTTAGCACCATATATTTCATGCCGGCGTCTTTTGCAAGCTTTGCCCATTCACGGGGAGCGCCATCAATGACAGAAAAGGTGTTTGCAAGCTGAGCGTATTCGTCAACGGGGATGTTTTCCTCAAGCTGTACCCATTCGCCTCTGCCAAGCTGGGAATATAAACCGAAATGGATGAACATCCCGAATCGCGCGTCCCTCCACCATTTCATCCTGCGATCCCTTGTAGCGGCAAGCTGTTTTTCATATTCCGGTCTGCTGATATATTCCAAAATAAACACTCCTTTTAAAGTTGCTGTAAAAATATTATCACTGCCGAAACAGGTTGTCAACATTGCGGCTTTAATTGTATAGCGGTTTATGCTATAATAAACAGGACAACAGCAGAAAGGATCTTAATATATGAACATACAGATATTCGGCACATCAAAAAGCTTTGATACAAAAAAGGCTCAGCGTTATTTCAGCGAGAGAAAAATAAAATTTCAATATGTGGATCTGCGGGAAAGACAACTGAGCCGGGGAGAGTGGAACAGCGTGAAATCAGCTGTGGGAGGCTGGGAAAAGCTCTTTGACGAAAACGGCAAAAACAAAGACCTTATCACCCTTGTAAAGTATCTTACCCCGGAGGCAAAAGAGGAAAAAATATTTGAAAATCAGGAGCTTTTAAAAATGCCGATTGTCCGCAATGGCAGGCAGGCGACCGTGGGATACGCCCCGGAAATATGGCAGACGTGGGAATAAAAGATAAAAAAGCAGCGGGACGGAGCTTCGGCTTCATCTCGCTGCTTTGTTTATATTCTCAGCTTTTTTCTATTATCAGAGCTTTGTCAGACGGTGAACACACGAATACGTCCCTGACTGTTTCCTGCAATTCCTCCGCGCATATCTCGGCGTATTTTTTATTTAAGAATATGCCGAATATTGTGGGACCGCTTCCGCTCATCTGAGCGAGCTTTGCATTATATTTGCGCATTATGTTTTTAATTTCCACCCTTTTGGGCACTTCCACGAACTGTTCAAATATGTTTCTGGCATTTGCCATCATGCCGTTAAAATCCGAATGCACCGCGGCGTGAAGCATGGCGGGACAGTTGGGGTGGTATATTTTTTCGCATTTGTCGAACTGAGCGTAAGCCTCCTTTGTCGAAACGGAGGATCCGGGCTTTGCCAGAACGAAATAACACTCCGGCAATGGAGGCAGATCGGAGAGAACGCCGCCTATGTCCTGCGAAAGCTTAAGCCCTCCGGTGAGGCAGAAGGGGACGTCGGCGCCCACCTTTATGCCTATTTCGCAAAGCTCCCGTAAGGACAGCCCGGTGCCGTATATTTCGTTGAGCGCTGCGATCACCGCGGCGCCGTCCGCGCTGCCACCGGCAAGACCAGCCGCAAAGGGGATTTGCTTTTCAATATAGATATCCGCGCCGCCATTGATCTCGCAGGCGTCCAAAAAAGCACGGGCAGCCTTAAACGCGATATTGTTTTCGTCAGTGGGTATTTCCGGCGCAGAGCAGCCTATCTTTATGCTGTCCGCCGGTTTTACCGTTACGGTGTCGTATAGGTCAAGGGACTGCATTATCATAAACAGGCTGTGGTACCCGTCATCAAGACGGGATAAAATATCAAGGAACAGGTTGATCTTTGCCGCGGCTTTTACAGTAACAGTCATAATAACCTCTCACAAAACATATTATTCTATCTTTATGGGTATAGCTTCGTGCCGCTGGAACAGTGCCACGCTGTCAAATCCGCATCGCAGAGCTATGTCCATACCTTCAACTATGCCCTTGCCTATATCCTCGGCGTAGTGGGAATCGGAACCTATTGTAATATATTTGCCGCCTAATTCCTTAAAGCGTTTTACAATGGTCTCATCCGGCATTGTTTTGCCGATCTTCTGTCTGAGCCCGGAAGTGTTTATCTCAAGCGCTTTTTCGTTGTCGGCAAGGTTTTTGAGAGTGGCGTCTATCTTCTCGGCATATCTGCTCATATCCACCTTTTTACCGTATTTTCCGCATATGTATCGCAGGGGATAGGTCATATGAGCAAGGGTGTCCAGTTTATCCCAGCCGGAGAGAATTATCAGTTCATCAAAGTATTCCTGAAGCATGGCGTCAATGGCGTCGTCGTCAAACTCATCATAGTCAGGAGCCGAAAAATCAAGTCCTCCCCGCAGATTGTGGAGCGAGGCCACCAGTATATCATACTTGTATTTAGCGTACAGTTCCTCGGAAACCTCAAGGTCGTAGGTCGCCTGACCAAGTTCGATGCCCTGACATACAAGCAGTCTGCCGCAGAATGCGGAACGCGCCTTGGAAATATCAAAATAAGACTGCGCCGCGACCCGATCATATTTGTGTTCCCTGAAAAAGTCCGCCTCAACGTGATCTGTAAACGCAATGGCGCGCAAGCCTGAATCCTGAGCGCTTTCGCACATACGCATTGCGGAATGGTTGCCGTCAAAGGAATTGTCCGTATGTACGTGCAAGTCCATTATATTTTTGTACATTTGCTATTACCCCGATTATTAAATGAAATAGTTTTTTACAAACGATATGATAGCACACAGACGGGTATTTTGACAACCTGAAAATTAAAAATATTTAATTTTTTTGACCATGTATCGACAAAAAATAAACCGGCGCGGAGATATAATTGTTTCAAACAGAGGTGTGTTTATGAAAGAGATCATATACATAGACGTTTTGTTTGTCATAAATTTAATGGTCACATATTTTCTTCTGATGTCCGCCTCGGCAATCATAAAGGCACCCGCAAAAAGACTTCGCGTACTGGCGGCCTCCGCTGTGGGCGGTCTGGCTTCCGGGGTGATACTTCTGCCGCCGCTGAATACGTTCTTTATGCTGCTTATAAGATTATTCCTGTCGGGAATATTGATACTGATCTCCTTCGGCTTCGGCGAAAAACGGAAATTCATAAGGAACATAGCGGTTTTCTACGCTGTGAATTTTGTCTTTGCGGGGCTTATGATGGCGATATGGCTTCTGTTTAAACCAAAAGGCATGATGTACAACAATACCGCGGTTTATTTCAATATAAGCGTCTTTAAGCTTATCTTAACAGCCTGCGTGTGCTACGTTATCCTTTCCCTGGGAAATAAGCTTTTCAGATCCGCGGCGCCCGGAAACAGAAGCTATGAAGCGACGGTAACTCTGGGAGAAAAAAGCGTTCGTGTACCCGCTCTGCTGGATACGGGAAATACCCTGACCGACGGCTTTACCGGTCTGCCGGTGATCGTTGCTGATTATTCCGCAGTGCGGGAAATAATCCCGGAGGAGATAAGACCGTTTTTTAAGTCAGAGGCTCTGAACACGGAGCTTTTACCTGATGAATGGAAAAAACACATTCGCGCCGTGCCCTACAGCTCTATCGGCGGCAGAGGTGTACTGCCGGCGTTCAAGGCGGATAAGGTCACCGTAAAAGATGTAAAAGGCGAAACAGAATTCATGGATATTATCACGGCAGTTACGTTCAGAGGGATTTCCCGTGGAGAATACGGATTGCTTCTCAACGGGCTCATGCTTGAACATACGGGAGGTAAGAGGGTTGAAAAAATTACTGCGCGGCATTAAAGCACTAATAAATAAAATCATATCTAAAATCTGTCCCGAAGAAGTACATTACATAAACGGTCCGCAGGTACTGCCGCCTCCGCTCAGCAAAAAAGATGAGGCTCAGCTGCTTGAACGGCTCAAGGCAGGGGACACGACCGTAAGAGAAAAGCTGATAGTACATAATCTCAGGCTTGTTGTCTACATAGCGAGAAAGTTTGAAAGCTCCGGGGTGGGGATAGAGGATCTGATCTCAATAGGCACTATAGGACTTATAAAGGCCGTAAATACATTTTGTCCGGAAAAGAATATAAAGCTTGCCACATATGCCTCCCGCTGCATAGAAAATGAGATACTAATGTATCTGAGAAAAACCAGTACGTCCCGCACGGAAGTGTCCCTTGACGAGCCTCTAAACGTTGACTGGGACGGGAATGAGCTGCTGCTTTCCGACGTTCTGGGCAGCGACCCGAACGAGGTCAATTACGGTATGGAGGACGAGGAGGAGAAGAGCATTATGCTGTCCCTGATCGAAAACCTTGAACCCAGGGAAAAGCAGATAATGACAATGCGCTTCGGCATAGGTGGAGCAAAAGAACGCACTCAGAAGGAGGTGGCGGACCTTTTGGGGATATCTCAAAGCTACATATCCCGCCTTGAAAAACGCATAATAGATAATCTTAAAGAAGAAATGATAAAGAAATATTGATTTTATAAGTATTTTTTCTTGCAATTCACAAAGCTATGTGTTAAACTTTTATAAATAAGTTTAAACGCGTTGATGAAGAGAGTAGGGTGTGCGCGGGCATTTCAGAGAGAGCGCCGTTTGCTGTGAGGCGCTTATGTCGGTCTTACCTGAAGTTCACTTCGGAGCGGCACGGCTGAAGCTTTTGTGTGTAGGCTGTGACGGTTTCCCCGTTAAAGGTCAGTCACATACTTGTGCGAAAAGGTTGCTTAGGTAAAAGATTACTTGAGCGGCGAATGCAGGGTGGTACCGCGAAGTTCCGGCTTCGCCCCTCGTTGGGGCGAGGTCTTTTATTTTTATCAGGAAGGATGATCTGTTATGAAAGAACAACTTGAGGCTATGCGAAGGACTGCCGAAGAGCAGATAAAGAATTTCAATCTTCGTTCCGAGCTTGAGGCGTTCCGCGTTTCATTTTTAGGAAAGAAGGGCGAGCTTACCGCCATACTTAAGCAGATGGGCAAGCTTTCCGCGGAGGAGCGTCCCGCAATGGGTCAGCTTGCAAACGAAGTCAGAGCTTATATTGAAAATCAGCTCACTGAAAAGTCGGAGGAGCTTAAGAAGAAGGAGCTCAGGGACAGGCTTCAAAAAGAAAAGCTTGACGTTACCATGCCCGGCGAGCGCCGTGAGCTGGGACACAAGCACCCCTTGTCAATAGTCCTGGACGAGGTCAAGGATATTTTCTTCGGAATGGGCTTTGACGTGGCGACAGGTCCTGAGATCGAGTGGGATTACTATAACTTCGAGGCGCTCAATATTCCCAAAGGACATCCGGCAAGGGATACGCAGGATACTTTCTATATCACTGAAAACATGCTTCTGAGGACCCAGACCTCACCGGTACAGATGAGAGTAATGGAAAAGCAGAAGCCCCCTATAAGGATAATTGCTCCCGGCAGGGTTTACCGCTCAGATGCCGTTGACGCAACGCATTCGCCTCTGTTCCATCAGATCGAAGGTCTTGTTATCGACGAAGGCATAACCATGGGCGACCTTAAGGGCAATCTTGAGACCTTTGCCAAGCGCCTTTACGGTGAGGAAACAAAGATAAGGCTCCGTCCCCACCACTTCCCGTTTACCGAGCCCAGCTGTGAGATCGACGTTTCCTGCTTCCGCTGCGGCGGCAAGGGCTGTCCCATGTGCAAGGGCGAGGGCTGGGTGGAAATACTCGGCGCGGGCATGGTACATCCCAAGGTTCTGCAGAACGGCGGGATAGATCCCGAAAAATACAGCGGATACGCCTTCGGTATCGGTCTTGAGAGGATCGTTATGTTCCGTTTTGAAATAGACGATATGCGTTTGCTTTATGAAAACGATCTGCGCTTTTTGAGCCAGTTTTGATCATAGCCCTGAAAGGAGTGTATAGATATGAAATTGTCAAAGAAATGGCTTAATGATTATGTTAAGCTTAATATAACAGATAAAGAATTCGCCAGTGGAATGACTCTCAGCGGCTCCAAAGTAGAGGGCTATGAGGAAGAGGGCAGCGAGCTTAAAAATATAGTTGTCGGTCAGGTCCTTTCCCTTGAACGTCATCCTGATTCCGATCACCTTTGGGTCTGTCAGGTGGACGTGGGAGAGTCTGAAAAGCTTCAGATAGTCACCGGCGCTCAGAACCTCAAGGCGGGGGATCATGTCCCTGTGGCGCTTAACAACTCCGTTGTTCACGGAGGTCAGAAAATCAAAAACGGCAAGCTCAGAGGCGTGGAAAGCTTCGGTATGCTCTGTTCCTTAGGAGAGCTTGGACTTACAGCCCACGATTTTCCCTATGCCATTGAAGACGGCATATTTGTATTGGGCGACGACTGTGACCTCACCTTAGGTAAGGATATCCGGGAGGCAATAGGTCTCAACGATGTCGTAACGGAGTTTGAGATCACCTCAAACCGTCCGGACTGTATGTCCGTCGTAGGTCTTGCCTGTGAGGCCGCCGCCACCTTCGATGTCCCTATTGAGGAGAAGGAACCGGTTGTAAAAGCAGGGGAGGGCGATGTGAACGATCTGCTCAAGGTCACCATTGCGGCTCCGGAGCTTTGCTACAGATATGTGGGCGCGGTGGTCAAAAATGTCCGCGTAGCTCCTTCGCCCCGCTGGATGCGTGAGCGTCTCAGGGCAAGCGGCGTCCGCCCCATCAACAATATTGTGGATATCACAAACTATGTAATGCTTGAATTCGGTCAGCCCATGCATGCCTTCGATCTGCGTTATCTTGAGGGCAATCAGGTCATCGTAAGGCTTGCAAAAAAAGGCGATAAAATAACCACCCTTGACGGTATCGACCGTGAGCTTGAAGACGATATGCTCGTTATTGCCGACGCGGAAAAGCCGGTTGCTGTTGCGGGTGTAATGGGCGGCGAGTACAGCGGCATAATGGACGACACACAGACCATTGTATTTGAATCTGCCTGTTTCAACGGCTTCAGCGTAAGAAGCACCGCAAAGCGTTTCGGCATGAGGACAGAGGCGTCCTCCCGCTTTGAAAAGGAGCTTGATCCCAACGGCTGTCTCAGATACCTTAACAGGGCGCTTGAGTTGGTTCAGCTGCTTGACGCCGGCGATGTTGTAAACGGTGTAGTAGACTGTTATCCCACACCCAAAAAGGCGGTTACCCTTCCCTTTGACTGGCAGTGGATCAACAATTTTATAGGCATAGACCTCAGCGAAGAAGAGCAGAAGAAGATCCTTGAAAAGATAGATTTCAAGATCGAAAACGGAATGATAACAGCTCCCACATGGCGCGGAGATATTGAACACCTTGCGGATATATCCGAGGAAGTCGCGAGATTTTTCGGTTATCAGAATATTCCCAACAGACCGTTGGGCGGTGTGGCAAGCGCTGCACGCACACCGGTACAGCAGCTTCAGATACTTGTCAGCAACACTCTGTTGGCCTGCGGCTTAAGCGAGGTGGCGACCTATTCCTTCATGAGCCCCAAGGCTTATGATAAGATCTGTCTTCCAGCGGACAGCAAATTGAGGAATTATATCGTTATCTCAAATCCTCTTGGTGAGGATACCAGCGTGATGCGTACAACTCCGCTGCCTTCGATAATGGAGGTCATCTCACGCAATTACAACAACAGAAACCCCGAGGCAAGCGTTTTTGAGCTTGCAACTGTGTATTTCTCCAATGGCACCGAGGAGCTTCCCACGGAAAAGCAGGTGATCACGCTTGCAATGTACGGTGACAAGTGCAGCTTCTTTACACTTAAAGGCGTGGTGGAAGAGCTGCTTGAAGAGACCGGTCTTAAGAACTATGACGTTGAATCGGTAAGCGACGACCCCTCATTCCATCCCGGCAGAACAGGCAGACTTGTTGTCAATGGCAAGGAGCTTGGTATCTTCGGTGAGCTTCATCCTGCGGTACTGGAAAATTACGGCGTTGGTACCCGCGTGTATGCGGCGATGATCGATTTCAATATTCTGTTTGAGGAGAGAAACGATGTAAAGATCTATAAACAGCTCCCCAAATTCCCGGCAAGCACCCGCGACATAGCTGCGGTCTGCGATGCGGAGACCACCGTTGCGGCTCTGGAAAAGACCATTTCAAAGGCAGTGGGCAATATACTTGAAAAGATCACTCTCTTTGACGTTTATCAGGGCTCGCAGATAGCTTCCGGCAAAAAGAGCGTTGCGTTCAATCTTATTCTCCGTTCGCCGGAACGCACTCTCACCGATGAAGAGGCGGATTCCGCAATGAAGCGCACCATCGAAGCACTGAAGAAGATCGGCGCTGAGATAAGAAGCTGAGAATAAATATTTATTTTATGTTGTAATATTTGTAAGTTTGGTATATAATAGATATAATAGGATCATCGGAGGTGGATTTTATGACAGACAGAACCATTCAGTTTTCAATTAAAGATGAGCATGAACTGGAAATAAAGAATACCCTTATTACAGTTTACGATGCTCTTGTTGAGAAGGGCTATAACCCCATCAATCAGATAGTAGGCTATATTTTGTCTGAGGATCCAACTTATATAACCACCCATAATAATGCCCGCAGTCTTGTCAGAAGGATCGACAGAGACGAGCTTCTGCAGGTCCTGGTCAAGGAGTATGTAAAAAAGAGATAACATGCAAAAATAAAAGGACAGGAGCGATTTGTTTGGCTGCAAAAAAGAAAGAAGGTTTCCTTACATATAAGGGCAAACCCCTTGTGCGTAGCGGAAATACGATCTATTACGGCAACATGGGCGATCCCTTTGTGGTCGTCATACAAATATCAAGCACAAAGACCGTGAACGATATCGAGGTAGCGGACAGGGTTGTTGTTCAGCTTGTCAGCACTGACCCCGACCTTCGTCCCCGTGACAGGATAGTCAAAAAGGGCGAGAAAAGGGGCTTGTATAACGCGATAGATATCGGCAAGATCTGGCTTGAACGTGCCGAGAAAAATTCCTGATAATAAATAAAAACGGGTCTGTTATATTCGATACAGATAAGACTTTCTGCTTTTGAATATCACAGTCCCGTAATGTTTATGGAGATATTTTTAAGCTTGAACATGAAAGGCACGGTGTTGTTGTGGCGGATTTCAATGAGTTAAGAAAAAAATATAAAACTTTTATATATGACGGATATCATATAAATGAATATGAGGGATATATTGAGCTTAAGTTTGATTTCAGGATAGAAGATCTCTGCGAGTTCCATCCGGTGACAAAAATAATCACAACCAATCTGAATGTTATAAACCCTCCTGCCGGCGGTATGGGCAAAAAGCTTATTTTTGCTCTTGGTATGGCGGAGGCTGTCAGCTATTGGAAATGCGCCTGCCCGCAGAATTTTGTTGTAAACTGCGGCAAGGTGGATGAAGGCGCGGCAAGGTGGTGGAAAACACTCTGGTTCAACGGTTTGTCAGAGCTTTTTTACCGCAATGCCATAAAGACGGATATCGACAGCTTTGTAAACATATCCTCTGACTGTGATGAAATTATTCAGGTTGGGAATGTCAAAAGCTCCGGGCTTTCAATAGTCCCTATAGGCGGTGGCAAAGATTCTGACGTTACACTGGATCTGCTCTCAGATATCCATGACAAGGTGATGGGCTTTACAGTGAACGATCAGGGCGCAAGGACCGAGGCGGCGGAGGTTTCCGGTATCGGAAAAGATAAGATCATAAGAACGCTGCGCACTATTGATCCCGAGCTTCTCAAACGCAACGCTGAGGGCTTTATAAACGGTCATACGCCGTTTTCATCTGTGGTGGCTTTTCTCAGCGCCTACTGCGCATATCTGACGGGATCGGAAAATATAATACTCTCAAATGAGGCAAGCGCGAACGAATCAAACATTGAGGGTACGCAGATAAATCATCAGTATTCAAAGTCTTATCAGTTTGAGTCGGATTTCAATTTCTACATGAAAAACTACATTGATTTTGACGTAAAATATTTCAGCCTTCTGCGCCCATTTAACGAGCTTCAGATAGCCGCTCAATTTTCTCAACTGGAAAAGTATCACAAGGTTTTCAAGAGCTGCAACGCAGGCAGTAAGAAAAACATATGGTGCTGTAACTGTGCTAAATGTCTTTTTGTGTACATTATACTTTCACCCTTCCTGAGCGAGGAAAAGCTTGTTGATATATTCGGCTGCAATATGCTTGAAAAGTTTGAGCTGGTCAATGATTTTGAGGGTCTTACCGGGCTGTCCGGGGTCAAACCCTTTGAATGTATAGGCACCGTGGACGAGGTGCGAACAGCGCTGAATATGACCGTTTTACGGTATATTAAAGAGGATAAAAACCTCCCGGCGCTGCTGGAACACTATATCGAGAGAACCGATGACACCACCGTTGATACCGGACTGTTCCGTTATTTTAATAAAGAAAACAATATTCCGGAGGAATTTATCAAGTACGCAGAGAGGATGTATGAAAATGTATCGTCTGTTGAATGAATATTTGTCGGACAAGAGCGTTCTCATACTTGGCTTCGGCAGAGAGGGACGTTCGAGCTACTCATATATACGCAAATTTTTCCCGGGGAAAAAGCTGGGTATAGCCGACAAAAACAACATAACCGTTGGTGACCCGAACGTACAGCTTCATTGCGGAGAAGATTATATCGACTGTATCAACGACTACGACCTTGTACTCAAATCTCCCGGCATACCCTTTGTGGGAGTTGATGTATCACCCAATACAGAGATAACCTGTCAGGTGGATCTTTTCCTGCGGTTCATTCCCTGTCAGAAAATAGGCATAACCGGCACTAAGGGCAAAACCACGACCTCATCATTGATTTATGAGATAGTCAGGGCCGCCGGTATTCCTGCCTGCCTTATCGGAAATATCGGGGTGCCGGTGTTTGACAGCATTGCTGATATTGACGGCAAAACCGCGGTGATCGAGCTCTCCTCCCATCAGCTGGAATTTACCCGCAGATCTCCCCACATCGCCGTACTGACCAACGTTTATGAGGAGCATCTTGACCACTATGACGGCTTCGCGGGGTATGTGAACGCCAAACTCAATATAGTTAAAAATCAGACGGAAAAGGATTATTTTATCTGTAACGCGGATACCGATCTTGGAGCTTTTTGCGACGTTCAGGCTATAAAATCAAAAATAATAAAGGTGAGCGCCGATGAAAGTGATCCGTTCCTTCGCTCTCTTATCGGTATAAATGACCGCTTAAAGGGCAGGCACAACGGTCACAATGTGTTCTTTGCCGCAACGGTTGCCCGCTGTATGGGCATTGAGGATAAGTATATCAGGCAGGGTATAGAGGATTTCAAGGGTATCAAACACAGGATGGAACCTGTTGGCACATTCAGAAACATTACATTTTATAACGACTGCATTGCGACTATCCCCAAGGCGGTGATAAGCGCCGTGGAGGCATTGCAAAACGTTGATACGCTGATCTTCGGCGGTTTGGACAGAGGTATTGATTACTCGGATTTTGTCAATGATCTGTGCGGATGCAATGTAAAAAATCTGATCTGTCTGCCGGATACCGGTCACAGGATCGGCAAGGCGGTATCGGAAATGGACTGCGGAAAAAACGTTGTTATTGTTGAAAACATGGAGGAAGCGGTAAAATCGGCATACGAGCTTACCGCACCGGGGAGCATTTGCCTGTTGTCTCCCGCCGCCGCCAGCTATAACAGGTACAGAGACTTTGAGGAAAAAGGGGAGCACTTTATAAGTCTTGTCAAACAGCTTGGCGGTGCATCTGCCGCGGAGGTATAAGCTTTGGAGGGTATTTGTGAGATAGATGTTCACGGTCTTACACGTTTTCAGGCAAAGACCCTTATTGACAGCAGACTGAAAAGCGCGTCAAAGGGTGTTTACCGCCTCCGTATAGTTCACGGCTATAACGGAGGCACAGAGCTCAGAAACATGGTGAGAAGTGTGTATAAAAATAATCCCAAAGTGCTCCGGGTGGAAGTCTCCCTTAACGCCGGTATCACCGAGCTTGTTCTTCGTGAATTCTTTTGATATACAGTTATAAAGTAAAAAACAAGGCGGCTGCCCATGACAAGGCAGCTGCCTTTACACTTTTATTACAGGTTCGGTTAAGCTTTGAGAGCTTCAATATAGCTCATAATGTCGCCCACGGTTTTGAGCGCCAGAAACTTTTTCGTTTCAAATGAAACGCCGAATTTGTCCTCAAGGTCAACGGATATGTTCACCAGATCCAGTGAATTAAGCTCAAGCTCATAGCGAAGCTTTGAGTCCTCGGTTATATCGTTGGGGTCGATAATAGCATAGTCGCAGATGGTGTTTTTTATTTCTTCAAGCATTGTCCGATCTCCTTTCGTTTGCGCGAATTACAGGTTTTTCAATATATCTTTGATCTTTATTTCGGGATCATTAACAGCCATTTCAAGCACCTTTTCCGTTCCCTTGTGCAGGGCGTCGATATCCTGCTCCGTAACGTATTTCGTACGGTGCAGATAGGTTATCTTAAGACAACCGCTGTAAATATCCTTCATAGCGAAGGTGTACAGCACCATAATGTACCTGCCCAGACCATAGCCGACATATTCGTATTTGCGTTTGCCTATGGTGTTGTTGTCAATGGGAAGCCAGGAGAACATCATGGTCGAAGCGCCTGCGGCGGCGGGATAATTGAACAGCTCCTGCTGGAGCTTCCGGTACTCAAGGTAAGGGTAATCCATATGCTTGAACGCCCATATCTGAGTGTCGGACATCTTATCAAGAGCAGACATGAAGGTCTCATCTTTGTCCAGCACAACTCTCCACGGCAGGGGAGCGGTGACCGTTCCGCCAGAACGCTTCTCCGGCAACGTCCTTCGCCTTGAGCAGAGAGATATAAAGTATGTGTCGAGGTTTTCATGGTTTATCTTGGAGATGAACATCCTCATGGCAAGCTGTACAAGACATTCGCCGCTTATGTTGTTCTTCTCCATAAAATCGAAGACTTTTTGGCTTAACTCCGGAGGAACAACGTGCTTGTTGAGCAGAGCTTTGTCATGTATGGGGTCAAAAAGGGAGGGAGCCTTTATGTCGGGATTTTTCCTCTTTTTTCTTTCAGCTTCAAGGAATTTCGGACCCTCGACGCCTAAATAAGTCGGCTCGCCGTTTTTGGTGATATATTCGGTGTATGCCGCCTTTTCTTTTTCGAGATTTTCCTTGTTGCTAATATATTCGAGCTCTTTTTTGATCCTCGCTTCATAGCTGCCCAGGGGCTTGGGCATATCACAGCCGTTCTTAAGGTGATCGTAAACCGCCATCAGATCGTTGAAAAACACAAAGCAGGCGGCGTTGTCCATGACAAGGTGGTGAACGTTGAAATATATGCCGTATCTGCCGTCAAAGGCCTTGAAAAATATTATCCTGAATATCTCGTCCTTGAATATCCTTACGGGCTTCTGAGCGTCCGCGGAAAGGGTCTCAAGCTGTTCCGCTTCCGTTTTGAAGTCAAACACGGGAATATTGTCAACGGTGTATTTGTCGCGGAAATACTGCTTTATAGTGCCCTTGCTTTTGAAAAATCTCAGGCGCAGGCAGTCGTTCCTTTCTATTTCAATGTTGAATGCGTCTTTTAATACATCAAAATCCAGCTTTTCTTCAAAAAGAAAAGAATCCGGTATCTGAGTCACCTGTTTATGAAAAAAGCTGTATTTGAGCATGAATTGTATCATTTCCTGGGGAGGAATAAGAGGATATACGGTTTTGCCTTCGTTCCTGTTTTTCAAGTGATCTCATCTCCTTAGTTGCCGTTTTGATTTCTTTTGATCTTACCGGTGCCGTTCTTTTCAAAAGGTTCGGTACGCAGTCTTACCTCGGAAATAATGTGAGCGGATTTTGCGTCCTCGTTTATGGAATTTATCAGACTTTCAAGCTTGCATTTAAGCTCATCTTCTTCAATATTCAGGGTTGCCGCGTTGACGTAATTAGGATAGATCTCTGCGATTATAAGGTCGTTTTCGGCGAATACCATGACCTCTTCCACAAGCTCAGACTGCATTATCTTCTTTTCGATAGCTTCGGGGGAAACGTTTTCCCCGTTGGAAAGAATTATCAGATTCTTGACCCTGCCGGTGACAAAAAGCTCGTTATTTTCTCCGACGTAACCGATGTCGCCGGTCCTGAGCCAGCCGTCGTTGGTAAACATTGCGGCGCTCTCTTCGGGCATTTTGTAATAACCCAGCATTACAGTTGGGGTCTTGACCTGTATCTCACCGTCGCTTATCCGCACGTCGCATATGTCTATGATCCTGCCCACGGAGCTGACAGATACATTTTCACCGGGCACGGAGATCCTGCAGCCGGCTTCGGTCATGCCGTAACCCTGTCTTAATTTTATACCAAGCTTTTCGTATTCAGTTATAAGCTCCGGATTAAGGTGCGCGCCGCCGGAAATAAGCCACTTGATGTTCCTGCCGAATACGGAAGCGGCGGCTTCCTTAACGGACATTTCGGGATTCCTGGCGCACTTTGCCTTGACGCGGTTTAAAAGGGTCTGCGCTATCATGGGGACAACACGTATAACTGCGGGCTCAAAGAGCAGCAGATTTGAATTCAGTTCTCTTATCGAACCGTTAAGGCAGACCTGAAGACCGTCCTTAAGATTTTTGAGATAGTCCCCGGTGAAGCAGTATATATGATACATGGGCAGTACTGACATCGCCACGGAATTTCTGACGAAAATATCTGCGCAGTAGTCCTTGTACATTATATTTCCCACAAGGGCTTTGCCGGAAAGCATGACGCCTTTTTTTACTCCCGCCGTGCCGGAGGTGAAGATAATGGCGGAGCAGGCGTCCTGATCCACGGTGACGTCGGAAAGCCCGGCAAATTCGGAATCATCGGAATACACGGAGTAGATCTCGTCAAACTTTTCCAGGTTGCCTAAGTTTATACATTCCTTTATTCCGGGATATAATCTTTTGAATTCCGGTATCCTGTTGCTGAATTCTTCTCCATAAAGGATCATGTCCACGTCGGCGCGTTCACTGAGCTCCGCCGCCTCGCCGGCGGTAATGTCCGGGTTAAGCGGGATAGCTACGTTTCCGCTGATAAGGATACCTGTAACGCAGGTGATGTATTCGTAGTTGGATTTACTGATTATGGCTATGTGCATACGCTCGCGGGAGAAATGCCTTATCCAGCGACAGACTGCAAGACTGTCACTGCGAACACGGTTAAAACTTCTTTCCTCAACGCATTTGTTCCTGAGAAATTTAATGAAGACAGAATCACCGTACATATCAGCCCGTGAATCAAGGAGCTCTCTCACGGAAGGGGAATTGAAATTCTGCATAGTCAATAATACTCCAAATTAAATACTTATCTAATTATAAATTTTACTATTTTTTCCCTCATAAGTCAATAATTATTTATTTAATTAAAAATAGTTTTTTCACACAGTAAAATAATGATTTGTGAGCATAATTATGTTCTTTGTGATATAGACATTCATTTTCGGTTGTGATATACTAACAACAACCTTGATTTTAGGAGGAGTTATGTGTGGCATACGAAAAATTTGACCCTGTACATAATGCGGAATTGGTAATGAATTACATCACCACAATGGTAGATGAAGATTATGACAATTTGCCTTATTGGTTGATCTTGCCCCACAAGAAGCCTGCGGAGGCGGCTCACTGCCGCGTGGATGACGCGGAGCTTGTGGGTTCATGGTATGAGGGTATAGACGCAATCGGTAAGATGCTGAATACCCATAAGGGCGATGCGGTAAAGGAATCTTTTCGCCGTCATTTGATGAAATCCTGGGGAGAACACGGTCTTCGTTTCCACGAGGACTATAACTGGTCCAGGACAAACCATGCTTCCTTCCATGAGATGGGCTATATACTGCCCGCGCTCAACAGGATAATCGAGAATGATCCTGAGGATAAGGAGGCGGAAAAGAGAGCTTCCGAGCTTGTCAGAGGCATGAGGAGCATCGTTATCGAGCGCAAGGTGCGCACCTTCTGGTCGGGAGACTTTGAGGAAACAGAGCCTATATATGAGTTTCCCAATGACGTTTTCCTCCGTGACGGCGGCTTTGACCTCACCCGTCATACAGGCAGAGGGGAGCAGCCCATAAGAAACTCCATCATGCTCAGAGCCCTTGTGCGCAGATATGAGCTTACGGGAGACGAGGTGGCTCTTGACCTTGCAAGGGGTATCGCAAACTACGTGCTGGGCGTTTCCCGTTATTTCAACTATAGGATGGAATTTTTCGGCCACGTTCATTCAGCGGGCTGGGTGGCAAGCGGTCTTGTCGCTCTGGGCAGAATAACAGGGGAAGAAAAATATATAAAGAGCGGTAAAGGCATATATGAATATATCCGCTCCATATCCTCAAGCTTCGGTTGGGTCCCTGAGTATGCTCAGTGGCATCCCATGGAGGAGGAACACTGCGAGACCTGCTGTATCAAGGATATGATCGAGTGTGCAAACGAGCTTATTCTTGCGGGTTATGACGAGTACTGGGATGACCTTAACCGTTTTGCCCGCAATCAGCTTGTTGAAAATCAGGTGAAGAACGCCGACTATGTCGTGGTCGACAATTCTCTGCCTAACGACAAGGAAAACGGTATTACATACAGAGATATCAATAAGCGCATGATCGGCGGATTTACCGGCGGTTCTCTGCCCAATTCAATTTCACTTACCCGTTTCCGCTCCATTGCAGGCTGTTGTGTAGGCATGGCGCCTGTCGCCCTTTCGATCGTATGGGACAGAGCGATCACAAAAGAAGGCTCAACTGTTACGGTCAATATTCCTCTTGACAAGGAGACGGACGAGATCATTCTCAGCTGCGAATATCCCAATGAGGGCAAGCTTACGGCAAAGGTCAAGAAAAACTGCAGCGTGGGTTTCAGACTGTATCCGTTTATGGGTGATAAAGTCGAATTTACCCTTAACGGCAAGCCCTATGCTCCTAAAATAGAAAAGGGTACAGCTGTTTTTGAAGACCTGAAAGAAAACGATGTGGCGGCTCTTTCGCATAAAATTGAAACAGTTGAAAAGAAAGAACACGTCAGAGGCATGGATCTGACCGTACTGTGGAGAGGGTGCGATGTTGTGGACATCCTTCCCCACGGTGAGCATGTAAGACTCTATCAGCGCGATCTGAGCGTACCAAAGGATTATCCCAAGCCAGAGGACGTACAGTACACGGGTGCTGTAAACTACGGTCCCACACAGCAGAAAAAATAATTGACCGATAAGATCAGATCAGTTAAACAAGCAGATGATTTATTTCGTCTGCTTGTTCTTTTTTCTCTTTTTGCCGGTAATATTAAGGGACAAGTGTTCATAGTATGGAATATCGGATAACAAAAAGGAGATGTAGGAATTGCCCGTAAAAATGTCGGATGAAAAATTTGATGAAGCTGTGGAATTTGTTGTTCCGAGGATAAGAAATGTTCTCAGTTCTCTTTCGCCTCTGACAAAAGAAAGTACATACGAAATACGAATGAGGGCAAATAAACCTGTTGTTCTGGTCACAGCTCAGGGTTCTGTTCTCATCACTGACACAGGAAGGATCACATCGATCCGCTGTGATAATCTGCTGACAGCAGGAGGTGACGAGATAGACGAAACCTTTTCACGGATGTGCGGGTATTCCGTACACAGTCACGCCGAGGATATAGCCAACGGTTTTGTTACCCTTGAGGGGGGACACAGAGCGGGGATCTGCGGAACAGCGGTGTATCTGAACGGTTCTATAAAAACCCTGAGAGATATAAACACAATAAACCTTCGTATAGCGAGAGAAAACAGAGGAGCAGCAGACCGGCTTTTCAAGGCTCTGTTTGAAAAAAGACTGAACAGTATAGTGATAGCCGGACCGCCATCCAGCGGTAAGACCACCGTTTTAAGAGATCTGGCGAGGCGTCTTTCCGGAGAGGATAAAATGTACAAGATATCAATAGTTGATGAACGGTGCGAGATAGCCTCGGTAAAAGGAGGGATACCGCAAACCGATACAGGTATCAACTGTGACGTGCTTTCATCGTATTCCAAGGGGGACGGCATAATGTCAGCCGTTCGTTCCCTTTCGCCGGATATGATCGTTTGTGATGAGGTGGGCGGGATAGAAGAGATCAGCGCTATAGAGGCAGGATTGAATTCGGGCATAATGTTCGCGGTATCGGTCCACGCCTGCTCAAGGGATGAACTTATCCGCAGACCACAGCTCAGGCGATTGCTCATGACTTTTGCCTTTGATTATGTTGTGCTTCTTAACAGGAGCAGACCGTGTGAAATATCAAAAATTTACAGAACGGATGAGCTGACGGATGAGATACGCAGGAATTATATTGATCTCACTGGTTCCGATAATGCTAAGTCTCTGTATCAATAAGAAAATGAGACAGAGAATAAAATCTCTGGAACGGACAGTTCTTATGATCGACACCATATCGTCAAATCTTGAATACAGCATGATGCCCACGGTGGATATGTTGGAAACCCTTACGGAAAATCCCGAGTTCAAAGACTTTGAGTTTTTAAAGCTCTGTTACGAAAAGTGTAAGCTGGGAGAGGCCTTCCCTAAGGCTTGGAGAGCTTCGGTGACTGAAAAGGCGTCAGATAATTCGTTGAACCGGAATGATACGGATCTGCTGATCTCTCTCGGAGAAATACTGGGCAGCGTTGACGCGGCGGGACAGATAAGCAGGCTCGGAGCCTGTCGGGAAACGGTTAAAAATGAGCTTGCAAAAGCTGAACAAACCTTTGAAAAATACGGAAAGAATATGCCGGCTATGGGGGCGTTGTGCTCAATAACTCTGGGAATAGTTTTGCTTTGAGGATGATAGCGTATGGAGATCGGGCTGATAATAAAAATAGGAGCGATAGGAATAATTGTTGCTGTTATCAATCAGATACTGGCGCGCTCCGGCAGGGACGATTATGCCATGTTTACAACACTGGCGGGGATCGTCATTATTCTTATGCTGCTTATCCCGAAGTTCGCCGAGCTGCTTTCAACGGCAAGGTCGGTGTTCAACCTATGATGATATTCAAGGCTGCCGCGGTCGCCGTTGTGACTGCCGTTATTACTTTAATAATAAAACAGATCAAGCAGGAGTATTCGGCGCTGGTACAGCTTTCCGGCATAACGGTCATAGCAATTCTGGCGTTCTCTCTGCTTATGCAGACGGTTTCCGACGCTGATTTTTTGCTTAATTCGGGAGACGAAAATCAGACTGTTATTAAACTTATGCTCAAAACTGTTTCCGTGGCGGCTGTTTCCGGGATCGCCGCAGATATTTGCAGAGACAGCGGTTCCACATCCGTAGCCGGGATAATAGAGCTTTTATCAAAACTGGTAATTATTTCCATGGCAATGCCGGTAATAAAGACGATGGCATCATTCGCGCTGGGACTTATCAATAAATAGAAAACGGAAAACTGATTATGAAGTATGTAAAAATTACTGCGCTTTCCCTGATCCTTGCGGCAGTGTTTTCGGTGTGCGTTTTCGGCGTTAGCACGGAAAATATTTATGACGAACAGATGGATGCGAGCGGGATATTTGAATTTTATGATAAGCTTTCGTCGGAAAGCAAGGATCTGTTGGATGAGCTTGGAATAGACGACCTGAATTTTAACGATATTTTTAACTTGTCACCGAGAAAAATAATGGATTCGGTAATGAGGATAATAAAGGAAAAATCCGCAAGCCCGCTGAAATCGTTTACAGGAATGCTTGGCGTGATATTTTTAACATCAATGGCCAAGAGTTTTACCGATGATCGAAGCGGTATAAAAAACGCAGCGGGGATGTTCGGCGCCCTTATTACCGTGACGCTTATAGTATCTCCGCTTACCTCGATCATGAATCTGTCAATATCTACCGTCAGGCTGAATTCGGGTATTTCCCTGGCTTTTATCCCTGTATTGGCGGGGGTGATAGCCGTTTCGGGGAATCCAATGCTTGCGGTGAGCTGTCATTCCCTTACTTTCGCTGCCGCTCAGGGAACGGCGCAGCTCATAAATCGCTTTGTTATGCCTATGACCGGAGTGGTGACAGCTCTTGGAATATCCGGATCATTTATGCCGGAGCTTAATATCAAAAAGCTTACTGACACGGTAAAAAAGACCCTTATCTGGGTAATATCCTCCGCTTCTGCACTTTTTGCCGGGCTGTTGTCGGTAAAAGGTATCCTTGCAAATTCTGCCGATACCCTTACGTCAAAAGGAATAAAGCTTGCCGTAAATACTTTTGTTCCAATTGTCGGCTCCGCGGTCAGTGAGGCGTATAGCTCGGTTATCGGAAGCGCGTCTCTTGTGAGGAGTACCGTCGGCGCTTTCGGGATAGTCGCAATAATTGCGGCTCAACTGCCGGCTCTGGCGGAACTTATCCTGTGGAAATTTGCTGTAAAGCTGTCAAGCTTTACGTCAGAAATGCTTGATGAAAGTGCAATATCTTCACTTCTGGCTTCCGTGGATTGTTCCCTGTCGATAATGATGGCGAGTCTGATAATGAGCGCATTGTTCGTTATCATATCCGCGGGGATAACGTTATTTATAAGAACGGGGGCATAAAGTTGAATATCATAAAAGAATGGGCGATAGGGATCACTCTTATTTCCTTCGCAGGGGGAATAGTATTCATACTTCTGCCTAAAAGCAGTACGGCAAAAACGGTAAAGTCAATTATATATATATTGATAATCCTTTCCTGTGTCATACCTTTTTCAGGAGGCAAAAAAATTGAAACTAAAATTTTTACGGAAAGCTTCAACGACAGTTTTGAAGATTCTGAATTTTCCCGTACGGTTGAACGTCAACAGCTTGATTTTGTTGAAGTAAGGCTGAAAAATGAAATAGAAAAAATATTGGAAAAATATTCCTCCAAAGCAGCAAAAATTTGTTTTGACGATAATATAAACAGCGACGGACGCATAGTAATTAACAAGGTGACGGTGTATCTGGATAAAGAGTATTTCCACCTTGCTTTAAAAATACATAATGATATTTTATCCGTTCTCGGTATAGATAATTCAGTGATAATGCAGGAGAGTAAAAAGTCAGTGTTCAATGAAAATGAGGTGAACGGATGAAGGAGTACATACAAAAGATATTTGGCAGAAAGATTGACAAAAAACTCGTTATCACACTGTGCGTAGGTCTTGCGGGAGTGCTGCTGATCCTGATGTCGAGCCTTACAAAAAGTGAACAATCAGAACATAACCGTTCCGATTATTCCGTTGCCGCGGAAGACTGTTCCGATTATGTGAGCGCAATGGAAAAGAAGCTCACCGACATGATCTCGGATATTTACGGGGCAGGCAAGACAAAGGTAATGGTGACTTTGGAGAACGGTTCGGAGCAGATACTTGCAAGGAAAGACGACAGCAAAACAAGCTCCTCTGATGACGGAGACAGGAAAAGCGAAAGCAGAAATGAAAGCAGCGAATATGTGATATTGAGATCCGACAACACCGAAAACGGTTTGGTGCTTAAAGTGATACAACCGAAGATCAGGGGAGTAGCGGTACTGTGTCAGGGGGCTGATAAGGTGTCCGTAAGGCAGAGCATTACCGAGCTTCTGACCGCGGTTTTGGGGATCGGATCAAACAGAGTCAATATATCAAAAATTGCAGATTGAGAGGAGAAAACACATGAGCATGATAATCAAAAAAAGACAGCTGGTGATAGCCACGCTTGTGCTGGCGCTGGGGGCGGCGATCTTTATCAACTGGTACTATTCCGGTCCCCGTACAGAGGTGACAGGTCTGAATTCAGAAGGTACGGCCAAAACAGACAATATTAAGGATGTTAACTCTGAAGACGTGGAGATGCTGGGGGACGCCCAATATGTCAATTCCGCGAATGTTTCGGCAAACGATTATTTTGCCGAAGCGAGACTGAAACGGTCGGCGGCGCACGACGAGGCTCTTGAAGCGCTCAACGACATAATAAAAGACAGCGCCTCAAAGAGCGAAGCTGTCAAGGAAGCGCAGAAAAAGCTTAACGAAATAGCGGACGCTTTCAAGGAAGAGGCAAACATAGAGACTCTGATAAAAGCAAAAATCAAAAGCGACTGCATAGCTGTCATCAATGACAAAAACGCAGAGATAATCGTCGAGAAGGGCGCGCTCAACGACTCAACGGTGGTTCTGATAAAGGAAATAGTACTCAAACAGACAAATTTATCGGCAGAAAATGTCATAATTATTGATTTAAACTATTGAGAATTTAATATTTTATGATATAATACAGGCAGGAGGTCCTGCCATATGAATAATTATTCAATAAATTCAGATGACGACGGTGATATCATAATATCCGGCGACGTTATTTCAGACATCGCATATGAAGCGGCGGTCAATGTCAAGGGCATCAGCAAATTTCTGCCATGGTCAGGCAGGTCTTTAATGTCGGGAAAGTCCGTTGACGACGCGTCAAAGCTTATAAAGGTCTCTGCGGACGATGCCGGTATAAAGCTGAATTTCCGCATAGTGATAAGCGGCGGATCCAAGGTAACGGATGTTGTGATGGAACTGCAAAAGACAGTGAAAAATTCCGTTCAGGAGGTCACCGGCAGAACTGTTTCAAGCGTAAACGTTGTTGTTGCCGATATGGATATCCCGGCGGAAAAATAAATTGCAAATGAGGGCTGTTCTTCGATCATTTGAGGAATGGCCTGATGACGTATAACAAATCGAAAGGATGTACCGGTGTTTGGGTACTCAGGGTGTGTTTTATGACAAGACGAGAGGCTCGTGAACAGGCTTTTATTCTGCTGTTTGAAAAGTCGTTCAACGAAGATGTTCCGATGAGCGATATTATTTATTCCGCGTCTCAGGAACGCTTGATCGACTATGATGATTTTTCAAGAGATCTTGCGATAAAAACCTGTGAAAACTTAAGTGAGATCGACAGCCTGATAGAAAGTAATCTCAGGGGCTGGAAGCTGAACAGGGTATCAAGAGTGTCCGTTGTGCTTATGAGATTAGCCATTTGTGAGATGCTTTATTTCCCGGAGATCCCCAACAGTGTTTCCATCAACGAGGCCGTTGAGCTTTGCAAGGTATATGGCGGAGAGAATGATTATTCGTTCATTAACGGCGTGTTGGGTTCAGTGGACAGGACATTGAACGGAAGCGCCGGAAAGGAATGATATTTTATGTCATTGTGTCTTGGAATAGACACCAGCAACTACACCACCTCAGCGGCGGTTTACGATACCGATTCCGGCAAAATAACACAGCTCAAAAAGCTTTTGCCTGTAAAGCCGGGTGAAATGGGTCTGCGTCAGAGCGACGCCGTGTTTCATCATACTGTACAGCTGCCGGATCTTATGAATGAGCTTCTGGCAGATCAAAATAGCCCTATATGCGCTGTTGGAGTATCAACGGTGCCCCGTGACGTTGAGGGCTCATATATGCCATGTTTTTTAGCGGGAAAAGCGGCGGCGGTCTGTTTATCCGCCGCGCTGAAATGCCAGATATATACTTTCTCCCATCAGTCGGGGCATATTATGGCGGCTCTTTATTCCGCAAGCAGACTTGATCTGTTGGACAAGCCGTTCATTGCCTTTCATGTTTCCGGCGGTACTACGGATATGCTTTATGTTACCGGGGATGACGAACGTTTCTTTAAAGTAAAGCTGATAGGCTCATCGTCGGATCTTAAGGCAGGACAGGCTGTGGACCGTGTGGGCGTCATGCTGGGCTTTCCCTTTCCCGCCGGGAAATATGTGGACGAGGCGGCGCGTAAAAGCGATAAAAAATTCAAAGTAAACATCTCGGTAAAAGAAGGCTTCTGCAGCCTTTCCGGAGTTCAGAATAAATGCGAGGTAATGCTTTCGGCAGGTCAGTCCGCAGAGGATATATGCAGGTACTGCATAGATTCCGTGACCGCGGCGTTGATCAAGATGGCAGACTATGCCCTTGAATATTACGGCGATCTGCCCATTGTCTTTTCCGGCGGAGTCATGTCAAACAGTATTATTCAGTCCGAGCTTTCGGCAAAATACAACGCTGTATTTGCAAAGCCGGAGTTTTCCTGCGACAACGCGGCGGGAGTCGCGCTGATGTGCGCGTATAAGTATAGCGATCTGAAAGGTTAGGCGGCGTATGAATTCACCTGTGCTTACCGTAACACAACTGAATACCTACATAAAGTCGCTTATTGACGGGGACTTTAATCTCAGCCGGGTGTTTGTTTGCGGTGAGATATCAAATTTCACCAACCATTACCGCACCGGTCATTATTATTTTACCGTCAAGGATACAGCCTCAAGTATCAAGGCGGTCATGTTCAAAACAAGCAATCAGAGGCTTAAATTCATGCCGGAAAACGGTATGAGCGTGATCCTGCGGGGCAGGGTATCGGTATTTGAGCGGGACGGTCAGTATCAGCTGTATGTTGACGATATGCAGCCGGACGGTCTTGGAGCCTTGAACCTCGCTTTTGAGCAAATGAAAAACAGGCTTGAAAAAGAGGGCTTGTTTGCACCGGAAAGAAAAAAGCCGATACCGGCGTATCCTATGCGTGTGGGGGTCATAACTTCACCCACAGGCGCGGCGGTGCAGGATATTATAAATATTCTCAGCAGGCGTTTCCCTGTGGCGGAGATGATATTTTGCCCGGTACAGGTGCAGGGAGAGTCGGCGGCGCCCCAGATAGCAAGCGCCATATACAGATTCAACGCCAACAGATACGCCGATGTTCTGATCGTAGGACGCGGAGGCGGCTCCATAGAGGAGCTGTGGGCGTTCAATGAGGAGATAGTGGCACGCGCCGTGGCGGATTCAGATATACCTGTCATATCCGCGGTGGGTCATGAAACTGATTTTACCATCTGCGATTTTGTCGCGGATCTGAGAGCGCCGACACCTTCGGCGGCGGCGGAGCTTGCCGTTCCCGACGCTGCGGAGGAGAGGCAGATGATATTCGCTGAGCTTTACCGTATGCGAAGCCTTGTTGAGGGAGAGATAAAAAGCCGACGGGAGTATCTGAATACGGTCTCGGGTTCAGGCAGTCTGCTCAATCCTTTGATATACATAGATAACGGCAGACAGCTTGTTGACAAACTTATAAGTCAGGCCGATCTGTACGTAAAGTCTGGCGTGGAGCGCGCCAGGGGAGACCTTGCAAATTTGTGCGGCAGACTTGACGCTCTCAGTCCGCTTAAGGTACTGAGCAGGGGCTATGCAATAGCGATGAATAAAGGAAAAGTTGTGGACAGTACCGATAACGTAAAAGAAAACGATGAACTCAAAATAAAGGTCAGTAACGGCACTGTTTTGTGCACGGTGAATGGAGTTGAAAATAATGGCTGAACAGACTTATGAGACAGCGATAAAACGCCTTGAAGAGGTGGTAGAGCAACTTGAAAACGGTAAACTGCCTTTGGACAAGCTGCTCGAATACTATGAGGAAGGCACAAAGCTTGCCGCTTTCTGCAATACCTGTCTGGATAAAGCTCAGCTGAAGATAACTGAACTTGCCGAGCTGGAGGCAAACGATAATGAATGAGTCATTTTATCCTTCGGTGGAATACTATGTGAAGTTTATAGATCAGGAGGCGGACAGGCTTTTCCCAAAGGATCAGGGTATAGTGTGCGACGCAATGAAGTACAGCCTTGAAAACGGCGGCAAGCGCATACGTCCCATGCTTACTCTGGAATTCTGCCGTATTTGCTCAGGGGATCATAAAAAAGCCCTGCCATTTGCTTTGGCGGTGGAAATGATACACACATATTCGCTGATACACGACGATCTGCCATGCATGGATGACGATGACATAAGGCGGGGAAAACCGTCATGCCACAAGAAATTCGGCGAGGAATACGCATTGCTCGCGGGGGACGGTCTACTTACTGAGGCATTTAAAGTCGCCGTGACCTCCGATGATCTTACGGATGCTCAGAAAAGCAAAGCCGTTTCGCTTATTTCCGAATATGCCGGATACAGAGGTATGATAGGCGGGCAGATGTTTGACCTGCAGAACGAGGGCAGAACGGTGTCCCTTGACAGGCTGAAGAGTACCTGCGCACTTAAAACGGGGGCAATGATAAAGCTTGCCTGTCAACTGGGCTGTATAGCCGCGAACGCTGATGAGGTGTACGAAAAGGCGGCTGTGGAATTTGCCGAAAATATCGGTCTGGGCTTCCAAATAGTCGATGATATCCTTGATGTTACAAGCAGTACGGACGAACTGGGCAAACCCGTGGGCAGCGATGAGGAAAATCAAAAATGCACCTATGTTTCCGTTCTCGGTCTTGAAAAGGCTCAGAAGTATGCCGACGAGCTGACGGAAAAAGCGAAAAAAGCGCTTGATGTATTCGGTGGCAGCGCGGACTTTCTTCTGAAACTTGCGGACAGTCTGCTTAACCGTAAAAAATAACCGGCATAATTATCATATGCCGTAAAGGGATCTGAACAAGAAGTGGAATATTTAAAGAATATAAAGTCACCGGAAGATGTAAAAAAACTTGATACCTCTCAGCTCAATGACCTTTCCGCGGAAATAAGGGAAACTCTTATTGATACTGTTTCCCGCACAGGCGGTCATATGTCGTCAAATCTGGGAGTTGTCGAGCTTACAGTTGCCATACATAAAATGTTTGACTGCCCAAAGGATACGATAATCTTTGACGTGGGGCATCAGGCTTATACCCATAAGCTGCTCACCGGAAGGTACGAAAAGTTTTCGTTGCTCCGTTGCGCGGACGGTATCTCCGGTTTTCCAAACCCTTCCGAGAGTGAATGCGACCCCTTCTACAGCGGACATTCCGGGACCTCTGTTTCCGCCGCGATAGGTGTTGCCGCCGCAAATTCCATACTGGGAAACAACGGCTATGTAGTCGCTGTGGTGGGTGACGGTTCAATGACCAACGGGCTTATCTATGAGGCGCTGAACAATGCCAATGTTTCCGGCAAGCGGCTTATCGTTATACTCAATGACAATAAAATGTCAATTTCTCAGAATGTTGGTTCACTGGCAAGATATCTGGCTGTCATACGCTCAAAATCCAAATATTTGCGCACGAAGACAAGGGTCGAAAAGGTGCTCAATCATATACCTCTTGTGGGCAAAAGCATTTCAAAGTGCGTGTACCGGATGAAGACTTCCCTCAAGCAGAGACTATACAAAAGCAATCTCTTTGAGGATATGGGCTTTGCGTATATGGGACCTATTGACGGTCACAACATCGAACTGCTTTGCGACGCTCTTGAAACTGCGAAGCTTGTTACAAAACCCGTACTGCTTCACGTCAATACGGTGAAGGGCAAAGGTTACGATTTTGCGGAAAAATCGCCCACGATGTTTCACGGCATCTCAAAATTTGATATAGATACCGGCGAGCCGTTGCCGTCCTCCGCTACTTTTTCAAAAGAATTCGGGGACGCAATGTGCAGTTTTGCGTCAAATGACAGGAAGATCTGCGCCATAACCGCCGCCATGTCGGTGGGGACGGGGTTGCAGAATTTTGAAAAAAATTACCCAAAACGTTTCTTTGATGTGGGAATAGCAGAGGAACACGCCGTGGTATTCGCTCAGGGACTTTCCAAACAGGGGCTTCGTCCCGTGTTTGCGGTATATTCCACCTTCCTGCAAAGGTGCTTTGACCAGCTCATACATGACGGCGCCCTTCAAAAGCGCAGTCTTGTGATCGCCGCGGACAGAGCGGGTTTTGTTGGAGAGGACGGGGAGACGCATCAGGGCATTTTTGACGTTGCCATGATGAACGGCATCCCGGACATTACTGTTTATTCTCCGTCTACTTATGAGGAATTGAATAAATTTTTGTACAAATCCATTTATGAGAGTAAAAACGTCTCTGTGGTGAGATATCCCAGAGGCTCCGAAGGTCAGATACCGGAGGATTTCAAACCGAGCTTTGCTTCCTATGACGTTTACGGAGATAAAGATTCCGATATTGCCCTTGTGACTTACGGCAGGATATTTTCAAACGCCTGTATCGCCAGGGATATGCTCGGAAAGGACGGTATCAAAATAAAAATAATAAAGCTTAACAGGATAAAGCCCGTTGATATCAACGCCGTTAACGAGGCTTTGAGCTGCGAAAAAGTGTTTTTCTTTGAGGAAGGCATCAGAAGTTCCGGTGTGGGAGAAAAATTCGCGTCGCTTTTGCTGGAAAACGGATATAAAGGAGAATATGATCTTACGGCGGTGAATGACTGCTTTGTTCCTCAGGCTTCGGTAGAAAAGCAGCTTGAAACATACGGGCTTGACTGTGACGGTATGTACCGTAAAATTTTGGGGGTAGAAAAAATTGGCTGATAAGATACGGCTTGATTCCGGGGTCTTTGAACGGGGATTAGTACAGTCCAGGGAGCGGGCAAAGGCTTTGATAATGGCAGGGCAGGTATATGTCAACGGTCAGAAGGTACTTAAAGGCGGTACGTTTATTAAGCCGGAGGACGTTATTGAGGTCAGGGAAACTCAGAACCCCTTTGTCAGCAGAGGCGGATATAAACTTAAAAAGGGCATAGAAAAATTCGGCATAGAGTTGAAGGACTGCACCTGTATGGATATAGGAGCCTCCACCGGAGGATTTACGGATTGCATGCTCATAAACGGTGCAAAAAAGGTTTATGCAATAGACGTGGGATACGGTCAGCTCGCGTGGAAGCTGCGCACGGATGACCGTGTGGTAAACCTTGAACGTACAAATTTCAGGTATGTTACGTCGGAACAGATCCCCGAACCCATTGACTTTGCCAGCGTGGATGTTTCGTTTATTTCTCTGAAACATATATTGCCGCCGCTGTTTTCACTGCTGAGAACCGGTGGCTCCGCGGTTTGCCTTATAAAACCCCAGTTTGAAGCCGGTCGTGAAAATGTGGGCAAAAAAGGCGTTGTCAGGGACAAAAACGTACATATCGACGTAATAAACAACGTGTTCGGTTTTGCCTTGGAAAACGGATTCTCCGTAGCGGGTCTGGAGTATTCTCCCATAAAAGGACCGGAGGGAAACATAGAATATCTTATGTATATTGTCAAGGACGGCTTGAATAAAAATAACTGCGCAGAGCTTGCAAAAACCGTTGTTGAAGCTTCGCACAGCGATCTGGACAAATGACGAGAATTGAAACGCAGCTCAGATATCTGGAGGTGCAATATGAAAATTGCGGTTATACCAAATCTCACAAGGGCGAACTCTTATCAGATCACCCTTGACGTTTGTAAGCATTTGAAAAGGCTTGACGCCGAATATTATTTTAACGCCGGAAACAAAGAAGTTTTTTCAGCCACCGGAGCCGGCTTCTTAAGTCAGGATGAAATGCTCAGGCTTTGCGATGTTGTTATCGCGGTGGGGGGAGACGGCACTATATTGCATGCCGCCAAGATATCCGCCGAGTACGGCAAAGCGGTTTTGGGCATAAACGCCGGCAGACTTGCTTTTATGGCAGGTCTTGAGGCGGATGAGCTTGATCTGCTGGACAGGCTCATCAACAACAGCTACGAGGTCGAGCACCGTATGATGCTCAAGGTGGAGGCGGAGAGCGAACTCACGGGGAAAATGTCGGATTACTGCATAAACGACGCGGTGATCGACAGAGCCGGTTCCACACATATAATCGAACTCAGCGCGGAATGCGACGGTCAGCACATCAACAATTATCTGGGCGACGGAGTTATAATCGCCACACCCACCGGTTCCACTGCTTACTCGCTTTCTGCGGGTGGGCCGGTAATTGACCCGCAGCTTGAGACCATAACGCTGACGCCGGTCTGTACACATTCTCTGTTTTCAAGATCGCTTATTTTTAAATACGACAAAACGATCTCCATAAGATCTGACGAAGATGAATGTGTAAACCTTTCATGTGACGGAGAAAAGCCGTTTGTTATGAAAGGAAAGAGCACGGTCAGGATAAGCAAGGCGGAGATATACGCGGATTTTATCAGAATAAAATCTGACACTTTCATTGACGTTTTGAACAGTAAACTTGCAGCTCGCAGAGTGTGATATAAGCGCAATATATTTTAAGGACGGGAGAGGCAGAAATGAAGAAGGACAGACATAAGATGATTTTGAAGATCATCGAAAACAATGTTATTTCGACACAGGAAGACCTGTTGCAGATGCTTAAAGACAGCGGCTTTGATTCCACACAGGCCACTGTCTCAAGGGATATCAAAGAGCTGCGCCTTGTAAAGACAATGGATGAAAACGGTAATTATTGCTACAAGGTGAACCCGGCGGGTTCGGATGAGCTGCTTTCAAAGTACAATTCCATATTTGCTCATTCCGTAATAAGCGTTGACTATGCCGGAAATATGGTGGTGGTGCGTTGCTTTACAGGTATGGCGAACGCCGCCTGCGCCGCGTTTGACAACATGAAATGGGAAGGCCTTGTTGGGACGCTTGCGGGGGATGATACGATTTTTGCCCTGTGCAGAAACGAAGAATATGCCCTGCAGATCAAGAACAGCATCCAGAGCGTTCTGCTCAAATAATCTCTTCAAGGGGTTTGTCTTATTATGCTGCAAAGCTTGAAAATCGAAAACATAGCTATAATAGAACACGCAGAGCTGGAGCTTAACGGCGGATTTAATGTCCTCACAGGCGAGACCGGCGCGGGTAAGTCTATAATAATTGACTCCATCAACGCCGTTTTGGGGGAGCGCACATCAAGGGAGCTTATCAGAACAGGGACAAGCTCCGCAAAAGTCACCGCCGTGTTTACTGAGGTGGGGTACGCTGTCTGTGACGCCATTGAAAGTATAGGCTTGAACCCGTCGGAGGATGGCTGCCTGATCATACAGCGCTCAATTTCTGCTGACGGCAAAAATGTGTGCAGGATAAACGGTGAACCCGTAACCGTTTCCATGCTCAGGACCGTGGGCAGATCGCTTATCAATATACACGGTCAGCACGACAGTCAGGCTCTTTTAAACAGCGAAAACCATTTCCGTTATCTTGACAGCCTTGCGGGCAATTCGGATCTTCTGAGTGAGTATCAGAGGTCGTATCACAACCTGTTGAGCCTGAAAAGAGAGTTGAAAGCGATCAGCAGAGATGATGCGGAAAAGGCGAGAAGGCTCGATATACTTGATTTCCAGATAAATGAACTTGAAACTGCGCAGATAGTCCCCGGTGAATGGGACAGGCTCACAGCAAAGAAAAACGTATATGTAAACGGTGAAAAGATCGTAAGATTTCTGACAGAGGCATATATTGCCATCAATGGTACCGACGAGGATTCGGGAGCGGTACAGCGCACCGAAAGCGCGGCAATGTCACTGCAAAAGGCGGCAAACTATTATGAAGCCGCGGAAACACTGTCCGAAAAAGTCCTTTCGCTGTCATATGATCTTGCGGAGCACTCTGCGGATATAAGCGAAATGATATCAAATTTTGATATAGATGAAAGAGAACTTGATGAGATCGAATCAAGACTTGACTTGCTTTATAAGCTTTCCGGGAAATACGGAAGTACAGAGGAAGAAATGCTTGAATTTCTTGAAAACGCAAAGCGTGAGGCGAGAGATATAGAGCTTTCGGATGAGAGGATAGCCTTCCTTGAATCGGAGATCGTCAAGGCGGAAAAAGAAACTTCTCTGCTGGCGGAAAAGCTTTCGGAATCACGGAAGATCGCCGGAGAGAATTTTTCACAGGCAGTCTGCGGAGAGCTTGAATTTCTTGATATGCCCAGTGTTGTGTTTGAAATAAAGTACGGTAAAACAGATTATTCGGAGACCGGTTCAGATGATATAGAATTTCTTATCTCCGCCAACATAGGCGAAACACCAAAGCCGCTTTCCAAAATCGCTTCCGGCGGTGAGCTTTCAAGAATAATGCTTGCCATCAAAAACGTCCTGTCTGACAAGGACAATGTTGACACCCTGATCTTTGACGAGATAGATACCGGAGTCAGCGGACGGGCGGCTCAGAAGGTAGCGATGAAATTAGCTGAAGTGTCCCGTGGCAGACAGGTCATCTGCGTTACCCACCTGGCTCAGATAGCTGCTCAGGCGGACTATCATTTCAGAATATCGAAATCGGTTGAAGGGGACAAGACCTATACTCATGTAACGGCTCTTGACTATGAGGGGCGCAAGGAAGAGCTTGCCCGGATCATCGGCGGGCTTGAGATAACCGAGCTTCAGCTTAAAAGCGCGGAAGAAATGTTGAGAAACAAATAATAATGCGGTAAAAAGCATTTTAACATTTGACAAAACGATTTTGGAGGGCTTGTCTGATGTACAATATTTTGGTTTGTGACGATGAAAATGATATTGTCAGCGCTATCAGGATCCAGCTTGAAAAGAACGGCTATAACGTATATGAAGCCTATGACGGTCAGCAGATGCTGGACATTTATTCTAAGCACGGCGATGATATCGATCTGATAATAATGGATGTTATGATGCCTGTCCTTGACGGGTTTTCCGCTATATCAGCCCTGCGCAGGAGCAGTGAGGTGCCTGTGATATTTTTAAGCGCAAAGGGTGATAATTCAGATAAAGTACAGGGACTGGATTGCGGCGCTGACGATTATATATCAAAGCCGTATAATCCGGAAGAGCTTATCGCAAGGGTCAGGGCAAGACTGAGACGCCCGGTAAACTCTCAGGCGCCGGCTTCTCATATCTACACAAACGGAGATCTTGAGATAAACGACAAGGAAAAAAGCGTATCTGTAGGCGGTAAGAAGATCAGCCTCACCCCGAGAGAATACGATATCCTTTTGCTGTTTGTAAAAAATTTAGGTGAAGTATTCGGCCCGGAGGAGATATATACCGCTGTGTGGCATGAACCTCCGGTAGCCGTGGGAAACACCGTTACCGTTCATATAAGACATCTTAGAGAAAAAATAGAGTACGATCCTTCAAAGCCCAGATTCCTTAAAGTAATCTGGGGCAGGGGGTATAAAATGGAAAAATTACAGTAAGGGGGTAAGTACATGAAGTACAGCATTAAGTCGATATATGACAAATTTACCGCAATGATCATACTTATCTCCGTAACTGTTATAACTGCCGGTTGTGTTTTAGGCGTATATTATCTTTATCAGTACGGCTTCTACAAAAACGGTGTGGACAGTGTGCGTCAGAATACCTGGCTCACAAAGATCAAAGAGGATGAATCGGAAGTTGAAGATTATCTGTATGCCTATTTCAACGATGATGACAAAAGCCTGGGATCATATAACAGTGAGGGATATACAAACAATAAGAACAGCATATTCTTATCTGTCTATGATTCGACCGGCAATATCGTTTTTCAATCAAAATCAAGGAAATACAGCAAGGATGAAAGTAATATTTCCTTCTTAGTCTCTGATACCGACGGGAGCACGGTCATAAAAAATTATTCAGATAAAGATTTCAGCTTTAACTCAGATGAAGATTATCAGTTTAAGTACGAGAAAAACTATTCCATAGGAGAAAATAACGGAACTATAACCTGTTATCTGCGAAATGAATTGACTGCGCGAGACAGTTACCGAGCCACAAACCGTTTTATTGATCTGGGAAACTCTTTCCTGAAGTACATCATAATATTTGTGCTTGTAATTTCGATAGTTATTTTGCTTGTTATGATGTCGCTGATAGCATTCGGAGCCGGAGACGTACAGTCGGACGGTCAGATCTCAATGAGTTTTATTGATAAACTGCCCTTTGATGTATGTACCGTCGGACTTTTGGGAACGCTGATAGTGGCGTGGCTCAGCATAAGACTTACGGAGATCGCGGATTCAAATATCGTGCTTTTCAACGTGGTCGTATTTTTCGTAGTTGTTATCATGGTGCTGGTACTGCTGCTCTATCTTTCAACTTTTTCCGTCCGGTTAAAGATGGGTAATCTGCTTCGGAATACGCTGCTGTATCGGTTCTACAGCTGGATCGCAAAGAATACGAAGCGGATAAAGAGATTAAAGAAATTTAAAAAAGCCAAAAAGGAAAAAACTCGAAAGGATAACTCAAGTCTGTACTTCAGAAATCTTATAATAACCGTTGCTTTACTGACGGTTGCAGAGCTGGGCGTGCTTTTATATTTTGTGCATCAGGAAACAGCGGATCAATTGGAGTTTATGCACTACGTTACATACTGGGCAATAAGCAGGGTCATATCAATTCCCATTATTGTAGTTGCCGCCATGAATTTCGCTTACGTCTATAACACAAGTAAAAGGCTTGCTGAAGGAAATCTTGACGAACCGGAGAACACTTACTTTATGTTCAAGGGCTTCCGTATGTACAACAAGAACCTTGAACAGATCAGAAAAGAGATCTCAAAGTCTATTGAATCGGAGATGAAAAACGAGAGACTTAAAAATGAGATGATAACCAATTTGTCCCACGACATAAAAACTCCTCTGACAGCCATAATAGGTTATGCATCTCTTCTCAAGGACAGCAATAAATCTCCGGATGAGGAAAAGTCATATATCGAGGGTATTGACAGACAGTCGGAAAAGCTCAGAAAGTTGCTGGAAAATCTTATTGAGTCATCTAAATTGTCAAACGGAGATATTGTTGTACAAAAGGAAAAAATGAATGTAGGGCTTATCCTTTCGCAGATAGTGGGGGAATTCCAGTATATGCTTGACGAATATGAGCTGAAGCTTGTATGCGATGAACCGGAAACACCCGCCTGTATCAGCGCGGACGGCGACCTTCTGTGGCGCATAATCGACAACCTTATGAGCAATATCTGCAAATATGCCCAAAAGGGTACGGATGTATATCTTGACGCAGAGATCACCCACGACAAGGTAAGGATAATATTGCAGAATACCTCTGCCACGACCATAGAGACAGACGGAGACGAGTTGCTTGAACGTTTCGTAAGGGACGACAGTTCCAGACACACGGAAGGCGACGGTCTGGGCTTGTCGATTGCCAAGAGACTTGCCGAGCTTCAGGGGGGAAAAATGGAGCTTTCGGTTGACGGTAATATATTTAAAGCGTCACTCCTTTTTGACAGAACATACGAATAAACTTTCCTGCGGCAGGGATCATCCCTGCCGCAATTTTTTGCCCGGTCAGCTTGTTTGATCGTATGCGGAGATCATGGGTCTGAGCCGTTTCGGGCCTTTTGAAATTTTTCTGACGTAATAATTCTCTGTAATGCTGAAGACCTTGCCGGAAAGCAGAAGTATTCCGGTAATATTAGGAACTGCCATAAGTCCGTTAAATATGTCGGATATGCTCCAGACAAGCTTCAGATCCGTAACGGAACCGATGATAATAAACAGGACAAACAGCCCTTTATACAGCCTTGTTACCCTTTCTCCGAAAACGTATTCCGTTGCCTTGACACCGTAATACGACCAGCCCAAAACCGTTGAAAACGCAAAGGCGGTAACAGATATAGCAAGCAGTTTGCCCGCATATTTTCCAAAGCATTTTTCAAATACAAACCCCATCAGCGACGCTCCGGTCACGGCGCTTATCTCCGCCTTGCTCCGGGCGTTGATCTTTACAGTCATAAGCCTTGTAAAGGCAAAGACTTTACGGCTTCCGTTGCTTATAACAAGCGGTTGTTCTGATACAAGCGGAACGGAAAAACTTCCATTACAGCCGTCTGAGGCTATAAATATACGGGCTTCATTGTTTGCCGTCAAGGCAGCCTGTTCACAACTGAGCAGGGGAATGCCCGGAGAGCTTGTGACGTTTATCGACAGTATGGCAAACGCCGTCAGACTGCACATAAGGATCGTGTCAAAAAACACCTCAAATATAGACCACATCCCCTGAACGGCAGGCTCTTTTATGTTGGAGGCCGTGTGGATAAAAACGGAGGAGCCCAGTCCCGCCTCGTTGGAGAATATGCCTCGCCTCAAACCGGTGGAGATCGCCTGTTTCATTATAAACCCCGCGCCGCCTCCCATTACCGCTTCTGTGGAAAATGCGCCTTTCAGAATACAGATGGTCATGTGGGGGATAGCCCTGTAATTTTTTAATATTATTATCAACGTACAGGCTATGTAAAATATTGACATAATCGGCATGAGCTTTTCCGTGACCGAGCCTATGCGCTTTATCCCACCCTTCATTACTGCTGCTATAACAAAAGCAAACACGGCTCCCGTTGCGGCAAAGGGAATATTGAAGCTGCTGTGTAAAGCGTCGGCGGCGGAGTTTACCTGAGCCATATTGCCCATTCCCAACGAAGCCGGGATGCAGAACAGAGCAAACGCCGCCGCAATGGGCTTTCCAAGGCTTGAAAAGTGTTTACGCTCCCTCAGACCTTCCCGTATATAGTACATTGCGCCGCCCTGCCATTCGTTTTTTTCGTTTTTCTTCCTGTAATATATTCCCAATGTGTTTTCCGCATAGCCGGTCATCATGCCGAAAACAGAGGATACCCACATCCAGAAGACCGAGCCTGCTCCGCCGGTCAGGACAGCAGTCGCCACGCCGGCGATGTTGCCTGTTCCAACGGTTGCCGCCAACGCCGCGGAAACAGATTGAAACTGGGAGATCGTTTTGCTGTCGTCAGATTCAGCTCTATCATTTTTAAACAGTGATAAAACCGTGTTTCTTACAATATGACCGGCATTTCTGAACTGAAAAAATTTACTTCTCAGGGTCAGATATATTCCTGTTCCCAGCATAAGTATGAGCATGGGAGCGCCCCATACGGCGCTTTCAGCCGCACTAAGTATTTTATAAACAAGTTCCGTCAAGAAATTCTCACCGCCAAAGAAAAATCTGTATATTATGTATTGATATATATTAAAAGTAAGTGTATAATAGTATTCGTATTATTGTAATTATCGCTTGTTGCGGAGGTGTAGTGATTGACAGCTAAATATTCAGTTCCTCTTGCCAAATTAATAAAAGACAACTCTTATGAGCTTATTTATTCTCCAAAGGACACAAAGGATATATACATAAGCTCCAAGGAGGTAGGCAGACCGGGTCTGGTACTCACCGGCTATTTTGAGTATTTTGAGCCTGCTCGCGTGCAGTACCTCGGCTTGAACGAGCTGGGATATATCAAAAGCCTCGGTGAGGAGGACGGAAAGACCGCCATGGAACGTCTTTTTTCCTGCTGTCCTGCATTGATCGTTATCACCAGAGGACTTGATTTCCCCGGATATCTCATTGAGCTTGCGGAAAAATATGAGGTTCCTATAATAAGGACGGATGAATCCACATCAAGCAATATGTCAATGCTCATTTCTTACCTGGGAGTAGAGCTGGCGGACAGGATCACCCGTCACGGTGTTCTTGTGGAGGTTTACGGTCAGGGCGTACTTATCGTGGGCGACAGCGGCGTAGGTAAGAGCGAAACGGCTCTTGAGCTGATAAAGAGGGGACACAGGCTTATTGCCGATGACGCCGTTGAGATCCGCAAGGTCTCGGCAAGGACCCTTGTGGGCTCTTCGCCTGACAATATCCGGCATTTCATAGAGCTCAGAGGAGTTGGCGTTATAAACGCGAGAAGGATCTTCGGTATGGGCGCCATCAAAATGACCGAAAAGATAGATCTGGTCATTGAACTTGAACATTGGGATGACAGTAACCCCTATGACCGAATGGGTCTTGACAATGAATACACGGAAATTCTCGGTATCAAAATACCCATGGTTGTGGTTCCGATCCGTCCCGGCAGGAATCTTTCTATTATCATAGAAGCGGCGACCATGAACAACAGGCAGAAGGAAATGGGCTATAATGCAGCTAAGGAGCTTCTGCATAATCTGGGTATGGATGATGAGATCGTTGCCGAAGAACGCAAAATAGAAGCGTGGCACAATTATTGATAAATTAACATAAAATATAGGAAGTGCATAAGAATGTATAAAATAGGCATTGATTTAGGCGGCACAAATATCTCGGTGGGCGTGGTAAATGAAAAATATGAGGTCGTCGGCAGGGGAGTTGTTAAAACAAAGCTTCCCCGTTCGGCGGCGGAAATATTTGACGACATGAAGGCCGCCGCTGATGAGGCGGTCAAAAAAGCCGGAATAACTTATGATAATATAGAGAGCGTGGGTGTAGGTGCCCCCGGCTCTATAAACAAGTCAAACGGATATATCGAGTTTTCCAACAATTTTGGCTTTAACAAAGTACCTGCTAAAGAAATGCTTGAGGAGCGTTTCGGCAAGCCTGTTTATATTGATAACGACGCTAATTGCGCCGCTTTGGGCGAGGCTATAGCCGGTGCGGGAAACGGAGTAAAGAGCTTTGTGGCCATTACTCTTGGCACAGGCGTTGGCAGCGGCATCATAGTTGACGGCAAGCTTGTCAACGGCGTCAACGGAGCCGCCGGTGAAATGGGTCACATGGTCATAGTCGTAAACGGCGAGCAGTGCAACTGCGGCAGAAAGGGCTGTTGGGAGCGTTATGCTTCCGCTACGGCGCTTATTTCCCAGACCAAGGCCGCTATGCTTGAGGACAAAGACAGCATCATGTGGGAGCTTGTCGGCGGCGACATAAACAAGGTGGGGGGCAGAACAGCCTTTGACGCATGGCGCAGGGGCGACAAAACAGCTACCCGGGTTGTAAATGATTACATATATTATGTTGCGGTTGGCGTTACAAATATCGTGAACACATTCCAGCCTGACGTTGTTTGCATAGGCGGAGGAATAAGCAACGAGGGGGACAATCTTATCAAACCCGTAGCCGAACACGTTGCAAGGGAAAGATACAGCGTCCACGCGGAGATCCAGACAAAGATCATGAAAGCGCAGCTGGGCAACGATGCCGGAATAATCGGCTCTGCACTCCTTACCGAATAAATTTAATGCTTAATATAAGGGCACGGTGATCACTATCAAACAGATTTTTGCCGACATATGCGCCATGGGTATAACCGTAAAAGAAAACGTACCCATGAGTCAGTACACAAGCTTTAAAATAGGCGGGAATGCCGATATTATGGCTTTTCCGTCTTCCGACGAGCAGATGGTGTCTCTGCTCAAGCTCTGCAAAGAAAACTCCGTACCCAGGTTTATTTTGGGAAACGGCAGTAATCTTCTTGTGTCTGACGAAGGTATATCCGGTGTGGTAATAAACACGGAGGGGCTTTTAAATATAGAATATGAAGGTGACGGAGTGATAAACTGCGGCGCCGGAGCAAGTCTGTCAAAGCTCTGTAATTTTGCCCTTGATAACTGTTTGACGGGTCTGGAGTTCGCCTTCGGGATCCCCGGTTCTGTGGGCGGCGCGGTCTATATGAACGCCGGCGCCTACGGCGGCGAGATGAAGGATGTGCTGCTTGACTGCACATATATATCCGATGATCTTAGCGTAAAAACTATGCCCGTTGCCGATATGGACTTTGGGTACAGAAGCAGTGTGTTTTCAAAGAATAACGGCGTTGTGCTCTCCGCAAGAGTTAAGCTTGGACCCGGAGACAAAAAGGACATAAAAAATAAAATGTCGGAAATAATCGAAAGACGCAGGGATAAACAGCCGCTGGAGTACCCCAGCGCCGGTTCGGTGTTCAAACGTCCGGAGGGATATTTTGCCGGCGCGCTCATTGAACAGAGCGGTCTTAAGGGTAAAACCGTAGGGGGCGCTGCAGTCAGCGAAAAGCATGCCGGGTTTATCATAAACAAGGGCGGAGCTTCCGCCGCTGATGTGAAAGATCTGATAAAACATATACAAAGTCTTGTGCTTGAAAATTTCGGCGTTTCGTTAGAGACCGAGATCAAAATGATTGGGAAAGAAGGGGACAGCAAATGAATGAACTGATAATAATTACCGGTATTTCCGGCGCGGGAAAATCAAAGGTCGTAGATGCATTTGAGGACATAGGTTTCCTGTGCGTGGATAATATGCCTCCAAAGCTGATCCCCACATTTGCCCAGCTTTTGCTCAAATCAAACGAGGAAAACGACAAGGTGGCAATTGTGACCGACGTTCGTGCGGGAGGCTCCTTCAACAGTATTTTTTCGGTGCTTGAAGAGCTCAAGCAGATGAACATGAAGTACAAGATCCTGTTTATCGACGCATCAAACGATGTTCTCATAAGCAGATTCAAGGAAACAAGAAGGACGCATCCTCTTATAGATAAATATAACGGTTCGCTTAACGAGGCGATCCGGGCGGAAAGAGAGATGCTTTACCCCATACGTCAGATAGCAGACTATGTTATCGACAGCTCATCTCTCAGCCCCGCGGATTGTAAAAAAAGGATCTGCGAGCTGTTTATGGTGGACGCCAACAATGTGCTCAAGATCCACTGTCTTTCATTCGGCTTTAAGTACGGCATACCAAACGATCCTGACCTTATGTTTGACGTAAGATGCCTTCCGAATCCCTTTTATGTCCCGGAACTCAAGACAGCTACCGGTATTGAGAAGGAAGTCAGCGACTATGTCATGAAGTGGGAGGAATCCAACGTTCTTAAGGACAAGCTTATTGATCTGTGTGATTATCTTGTGCCGCTGTATATTCGTGAGGGAAAGAGCAGATTGGTGATAGCTTTCGGATGTACGGGAGGCAGACACAGATCCGTGGTGTTCGCGGAGCTTATGGCTCAGCATTTTCAGGACAGCGGTTTTGCTGTAAGTATAAACCATCGTGATATAAACAAATAGGAGAGACGAAGTGACATTTTCAACAACGGTAAAAACCGAATTGATGAAAAGGGAGCTTGAGCCTTGCTGCAAAAAGGCAATGACTTACGGACTTCTGCTTTTCGGTAAAGATTTTTCAGCATCGTCGATAAGACTGTCAACGGAGCACAGATACATAGCCGAGTATTATGCAAAGAGCATAAAAGAACAGACCGGTATTGAACCGATCATAACTGCAAGCGGCAAGAATAAAAAGTACGTTGCTTCTATCAAAACGAATCAGTTGAGAGCAAAGGTGCTTGAGTGCTTCGGACATACGGGAAAAGAAATACCTCTGAGGTTGAACCGGGCAAACATTCAGGATGAATGCTGTTTCGGGGCGTTTCTTGCGGGGGCTTTCATTTCCTGCGGTACAGTGACTACTCCGGAAAAGAACTATCACATGGAATTCAGTACTCCGTATCAGCGGCTCTGCAAAGATCTTATGAATCTTATGAATGAGCTTGATCTCAATACCAAGCTTATGTCCAGAGATTACGCCTATTCTCTTTACATAAAAAACAGCGAGTGTATAGAGGATGTGCTGACCACAATGGGTGCTACTCAGGCTACCCTTAAAGTAATGGGAACAAAGATCCAAAAAGATATTATAAATAACGCAAACAGAAGGGCAAATTTTGATAACGCCAACATCGCCCGTACCGTGGATGCTTCCGCGGCGCAGAGAGAGGCGATAAAACGCCTCAGAAAAAAGGGCGCTTTCAACAGCCTTGATGAAACGACAAAGCTTGTTGCTGTTGCAAGAGAGGAAAATCCCATCGCAAGCCTTAGTGAAATGGAGACTATTCTTGAAGGCAGGATATCGCGCTCCGGTATCAACCACCGCCTGAAGAAGATAGTCAGGCTTGCTGAGGACACAAAATAGACAGAGGTCGATCCATGGCATTTACACATTTGCATCTGCATACGGAATACAGTCTGTTGGACGGCGCCTGCCGTATCGACGGGCTTATGGGTCGTCTGTCGGAATTGGGTCAGACATCCGTTGCCATAACGGATCACGGCGTCATGTACGGAGTGATAGATTTTTACCGGGCGGCAAAAAAGGCAGGCATAAAGCCCATAATCGGTTGTGAGGTCTATGTGGCGGCGAGGACAAGATTCGATAAAGATAAGCTCTACGACAGCGAAAGGAGCCATTTGCTGCTGCTCTGTAAAAATAACGAGGGCTACAAGAACCTTATAGCTATGGTCTCCGAAGCATGGACATCGGGATTTTATACAAAACCGAGGATAGACAAAGAGCTTTTGCAAAAATATAATAAAGGTCTCATAGCCTGCTCTGCTTGCCTTGCGGGCGAGATCCCCCGCGCTCTGCTGAGAGAAGATTACGAAGAGGCAAAAAAGATCGCCCTCTGGTATGACAAAGTTTTTGGCAGAGGTAATTTTTATCTTGAAGTACAGAATCACGGTCTGGCGGAACAGCAGAGGATATTGCCCATGCTTATCCGTCTTTCCAGGGAGACAGGCATCCCGTTAGTAGCCACGAACGACGCGCATTACATACGCAAAGAGGATTCAAAGATCCAGCAGGTGTTGCTCTGCATCCAGACAAACCATGTGTTGGGTGAAGACAACGGTATGGAATTCGGAACAGATGAGTTTTACGTCAAGTCCGAGGAGAAGATGCGCGAGCTGTTCCCCGCCTGTCCCGAGGCTATAGACAATACTCAGGTCATTGCGGAGCAGTGCAATGTTGAATTTGAATTCGGCAAAACTAAGCTTCCCCATTTTGAAGTCCCTGAGGGCAGAGACCATTTTGAATGGTTTTCCGAGCAATGCTATAACGGATTTAAAGAAAGATACGGGGAAGATCCGCCGGAGGAATACCGCAAGCGTCTTGAATACGAACTCAACGTTATAAATGAGATGGGATATGTGGACTATTTCCTGATAGTGCACGACTTTATAGCCTACGCAAAAAGCAAGGGCATTCCCGTGGGACCGGGCAGAGGCTCCGGCGCCGGGAGCATAGCCGCCTACTGTATAGGGATAACCGGCATCGACCCCATGAAATACAACCTTCTTTTTGAACGCTTTCTCAATCCCGAACGCGTTAGCATGCCAGACTTTGATGTGGATTTCTGCTATGAACGCCGTCAGGAAGTTATTGATTACGTCATTAGAAAATACGGCAGTGACCATGTGGCGCAGATAGTAACCTTCGGTACAATGGCGGCAAGGGCTGCAATCCGGGACGTTGGCAGGGCGCTGGGTATGTCTTACGGAGCGGTGGACGCTGTAGCAAAGCTTATTCCCAACGAGCTGAAGATAACCATTGACAAGGCTCTGAATATGTCGTCGGAGCTGAGGACTCAGTATGAAACAAATGAAAACGTGAGGGAACTCATCGACACTGCGAGGAAGCTTGAGGGTATGCCGAGGCACGCCTCCACCCATGCGGCAGGCGTTGTTATAACCAGAGATCCGGTGTCGGATTATGTGCCTCTTGCCCTCAATGATGAATCCGTTGTGACCCAGTTTACCATGACCACCCTTGAAGAGCTTGGTCTTCTCAAGATGGATTTCCTCGGTCTGCGTACGCTTACGGTAATTGATTACGCCGTAAAAATGGTGCAGAAAAATGAGCCGGGATTTTCCATTGATAAAATTGATCTGAAGGATAAAGATGTTTTTGAAATGCTTTCAAACGGTCTTACCACAGGTGTTTTCCAGTATGAGTCCGCCGGTATGCGATCCGTTCTTATGGGACTCAGTCCGGAGAGCATAGAGGATATGATAGCTGTTATATCCCTTTACAGACCGGGTCCCATGGACTCAATACCGAGGTATATAGAAAACAGACACCATCCCGAACGTACTAAATATGATACTCCGCTGCTCAAGGATATTCTTGATGTCACCTACGGCTGTATGGTCTATCAGGAGCAGGTCATGCAGATATTCAGAAAGCTTGCCGGTTATTCATACGGCAGAGCGGATATCGTTCGCCGCGCCATGTCAAAGAAGAAGCATGACGTTATGGAGCATGAGCGGGAGATATTCATTAACGGTTATGTAAACGATCAGGGAGTCACGGAATGCGAGGGCGCTGTGAAAAGAGGCGTTGACGCAAAAACAGCCAACAAGATATTTGACGATATGTCGTCTTTTGCCTCCTATGCGTTCAATAAATCCCACGCCGCGGCATACGCCTATGTGGCGTATCAGACCGCTTATCTAAAATGTCACTATCCCTGCGAATTTATGGCGGCGCTTCTCAGCAGTGTGCTTGACCGCAGCAATAAGGTCGCGGAGTATATTGCCGAATGCGGCAGGTTGGGCATTGCCCTTAAACCGCCCCACGTCAATTACAGTACAGACGGGTTTACCGTTGACAAGGGGCAGATATACTTCGGTCTGCTTGCTGTTAAAAATCTGGGCAAGGGGTTTATCCGTTCCATTGAGAACGAACGGAATTTAAACGGAGAATTCACTTCCTTTTATTCTTTCTGTAAACGCATGAGCGGCAAGGATTTCAACCGCCGTTCCGTGGAGAGCCTCATAAAGTGCGGCGCGTTGGATAATCTCGGAAATAACAGACGGGAAATGCTCAACGCTCTGCCGGATGTACTTGCCGATATAGATAATGAAAATCGTCGGAACGTTGACGGTCAGATAGGCTTCTTTGACCTTGCCGGGGGAGAAGAAAAGAAAGAAGAAGTATACATAAAGCCTATGGCGGAATTCCCGATAAAGGAGCTTCTTTCCATGGAAAAAGAGGTGGCGGGGATATACTTGTCCGGCCATCCTGTGGGTGAATACAGTCACCTGTCCGAAGAGATGAAGTGCGACAGGATATCGGATCTGCTGGAGGCTTCCGCGGAGACCGGATCCGTATACAAGGATAATTCCAGCGTCAAAGTGCTTGCCATAGTTACATCTATTAAGAAAAAAATACTTAAAAACAACACCACCATGGCTTTCGCCGCCGTTGAGGATATTTATGGCACGATCGAAATGATAATGTTCCCGAAGGTCTTTGATAAGTACGCATATACCGTGGCTGAAGGTGATGTAGTGGTCATCCACGGCAGACTGAGCATTCAGGAGGAAAAGGAGCCGAAGCTCATATGTGAGATCATCGAACCTGTAAATGATCTTAAAAACAGCGGTAATTTTGAAAAACCGAAAAAAAACGTTAAGCGCGGGCTGTACCTGAGATTTGACTCTGAAAACAGCAGAGAGGTCAATACAGCCGATAAATACATCAGAATTTTTGACGGTATGGTACCGGTGATATACTATTTTAAAGATACCGGCAGACGACTTGTAAAACCCAAAGAGGAATGGGTGGATGCCAACGATATACTTGTGGAAAAGCTTAACGATCTTTTAGGTGACGGCAATGCCATGTGGGTCAAATAATGTGAACAGAAATATACCCTCCGAACGGTGATCCGCCCGGAGGGTTTTTGCTATTCAGTTTTAATTACATGAGACTTCTGTATATAGCCTCAATATCTTCAATGCTTACATCTCTTGGATTGCCGGGACGGCACGCGTCGTTGTATGCGTCAATGGACATCTGGGGAATATCTTCCTCTTTTGCGACGCCCTTGAGGGAGGTGACGATACCAACATCGGAGGCAAGCTGTGAGACCGCGTCAACAGCCGCGCGTCTGTATTCCTCCTGAGACATTCCGTCAACACCGGCAACGCCCATTGCTCTTGCTATTTCACGGTATTTTTCACCGGTGGCAGGGGCGTTGTATTCCATAACGGCGGGGAGCAGGGTGGCGCAGGCTTTGCCGTGGGGCATATCGTAATATGCCGAAAGTGTATGCGCCATGGAGTGATCCACGCCCAGACCCACGTTTGAGAAGCCCATACCTGCGATATACTGACCTAAAGCCATACCTTCTCTGCCGGCTTTTGTGTTGTTTACAGCGTCACGGAGAGAACGTGAAATGAGCTCGATAGCCTTCAAATGGAACATATCGGAAAGCTCCCATGCGCCAAGGGTTATATAGCCCTCAATGGCGTGAGTAAGAGCGTCCATACCTGTTGCGGCGGTAAGTGCCTTGGGCATCGATGCCATCATTTCGGGATCGACAACGGCGACTACCGGGATATCGTGGCAGTCAACGCAGACGAATTTTCTCTTCTTTTCAACATCAGTGATAACATAGTTGATAGTTACCTCAGCCGCTGTGCCGGCAGTGGTGGGGACGGCGATTATGGGAACACAGGGATTCTTTGTGGGGGCCACGCCCTCCAGTGAGCGGACATCCTCAAACTCCGGGTTAGTTATGATTATGCCTATGGCTTTTGCGGTATCCATGGATGAACCGCCGCCTATGGCTACTATGCAGTCTGCGCCGGATTCCTTAAACGCCTTAACGCCGTTCTGTACGTTTTCAATGGTGGGATTAGGTTTGATATCGGAATATATACTATAAGGAATTCCTGCGTCGGTAAGCAGGGCGGTCACTTTATCGGATACGCCGAACTTTATAAGATCAGGATCTGTTGCCACGAAAACCTTTGTGAGCTTGCGGGCTTTGATCTCATCTGGAATCGCTTTTATGGCGCCTGCTCCGTGATAGGATGTTTCATTGAGCATAAACTTGTTCATGGTTATCTACCTGCCTTTGTTTTATTATAGTCTTTGACTACAAATCAATTATATACTTTATATCACTTTTTGTCAACATAGTACAATTATAGTGCTGATTTTAAAAAATAATTATTGATTTTAGTTTTGAGCCGGATTGACTTATGAACCAGATTATATTATAATAAAAATTACTTTTAAATATTCTTTTAATTTGAATAAATCATTTTTTATAAGGAGTGCAGATCGTTATGAAAAAATGCTTTAATTGCTTTTTATCGATTTTGTTATCTTTTATAATTGCCTGCGGCACGGTATCCACGGGAGCCTTTGCCGTGTCGGATACATGGAACGGTACCGTTTCATCAGGTTTTGACTCGGGGACCGGCACTTCGTCTGATCCTTATATTATCAGGACAGGGGAGCAGCTGGCTTATTTGTCGGATTCTGTAAGGGACGGTCAAACCTATTTTGGAAAGTACTTCAAGCTTGCGGGGAACATAGCGCTTAACGATACTTCCGATCATCTGAACTGGAAAACCACAGCTCCCGAAAACAGCTGGAGAGCCATTGGCAGCTATGAAAACAGCTTTAAGGGTACCTTTGACGGGGACGGATATACTGTCAGCGGCATATACATTTATAACAGCAGTGATTATCAGGGCTTGTTCGGCTCGGTGAACGGCGGAACGGTCAAAAATTTAACCGTTGAAAAGTCATACATTAACGGTGGAAATTATGTTGGCGGAATATCGGGATATATAAAAGGAAACCTTTCATATTGTTATAATAAGGCGGCTGTCAGGGGCAGAAATAATGCGGGCGGTGTTACAGGCTGTCTTGAAGGAACAGCTGAATACTGTATAAACAGCGGAAAAACTGACGCATTACAGGAATGCGCGGGCGGAATAGCGGCGCAGAATAAAGGTACGATCAGCAACTGCGTGAACAGAGGTTCGGTAGGCGGAACGGTATATTCAGGCGGTATAAGCGGTTTGAACGGATCGGGAACGACTACAAGGTGCGTAAATGAAGGCATAATAGGCGGAAACTCATACATAGGCGGTATTTCCGGGCTTAACAGCGGAACTATTGTTAACTGCTGCAATATGTGCAGCGTTGAGTGTACAGGCTCATATGCCGGCGGTATCACAGGGGGCAACACAGGCAGCGTTTCCCTCTGTTACAATGTGGGCAAAATATCCGGCTGGGCATATATAGGCGGTATAGCCGGTACGGATTCTTCGGAGCTGAAGAACTGTTATTATCTGGTAGGATGTGCGACAGATGACGACGATACGCCTCAGTCGGGCGTAGGCGCCGGGGCTTTGGGAACGGTCACCGAAGATATTGCCGGAAGAACTGCCAGGCTTACCGAAAACAGCATGAAGATCCGCTCATCTTTCAAAGGCTTTGACTTTGATAATAATTGGGCGTTTGTTTACGAAACCGGCTGTGATTATCCTCAACTGCGCAGGATCGCCCCGTATTGCGACAGGATATGGGACGGCACCTCCGCGGAAGGCTTCAGCTCCGGAAACGGAACCGAGGAAGATCCCTATCTGATAGAAACAGCGGAACAGCTGGCTTATTTCTCGGATACCGTCAGAAACGGAAACAATTATTCCGGAAAATTTATAAAGCTCGGTTTTGATATTTTCCTGAATGATACAGCAAATCTTAAAAACTGGAGCAGATCCGCTCCGGATAATACCTGGACGCCCATAGGCAGCTATGAAAACGGCTTCAATGGTACTTTTGACGGAGACGGATATACTGTCAGCGGAATATATATTGACAACGGCAATGATTATCAGGGCTTGTTCGGTTATGCTGACAAGGCAACTGTAAAAAATCTCGGCGTAGTCAGCTCATACATAAGCGGCGGGAATTACTCTGGAGGTATTGCCGGACTGGTATCGGACATCTCTGATTGCTATAACGCCGGAAATGTTTGCGGCAAGGTGTTTGTCGGCGGAATAGCGGGAAAGTGCGGCAGTATAAACGGCAGCTACAACGCAGGAAGCATAGCGGGCAGCACATACACAGGCGCTCTTGCGGGTTCTGTAAATTCGGAAAGCATAAATAATTGTTACTATCTTTCCGGCTGCGCAAAGGACGGAGCCGATGTTTTACAGCAGGGCGCAGGCAGCGGGACACAGGGCGTAACAACTCCCGATGCTGCCGGAAGATCTACGGTACTTTCTGCTGCTGAAATGAAAAAACAGGCGTCATATACCGGTTTCGATTTCAGTGGGAAATGGACGATAAACAGAGATAAAAATAACGGTATGCCTTATCTGCTCAGAGGGATAAGAATAAGGTCGCTGCCTGACAGGCTGACCTATGCTGTGGACGACGCCTTTGATACGACAGGACTTGCGATTTCCGATCCTGCCGGCAATCTGGCGTTCAGCGGATTTACCACCGTACCCGCGCAGGGATATGTCTTCAACGCAAACGATATCGGCAGCAAAGAAGTGAAGGTCAGTTGTAAAGAAAAGGAATGTTCTTTTACCCTTACTGTTGAAAATAAGGATCATTTCACAGCGATTTACAGAGTAAACGGTGAAGTGCATGCCACATATGAAAATATTAAAGTAGGGGAGAAGGTGCCATTTGCCGAAGAACCGAACCTTAAAGGTTATATCTTTGACGGCTGGTCACCTAATGTTCCAAGCAAAATGCCGGCGTACGATCTGGTAATGGATGCGGTATTTTCACCCATAAAATATACGGTGAACTTTTATTATAACACGACATTGCTGTACAAATTCTCTGTTTTTTACGATGCTACAGGAGTGCTTTCCTGCCCCAATTTACCTGAAAGAACAGGGTATGCGTTTAATGGCTGGTCATCAAAGAATAACGGCAAAAAAGAATTTGAGGACGGCGCAGAGTTTATAAATCTTGCGTCTGTAAGCGGTGAGGAAGTAAACTTTTATGCGGTCTGGAGATTGAGAAAATATACGGTCAATCTTTATGATGGCACCGAGCTGCTTGAGTCATTTACATTGTATTACAGCGAAAGTGAAACCCTCCATTCCGATAAAATTAAGGAACGCAGCGGATATACGTTAATGGGCTGGTTAAAAAATAACGGCGGTTCACTGATTCCCGACAATACGGAATTCCAGATCATGAATGAAGCTGACGGAGCTGTGATAAATTATTATACTTACTGGGAGCAGAATCCCGTCCTGACCGCCGGAGATGTCACAGTGGAATTTTCTCCAAAGGTTTTAAGCAACAAGGCAGAGCTTAATGTTGAGACGATCACCTCAGGTGCGGCGGTCAACATTATAAACAACGACCATAAGGGCATGTCCTTCACGGTTTACAAGATCGAAGCGATGGTAAACGGTTCTTCCGTTCAGCCCATCGGCGACGTTGCCTTTAAAATAAAGCTTCCCTCATCCTACGACAAAGAAGGCTGTAAGCTTTTCTATGTCGATACGGTCAACGGAAAACTTACGGAAGTTCCCTGTGAAATTAAAAACGGCAGCTTTGTTTTCAACTCGAGACGCTTCGGCACATATGCTGTTATTGATATGAATTCGGCTTATAAGCTTGAGATATCGGGCTACAAGAGCAGTATCAAGGTCGATTACAAAACAACGGTGACCTTCTCCTACATTGCTGAAAAGCTTCCGGAGGACGCCGAGGTACACTGGTTCATTGGCGGTAAGGATATGGGAACAGGCGGCACCTATACCGTAAAGAAGGCAAAGAAAAATTATACGGTTCAGCTGAAGGCTCTTGATAAAAAAGGAGAGGTCATTGCCGAATCCGAGGTAGAAACGGTAAATGTAAAGCAAGGATTCTTTGCAAAACTTGTTGCGTTCTTCAGGAGCATCTTCGGACTTCTGCCTAAGATCACGCAGAAATAATACTTAAACTTTACTCGGGGACATTATGGCTACGATTTTATTGATAATAATTTATATATCGTTTATAGGGTTGGGTATCCCCGATTCGCTTCTCGGCGCCGCATGGCCCGCAATGTATGAGGATCTGAATGTACCTGTTTCATCAGCGGGTTGGCTGTCCATAATCATGACAGCGCTAACAATGATCTCAAGCCTTGTAAGTCCGAGGATAATCAAAAGATTTTCCGTTGGAAGGATCACTGTGATAAGCGTGTTCTTGACGGTCGTCGGTCTGGGCGGGATATCGATTTCCAAAGATCTTTTGCAGATATGCCTGTTTTCGATACCTCTCGGATTAGGCGCAGGCGCCATTGACGCAGGGCTTAACGGCTATGTCGCCCTGCACTACAACGCACGGCAGATAAATTTCCTGCACTGCTTTTACGGAGTGGGGATCACGGTAAGTCCTTATATAATTTCTTTGGCGCTGGATAAATTCGGCAGCTGGAGAACGGGCTACAGGATCGTATCTTTTGCTCAGCTTGTGATTTTTATAATAACTGTTTTTTCATTGCCCTTGTGGAAGCGTCTGGAGGGAAAAGAACAGGGAGAAAAGGCAAGGATGAAAACCCTTTCCGTCTCTCAGATGTTTAAAATGAAAAATGCCCGTCTTGCGTTTTATATTTTTCTTATATCCTGTGGCTTTGAATTCATCTGTGATGTTTGGGCCGGCAGTTATTTCAATATACAGCGGGGGCTTGATTCCGCCTCTGCGGCAAGAGCGGTCACATTTTATTTTATAGGCATAACTCTGGGCAGGTTCTTAGCGGGCCTGATCTCAAGATTTTTAAACGGCTGGCAGATCTGCTATGTGGGTATGGCGTTGGTGCTTTTGGGTGTTATCCTTGTCGCGCTGCCTCTGAGTACTGTGTTCGCGATCTTTGGGGTGTTCTTTATCGGGTTCGGGAACGGTCCGGTTTACCCGAACATGGTTCAGATTACTCCGGAATGCTTCGGACGGGACATTTCAGCATCTATTATCAGCTTTGAAATGGCGGGATGCTATGTGGGCATAACGGCAATACCACCGATCTTCGGCTTTGCCGCCAAGCGTACATCTTTCGCAATTTTTCCGTATGTGATACTTGCTATGCTTGCAATGCTTTTTGTTTCGACCGTTTGGTTATCAAAGCTTAATAAAACGATGGAAAATTGACAGCAGTTCATAAAAAATCCCCCTCCGGTTTGATTTCCGGAAGGGGATAGTTGTTATTGTTGATCTGTCTGTCCTTCGGTTATTTTGTATGTTCCGCCTCTGTCAGTGAAATAGTCCTCGATTTTTGCCAAAAATACATTTGCGTCATCAGTATAATCTTCACCTATAACGTGGTTGGCTATCCAGGCGTCGCCGCCGGCGCAGTGGATACGGTAATTTTCATCATAGGTCACGCTGTAATAATACGTTTCACCGTTCAGCACACATTCAATGTCGGTAGTTGTAAGCACGGTGTTTTTGTTTCGTTCGTATTTAAAAAGAATAAACATTGAAATGTAAATAATAATCGCTGCAAACATCCCTATTACAACACCCAATATTATTCTTTTAACAGTTTTCCTTTTTCTGGCGGACTGGTTGGCGAGCTGTTCATTCATAATTGCCAATTGCTTTGCTATTTCATCCAGCTTTGTGTTGTCGGCGTTATCCGGTTCTGTTATCGTACTGCCCAGCAGGGTGCTTACAGGCACCTCAAACAGTTCGGATATGGCGTTGAGCATTTCCGCGTCCGGAACAGACAAGCCTTTTTCCCATTTTGAAACAGTCTGCCGCACCACATTTAATTGTTGCGCCATGGTCTCCTGTGAATATCCTTTTTGTTTGCGAAGAGTTTTGATGTTTTCGTTGAGCATTTCGGTTACCTCCTAAATCTTTCTGCTGTCATGATACACCAAAATGCGCGTTGCCGCAAGCAACGGATATTAACAAACGGAATTTTTTTGCTTTTTTGCAAAATAGTTGCATATCACTACGCAAGATGGTATAATTAACCGAACACATAAAAGGGAGGATTTTAATATGAAAAGAGCAAAAATTTTAGCGGCGATCTTTTTGGCATTTACTATGGTCTTTTCTATGTGTATTCCGGCAGGCGCGGCGGATCAGACAATGTTTTGGCCGGGTTATGATAATGAATCCGGCAATTATTGTTATATTGAAAAGCTTTGCTTAGGGGAGATTTCAGTAGGTGAGAATACGGGACTTACCGTGGAAGACGGATATTACAGCTTTATACCAACGGAAACCGGATATTATATAGTAAAAGGTCTCGGGATCTTACAGATCTCATTAAAGGTCGAGGGAAATAAAGTTACGGAATCCGGCTTCAGCCACTGGATCAAAGAAGAAATGGGCGCGGCAATATACTGTACTAAAGGCGAAACCTGCTACTTAAAGGTACAAGCTAACCTGACCACGGATTCCGCCACGGTCAGCTATATTGGAACTCTTGTTTCAGCAGTTCCCGAAAGCACCAGCACCTACACGTCACAGTACGCTATTGTTGATGAGGATATTCTTGAAGGTATTTTGTGGAATTATCCGATGACCCTTACGTTCTCAGGCGGAAAACAATACAGCCATGATATGTGGTCGGGGAAAATTGACACTCTTGGAGCCGGCAGACATCATCTCGTTACCGCGTTCTGCCACCAGACGCTGGAAATTGACGTGGATTTCATAGATTATTCCGAATCTGTTGTCGGCGTCGTTTTACCCGAGGACTTTTATGCGGCGGCGGTAATCAGATACATGGGAGACTACGGGCTTTATTATATGTTTGGCGATCTTCCCGCAAGCATTGAATTTAAGTTTGATGACGGCAGCTCATATACTGCTCATCCCAAGAGCATTAAGGAAACATGGAAGGCTGAGTATTCTGAAATCTTTACCATAGCGGACGGCAGCAGTCACCGCGTAACCGCCGGTTACGATTGGGATGAAAACGGCAGAGTGTATTTCTATACGGCTCTTGACGGCGTTATTGTCCTGAAAGAAACGGAATCCGTTGTAGTTTCCTCCGTGACTGTTGATTTCATCGGTCTCTGTCAGCAGATCCGTGATGAATTAAGAAATATGTTCAAATCCGATGAACCGGTCATATATCCTTTTACGGCGATGATCACAACATTAAAGAATATTGTGGATCATATCAGCAACTTCATTGATTCACGCGCTTATGCCATCAAAAACGGATACACTTTAGTGCCCGTACGGGATATTATTGCACTTGCCTGACAAGTTAATTTAAAAGTTGAAAAAGCAATAATGTATAGAAACAGATCCTGCCATACAGACAGGATCTGTTTTTTGTGTATTCATTTTTTGCCTGAGCGGCTGTATATTTTTTAAATTATTTGAATATTTATAAATTTCTATTGACAACGTTTCTTTAGCGTGTTAATATAATACCAACCTAAATTAAATAAGAAAGGTGTTATTGTTTATGAAAAAGATTATTGCCCTTATCTTGACGGTTATTCTTGCCATGACGGTTTTCTCCGCCTGCGGTAAGACCGACGAAACCACCCCCAATACTGACGAGACCAAGTCCGATATCACTACTGTCAACACTGATACCGACAAAGCTGATTATGGTCTGCTTACCGACGGTGTGCTTGCCATTGGCAGCGAGATCGGTTATCCGCCCTTTGAGCAGTTCGCAGACGACGGCGTTACCCCCATCGGTTTTGACATCGACCTGGCTAACGAGATCGGCAAAAGACTCGGCTTGGAGATCAAGTTCATCAACACAAAATTTGATACCATTTCAGAGGGTCTTGGCGTCAACTATGACGTGATCATTTCCGGCTACACGATCAACGAAGAGCGCGCCGCACAGATGATCCTTTCCGATCCTTACATTGATAACTATCAGGCTATTGTGGTAGCTGCTGACAGCACCCTGACAGCCAACGCTCTTACAGATATCGACGGTCACTCCATCGCATTCCAGAAGGGTACCACCACCGATGAAATCGTTTCTGACCTGGTAGATACCGGTTCTGTCAAGTGCACAAGTGCCGCAAACGAGAAGATCCTTACCTGCTTCCAGCAGCTCACTCAGGGCGAAGTGGAAATGGTCGTTTGCGACAGCACCGTGGCAAACGTTCAGCTGAACAAGAATCCCGGCGCATACAAGATCATCTTCCAGGATACCGAAAATCCGGAGCAGTTCGGCATTGGTATCACCAAGGGCAACACCGCTCTTGCAGACGCCATCAACGGCGTATTGGCAGATCTCAAGACAGAAGGCTTCTTCGATGAGCTCAATGCTACTTGGTTTGCATAATAATTAGTTCTATAACAAACAACAAGTAAACGACGGGGCTGCCCTGAGGTAGCCCCATATTTTAATGAATACAGATAAAGAGGTTCTATGAAAAAGCTGTATAAATTTCTTATCGCGATGGGCATTCTGGCAGTTTCCGCCGGATTAGCGTTTGTCAGCCATCTGATATTTTCTGCTACCGGTATTTCTGACAGTATAGCTCCGCCTTTTATCGTTTTTGTTATATTTGGTACTATTCTTAACGGTATCGCGTCAAAGATCATACCTGACACAGTTTATTTCTATTTCTTCTACTATCCGGACTGGGAAAAGAAGAGCAAGGTGCTTGTAATTGGTCTTGTTGCCTTGTTCATTGTCGCTACGGTTCTGGCGTTGTTCCGTCCTGCTGAATCGAAGATGGTAGATATGGCATCGGAGAAAGTACGCACGGCGATCGCCGAGGATGAAACAAGGACGCACAAGAAGGTCACCACCACATATCAGTCTTTGTACTGTGTTAATTATATTTCATTCAGTACCAAAACCGGCGACTTGAAGGAAAAATATGTAGGTTTTCTCAACGATATTACACCGGCAAATGACGGCGCCGCCGCTACCGTGGGCAACTTCATAAGTTACACCTACCGTATGTTGGGCTGTAAGCAATCCTTCCTGTTTGGTATCAAGCTTACCATAGTGCTTACCGCAGCCGCAGTTACTACCGGTCTTATTTTGGCTGTGTTCCTGGCGTTGGGCAAGATATCGAAGCTCAAGATCCTTTCAAAGATATGCAGCGGATACATATTCTTCTTCCGCGGGACTCCTCTGTTGATCCAGCTTTTTGTTGTTTATCTTGCCATTCCAAATATGATCCCCGGATTCAGTTGGCGTATGGCGGCTCTTAAGCTTATGCCCTCCGTTGGCTCTGAGGCTGTGTTTTACGGCGCGTTTGTTGCGGCTTACATAGCCTTTTCGCTGAACAGCGCCGCGTATTGCGCTGAGATCGTCAGGGCGGCTATCCAATCTATTGATAAGGGACAGCATGAGGCGGCGAAAGCATTGGGCTTGACCTACGGTCAGACCATGTCTAAGATCGTTATACCCCAGTCACTGGGTCGTTTGATCCCTCCTGTAGCCAACGAGTTCATTATGGTGCTGAAGGATGCTTCGCTGGTATTTGCCATCTCGTTGCAGGATATTACCACCATCACACAGACTATCGCCACCAACGAGGCTTCATTTACTGTGTTTATCCCTGCGCTGGTACTGTTCCTCTGTATAACCGCGTTCTTCACAATGGTGTTTAATAAGCTGGAGAGATACTTCTCCAAGTATAATTGAGGAGGTGCCGAGTATGTCGATCATTCGTACGGAACATGTGAGCAAGCGCTTTGGTAATCTGGAAGTACTGAAGGATATCAACCTTACCGTTGAACCCGGCGAGGTCATATGCATAATCGGTCCCTCAGGCGCGGGAAAATCCACGTTTCTTCGTTCCCTGAATCAGTTGGAAAAGATCACCAGCGGCAAGATATTTATTGACGACGAGCTGTTTTTACACCGTGAAAATAACCACACAGTTGACCATATCGATCCTGAAAAGCAGAAAAAATTGCTTTTGGAAATGGGCATGGTGTTCCAGCAGTTTAATCTTTTTCCGCATAAGACGGTGCTGGAGAATATAATGCTGGCTCCCATCTACGTTAAAAAAATGGATATTGAACAGATCCGCCCAATGGCAATGGAGCTCTTGGAACAGGTAGGTCTTTCCGATAAGGCGGACGAATATCCAAACCGACTTTCCGGCGGTCAGAAACAGCGTGTGGCTATAGCCCGTGCGCTGGCAATGCAGCCAAAGATCATGCTTTTTGACGAACCCACATCTGCGCTTGACCCCGAACTTGTAGGGGATGTGTTGGCTGTTATGAAACAGTTGGCGGCGTCGGGTATGACCATGCTGGTGGTCACCCACGAAATGGGTTTTGCCCGCGAAGTGGCAGATCGCGTGGTCTTTATGTGCGACGGCATTCTTGCCGTGGACGCGCCTCCCGCCGCAGTTTTCGATCATCTTGAAAACGAGAGGCTTAAGTCCTTCCTCAGAAAAGTACTGTAAAAATCAATAAAATGCTGAAACGGCTCCGTGAGGTAAATCTTTGATTCCACGGAGCCGTCTTGTTTATAAAAAAGCCGCCGCAAGCAAATACAGCCTGCGGCGACGTGGTCCGAGTGGAGATAACGGATTTGACCAAAACGGAATAATAACCTTAATTTATTGGCACCCTATGCGTATTTTTACTCCAAGATCGTAAGAAGCCATTGTCTACCTATAAAACAACAGCCACGAATAATCGCGGCTGTTGTTTTATTCATTGGCTCTAACCACTAAATGCTAAACAGTAAAAATTCGATTATTGATCAATATGATTTTGTAGAAAAAAATTTTTAAGGTTAATCGGCTTGAATTAGGCATAAATCTTGGATTAAACTAAAAAGAATGAAACTAATCGTTGCCAGCAAGACGATTTTATTTTTTGAAAATTTGTCCCAAATACTTGACATTTGTCCCTAAATGAGATATACTTAATTATAGCTCCATGGAAAGGAGATTCATACTATGAAAAAGAAGAATGTTTTGAATCTTATAAGGTATCATGCTGAAAACAATGAAGCCGGTTTTCGTAGTGAAGCCTATGAGATTGCACGTGAATTTGATGAACTTGGGGATTATCAACTGTCAGAATATATTATGGCATTATTATCAAATGCAAACACATTTGTTCCTCAAGTAACCGACTTGGCTTCTGGATTTTTTGAAAAAATACAAGTTGGGAACGAACCGTTACCTTTGCCCGAAATAATTGAACAAGATATAATGGGGTTGGTGAATGCTGTTGGCAGAAATCTGGGCATCAATAAATATCTATTTCAAGGTGCTCCCGGAACAGGAAAAACAGAATCAGCAAAGCAGGTAGCTCGTATCCTGGGCCGTGAATTATTTGCGGTGGATTTCTCGTCTGTAGTAGACAGTAAATTGGGCCAAACACAAAAAAATATAACATCGCTGTTTAAAGAAATTAACGAATTTGCTCACCCAGAAATGATAGTTGTATTGTTTGACGAAATTGATATTATTGCGCTCGACAGGACTAACTCAAATGACTTAAGGGAAATGGGGCGCGCTACGTCAACTATTTTGAAAGAACTTGACCGTTTGAATAGTAGGATAGTTCTTATTGCAACAACAAATCTCTTTACACATTTTGATAAAGCACTTGTGCGTCGATTTGATTCAATAATTGATTTTAATCGTTATTCACAAGATGATTTAAGAGAAATATCTGAGATTCTGCTTAACTCTTTTTTGAATCAATTCAAATGTTCAGGTCATAATATTCGACTGTTTAGAAAAATAATAAATCTAATGCCATCCATTCCATATCCAGGAGAGTTAAAAAATATGATTCGGGCAGCCGTTGCATTTAGCAACCCTGTCGACGAATACGATTATCTTAAGCGGCTTTATAAATCTATAAATCAAGATAATTCAGATGTTAAAACTCTTCAAAAACAAGGATTCACTGTCCGAGAAATTGAAATACTCACAGGCATATCCAAAAGTCAAGTTTCTCGAGAATTAAAGGAGAATTAAATGAACAGTATTTTACAGTTAAAAGGCCAATTTGAACAACAAAGAGGATCTTCAAGTGGCGGAAAAAGAAATCTCCCTGCTGGAGGCTATGTAGAAAGCAAGCATCTTATAGATCTTCGAAATGAACTTAATTCGTTATTAGTATATTGGTCAGGAGAATCACTCATAAAAGGAGCGTTAGTCAGTGTCTATTATACGGGTGTTGTTGCTAAAAGCAATAGGATTCGAGGATTGTTATGTAACGGCTCATCTGATCCTAACGATTCAATTCGAGGGGCAAAATTTTACGGCGTTTCACCAAATATTCAGCACGTTTTTACGTATTATGTGAATACAGAAATCATAAGTAGTTCTATTGCTCGAATATCTTCGGTAATCAACATTATCAACGATAACTATTCCGGCAAAATAACGTTTGAAGACATAGCATCTCTTAATAGTGGAAAAGCAAAGTATAAACATGCACATTTATTAGCAAAAACAAACTTCATTAACGTTGTTGTGGATTCTTTTTATGTTGATAAGTTTTCAATTGATTTTGCAGAAGAAACTGATGAAGAGGATTCCATCATAACTCTTTATAAAACGGATGTAAATACAAAAGACATTTTTAGCCAAATTGGAATCGACTATATAAATGCAAAACAAATTGATGAAACAACGGTCCTTCTAAAACCAGATGAAATAGCAATTTTAAGAGAAAAAGCACCCTATCTTATTGCAATGAGTGTTCGAGATTTGCGTGATATTAATACTGAAGATATTATCGATAATGATCCTCGAATTGCTCAAATACCCGATCCTAATCAAGAACCCATTGTCGGTGTAATCGATACACCTTTTTCAAAAGATGTGTATTTTAGCAAATGGGTAACTTATGTTAGCATGCTCGATTCAAATATTGAACTCGAGCCTCAAGATTATACGCATGGTACATCTGTAACTTCCATTATTGTTGATGGTCCAACGATTAATCCTAATTTAGACGACGGGTGCGGGCGATTTAGAGTAAAGCATTTTGGAGTAGCAAAAAAAGGAAAATTTAGCTCTTATTCCGTTTTGAAAAGCATTAGAACCGCAGTGTCTCAAAATCGAGATATTAAAGTTTGGAATCTGTCTTTGGGCTCGATTTTGCCAATCAAACCCAATTTTATATCGCCAGAAGCAGCTGAGCTTGATAAAATTCAAAGCGAATTCGACGTTGTATTTGTTATAGCTGGAACGAATGGTGACCCGGATAAAAAAGCAATTCCAATAGGAGCCCCTGCGGATTCATTGAATTCAGTAGTTGTTAATTCTGTTACGTTAGATGGTAACCCTGCATCATATTATAGAGTAGGCCCGGTTCTTTCGTTCTTCCATAAACCAGATGTGAGTTATTATGGAGGAGACACCAATCAGCTAATGCATGTGTGCACTCCAACCGGTGAGGGCTTTGTAAAAGGGACGTCATTTTCTGCCCCGTGGATAGCGCGAAAAATGGCGTATCTAATTTATACTTTGGGCTTTCCGCGCGAAGTTGCAAAAGCATTATTAATTGATTCGTCTGCCGGTTGGAAGAGGAAGGACGATGTGTCATGCTCAATTGGATATGGGGTTGTTCCTCAAAAAATAGAGGACATTGTTAAAACGCCTGACGATGAAATACGATTCGTAATGACAGGAACCACAGATGCATATGAAACATATACGTATAGGTTGCCGATTCCAATTTACAATGGGAAACAGCCGTTTTATGCGCGAGCGACACTATGCTATTTCCCTAAATGTGTAAGAGATCAAGGGGTAGACTATACAAGCACAGAAATGGATATACATTTTGGCCGTGTTCAAGAAAAAGATGGGAAAGCCAGTATTGCTTCGATTAATTCTAATTCTCAAGGAGACGAAGGGGGAAGTCATCTTCACGAACCAGAAGCACGCAGACTATATCGAAAATGGGATAACGTTAAGCTCATTAGTGAAGAACTTAAGGATCGAGCTGTTCCTCGTAAAGTATATGGCGCTGGCATGTGGGGCTTAAGCATCAAAACAAAAGAACGATTAAAAGAAAAAAATGGTCGTGGTCTACAATTTGGCGTTGTAATAACATTGAAAGAGATGTTTGGGAATAACCGGATTGATGATTTTATTAAGCTTTGTATGGTACGCGGGTGGATTGTCAACAGTATAGATATTGAAACTCAACTTGATATTTACAATAAAGCGGAAGAAGAAATTGAATTCTAATTATCGAATAAGTATAAGTGTAATATAGCGGCCCCATAGTAATTTAAGATCGCATATTTTACAGAACTCCTCCTTCGCGGTACAATGGTATCGCAAAGGAGGAGTTTGTTATGAAAGATGAATTTATCGCCCGAGTCGGCGTCTGGGGTCAGCGACACTACAACTACCTGAAGAAGAAAAGTCCCACCGTCATCAATGTCATGCGCATGAAAGGAACGCTTGAGCAGTACTTGATCGACATGAATCGCGATACACAGGAAACCTACGACTTGCTTATCCGGCAATACGCTGAAAAAGAGAGCATTACGGATGACCTTAAAACGGCCGATAACCTCGAGTGGACTCGCCGCATGAACTCCATACGTAACCGTGCCGAAGAGTTCGTCCTACATGATTTCGTGTTCACATAATATCAACTGAATACCCCACCCCGAGCGGAGCCTACACCGGCTCCGCTTTTTCGTATCTATATTGCAAATTCTAACATATTTCCGCATATTTCGGTATTAAACGTCTTGCGTATTATAGCTATTTATGGTATTATGAATGTATTAGTTTTACCCACCACGATAAGTGAGGACTGTTATGGAAATGATTAATGAAAAATTGGAACGTTGGTACTCAATGAATGAAGTCTGCGAATACCTTGGCATCACCCGCGATACTTGCCTGACCTGGATCGAAAAACGCGGCATGCCCGGCGTAAAAATTGGTCGTACTTGGAAATTCAAGATCAGCGAGATTGATGAGTGGATGCATTCAAGCGAAGCTAAGAAAAGTGAGGATACCAATAATGGCTAACAACAATCCTCGCTGTTTATATGACAACAATTTAATAGACTTTATCCGTGAAGATGATACTTCTATTCTTGGTAAACTTTGTGATCGATATCACGGCGATGCAAAAACCACGACGAGAGACGCGTGGAAAGGTGAGATCGCCATCATGCAGGAAACACTTTCCCGCTTGATCGACAAAGACGGTCGTATTGTCTTTGAATACGATATTCCGCGTCTGGGGAAGCGAATCGACGTGGTCTTGCTCTACAAGGGGATCGTGTTCTGCCTCGAATTCAAGGTCGGTGAGAGCCATATTAACGAAGCTGACGTGGATCAGGTTCTTGATTACGCGCTGGATTTGAAAAACTTCCATAAGTTTAGCCAGAATCACGTGATCGCGCCGATCCTCGTTGCGACGAACTATAAAAACACTTCTTCTGTCGTCCAAATGTCCGTATATGACGATCAGGTTGTCAATCCGTTGTTTACAGGTGAAGGCGGTATTTTTAACGTGATTTCGGCAGTGCTGAACAAGTTCCCGAACGAAAGCCCTATTGATTCCAACTGGGTTATCAGCCCGTATGCGCCGACCCCGACGATCATCGAAGCCGCGAAGTCGTTATATGAGAATCATTCCGTAGAAAACATTACGCGTCACGAGGCGGACAAGGTATCAACTGACAGAACCATTGCTTATATACTGGACGTTATAAGGACCAGCAAAGAAAAACAAGAAAAGAGCATCTGTTTTGTCACGGGTGTTCCCGGAGCAGGAAAAACGCTCGTCGGCCTTGACGTCGCGATTCGACAGACATATCAAGGGCAGAACGAGCCGGTGAAAGATGAAGGCGCAGTCTACCTGTCCGGCAACGGGCCTCTCGTAGCGGTGTTGACCGAAGCTCTTGCGCAGGACAACTATAAACGTTGCCGTGAGGAAGGCGAGAAAAAGAAAATGACCGATTCTCGCCGTGAGGTGAGCAAATCGATCCAGATGATTCACCGGTATCGTGATAATATGCTTGCAAAAATCAAGAATCCCGTCGAAAATGAGACGCTTGAGATTGATCCCACGAAGGCTGTAAAAATGGAAGAAGCCGGTTTCGGTGAGGTGGAACACGTTGAGATCTTTGACGAAGCGCAGCGTTCATGGACGCATAAGCGTCTTGCCGACTATCTCAAACGAGGCGGAACCTACGGCAACAAACTAAAAGTGCCGAACTTCCCAGTGTCTGAGGCAGCATTTTTAATTTGGTCGCTCGATCAGCGTGAGGACTGGGCGACGATCATCTGCCTTGTCGGTGGCGGTCAGGAAATCAATACCGGCGAAGCAGGCATCTCTGAGTGGATTCAGGCAATCAATGAGAAATTTCCGCATTGGAAGGTATATATTTCTCCGAAGTTGACTGAAGCGGAGTACGCCGAAGGACGGGTCAATGAGCTGTTGGCAGACAATCAGAACGTTACTTATTCAGAAGATCTGCACCTCGGCGTTTCGTTGCGTTCTTATCGCGCTGAGAAGCTGTCCGCTTTTGTGCATGCACTGCTTTCTTTTGACGATAATGCCAAAGAGTTGTATGCGGAGATCAAAGACAAGTATCCCATTGTGCTCACGAGAGATATGGCGAAGGCACGCAAATGGCTTCACAGCAAGGTGAGAGGCACAGAGCGCACCGGCGTTTTGGTAACGAAAGAATCAGCCCGGTATAAACCGTTATCGGTACATATCCTGCCATCCGGTGACGAAAATGCGGTTCATTGGTTCCTTGAAGATAAGATTGATACGCGTTCGTCAAACTATCTCGAAGACGCCGCAACGGAAATTCAGGTCCAGGGCTTGGAACTTGATTATACTTGCGTCTTATGGGATGCCGATATGCGATATGAAAACGGCAACTGGCGCTATTATCGGTTTAATGGAAATACAAAATGGAATGAGCTGACCGGTAAAACCGAAAGCCAGCAGGAGCAGATGAAGTATATGCTCAACGCCTATCGCGTCCTGCTCACCCGCGCCCGCGCTGGCATGGTGATCTGTATTCCTGAAGGAAACGCAAACAAAACTCCAAGCGGTTTCTGGGAGGATAGTACCCGTTTGCCAAAATTCTATGACGGAACGTATAGATATTTGAAGAGCTTGGGAATTGAGGAAATATAAAATCGTGAATTAATCACACCAATAATATAGAAAAGAGGAGAAAAAATGTCAGTAGGTATTCCTGAACCAAAGATAATTAAAGAATTGCAAAACCTTAAGTTTTTTATTCCTGCATATCAACGGGGATACAGATGGACAACTCAAGAGGTTGGCGATTTGCTTGATGATATTAATGAATTCAACATAGGTGATTCAGCATCGCCAAAGAGTTATTGTCTTCAACCATTAATTGTAAAAAAACGGGAAGATGGTTCATTTGAGGTAGTTGATGGTCAACAAAGACTAACAACAATTTATATATTCCTGAAAATAGCTCAAAAAATCACCGATTATGAACCATATCAAATTGACTTTGAAACTCGCAAACAAAGCAAAGTTTTCCTTACGAATCTATCGAACTATGACGGTTCAATAAACGATGATAACATTGATTATTACCACATCACAAAAGCTTATAAACGAATAAATGAATGGCTCGACTTTATGAGTTCGAATGGAACACCAAGATTCACCATTCTATCGTCCTTATTTAATAAAATTACCAATAATGTTTTCTTTATATGGTATGAAATTCCAGATAATGCAAAACCAGTAGAAATCTTTACGCGTGTCAACATGGGCAAAATTAGATTAAGTAATGCTGAACTTGTAAAAGCGTTGATATTTAACCGGGCGAATTTTCCACAGGATGGAGAGGTTGAACAACAAGAATTGTCTCTTGCATGGAATAGGATCGAACGAGATTTTCAGCGAGAGTCTTTTTGGCATTTTCTATTTGAAGCGGGTGAACGCGAATATGAAACTCGGATTGACTTAATATTTGATCTTCTTGCAGATAAGTATAATGCTAAATTGCCGCAACAACAACAAATTACTGTTCCCGTGTCCACGGCTTATTACAATAGAACTTTTCTGATTTTTTACGCTGTTTATAAGAATAGTCAAAACAAGAATGAATTTGTAAAAGATTTATGGAAAGACGTCAATAGGATTTATGAAAGATTTTTGGAGTGGTATGACGACCTTAACAAGTATCATATAATTGGTTTTTTGATTTATTCCGGAACGAAAATTGAAAGATTGTTTGAACTATCTGACGGGAAGAAAAAAAGCGAAATCATCAGTTCGCTCGTAGAAGAAACAAAGCAACATGTGAAACTAAAAACATTGGAATCTCTCCGAGGACTGACTTATGATGATTCAAAGAAAAAACTCCGGCAGTTTTTCTTACTTGTGAATATTGCAACACTTGTTTGTAAAAACGAAAAACAGTATAGGTTTCCATTTGACATTTTTAAAAAGGAACGATGGGATATTGAGCATATTCATGCGACAGCAGATTCCACTGACGAACCGGATGATTCAATTGGGAATCTAACTCTTTTATTAGCCAAGATCAATCGTAGTTATCAAGATGACGAGTTCTTTGATAAGCGAAAAGAGATTATCTCGAGAGACAAAAAAGGAATGTTTATTCCAGTTGTTACAAAAAATGTGTTTACAAAACAATACTCGAATCATATTGAGAACATGGACAAGTGGGAGCTGTTCGACAAGGACGATTATACACAAGCAATGTGGGATGTTCTTGACACATTTTGGAAGGAGGTTTTTGATAAATGAGTACCCCTCGAACATTACTTGAATTATTATCGGAGTACAGAGTTATTATCCCTCGAGTTCAAAGGGATTATGTTCAAGGAAGAAAAGATGAGCATTCAACAATCGTTCGTAAAAATCTACTAAGAGATATCAAAAATGCTTTTGATAGCGTTATTGATCCCCTTGATTTAAACTTTGTATATGGGAAAACAACAGTTGATAAAGCCTTCTTTCCAGTTGATGGACAACAACGGTTAACGACATTGTTTCTAATTCATATTTTTGCATTTGCCGATGATGAAACTAAGGACAAAGATTTCTTGAAGTTTTCGTATCAGGCGCGAACAACTACAAGAGATTTCTTTGAGGCGCTTGTAAATAACAGAGCCAACATATTTAACTATTCGGAATCCCCTGAAGTTATTGTAAGAGATGCTGATTGGTTTATAGATTCTTGGAAATACGATCCGTCAATTAATAATGCTTTGACAACGTTGAATGATATAGTATCATTAAAATTCGATCGTGATATCCTAAAGGCTCAATTGGAAGAAACAAATAATCCAAGAGTATTCTTTCAATTTGTTAAGCTTGATGAACTTGGCATGGAAGATGATTTGTATATCAAGCTTAATGCCAGAGGTCGTGCATTAACTTCATTTGAAAACTTTAAATCCCGCTTAATTGATCGCTGCAAGGATGTAATACCTATATTATACGATGAAATCAAGAGCAATCTTGATGGTCAGTGGGCTGATACCATTTGGGAAATAGGAACAAACGGCGATGAAGGATATGACGATTTTTATCTTCGATTCTTTGAAACCATGTTCTTAAACTATGGATTGCTAAAGGCAGAGGCTAATAAAACCGTCTCGAAAAATTGGATCTATAATTTAGATTATCATGCTATTTCAGCAACTATCTTTACGACCATCAGCAACACACTGAATTATTTGTCAAATAACAAGGATAGCATAGCATATCAAAGAGTTATTGATGCAATTAAAAAGAATACATCATATCCAGAAAAAGTTTTGTTCCATGCTGTTTGTATGTATTTACATGATGAACCATTGGCATCAAATGTAGATAATTCATTGCTTAATGATTGGTTGCGGGTCTTTGATAATTTAGTGGTGAATTCTCGAATTGAAGAGGCAGATGTCTATATTAGAGCAATAAGCAGTATAAATCAATTAAGATCCAATAAAAACAGCATATTATCACTCCTTTCATCCGGAGTAATAAAAGATCTTGCGGGTTTTCAAAAAGAGCAATTTGATGAAGAGTGTCAAAAAGCAAGGATCATGTGCAAAGACATTACCCATAGACAAGCGATAATCGATGCAGAAAAGAAATTGCCTTATTTCCAAAGTCAAATACGTTGTGTTCTTTATTGTTCAAACATTGAAATCCAAGACGACCTTTTATTGTTAGAACAATATGTAAAAAAACTATCTGCTTTGTTTGACACAAAAAAACCAATCAATGGAATCTTATTAAGAAGAGCTTTGTGTTCTATTGGAGACTATAGATTGTCAGTTGGCAATTACAAAACCCTTTGCATTGATGATCCTAATGAGAGTTCAAGAACTTGGAGCTTGAAAAAACTATTTTCAAATCATGGAGAAGAAGTAAGACGGCTTCTTAGTATTATTGATCCCACAAAACCGATTGATCCTCAGCTTGAAGAGTTAATTAATAGTAATCATCTCTCGCAAAAAGATTGGAGGTATTGTTTTGTTCACTATAGCAAAACGTTGTTTCCAATGATGAGTCCATCGCATTTACGTATGTTTAACAATACATACGAAGAACTATTGGTTCCAAATAAACAATCAAACGGAGAAAACTATTCAGTTCATCTTTTTGTTCTCAAAGAGTTATTACGAGGAAAAGGGATTAATTCCGAGTATTATACCGAAAAAGGCGCGTGGGGTGAGAGATATCTTGTGGTTAGAAATCTCAAAGTGTCATTTAAAAACATGGTTTTTACAGTAGAAGGCGATTCTGGCACTTGGAAAACAAGCAGCGACAGCGTTTTGGATGAAGTGGTTGAGCATATTATAGAAATAGTAACTTAATTATCAAAAACGATACATTTATCAGAACTGTCGTCTTATCAGAGCAAAACACTTTGGTAAGGCGGCGATTTTTTCGGCAGATTTATGAAAATTTCTAAAATCTGCCGAAGTTTTTTCTTTCTATTCGAACCTACAGAGTGTCAAAAACTCATAGATTTCGAGTCCGGTGCTCAATTTGGAATATAGTGGAAGTTGGTATACTTTCTACGGAACCTGGTGGAAATTTTGAATTTGTTAAAAATGGTCTGTCGAAAGAGTCAAAAGCCAGGAAACCCACTATTTACAAGGCTTTTCGGCGTTTTTTGATTTGGCGGAAATTTTTGCAGAATGAGGAGAAAATGGAGAGAAAAACGGTTCAAGTGCAAATGAGAATTGATAAAAAAATAAACTGATTTCTTTTCAGCAGGTATACAGGGAGTTTGGTAGTGGCAAATAATTTGCCAGTACAAGAAATCCAGATCACAGCTAAAAGAATTGGCAAAGAATACAGTGTTACGAGTCCTTTCCGGCTTACGCTTGGGAAGGACTTTTTTCATACCTTGAAAAGAATTTGGCTCAAATCCGATTTTTCGTTACTACTTGATAAGTGAAGAGGTTTTTAGACCGAATCATTCTTTTTTCTACCAATAGGATAGTAAGAGGATAAAAAAATTTCGTACAAAAACGAAAATACGTTACTACTTGATAAGTGAGGAAAGTTTTTTAGACCAAATCGGTTTTTTCTGTACGAGTAAGTATAGTGGGAGGGTTTTATGAGTCCACAGACCAAAGTCGATTATTTTCGTTACTACTCGATTAGTGAGAGGTGCTAATTGTAAACAATTTGTGAACATTTCGCCTTGGAGACTCAAAACACCCCCTAAAAACCTGTGAAAACTGTATATAGGTGAGGGCATATGAAAAGCCCTCCGCGATCCTTGACAACTGAATAGCCGTCCGAACGGGATATGACTTTGCCACGACGCCGAAAGGCCGAGCAAAGCGACGCTGCGGTGAGACTCCGGAGCAGGCATACAAAAACGACGTTCGGGTAAAACGGCAAACCCGTTCGCGAAAATTCATGCTTTTGGTCGCCGAGCCGACGTTCCGGGAAGACGAAACATATTAGGACGCCATTTTACATTCGGAGCAATCCGTAAATTTATGAAAGGAGGAATCTTGAATGAAAAAGATTCCGAAAAACGAGCCCAAGAGACTGGGCAAAAACATCGTCTTCCACATCCCGGAGGCATCGGCAGAAGAACGGCTATTGGAGCGATCCCGCCTCCACCGGGCGCTTGCAAAAGGCGTGAGACACATCGGATCGGTTCCGTCCTATCGGGAGGGCAACAAGCTCATCATCCCGCTCGACGCACTGATTGAGTGCATTTTCAATCAGGACAACAAGGAGGACGGCAGATGAACGGACTGTTTGCAATGTGCGGGAGAACAAGAAACTACGCCTGCGGCGGCGACCCTGCGACCTCCCGCGTCCACGGTTTAGCAAGCACTGGATTTGTATATACAAATCCGCTTGTTGGGGTGGAGCCCCAAGCCCCCGGAGGTGACGACAATGGTTGACGCAAACAGAACAAAAGCGCTACTGGTGCGGCTGACCCATGAGGAAAAAGAACTCCTCAAAGAGCAGTCGGCGCGCACCGGCAGAACGCAGAGCGATATCATCCGCTCCGCGTGGAAGAAGCTGAAAATCATTGAACTGCCGCCCGCCGACTTTGCGGAAACAGTCGTGCAACTTCGGCGTATCGGCAACAATCTTAACCAGGTCGCCCGTGCGGTCAACATGGGCGAAGTTCATATTCCCGAGATCAAAAATGTACTCAGCGAGATTGTTGCCATCGACAAAAAGCTCAGCAAAATCCTGTTGGGAGGTGGCCGTAAATGGCTGTAACGAAAATCTGGCCGGTGCGGGACCGCTTTGATAAGGTGCTCGACTACGCCGCCAACGCAGAGAAGACCGACGCGGATATTGAGAAGTATCACGCCCTCGACGGCGTGATCGACTATGCGGCGGATGGCGACAAGACCGAAAAGTATTTTTATGTCAGCGGGGTAAATTGCCTGCCCGAGAACGCGAAAGAAACCTTTGCCGCCACGCAGAAACGCTGGGGAAAAACGACTGGCAAGGTCGCCTTTCACATGTACCAGTCCTTTGCCGAAGGCGAGGTGGACGCAGATACCGCACACAAGATCGGCGTAAAACTGGCTGAGGAATTGTTCGGCGATCGGTTCGAGGTACTTGTCGGCACCCACCTGAACACGGCTCATTTCCACAACCATATAATAATAAACGCCGTTTCGTGGAAAGACGGTTTGCGCTATAACGACTGCAATGCCACCTATGAAAAAATCCGCGAAATGTCTGACCGCCTCTGCCGTGAGTACGGGCTATCGGTCATTGAGCATCCGCAAGGCAAGGCGAAACCCTACGCCGAATACAAAGCGGAGCAGAACGGCAAATGGACGGTGCGCGGAGCCATCCGTGCGGCGATTGATACCGCCGTGCGCGGTTCAAACACCAAAGCCGAGTTTATCGACGCGATGAAGCAAATGGGATTTGTGATCGACCAAAGCGGAAAGTACCCGAAGATCAAACAGGTCGGCACCGATCGGTTTGTGCGGTTCAAATCGCTGGGCGAAGGCTACGACATTCAAGATATCATCAAGCGTATCTCTGAAAACCATAAGCCGATGTTTCCGCGCATTCCCGAACAGGAAGACCCAAAGCAGGTCTTTGACGGCGAGCAAGAGCCGGTCGCGCTTATGACCTTTGTGCCGCTTTACCGCTGTTATAACCGTGCGCTGAATTTGGCGACAGAGCGACCGAAAACAAACCGTCGCATCTATTTCCTCATCCGGCAGGACACAAGCGCCATGCGGCTGTATGTTGACTCGGCGCGACTTGTCACACAACACAACCTTCACACGAAGGATGATGTACTTGCCTACCGGCAACACGCGATGGACGAGATCGACCGTTTTACCAAAGAACGGCAGAAAGCGCGAAACGCCATAAAGCGCGCTCAGCGTAGCGGCGATACGACCCTCTATTCCCACGCTAAGTACAACGTCGGGGTGTTGACAAGGCGGCTTGCCAAACTGCGCCGTGAGGTCACGACCTGCGGTGAGGTGATCGAGCGAAGCGAACACGTCCGGGAAAACCTGCGCCGAATCGCGGAAAACGATTTTCGCGGCGACGTTATAAGAGACAACTTCTGCAACACTGTTGCAGAGGTTGAACGGACATGATCCGGCGTACAAAAATTCTGCACCACTGGTGCAGAATTAAATCGGTCGGAATAAGGCACAAAGAAATTCTGCAACACTGTTGCAGAATTATTGCGGAAATAAAAAACAGGGAGGCGCGATGATGGCAGAAAAGAAACCCGATAGTGAGCGCCGTTCGGTGCGGGAGCTGCTGGGGCTTAAGGGCGGACACCGCGAGTATAAAATAAACGGCGTCACCTATGTTGTTTCAGGACAGTATCATGAGGAAAAGAAGGACGGCACGGACAAGACCTTTGCCGACCGTATCGAAGACTTTATAGGCAGTGAATTCGCAGAATTGACAGACATCGCCGAAGAACCTAATATTATAAAGAAAAATGCGCACAGGGCTGCCGGAAAGGAGCGTTAATGCAGCCCAAAAACAACCCTGTCGGCATCACGGCTCTCTATTGCCGACTGTCCCGGGACGATGGGACGGATAAGGAGAGCAACTCCATCGAAAATCAGAAAAAGCTTCTCACCGCTTACGCCAAAGACCACGGTTTTGAGAACATCCGCATCTACGTGGACGACGGCTACACAGGCACCAACTTCAACCGCCCCGACGTTCAACGGCTGATGCAGGATATCGAGGACGGCTTCGTCTCGACGCTGATCGTCAAGGATATGTCCCGACTCGGGCGTGAATATTTGCAGGTCGGATACTATACCGAGCAGTTTTTCCCCGAGCACGACGTGCGGTTCATCGCCGTCAACGACAACGTGGACAGTATCAACGAAAACGACGATTTTGTACCGATCCGCAACGTCTTCAACGAGCTGTACGCCAAGGATATCAGCCGCAAATGCCGCTCGGCGCACAAAACGCGCGGCAAGTCGGGCGTTCCTCTCGGTCAGCCGCCCTACGGGTATATGAAAGATCCCGAAAATAAAAAACGCTGGATCATCGACCCTGAAGCGGCTCCCGTGGTGCGGGAGATCTACAAGCTCTATCTCGAAGGCAACGGCATCGACACTATCGCCCGCATCATGCAGGAGGAGGGGCATCTGAACTGCACCGCATACTGGCATGAGAAAGGCGTGGGCAGAGGCGGAAAGAAGACCCAGCCCAACCCCTGCAAGTGGAAATGCTCCACCATCGCCGGCATCCTCTCGCGGCAGGAATACTGCGGAGACGTCATCAATTTCAAGACCTACTCCAAGTCCTTCAAAAAACAAACAGCGTCTTGAAAATCCGAAGGAAAATCAGATGATCTTCCGCGACGTGCACGAGCCCATCGTCGACCGCTCCACCTTTGAAAAGGTGCAGAAGCTGATCGGCAAGACCAAGCGCCGCCCGCCGAAGGAGGAAAACGGACCGAAAAGCATCTTCTGCGATCTCGTCTACTGCGCGGACTGCGGGAAAAAGCTGTGGTATCACACCAGCACCACCAATAAGGATATCCACTTTTTCTCCTGTTCAAACTACGAAAAGGACTATCGCGGCACCTGCAGGACCCGGCACTATATTCGCGCCGACGCGCTTTACACCATCGTGACGATGGAGCTGCGCAGACTTGCGGATTATCTGCGGGACGATGAAGACCGCTTCGCCGAAATTCTTGCCCGCAAAAGCGATAAGGACTACCAGACGGCGCACAAGCAGACGACCGGGGAGCTTACCAAAGCGACCAAGCGGCTGGAGCTGATCCCGAAGCTTTTGAAGCAGCTTTACGAGAACAACCTGAGCGAAAAGGTCTCGGACGAGGATTTTATGATCCTCTCCCGCGAGTACAACGAGGAACGCGGCAGGCTGAAGGAGCGGATCATCGTTTTGCAGGAGAAGCTCAAAGACCTTGACGACCGCAGGTATGAGCGGGATAAGTTCGTCCGCGCGATCCGCCGGTTCATGGAAATGAAGATGCTGACGAATAATCTTCTGACAGAGCTGATCGACAGGATCGAGGTGCACGAAACCGAGGGCGTGGGCAAGAACCGCACCCAACGCGTGGTGATCTACTACCGCTTCGTCGGCTATCTCGAGATCCCGGACGAACAGACCCGCTTTTCGGAGGATACGAGGCAGGGCGTTTCGGTGGAGTATATCTCCTGCGCGCCGATCAAAGTACACTACGGCGACGACGGAGAAGAATGTGAGGAAGGAGGATAAACAAATAGGAGCAGGAAAACCTGCTCCGGTACATAGGAGTCAATGATTAAAGTATAAAATCAAAAGGATGAGCGCAACTATTCCGACTCCGACAAGAACGCCGATCCATGCCCGAGATTTTTTCTTCTCAGGCGTATATTTTGGTAGTTCGGGTGGAACTTGATAAGTATATTGTTGCACTTGAGGTCTTTGGATTTTGGCTTCCGATGCCTGTTTCTTCTGCTGTCTACGAAGACTGTCCTCTGACTCAATCGCTTTTCTTAAAAGTGTCAGCGGATCGTCGCCGGAAAAAATACGACTGCGAAAATCTTGAACAAAATCCAAATCGTCAGGTTCGCTGATTTGGAATGTGCCGGAATCGTGAGCAATCTGATTTCTGACCCAGCGAACATGTTTGAGCATCTTATAGTCGTTGTTCCAAGAGGAAACGCGGTATTGTCCTTTATATGTAAGGCGTTCCATTTGTGCGATGTATTCGCTGACGCCGTTTTGGCAAGAGTACATTTCA